>JBFMAV010000005.1:0-102971 GCA_040755535.1 Pseudomonadota bacterium | reverse complement strand
GGCGCCCCGATGGAGCGCCCCAGTTGGGAGGTTCGGTCGGGGCGGCCGGCGGGCTGCCCCTGTTCCCAATCAGACCGAGTAGTACATCTCGAACTCGACCGGGTGCGGGGTCATTTCGAACCGCATCACCTCGGTCATCTTCAGATCGATATAGGACTCGATGAAGTCCTCGGCGAACACGCCGCCCTTGGTGAGATAGGCGTTGTCTTCTTCGAGCGACTTCAGCGCCTCGCGCAGCGAACCGCAGACGGTCGGGATCTGCTTCAGCTCGGCGGGGGGCAGATCGTAGAGATCCTTGTCCATCGCCTGGCCGGGGTCGATCCGGTTCATGATGCCGTCCATGCCGGCCATGAACAAAGCGGCGAAGGCCAGATAGGGGTTCGCGCCGGGATCGGGGAAGCGAACCTCGACGCGCTTGGCCTTCGGGCTGTTGGTGTAGGGGATGCGGCAGGAGGCCGAGCGGTTGCGCGCCGAATAGGCGAGCAGCACGGGCGCCTCATAGCCGGGGACCAGCCGCTTGTAGGAATTGGTCAGCGGGTTGGTGAAAGCGTTCAGCGACTTGGCGTGCTTGATGACGCCGCCGATATACCACAGGCATTCCTGGCTGAGGTCGGCGTATTTGTCGCCCGCGAACAGGGGCTTGCCGTCCTTCCAGATGGACTGGTGCACATGCATGCCCGAGCCGTTGTCGCCGAACACCGGCTTCGGCATGAAGGTCGCCGTCTTGCCGTAGATGTTCGCCACCTGGTGGATACAGTACTTATAGATCTGCAGATGGTCGGCCATGGTGACGAGCGGGCCGAACTTCAGGCCGAGCTCGTGCTGGGCGGAGGCGACTTCGTGGTGGTGCTTTTCCACCCGCGCGCCCATCTTGGCCATGGCGCCGAGCATTTCGGAGCGCATGTCTTGCGCGCTGTCGATTGGGGGAACGGGGAAGTATCCGCCCTTGGTGCGCACGCGGTGGCCGAGATTGCCGCCCTCGTATTCGGTGTCGCTATTGGTGGGCAGCTCGCTGGAATCCAGCTTGAAGCCCGTATTGTAGGGGTCGGCGCGGAAGCGCACGTCGTCGAAGATGAAGAACTCGGCCTCGGGGCCGAAGAACACCGTGTCGCCGACGCCGGTGGAGGCGAGATAGGCCTGGGCCTTCTTGGCGATGCCGCGCGGATCGCGGGAATAGGGCTCGCCCGTGGTGGGCTCCACCACGTCGCACACGATGGACATGGTGGTTTCGGAGAAGAAGGGGTCGATGCAGGCGGTCGCCGGGTCGGGCATCAGCTGCATGTCGGATTCGTTGATGGCCTTCCAGCCCGCGATGGAGGACCCATCGAACGCGGTGCCTTCGCTGAACAGGTCCTCGTCCACCATGGAGACGTCGAACGTGACGTGCTGCCACTTGCCGCGCGGATCGGTGAACCGCAGATCGACGTACTTCACGTCGTCCGCCTTGATGGAATCCAGGACGTCCTTGACCGTTGTCATTTGCAACTGCCTTTCTTGCAGAGACAGGTTGGTTGGTAGAGGAAGCGTCAGATGGCGTCGAGACCCGACTCACCCGTGCGGATACGGATGGCTTCCTCAATGCTGGAGACGAAGATCTTGCCGTCGCCGATGCGCCCGGTCTGGGCGGCGCGGCGGATCGCATCCACGGCCTTTTCGACCATGTCGTCTCCCAGCACCACCTCGATCTTCACCTTGGGAAGAAAGTCCACCACATATTCGGCGCCGCGATACAGTTCCGTGTGGCCCTTCTGCCGTCCAAAACCCTTGGCTTCGGTGACGGTGATGCCTTGCAGGCCGACATCCTGCAGCGCCTCTTTCACTTCATCGAGCTTGAAGGGTTTGATGATGGCCTCGATCTTCTTCATGCGCTCCGTCTCCCCGGCGCAGGGACGACCCTCCGGCGCCCCTTACCGCGCTGACATTAAGCAGGATGCGTGCCAGCAGCGCAAACGTTGGACGCAGTCCGCACGAGGTTTTTTGTTATGCCGTCTAAATAGGCTGTATGCCTATGAAATAGGCTACGAAATCGCGGCACACGGCTCAGTTCTGGATCAGAATTAGGCAGCGAGCGGGAGGGCGGGATGACACTGCTGCTGGATCCGGCGGAAATGACGAAAGCCGATGCCTTGGCCATTGCCGGCGGCACGCCCGGTTTCACCCTCATGGAACGGGCCGGAACGGCGGTGGCGGATGCCGCCGCGCGCTGGCCCTATCCGACCCGCATCCTGCTGCTCTGCGGGCCGGGCAATAATGGCGGCGACGGATTTGTCGCGGCACGCATTCTCGCGCAGCGCGGGTTCACCGTGCGACTCGCCCTGCTGGGCGACATGTCGGCCTTGAGGGGGGACGCGGCGCTGGCGGCGGGGCGCTGGCGCGGTCCTGTCGAGCGGGCGCAGGAGGTGGATTTCGCCACCTGTGACCTGGTGATCGACGCCCTGTATGGCGCCGGCCTCACGCGCGACCTCGACGGGGATGCGCGTCGCCTGGTGGAGCGGCTGTCGCACAGCGGCCGTCCCGTGATCGCCGTGGACTTGCCCTCCGGGCTAGATGGGCGCACCGGAGCGGTGCGCGGCGCGGCGGCGCCTGCGGTGGAGACGGTGACCTTCTTTCGTAAGAAGCTGGGGCATCTGCTGATGCCGGGCCGAAGCCTGTGCGGGCGTGTCCGCGTGGCTGACATCGGCATTCCCGAAAGCGTGCTCGACGCCATCGCCCCGAAAGCCGCCGTCAATGATCCCGCAGCCTGGAGCGCGGATTTTCCCCTGCCGGCCGCGGGCGGACACAAATATGGCCGGGGCCATGCGGTGGTGGTCAGCGGCGGCGCCTGGACCGCCGGCGCCGCGCGGCTTGCCGCGCGTGGTGCCTTGCGCGCGGGCGCGGGCCTCGTGACGGTCGCCTGTTCCGAGGCGGCGCGGCTGGTCCATGCCGCCTCCTATTCCGCCCTTATGGCGCGGCCGATGGAGACGCCGGACGATCTCGCGGACCTGCTCGCCGATCCGCGTTTCCGCTCCGTGATTGTCGGCCCCGGCCTGGAGCGTCCCGAGACCGCGCGCGCGCTGCTCGAAGCTGCGGCGGGTCCCGAGCGCTATGTCGTGGTGGATGCGGACGCCCTGACCGCCTATTCGGGCGCTCCCGAAGCATTGGCGGCAGTTCTTTCGCGCGCGCGCGGCGCCATCCTGACGCCCCATGACGGGGAGTTCGCGCGCCTGTTCGGCGGCGTGGCGCAGATCATGGGCGCGGCGTCGAAACTGGAGCGCACGCGGGATGCCGCGCGTCTCATGGGATGCGTGGTGCTTCTGAAAGGGCCGGACACGGTGGTCGCGGCGCCCGATGGGCGGGCGACCATCGCCGAGAATGCACCGCCCTATCTTGCGACCGCTGGGGCAGGGGATGTGCTCGCCGGCATTGCGGGCGGCCTTCTGGCGCAGGGCATGGCGCCCTTCGAGGCGGCGAGCGCAGCGGTCTGGCTCCATGGCGAGGCCGCGCGCGAGGCGGGGCCGGGGCTGATCGCGGATGATCTGCCCGACGCGCTCCGCCCGGTCTATGCCCGCCTCTTCGCGACTCTCGAACAGGCGGCGCAGACCCGGCGGGGCGGGATCAGGTGAGTGCCATCAGGTGACGTCGTAGGAGCGCGCCGCCACCACGGCGCCATCGCCGCCGCGCAGGCCCACGATGGCCCATTTGCCGGGCGAATCGGGAAGCAGCGCGACCCGCGCTGTGGTCTTCGGCGCCACCGGGACCGCATCGTGCCACCACGGCTTCCAGCCATCGTCCAGGCCATCGAGAAGCCGGCCCGGAACGCCGTGCAACTGCACCGCGACCGGCGCGTCGGTCTTGTTGTCGAGCGCGAGGACGAGGGGCGTGCCGCGCGGGACGCTGCCCACGCTGGCAAAGCCGGACAGGGCCACGGGGCCGGTGATCGGCACCTCGAAGCGAGCCGCTTTCTCAAGCGGGATCTTGTCGGGCAGGCCGTTGGAGGGCAGCGCATCGGGAGGGGGCAGCGCGGTCGCCGTCGCCGAACTGCCCGGGCCCACGGGCACTACGATGGCGAGCTGAACCGGGATGGGGTTCGCCTCGATATTCAGCGGAATGGGATTGGCGGTGCCCACGTCAAGCGCGAGGTCGAGGCGCCCGCCTGGGGTCAGTTGGGTGCGTCCGTCCTTCACCAGGAAGGGCTGGACCGGCTGGCCGTCCACCGCCAGGGCATAGACGGTGCCCATCACCTGCAGGCGCAGGAACTGGGTGCTGGCATTGATCAGCCGCAGGCGGATGCGTCCGCCGGCCGGCCCTTCAATGGTGGGCGACACCGCCCCATTCACCGTGAGGAGAGGCACCGTCATGGTCGGGTCCGGCGACCAGGACTGGATGAGCATCACCTGCTCGGCGTCGAAGGGCGACGCGCCCGGTTCTTCCACGATGAGGGCGCCCGCGAGCGCGCGATGGGCGAGTTCGGGCTGGAAGGCCCGATAGAGAAAGGTGCCGGCATCCGGCGGCGCGAAAGCAATGTCCGCGGAGGCGTCCTTCGCGATGGCGCTCCCGGTCAGGCCCGGAACGCCGTCCAGGGCGTTGGGAAGGCGCACGCCCTGCCAATTGATCGAGAGCGGTGTCTCGATGGTGTTCTCCACCGCGACCGCCAGCTTGTCGCCGCGCTTCACCCGCAGCACCGGACCGGGCAGGGTGTTCTGGAACAAGGCGAGCGGCTTCTGCCCGCCCAGCTCGATCCGCTCCACGGACGTCACTTTAAGGCGGGTCAAGGGAGAGGCGGGGGCCTGCGGCGTCGCTTGGGCGGCAGCAAGGCGCGGCATCAGGCTGCCGAGCGCGAGGGCAGCGGTGCCGGTCAGGACCGCGCGACGGGAGGGGCCACGGACACGCAAGGGTGCTCTCCTGGGAATTTGACTGGAGCGAGGCGACCTTCTCTCGCCTGCGCGCAAAGGGCAAGACGGATTTCCATCATGTGCTTACCGCCGGCCGAGGTGCTGGCGCTACCTGTTGGGCCCGGTGTACGCGCGGCGCGGGCCTAGGCCTGCTTTTTCTTGCTGCGTGCCGTTTGGAGCGTGATATAAGCGCCAACCCGATTGGTGCCGATTCAAGTGAAACGCGCACCCGGAGAGCCGTGCCTGGAGCCGGACGGCGCGGGCGTGGCGGAACTGGTAGACGCGCGGGATTTAGGTTCCCGTGACGAAAGTCGTGGGGGTTCGAAACCCTCCGCCCGCACCAGGCAGCCCGATTCGAGGCGGCGCCCGCGTCATTCGACCGAGGCGTGTCTCTTCTTTGGACAGCAGTCGCCCCCCGGGCGGAGATGGAACGAAGGCAAGACGATGCAGGTGACTGAAACCCAGGCCGAGGGCCTCAAGCGCGCGTATCGCGTGGTTCTCCCGGCCGCCGACCTTGATGCGAAGGCCAAGACCCGCCTGGATGAGCTGAAGGACCGCGTCCAGCTCAAGGGTTTCCGCCCCGGCAAGGTCCCGGTGGCGCACCTGAAGCGCATGTACGGCAAGTCGGTCATGGCCGAAGTGATCGAGCAGGCCGTGACCGAGGCCAATGGCAAGATCGTCCAGGAGCGCGGCCTGCGCCTCGCCCTCCAGCCGCGCGTCGAGCTGCCGCAGGATGAGGCGGAAGTGCGCGGCGTGATCGAGGGCGGTGCCGACCTCACCTATACGATCGAAATGGAAGTGCTGCCGAAGATCGATCTCGGCAACTTCAAGGACATTTCCATAACCCGCCCGGTCCTTGAGGTCACGGATGCGGAAGTGGACGAGACGCTGAACCGCCTCGCCGACGCCAACCGCCCCTACGAGACCAAGGACGGCGCCGCCGCCAATGGCGACCGCGTCACCGTGGATTTCGAAGGCTTCATGGATGGCGAAGCGTTCGAGGGCGGCAAGGGTGAGGGCATCCAGGTGGTGCTTGGCTCCAACAGCTTCATTCCCGGCTTCGAGGAGCAGCTGGTCGGCATCTCCGCCGGCGAGAAGCGCACCCTCACCGTGACCTTCCCCGAGGCGTATGCCGCCCGTCAACTGGCCGGCAAGGACGCCACCTTCGAGGTGAGCGCGAGCCTGGTGGAAGCGCCCGGCTCCTTCACCCTCGACGACGAGTTCGCCAAGTCGCTGGGACAGGAAAGCCTGGAGAAGCTCAAGGAGCAGGTGCGCGCCCGCATCTCCCAGGAGCATACCGGCGTCGCCCGCCAGAAGGTGAAGCGCGCCCTGCTCGACGCGCTCGACGAGATGCACAAGTTCGACGTGCCGCCGACCCTGGTCTCTCAGGAATTCGACGGCGTGTGGCAGCAGGTCCAGCAGGACCTCGCCGCCCAGAACCGGACCTTCGACGACGAAGGCACGTCCGAGGACGCAGCCCGCGCCGATTACCAGAAGATCGCCGAGCGCCGCGTGCGCCTCGGTCTGGTCCTTGCGGAGATCGGCGAGCGCAACAATATACAGGTCACCGACGACGAAGTGACGCGCGCGGTGGTGGAGCGGGCGCGTCAATTCCCTGGCCAAGAACAGCAAGTGTGGGACTATTATCGCCGCACCCCCGAGGCGATGGCGTCCCTTCGGGCTCCGATCTTCGAAGAGAAGGTCGTCGACTTCCTCCTGGAGCTGGCGAACGTGACCGACCAGTCGGTGACGCGCGAAGAGCTCTACAAGGAGGATGAGGAGAAGGCGGCCTGATTCCCGGGCCGTCCGTCATCTTCACTGCGATAAGTGCGCGTGGCATGCGAAGGCATGTCCACGCGCCGAGGACACGAGATGCGCGACCCGATTGATACCTACATGAATTACCTTGTCCCCATGGTGGTCGAGCAGACCAACCGGGGCGAGCGCGCGTATGACATCTATTCGCGCCTCCTGAAGGAGCGCATCATTTTCCTGACCGGGCCGGTCGAGGACGGTATGTCCACGCTGGCCGTCGCCCAGCTTCTCTTCCTTGAGGCGGAAAACCCCAAGAAAGAGATTTCCATGTACATCAACTCGCCGGGCGGCGTGGTGACATCGGGTCTCGCCATCTATGACACGATGCAGTTCATTCGTCCGCCGGTCTCGACCCTGTGCATCGGTCAGGCGGCCTCCATGGGTTCGCTGCTGCTGACGGCTGGCGAAAAGGGCCTGCGCTTCGCGCTGCCCAACGCTCGAATCATGGTCCACCAGCCGTCCGGCGGCTTCCAGGGCCAGGTCACGGACATCATGCTTCATGCCCAGGAAATTCTGAGCCTGAAGAAGCGGCTGAATGAAATTTACGTGAAGCACACGGGCCAACCGATCGAGAGGATCGAGGACGCCCTGGAGCGCGACAATTTCATGACCGCAGGCGCGGCGCAGGAGTTCGGGCTGATCGACTCAGTGATCGACAAGCGTCCCACCGAGGATGCCGCGAAGGCCTGACGCCAGTTTTTGCACGGTAGGATATGCGGCAGGCCCTTGCGTGCAGTGCGAGATCGCGCTTGCATGGGCCTATGAGCCGGCTAGTGCCTTTCGTCCCGTCCCCTAACCCGCCTCAAGAGCGAGGCTGCGCGTTCGTTTCGATCCGCGCAGCCTTCCCCCGCGTATCTGCGGGTGAGACATGCGGTGTTTCTGTGGGCGGCGCAGGGCGGAAGCCGGCAAGCGAGCCTCGGGTAAGCTGAATGGGCATAAGATGTGCATATGCCTTGATCGGATTGCTGGAGGGTGATTGGCTGATGTTTGGCCGTAAGGTCGAACCGGATGCCCCGAACGGTGGTTTCGTTCCGGTATCCGCATTAGGCTTCTTGGCCCGGTCATAGCGGCCAGGTCGGGAGCCGGAGGACGATGAAGATGAGCAAGACCGGCGGCAGCGATAGCAAGAACACGCTTTACTGCTCGTTCTGCGGCAAGAGCCAGCACGAGGTCCGCAAGCTCATCGCAGGACCTACGGTCTTTATTTGCGACGAGTGCGTCGAACTGTGCATGGACATCATCCGCGAGGAATCCAAATCCTCGCTGGTGAAGTCGCGGGAGGGCATCCCCACCCCCAAGGAGATTCGCAAGGTTCTCGATGACTATGTCATCGGCCAGGACCACGCGAAGAAGGTCCTCTCCGTAGCGGTGCACAACCATTACAAGCGCCTGAACCATGCCACCAAGCATGGGGACGTCGAGCTGGCCAAGTCCAACATCATGCTGATCGGCCCTACCGGGTCGGGCAAGACGTTGCTGGCGCAGACCCTCGCGCGCATCCTGGACGTGCCCTTCACCATGGCCGATGCCACGACCCTCACCGAGGCGGGCTATGTGGGCGAGGATGTGGAGAATATCATCCTGAAGCTGCTCCAGGCGGCCGACTATAATGTCGAGCGGGCGCAGCGCGGGATCGTCTACATCGACGAAATCGACAAGATCAGTCGCAAGTCCGACAATCCGTCCATCACCCGCGACGTGTCGGGCGAGGGCGTGCAGCAGGCGCTGCTGAAGATCATGGAAGGCACGGTGGCGTCCGTTCCGCCCCAGGGTGGCCGGAAGCATCCCCAGCAGGAGTTCCTGCAGGTGGACACCACCAACATTCTCTTCATCTGCGGCGGCGCCTTTGCGGGCCTCGATAAGATCATCGGTTCGCGCTCCAAGGGCGGCACCTCCATCGGCTTCTCGGCCAAGGTGGCTCCGCCGGAAGACCGGCGCCCTGGCGAGGTGTTCCGCGAGGTTGAGCCCGAGGATCTGCTGAAGTATGGCCTGATCCCCGAATTCATCGGCCGTCTGCCGGTTCTGGCGACGCTGGAGGATCTGGACGAGGCCGCGCTGAAGAAGATCCTGGCCGAGCCGAAGAACGCGCTGGTCAAGCAGTATCAGCGTCTGTTCGAGATGGAGAATGTGGATCTCACCATCCACGAGGAGGCGCTCGGCGCCATCGCCCGCAAGGCCATCGAGCGCAAGACCGGCGCACGCGGCCTGCGCTCCATCATGGAAGGCATCCTGCTCGACACCATGTTCGACCTTCCCGGTCTGGAAGGCGTCGAGGAAGTGGTGATCAGCAAGGAAGTGGTCGAGCAGAATGCCCGCCCGCTCTATATCTACGCCGACCGCGTCGGCGATGCCGGCGCCAGTGCGTGACGCCCCGCGCCCGCGCTCCCGCCTCGGCTTTGCCGGGGCGGTGGGCGCGCGCGTTTCTTCGGTGTCCGCTCAGGGAGCGGGTCAGAGGGGTCTGGTCCGCCTGCCGCCGCGCCGGCGGATCTTGAAAGCCAGCTTCAGGCTTTCCACATATGATTTGAAGAATCCGGTCTCCGGGCTCGGACCTCGTGCCTCCTGCGGCTTTGCCGCCGTTCCTGCATTGATACTCCGTACCGGTCCCGGCTGCGCGGTGCAGACGGACATGCGTTCGCCTGCGCCGACGCCTCTAGAAAGGATTGGGTCATGACAAGCCAGAAGCCGCGCCCTCCGCTTGTCCCGGGCGTCGCCCAGACGTTCCCGGTGCTGCCTTTGCGGGACATCGTCGTGTTCCCGCACATGATCGTTCCCCTGTTCGTGGGCCGCGAGAAGTCGATCCGCGCCCTTGAAGAGGTCATGCGCGGCGACACCTACATTCTGCTCGCCACGCAGGAGAATGCCTCCGACGACGATCCGGCGCCCGACGCCATTTATCGCGTGGGTACGCTCGCGACCGTTCTCCAACTGCTCAAGCTGCCCGACGGCACTGTGAAGGTGCTGGTGGAGGGTGTCACGCGCGCCCAGGTGGTCCAGTACACCGAGCGCGCCGACCTCTACGAGGCCGAGGCCATCACGCTTGACGACGAGGTCGGTGACCGCGTCGAGGCGGAGGCGCTTGGCCGCTCGGTGGTCAATGAGTTCGAAAATTATGTGAAGCTCAACAAGAAGGTGTCGCCGGAAGTGGTGAGCGTCGTCGGCCAGATCGACGATCACTCCAAGCTCGCCGACACCATCGCGTCCCATCTCGCCGTGAAGATTCCGGACAAGCAGGGCGTGCTGGAGACCATCAAGGTCGCCGACCGGCTTGAGAAGGTGCTCGGGTTGATGGAGAGCGAAATCTCCGTCCTCCAAGTGGAGAAGCGCATCCGCACGCGGGTGAAGCGCCAGATGGAGAAGACCCAGCGCGAGTATTATCTCAACGAGCAGATGAAGGCGATCCAGAAGGAGCTCGGCGACGAAGAGGGCCGGGACGACCTTCAGGAACTGGAAGACCGCATCAAGCGCACCAAGCTCACCAAGGAAGCCCGTGAAAAGGCGACCCATGAGCTGAAGAAGCTGCGCCAAATGTCGCCCATGTCGGCCGAAGCCACCGTGGTGCGCAATTATCTGGACTGGCTGCTTTCGATCCCGTGGGGCGTGAAGAGCAAGGTCAAGAAGGATCTCACCTTCGCCCAGTCGATCCTGGACAGCGACCATTACGGCCTCGACAAGGTCAAGGAGCGTATCGTTGAGTATCTGGCGGTGCAGAGCCGCGCCAACAAGCTCACGGGACCGATCCTCTGCCTCGTCGGCCCGCCCGGCGTCGGCAAGACCTCACTCGGCAAGTCCATCGCCAAGGCGACGGGCCGCGAGTTCGTGCGCGTTGCCCTCGGTGGCGTGCGGGACGAGGCGGAGATCCGCGGTCACCGTCGGACCTATATCGGCTCCATGCCCGGCAAGATCATCCAGTCCATGCGCAAGGCCAAGAAGGCCAACCCGCTGTTTCTGCTGGACGAGATCGACAAGATGGGCGCCGATTTCCGCGGCGACCCCTCGGCGGCCCTGCTTGAGGTTCTCGACCCCGAGCAGAACGGCACCTTCAACGACCACTACCTGGAGGTCGATTACGACCTCTCGAACGTGATGTTCGTGACTACGGCGAACACCTTGAACATTCCGCCGGCGCTTCTCGACCGCATGGAAGTGATCCGCATCGCCGGATACACCGAGGACGAGAAGGTGGAGATCGCGCGCAAGCACCTCATTCCCAATGCGGTGCAGAAGCACGGGCTCCAGCCCAAGGAATGGACCATCGACGACGCCGCGCTGCTGACCCTGGTGCGCCGCTACACCCGCGAGGCGGGCGTGCGCAATCTGGAGCGCGAGATTTCCAACCTTGCCCGCAAGGCGGTGAAGGAACTCGTCATCTCCAAGAAGAAGGCCGTGAAGGTGACCGAGAAGACCCTTGAGGGCTTCCTGGGCGCCCCTCGCTTCCGCTACGGCGAGATCGACGCGGAAGACCAGGTGGGGGTCGTCACGGGCCTTGCATGGACCGAGGTGGGCGGCGAGCTGCTGACCATCGAAGGCGTCATGATGCCCGGCAAGGGCAAGATGACGGTGACGGGCAATCTGCGCGACGTGATGAAGGAGAGCATCTCGGCCGCCGCGTCCTATGTCCGCTCGCGGGCCGTGGACTTCGGCATCGAGCCGCCGCTGTTCGAACGTCGCGACATCCACGTCCATGTTCCCGAAGGGGCGACCCCGAAGGACGGGCCGTCGGCGGGCACGGCCATGGCCACCACCATCGTCTCCGTTCTCACCGGCATTCCGGTGCGGCGCGACGTGGCGATGACCGGCGAGATCACCCTGCGCGGTCGGGTTCTGCCTATTGGCGGGCTCAAGGAGAAGCTCCTCGCGGCGCTGCGCGGCGGCATCAAGAAGGTGCTGATTCCCGAGGAAAACGCGAAGGATCTCGCCGAGATTCCCTCCAACGTGAAGAACGCGCTGGAGATCATCCCGGTGTCGCGCATGGATGAAGTGCTCGCCCACGCCCTGGTCCGCCGCCCCGAGCCCATCGAATGGGTGGAACGGCCGGTGGAAGCGGTAGTGCCGGACGAGGACGCCTCTGGCGTGGTCGCCCACTGATATTTCAATAACTTAACGCCAAAAAGGGCGGCGCGATCTTCGCGCCGCCCTTTCTTTTTGCGCCGTCCGAGGCTGGAAATCGTGTATTTATGCGGGTTTGTGGCGGATCGCGCTTGCAAAAGCCGCATTTTCCGTAAATTTTCCCGGCGATCGCAGATGGCATCGCCCTTCTCGATTCTCAGACAACGAAGGAAGGAACGGTCACATGACCACCAAGAACGAACTGATCGCCGCGGTGGCCGACGAGGCGAAGCTCACCAAGGCGGCTGCGCAGGCCGCGGTGGACGCGACGTTCGAAATCATCACCCAGGCCCTGAAGAAGGGCGAGGAAGTGAAGCTCATCGGCTTCGGTTCTTTCTCGGTGGTGACCCGCGCCGCTCGTGAAGGCCGCAACCCGCGCACCGGCAAGCCGGTGAAGATCAGCGCGTCCAAGGCTCCCAAGTTCACGCCCGGCAAGGGCCTGAAGGAAGCGGTCAACGACTGACGCATCCCCCGTGCGGCGCCCGGCCGGTTTCGGCCGCGGGCGCCCCTGGGTTTCGGCGAGGCCGGGCCACTTTGGCCCGTGCCCGCTCCGGCCGGCAGAATCGAGGCGCCAGCCCCTTGCGGCTCGCCGCCCATGCACGGCGTGGCTCTCCCGACATTCGGCCCATTTAGCCGCTCCGTCCCCGCACCTTTCCCAAAGCCAAAGCGCCGTCCGCTCTATCCGGATCGGCTTTTTCGCGTGTCTGCGGCATCGTTCCGCTGCGCGGCTGCCGCGCTTTCGTCCCGCCCATCTGCTATGCCTCCTTCCGCGAAGCGCCGCGCGAGGCGCGCGCGTCTCGAAGCAGAGGAAGCGATCCTGTGACGTCGAAACTCGAACAGTTGCGGTCGATGACGGTTGTGGTCGCCGATACGGGCGACATGGACGCCGTGGCGCGGTTCAAGCCGGTGGATTGCACCACCAATCCAACCCTTGTCCTGAAAGCGCTCGACACCCCCGCCTTTGCGCCCGCCATGGCGGAGGCGGTGGCCTGGGGCCGCAGCCAGTCCGGCGACCGGTTCAAGGTCGCAGCCGCAGTCGCGGACCGGCTCGCTATTTCGGTCGGCTTCGAGTTATCCCGCCTCGTACCCGGGCGCGTGTCCACGGAGGTGGATGCCGCCCTGTCGTTTGACACGGCCGCCTCGGTCGCCAAGGCGCGGGAGATCACCGCGGCCTATGCCGCGCGTGGCGTGCCCCGCGATCGCATTCTCATCAAGCTCGCCTCCACCTGGGAGGGCATCCGCGCGGCGGAAATCCTCCAGGCGGAGGGCATCGACTGCAACATGACGCTGCTGTTCAACCGGGCACAGGCGGTCGCCTGCGCGGATGCCAAGGCGTTCCTCATCTCGCCGTTCGTCGGGCGCATCCTGGACTGGCACAAGAAGGCCAGCGGCCGGGACTTCACGGCGGCGGAGGATCCCGGCGTGCGCTCGGTGCGGGACATCTACGCCTATTACAAGCATCGCGGGGTGGCGACGGTGGTCATGGCGGCCTCGTTCCGCAACACCGGCGAGATCGAGGCCCTGGCAGGCTGCGACCGTCTCACCATCGCGCCCACGCTGCTGGATGAGTTGGCCCGTGATGAAGCCGCGCTCACCCGCGTGCTGTCGCCTGACACCGTGCCGGAGACGGACCTGGTGCGGTCCGACGACCTCGTTGCCCTGGGTCTCGTTGGCGAAGAGGCAACGCAGTTCGATGTCACCCGCCCCATGACCGAGACCCTGTTCCGCTGGATTATGAACGAGGACGCCATGGCGACGGAAAAGCTCGCCGAGGGGATTCGGCTGTTCGCCCGCGACCTGGCCAGCCTGCGCCTGAGCGTGCTGCGCCACCTGGAGGCGTGAGCATTGAGGCGCGAGACTGCGGCGGCCCGGTTTACGCGCCGCCCGCCCTGGCCTATATGCGGAGCACAGGCGCTTTGCCCGCCGGCGGCCTAAAAGCCGCATTCTTCGGCAACGCTTGAGTCGTTGTCAGATTACCGAGCGCATTATGGAAGCGGCCCTGCGCCTCGGTATTGATTCGCCATAGACTCTTGAGGAGGCGATAGCGGAGAAGAATAAGAACAAGCGCAAAACTCCCGGCAAACTCCTGGAGGCGATTCGGCCTCAGTCAGTCATGGCGCCTGTTCTCGGCATGCATACGGCGTTGCCATCCTGAACTATGCAGGGAAGCTGCTCTACCTAACAAAGGCGCTTCAAAGACGAGCCACACGTCCGCCCAATCGCTTTTCGTGACTTTATCGACTTCCTCATCTCCCAATGGGGGCAAATCGATGCAGTGGTCTTCGAGATGCCATTCGCGGCCTCTTACGACGCCACGGCCTCCCACCATCAGCTGATCTCTGCCTTGCGGATCTGCTGCCATGACCGGCAGGTGCGGTATTTCTAGGTTCAAGCCCAGACTCTGCGCAAAGCCATGGGCATCGCCGGGCGGAAGCGGGAAGACGTGAAGGCTGGGATCGCCGAGTGGTACAGGCGTGGCGGCGAGCGCCGGAGGTCAGCCATGACGAGGTGGACGCCACCTTGGTCGGTGCCTGGTTTTTGATGGGCAGAAGGAAGATGGAGGGCAGAACTTAAGCGCTGTCATAAATCGAGCGTAGTCTTGACCATACGTCGGCGGGTATGCAGGCACGATGGCTTTCAGGGGGATGCAATGAGATTGTTTTTCATCGCGTGTGCATTGATCATATCGCCGCTTCCAGCTCTGGCGCAGAGCGCTTCAGAAACGTTCGCATTCGTATTTATGGGGTTAGACCCTTCTGTCTTTAATCAACCTGGGCAGGTTAAAGGCGATTTCAGCCAGAAAGACAGGGGTGTAAATGGTTCCGAGATTCTTCAAATGAATATAACGCGTCCGGATGCAAAGCCGTCGAAGGTCGTGATAAAAATGAACGCCCCATGCAAATACCTTGTTCATGAAGCGGGAGAGGATGCTGGAAAAAATTATACAACGGATTATGTGATTGATTTAACGGATTTTAAATGGGATGATTTAAGCTATACCCAGGGTGGAAAAATAACAGCTGTTAATGTTGATAATGTATTTCGAGAGGTGAAGAACGGAGTTCCGGATAAGGATATTTATACGCAAATATACCAGATTTACACGAGTGACCGCCCTAAGCTTGACAAGGCGATTGCGTATTTCAAGGCGAAGTTTTGCAGTGGTCGCGCTTTCTAATGCTACCGCGAACGTGATGGGGAGAGCTAAATGCGACGCTGGCTTGTGATTGCGAGCTGCCTGTCCATCATATTCGGAATGTCCATAACGCAAACCGTGGGGTAGGAAGCTGCACAGATACCGGGCGCAACGTCACAGGTCCTCGATATCCGCAGCGCGCAGTCAGCTGGGGCCACACACCAAGCGCTTGCATCAGAGTATGGGATATCCCGCTCCCTGGTTACCAGCATCGCCAATCGCAGCGTATGGAAGCACGTGTGAGGTTTACGCCCACGCCGACCCGGCCTATATGGCTGCCAGTCGTGAGGCGTTGCAAAAGGTGGTTCGCGCCAATTTCGCGCAAGTGGGGAAAAGGCGAGAACCGGAAAGCAAGCAGCCTGAACAGGTTGGGCGGTTAGCTCAGTTGGTAGAGCATCTCGTTTACACCGAGAGGGTCGGCGGTTCGAGCCCGTCACCGCCCACCATGATAAACTGTTGAAAAATAAATGCTTTCAATAGCTCGTCTGCGCCAAGGCATTTGGCGCCGCGACAGAAACGCCGTCATAACAGTTGTGGCGTAGAGTTTTCCTGGGTTCGACACGGCCGCGCAGGCGCATCATTGAGGCGGTCAAGCTGCGATTGTTTGCAGCTTGTGGCTGAAAGTTTGTGATTCCGGAATCGGGCTTTCAGGGCCTCGGGAGACGCTCAGAGCGGGTCACGTGAATCGGCGACGGCCTGAGCCCAATCTCGTGGCTTCGTCCAAGGGGCCTTCGGCCATAAAGCGGCGAATGACGGCCATTGTGCCGGCCCCGCGCGCGAGGCGCGCCGTGGGCCGCGCGGCTGCGCCCTCCTCCTAATCCGGCGCCACCACATTGACAGGGCGCCCAGCGACGAAGCTTTCGATATTGTCCATGAGCTGGTCCACCAGCGCCTGCTGCGCCTCGGTGGAGGCCCAGGCCACATGGGGCGTGCAGAGGACGTTCGCCCGCCGGGCGAGGCGCATGAACGCGCTGTCGGGGGCCGGAGGCTCAGGCAGCGTCACGTCGAGCCCTGCGGCCGAAACCTGTCCCGCATCCAGCGCCGCCTCCAGGTCCTCCTCCACGATCAGCCCGCCGCGCGCGGTATTGATGAGGATGGGCCGCTTCTTCATGCGCCTGAACGCGGCGGCATCAATCATGCCGCGCGTCTCGGGGGTGAGTGGGCAGTGCAAAGTGATGACGTCGGAGGTCTCCACCAGATCGCCAAGGCTGACATGCGCAGCCCCGTCCGGCGCGGCGGCGGGATCGAAGAACACCACCTCCATCCCGAAGGCGCGGGCGATGTCGCCGACCTGCCGGCCGAGAACGCCGGCGCCGATGATGCCGATGCGCTTGCCCGAAAGATCGGTAATGGGATTGCCGAAAAAGCAGAATTGCCCCGCCGCCTGCCATGCGCCTGCCAGCACTTGCTCGCGATAGGGCACGAGGGAGCGGCTCAGGGCGAGGAGCAGCGCGAAGGTGTGCTCGGGCACGGTGGCCTTGGCATAGCCGCGAATATTGACGGTGGGGATGCCGCGGGCGGCCGCCACGCCCTTGTCCACGCAGTCCGTGCCGGTGGCGGCAACGGCGATGAGCTTGAGGTGGGGCAGCTGGGCGAGGGTCTCGGCGCGAACGTCCACCTTATTGGTGATGAGGATGGTGGCATCGCCCGCGCGTGCCACCACCTCGTCGGGACGGGAGCGCGCATGCTCCACCCAGTCATGGGGAAAGGCGGGGCGGCGGACGGTGACGTCTGGCGCCACCGTGGCGCGATCCAGAAATACGATCTTGTGCCTGGCGATGTGCATGGCCTTCTCCCTCACAGCCGCGCGCGGGCCTGCGCGGCGACGGCCTCTGCCGTGATGCCGAAATGGCGATAGAGCGCGTCCGCCGGCCCCGAGGCGCCGAACCCGCTCATGCCCACGAAGCCCCCATCCTCGCCGATCCAGCGCTCCCAGCCGAACTTCACCGCCGCTTCCACCGCGACGCGCACGCAGCCGGTGCCCAACACGCCATCGCGATAGGCGCGATCCTGCGCCTCGAACAGGCTCCAGCAGGGCATGGAGACCACCGCCGTGGGGATGCCGTCGGCCTGGAGCAGGTCGCGGGCGGCGAGCGCGATCTGTACTTCCGAGCCCGTGGAGAGCAGCGTGACGCGCCGCGGTCCGCCCTCGGCCTCCGCCAGCACATAGGCGCCGCGCGCCGAGCGGTTTTCCGGCCCGCCATCCCTGCGAAGCTGGGGTAGGCTCTGGCGCGCGAAGACGAGGCTGCTCGGCCCGCTGGCATGGGCAAGTGCGATCTCCCACGCTTCCGCCGCTTCCACCGCGTCGCAGGGGCGCAGCACCAGCATGTTGGGCATGGCCCGCAGCGAGGCGATGATCTCCACCGGCTGGTGCGTGGGGCCATTCTTTCCGATGCCGATGGAATCGTGGCTGAAGACGAACAGTGTCGGCAGTCCCATCAGCGCCGCCATGCGCATGGCCGGGCGCTCATAGTCGGAGAAGGGCAGATAGGTGACGGCGAGCGGGATCACGCCGCCATGGGCCGCCATGCCATTGGCGAGCGCCCCCATGGCGTGCTCGCGCACGCCGCAATGGATGTAGCGACCGGCCCGGTCGGTGGCGGTGAAGGCGGCGAGCTGCCGCTTGTGGTTGGTCGGCGCCTCCAGATCCGCGCAGGCGGTCATCATCTCCGGCAGCACGTCATAAAGGGCTGCGGCGATGGCGCCGGAGGCGGCGATGGAGAAGTCGGCCCTTCCGTCGGCTGCGGCGCGCGCCTTGAAGGCATGGATGGCGTCCCGCCAGCCCGGCGCGAGGGTGCGCGTCTGGGCCTGCGCGAACGCGTCCCTCACCGGCCCGCTCTGCTGCGCGAGACGGGCCTGCCAGGCCGCCCGCGCCATGCCACCGGGCATGGCGGTGGCGCGCCATCCGGCGAGGAGCGCGGGGGGAATGTGGAAGGGGTCCGCCGTCCAGCCGAAGCGAGCGGCCATGGCGTCCCGGTCTTCCGGAAAGAGCTTGCCGGAATGCCCGCCGCGCTGCCCCTCCAGCCGTGCGATGCCGCAGGCGATGCGGGTACGGCAGGCGATCAGCGAGGGCCGGGGATCGGCCGTGGCGGCCTGGAGCGCGGCATCGATGGCGGGGATGTCGTGGCCGTCAATCTCCTGCACATGCCAGCCTGCCACGCGGAAGCGGTCCGCGACATTCTCGGAAATGGAGAGGTCGGTCGGGCCGTCATCGGTGATGGCATTGTCGTCCCACAGGAAGGTGAGCTTGCCGAGCTTCAGGTGGCCGGCGAGCTGGATCACCTCCTGTCCGACGCCCTCCTGAAGACAGCCATCGCCCACGAAGGCCCAGGTTCGATGGTTCACGAGATCGTCGCCGAAGCGGGCGTTGAGCGCGGCTTCCGCGATGGCCATGCCGAGCGCATTGGCGATGCCTTGCCCGAGCGGGCCGGTCGTAACCTCGATGCCGGCGGCAGGTTCGTATTCGGGATGGCCGGCGCAAGGTGAGCCAAGTTCACGAAAGCTCTTCAGCGCCGCGATGGGCATGTGGTGATAGCCGGTGAGGTGCAGCAGCGCATAGAGCAGCATGGAGCCGTGCCCGTTGGAGAGCACCACGCGGTCGCGGTCGCTCCATTGCGGGTCGGCGGGGTCGAAGCGCAGATGCCGCGCATAGAGCGTGGTGGCGATTTCCGCCATGCCGAGCGGCACGCCTTGATGGCCCTCGCCCGCCGCGAGGATCGCATCCACCGCGAGGAAGCGGATCGCATGGGCCATGGAAGCGAGGTCTTTCAGCGGCACGTCGGGCGCCGGCGCGGGGGTCTGCACGTCCATCCTCCCAGATGATTTTTATCCGTGGTTGCGGAGTGTGCCGAAATCCGCCCGCGGCCTGTAACGCAAAGTTCGGCGCAACAGGTGAATCGTGTTCATGTTTGCACCGTCCTTCGGCACGCTGAGCGTGAACCGGGCGCGGCAGCCTAAAGATGAAAAAAAAAAGGCGGCCGGTGAGGGCCGCCTTCTGCGCGCGTCGGAGGAGGGAGCGGGCGCTCAGTAGATGGTGAGTGCGGGCACATAGCTCATCAGCACCAGCACCAGCATCGCCACTCCGAAGAAGGGCCAAAGCTCGCGCGTCGCTTCGCTGAGCGACGTCCGGGCGATGGACGTGGAGATGAACAAGGTGGTGCCGATGGGCGGGGTATAGAGGCCGATGCCGAGATTGAGCACCATGATGATGCCGAGCTGCACCGGGTCCATGCCGATGGACGCCGCCAGCGGCACGAAGATCGGCCCCAGCAGCAGGATGGCCGGCGGCAGATCGATGGGCATGCCCACGAGCAGCAGCAGGACATTCATGGCCAGAATGACCAGGAAGGGATTGGAGATGGTGGCCGACACCCATTGCGCGAAAATCTGCGGCACCTGATCGAAGGTGAGGATCCAGCCGACAATGGCCGAGCCCATGATGACCAGCATGACGACGCCCGTCGCCACCCCCGCTTCGATCATGGACAGCTTGAATCGCGCCCAAGTCATGTCGCGATAGAGCACCAGGCTCAGCACCAGCGAGTAGAGCACCGCCAGAACGGCGATCTCGGTGGGCGTCGCGATGCCGAAGCGCAGGCCGAGCAGGATCAGCACCGGCATGAGCAAAGCCGGCATGCTGCGCCAGGCGAGCAAAAGCAATTCGCTGCGCGAGACCGGCGTTTCCGCCGACACATAGCCCCGCCTGCGGGCGATGTAATTGCACAGCACGATGAAGCCGCCCGCCATCAGCAGGCCGGGCAGGATGCCGGCCGTGAACAGGTCCGCGATGGAGACGTTGGAGACCAGCGAATAGAGGATCAGCGGAATGGAAGGCGGGATCAGGATGTCGATGATGGCCGAGGTGGCGTTGTTGGCGGCGCAGAGCGGGGCCGGATAGCCCTGCTTCTTCTGCCAGGGGATCAGCACCGAGCCGAGCGCGCTGGCATTGGCCACCGCGCTTCCCGACACGCCGCCGAACACCACGGAGGCAACCACCGTGGTGGAGAGCGGACCGCCGCGCCAGCGCTGCATGGCCTTGGAGGCGAAGGCGAGAAGCTCCCCGCCCAATTGGCCGCCCAGCATCAGCGAGCCGGCCAGCATGAAGAAGGGCAGGGCCAGCATGGGGAAGGACTGGGTCTGCTGGTACATCTGCTGGCCGATAATGGTCAGCGGGATCTGGCCCTGCACCAGGAGGGCGACGCCGGCGGACACGATGAGGGCATGCCCCACCGGGATCGCCAGAAGCATCAGGATCGTGAAGGCGATGATGAGGGTGAGGCTCATGCGACCTGCTCCTCGGGGCTGGGCGTCGGCATGGCTTCCGGCCCCATCAGGGCGACGCGGACGGCCTGGGTGGCCGTGGCGATGATGACCAGAAGGAGGCCGATGGCGAGGGTGTAATAGCCATAGCTCGACGGGATCCCCATCACCGGGGACCGGTCGATCCAGAGCATGTCCGCGAGCGCGAGAATATCGTTGGAGAGCAGGATATAGCTCGCGATGACGATGAAGTGCCCCGCCACCAGCATCAGCCGCGCGCCGTCGCGGTTGAGCTTGGACAGGACGGTCTCCACCGCCATGTGCCCGCCCTTCTGAACGGCAAGCACGATGCCCGCCATGATGAAGACCGGGAACAGCCGCTCCGGCAATTCCTGCGCGAAGCGGAAGCCGCCGGAATCGAGCACGTAGCGCGCGCCCACATTGCCGGCCAGCAGGGCGAGCAAGACCGAGCCCACGAGGATGACCACGGCTTCGCAGAGCCATGCGACGACGCGGTCGATGCCGTTCGCCCCTCGGATGGCGCGTCCGCGCCATCCGGCTTCGATGTCGGAGGCCATGGGATCAGGCCCGGGCCGCGGCGACGAGACGGTCCACGAAATCGCCGAAGCGCTTCGCCTTCCAGATGTCGTAGACCGGCGCGCACGCTTCGCGCAGGGCCGGCCGGTCGGCCTGGTTGATCTCCAGCTTGGGATTGGCCTTGAAATCCGCGGCCGCCTTCTGCTGGTTGTCCTGGAACAGCTTGCGCTGGAGGTCGCCCGCGTCCTTGGCCGCGCTCTTGATGATGTCGCGGTCGGCGGGGGAGAGGCGGGTCCAGGTGATCTGGGACATGAGGAAGGGCGAGCATTCCCACTTGTGCCCGGTCAGCGAGATGTACTTGTTCACCTCGTAGAGCTTGGACGAGAGAATGTTTACCAGCGGGTTCTCCTGCCCGTCCACCACGCCCTGCTGGAGCGCCACATAGAGTTCGCCGAACGAGATCTGCTCGGTGGCAGCGCCGAGCGTCTGGAAGATGTCGATGGTCATCGGGTCCGGCGGCGTGCGGATCTTCAGGCCCTTCAGATCGGCGGGCTTGTAGATGGGCCGCTTGCTGTTGGTGACGTCGCGGATGCCATTGTCCCACCAGCCGAGCGACACCATGCCGATCTTGTTGAATCGCTGGTCAAGCTCGGTGCCGATGGGGCCGTCCAGCACCTTGAAGGCGGCGGCGGAGTCGTTGAACAGGAAGGGCAGGCCGAGCGCCGCCAGTTCGGGCAGCAAGGCGGAGGTGGAGCCCTGGCTGTTCACGGTCATGTCCACCGCGCCGGTGCGCAGGCTGGTGAGCAGGGACTGTTCGTTGCCGAGCTGCTCGGCGCCGGCGACGCGCACGGAGATGCGCCCGTTGCTGCGCTCCTTGACCAATTCGCCGAACTTGTCGGCGGCGATCCAGCGCGGATTGCCGGCGGCGGCATTGTGGCCGAGCGTCAGGCTGATCTGCGCCTGGGCGAGCGCCCCGCGCGGCAGGGTGAGAAGGGCGGGGATCGCGAGCGCGCCGGCTAGCACCGTGCGGCGGGTGGGCTTCTGGAATGGGGTGTCGGTCATGGGTTCCTCCCTAGGGTGATGCCGTCTTTGCGGCGTTTGGTATTGGTCGTCAGGTACGCCCCTGGAGGGCGCGATAAGCGGCGATGACCTGGCTGTCGTCCCGCGCGCCGAGGCCCCGGCCCGAGACGGACAGGAAGAGTTGGAGCGCGGTCGCGGCCATGGGCAGGGCGACGCGCGCGTCTCGGCCGGCTTCCAGCACGATGCCGAGATCCTTCACGAAGATGTCCACGGCGCTGGTAACGGGTGGCGCATCCTGGAGCATGCGCCCCCCGCGATCCTTCAGCATCCAGCTCGACGCCGCCGAGCCGGACAGGATATCCAGCATGGCGGCGGTATCGACGCCGAGGGCTTCCGCGAGCGAGAGCCCTTCGGCGGCGATCGCCAGATGCGCGCCGCACAGAAGCTGGTTGACCGCCTTTGCTGTGGCGCCCTGGCCCGGCGCCTCGCCCAGAAACACCACCTTGGAGCCCATGGCGTCGAGCACGGGCTTGACCTGCGCGAAGATCGCGCGGGGCGCGGCGGCCATGATGGTGAGGCTTGCCGCCTTCGCCCCCACCACGCCGCCGGAGACCGGGGCATCGACGAGCGCGCGGCCGGTGGCCTCCACCCGCACGGCCAGCGCCGCCACCGAGGCCGGCGGGCAGGTGGCCATGAGGATGACGATGCCGCCGGGAGCCAACTGCGCCAGCGCGCCATGCGTGAACAGGATGTCCTCGGCCTGCGCGGCGTTGACCACCATGAGGATGGCCACCTCCTGACCCGCGAAGGCCTCGGACAGATGCACGGCCGCGCCCCCGCCGGCCGTGGCGAAGGCGTCGCGCGCCTCGGCGCGCACATCGAAGCCGGTCACGGTGAAGCCGGCCGCGGATAGATTGGTCGCCATCGGCAGGCCCATGGAGCCCAGGCCGACGAACCCGATCTTCTTCATCTTGTTCCTCCCGTGCGGCGCCCCTCTTTTGGGGGCTGCCGCCGCCGTCAGACTATTTGAGCCATGCACGCACCTGGGTGCAGAGCGCCTCTGTGGAAATGCCGTACCGATCATGCAGGGTGGGCAGGGCGCCCGCGGCAAGGAATTCGTCCGGCAGGCCGATCATGCGGAAGGCGGGATGAACCCCCTCGCGCATCAAAAGGCCGGCCACCGCCTCCCCGAGGCCGCCATTGACAGTGTGATTTTCCGCCACGATCACCAGCCGCCCCGGCTTGGCGCAGGCGTCGAGGAGGGCCTGCGTGTCCAGCGGCTTGATGGTGGGGACATGCAGGACGCCCACATCAATGCGGTCCGCCTCCAGCGCCTTCGCCGCTTCCAGCGCGCGCATGGTCATGATGCCGGACGAGATGAACAGCACTTCATAGCCATCGCGCAGCAGCTTCGCCTTGCCCAACTCGAAGGTGTAGCCGTACTCATCGAGCACCAGCGGCACCTGTCCGCGCAACAGGCGCATATAGACCGGCCCCTGATGGGCGGCCATGGCGGGGACGGCCTGCTCGATATCCAGTGCGTCGCACGGGTCGATCACCACCATGTTGGGCATCGCGCGGAATAGCGCGAGGTCCTCGGTCGCCTGGTGGGAGGGGCCATAGCCTGAGGTGAGGCCGGGCAGGGCGCAGGCGATCTTCACATTGCGGTCTTCTTCCGCAATGGTCTGATGGATGAAGTCGTAGGCGCGCCGCGAGGCGAACACCGCATAGGTGGTGCAGAAGGGGGTGAACCCCTCCGAGGCGAGCCCCGAGGCGGCGCCGAACAGCAACTGCTCGGCCATGCCCATCTGGTAGAACCGGTCGGGATGCGCCTGCGCGAAAATATGCAGGTCGGTGTATTTGCCGAGATCCGCCGTCATGCCGACGATGCGCGCATCCGCGCTCGCCAAGGCGTTCAGCGCGTGGCCGAAGGGCGCGGGCTTGGTGCGCTGCCCCTCGGAGGCGATGGAGGCGATCATCGCCGAGGTGGTGAGGCGCGGCTTGGCCGCCCCGGCCGGTGCGCTCTGCGATGCGGGCTTCATGACGGCTTCCTCTCGTCGAGAGCGGCCAGCGCCAATTGCCACTCATTGGCTTCGACGCGGATGAAATGGTTCTTCTCGCGCGCTTCCAGGAAGGGAACGCCCTTGCCCATCAGCGTGTCGGCGATGATCATGCTGGGCTTGCCGCTGCCCATCTGGGCCTTGGCGGCGTCGAACGCATCACGCACGGCGGCAAGGTCGTTGCCATCCACGCGCTGCACGAACCAGCCGAAGGCTTCCAGCTTGTCGGTCAGTGGCTCGAACGCCATGACGGTGGTGGAGGGGCCGTCCGCCTGCTGGTTGTTCACGTCCACGATGGCGATGAGGTTGTCGAGCTTGAAATGGGCGGCGGACATGATCGCCTCCCACACCGAGCCTTCGTCCAGTTCGCCGTCGGAGAACAGCGTGTAGACGCGGCTGTGCGAGCCCTTGCGCTTGAGGCCGAGGCCCTTGCCGACCGCGATGGACAGGCCAAGGCCAAGCGAGCCGCCGGACATTTCCATGCCCGGCGTGTAGCTCGCCATGCCGGACATGGGCAGGCGGCTCTCGTCGGAGCCGTAGGTTTCAAGCTCCTCCTCGGGAATGATGCCGGCCTCGATCAGCGCCGCATAGAGCGCGATCGCGTAATGGCCATTGGAGAGCAGGAAGCGGTCGCGGCCTTCCCAGTACGGATCGTCCGGGCGGAAGGTCATGGCGTGGAAATAGGCGGTGGCCAGCACGTCGGCAATGTCGAGCGCCTGCGCGATGTAGCCCTGTCCCTGCACCTCGCCCATGAGCAGGGCGTGGCGGCGGATGTTCCAGGCCCGGCGTTCGAGCGAAAGATTGTGGCCGATGGAAGCTGTGCTCATGGCACGGGTCTCCTGTCGCGGGGGGAGGGGACGCATCCGCGCCCCAGCCGGTGACGGTCCTGCGGGCGGCGCGCGGGGCGTCCCGCGCGGGCCGCCTCAGCCGTGGATCAGCATGCCGCCATTCACGTCGATGACGGCGCCGGTGACATAGGCGGAGAGGTCGGAGGCGAGAAAAAGATAGATCCCTGCCACGTCCGAGGCATCGCCCAGCCGGTTGAGCGGGATGCCCTTTAGAATTTCACGACGCATGTCGTCGGTCAGCTTGCCGCCGGTAATGTCGGTCTGGATCAGGCCGGGGGTCACGCAATTCACGCGGATGCCGTCCCCCCCGAACTCGCGGGCCATGGCCTTGGCAAGGCCCAGGACACCGGCCTTGGCTGAGGAATAATGCGGGCCGCCGAAGATGCCGCCGCCGCGCTGCGCGGAGACGGAGGACATGCAGGCGATCGAGCCGCTCTTACGGGCCTGCATATGGGGGATGAACACCTGGCTCAGGAACAGGACGCCCTTGCAGTTGATGTCCTGGATGCGGTCCCAGCTCGCCTCGTCGATGTCGAGCGTCTTCACCGGCTGGGTGACGCCCGCATTGTTCACGAGGATATCGATATGGCCGAAAGTGCCGACGACGGTGTCGGCGGCGGCCTGGCAGGAGGCCTTGTCGGCCACGTCGCAGGCGACGCCGATATGCTGCGGGCCGAGGTCGGCGGCGGCCTGCGTCGCGGCGGCGGCGTCGATGTCGAGAATGGCCACGCGCGCGCCGTGCGCGGCGAACAGCTTGGCGGTGGCGAGGCCGATGCCGCGCGCGCTGGCGGCGCCGGAAATGGCGGCGGTCTTGTCCTTGAGAAGCATTCCGTCCCTCAAACCGTTTTTTTGGAGGGCGCGCCGACCAGCCTGCATCGCAGGCCGGTCGCACCACGCAATCTCACATTTTGCGACAGAGGCGGAGGAGCGGACCTTACAGGGAGGAGACGCTTGCCACGCTCTGGCAAATGCAGATTGCCCCGCCTCCCGTCACCTGAAAAACACAAAAATTGCGCGTTTGGATGAATCATGTTCACCTATTTGCCCGGTGCCCCAGCCGTGCCCCGCAGGATCACCCCATGCGACGACTTCCTCTCTCCGCGCTCCAGGCCTTCGAGGCGGCGGCCCGCACGGGTTCGTTCCGCGCGGCGAGCGACGAGCTCAGCATCTCTCCGAGCGCGGTCAGCCATGCGGTGCGCAAGCTGGAAAGCCTGATGGGCACGCCGCTGTTCGAACGCCAGCGGCGCGCGGTCTATCTGAACGCGGCGGGCGAAGCCCTCATGCGGCATGTCTCTGCCGGGCTGGACGAGATGCGCCAGGGCATCGAGACGGTGGGCGCACGCTCCGGCAATCTGCTGCGGCTTCACTGCGCGCCCTCCATGGCGGCGCAATGGCTGCTGCCGCGCCTGCGCGGGCTTCTCGCGGGTCTGCCAGGGCTGGAGGTCCGGCTCTCGGCCGGCGTCGATTATCCCCGGTTCGAGCATGACGAGTTCGATGCGGACATCTGCTACGGCCCGCCCCGCCAGGAAGGCCTCATCGTCATTCCGCTGGGTGAGGAGACCGTGACGCCGCTCTGTGCGCCCGAACTTGCCGAACGCATCCAGTCAGTGCGCGACCTGCTGGGCGCGGAACTGATCGACAGCGACAACAAGAGGGTGCGCTGGAACAACTGGTTCCAGGTGAACGACACCGCGCCCCCCGCGCCGCGCGGCTCACGTTTCGACCGCTCCTTCATGGCCATCGCGGCGGCGGTGGACGGGATGGGCGTGGCGCTGGAATCCACCCGCCTCGCGGAGCGCGAGATCGCCCAGGGGCGGCTCGTGGCCCCGCTCGCGGGCCGGGCGCAGGACGTGCGCTATGTGGGGCACTACCTGGTGTTTCCGCGCGTCGCCAAGGCGCGCCGCTCGGTGCGCATGTTCGCGAAATGGATGACCCAGGAACTCGCCCTGCCGGCGCCGAAGATCTGACGGCGCGCGGTTGGTCAGGTCGCGTCCATCAGGCACGGGTCGGCGCTTCGAGCCCGTAACCGCCGGCCAAATGCTCTTGCCCTTGCTTATCCTATGGCCCGACAGGGCAAGGTTAGAACGCCGCCTGGCGCGGACGATTGCGTCGGATGCCGGCGCACAAGAGGGGCAGGCGACCCGATTGCCGAATTCGCGGTGCATCATCTGCAGTCCGGTGGCGCTTCGCGTGCGCCATGAGGGGGTGACGGCGATGGGCCGCGCAAAAGCTGCGACCGTGCGTTTTTGTCGGCGCCGGGGAGTTTTGCACAGGTGGCAAATATCCATTGGCGCGTCGCTTGACTTGAAAGGGCGGTGGCCCTATCAACCGCCTTCTCAACGCGGCGCCTGACGGCGACGCGGATTGCGGGTGTAGCTCAGTTGGTCAGAGCGCCGGCCTGTCACGCCGGAGGTCGCGGGTTCGAGCCCCGTCACTCGCGCCATTTCCCTTCCCTGCGATAATCAGAAGCCCTGGCCCACGGCCGCGATCTCCCGTATCGCGATGCGGCCGGCCTCGCACGCCGTTTGAGGGTCGGGGTCCCGGGGCTCAGAGCAAGGTTTCATCCACTGCCAGCCGTTGCAGAAGGCGCGTGGCGGCGGCGATGTCCTCCGCGCTGCCGCTCTTCGCCGCGCGCGCCAAGGCGACGCCCACCTGCCGCAAGGCAAAGGAGGTGGGAATCGTCGTCAAGCGGCCGGAGACGAGGTCGCCCCCATCGCGCAGGGTGTGCAGCGTCTTGGCCGGGTGAGACAGGGTGAGGGGTGCGGTGAGGGGCGCATCCCAATGGGCTTCGCCGTGCGCCGCCGGGTCGTCGCCCGGCAGATGCTCGCGCCCTCCAACCGGGGGGAGGGGGCTCCCATTGCTCTCGGCCGGGCGATCGCCTCCGACACTGCCCGTCGGCCCGCCGCCCTGGTGGTGAGTGGCGTGGTCCCGCACATCGCGCAGCGCAGCGGCCTGGGCGATAGGTGGGTTCGCCTGATCCATGGCATTTTGGTGCGCATCGTCCGGATTGGCGCTTTTGAACTCTGGCATCTCAAGTCTCCCATGGCACACCGGCCGCGCGGTCCCGGAGGCGGCGCGCCGTCTTGCTTCATGGCAACGAGGGCGGCCCCTGCGGGTTCCTTTGCCGCCGTTTGATCTCCCGCAGGTCGGTATCGCCGGATCACAGAAAATAAATTGATATGGCTAAGATGAAGAATGAATAGGTGCCAGTTCAAGCACCTAGTCGTTGGATCGTCAGTTTTGTATGATAAATAATATCTGATGATCCTCGAATGTGATCGCATCTGAACTCAGATGCACGCATAATAAAATGAAAGAGTACATGGTGCGCGTGGCGATCAGGTGTGCGAAAGGCAGGTGAGATCTCATGGCCAATCATTTGGAGCGCTTGGCGGCGCGTGTGCGCCGGGCAAACGACCGAGTGCAGGAGGCGCGGACCGAGTCGCAGGAGCCGGGTGCCCTGCGCTGGATCACCGTGTTGCGGGAACGCTTGGCCCACTTGGCCTTGAGCCGAGCAAAGAATGCGTTCGGCGCGGCGCGCTCCGCGCGGCGGTGAGGCAGATCGGTCGCTCCGCTTCGCGATATTCGTATCATAGAGCGTGTAGCGGGAACAATTTCGCTCATAAATACTTTAGTCTATGTGTGGGTCTGAATAAATTCTGTGTCTGCGCAATCTGTATTACTGAAGTGATGACGGTCTCGAACCGTCTCGCGCGTGCCAGCACCCTGCATTGCCGGGGCGTTTCTGCGCGACATCTCGAAACCACCCGACAAGGAGATTCGAATGCCGGATCAGGCCATTCGCGACGTATTCGTGCTGGGGCTGCGCAATGCCCACGCCCTCGAAAATGAGGCCCTGTCCATCATGAACCGCCAGTTGGACCGGCTGGAAAACTATCCCGACCTGGCCAGCCGCCTGCGCCAGCATGTGGACGAGACGGAGGAGCAGAAGACCCGTCTGGATTCCATCCTGTCTGAACTCGGCGAGGATACGTCCACGCTGAAGGACATGGGCGCCTCGCTGATGGGGAACATGGCGGCGCTCGGTCATGCGGTGGCGGACGACGAAATCCTGAAGAACGCCTTCGCGGACTTCGCGTTCGAGAATTACGAGATCGCCGCCTACCGCTCCCTCATCACCATGGCTGAGACCGGCGGTTTTGCCCATGCGACGCCGCTTCTGGAGGCGTCCCTGCGCCAGGAGGAGGACATGGCCGCTTGGCTGGAGGACCACCTCCCCGACGTCACGCGGCGCTATTTGGACCTGTCCGCGTCGGTCTGAACCCAGACAAACAAGGCCCATTCGCTCGCCGAGCGCATGGGCCTTGTTATATATCGCCTGTGACGTTTTGCGAGACTTACTCAGTGCGTCCCCGATCCGGGTTCGGTCATTTTGCGGTGCATTTCGGCGAGGGTCCCGGCGGGCGTGACGTTTGCCAGGGCGGATTGGAGCTTATTCTTCCATCCCGCGACCACGTCGCCTTCCCCCGCCATCATCGCGTCAAAGCCCGCCTGTGCCACCATCGCGGGGTCGTCCTTCTTCTGCTGGCCAACCTGGGTATCCATCAGGTTCGCGCGTTCGAAAAACGCGGTGTCCGTCGGCCCCGGCATGAGGCAGGTGACGGTGACACCGCTGTCCTTCAGCTCGTTGCGCACCGCCCAGGAGAAGGAATCCACGAAGGCCTTGCTGGCGTTATAGACCGCCTGGAAGGCGCCCGGCATGAAGCCAGCGATAGAGCCGGTGATCAGGATCCGCCCGGCATTTCGGGCGCGCATGTCATTGCCGATCCTGTGGATGAGATAGAGCGTTCCGGTGATATTGGTATCGATCAGATGCCGAACCTGGGCGAAATCCTGGTCGAGGAAGCCCTTTCCCAATCCATGGCCCGCATTGGCGAGCAGCGCGTCCACCGGGCGCCCGGTGGCCAGCACGGCGGCATAGAGCGTATCGACGCCCTCGAGGGTGGAGAGATCCACTGTGAGCGTCTCGACCTCCGCGCCAGCGGCACGCAAGGCGCGGCCGGCCATTTCGATGTCGGGATCGTCGGCCGCGACCACCAGGTCGAAGCCGTTTCGCGCACAGAGCAGCGCGAGTTCGTAGCCGATCCCGGACGATGCACCCGTGACGACCGCAAGGTGGCGTGTCTCGGCCATTATGGCCTCCATTTTGTGCGCAGACTGGGGAGTTTGGGAGGCCGGGGACACATGCCGCCCGGCACGCCAGGGGCCAAAATCAGGGCTTCAGCACCACCTTGATGCAGCCATCCTGCTTGTCGCGGAACGTTTTGTAGAGTTCCGGGCCGTCCTCAAGGGACGCGCGATGTGTGATTACGAAGGAGGGGTCGATCTCGCCCGCCTCGATGCGGGCCATCAGGCGCTCCAGATAGCGCTGCACTGGTGTCTGGGCCATGCGGAAGGTTAGGCCCCGATTGATGGCGGAGCCCATGGGCACCTTGTCCAAAAAGCCGCCATAGACGCCGACGATGGAGACGACGCCGAAATTCCGGCAGCATTGGATGGCCTGACGCAGCACATGGGGCCGATCCGTGCCCATGAAGGTCGCGGTCTTGATGCGGTCGATGAGCGCATAGGTGGAGGACATCGGCTCGGCCTCCGTCCCCACGGCATCGATGCACGCGTCCGCGCCCCGACCGTTGGTGAGGTCGCGGATGCGGTCGTAAATGTCCTCGTCCATGAAATCCAAGGTCAGCGCCCCGGAGGCCTGGGCGAGGGCGAGGCGCTCGGGCACCGTGTCGATGGCGATCACCCGCTCCGCGCCCAGCATGAAGGCACTGCGGATGGCCATCTGGCCGACTGGCCCGCATCCCCAGATGGCGATGGTGTCGCCCGGCTTGATGTCGCAGAACTCGGCGGCCATGTAGCCGGTGGGGAAGATGTCCGACAGAAACAGCACCTGTTCATCGGTCAGGCCGTTTGGCACCTTGATGGGACCGCTGTCGGCGAAGGGAATGCGCAGATATTCAGCTTGGCCCCCGGCATAGCCGCCGAGCAGATGGGAATAGCCGAACAGGCCCGCCGGCGAGTGCCCCCACATTTTCTCCGCTGCCCCATGATTGGGATTGGACCGTTCGCAGCCGGAAAAGAAGCCGCGCTTGCAGAAAAAGCACTCTCCGCAAGCGATCGTGAAGGGGACCACAACGCGGTCCCCCACCTTCAGCGCCGCGTTGTCGCGCCCCACCTCCACCACTTCGCCCATGGTCTCGTGACCCAGCACGTCGCCATGTTCCATGCCCGGGATGATGCCGCCATAGATGTGAAGATCCGACCCGCAGATGGCGCAGGCCGTGACCTTGATGATGGCATCGCGCCCATGCTGGATTTGTGGATCCGGCACGCTCTCGCAGCGAATGTCGCCTTTGCCGTGCCAGGTGAGGGCTTTCATGGGGCCTCCGGAGAATGGGAATCGGCTTTTGAAGCCGAGGGGAGTCCGTGAGCAACCCAGCCCTTTTCAGTCTTGTTCCAAATAAAATGCCAGAACACCTATAGGCTGAAGCGGCGCTATGCGAAAAAATACAGCGCGGCAGAAACGATCATCTACAAGACAAAAGAAAAATTCGTGCCCTGCGTCGTCGGCAGGCAGGAGACAGTGCGGGCGCGCACCAGAAGGGGAAAAGCGAAACGCCCCGCCCGGTATCCCGGACGGGGCGCATGACCTCGCTTCAACGGCCATGACGGAGCCCCCACGGGGACCGTTCGTCGCGACGTCGGCGCTGGGGCTACGGGCCCAAGGGGATCTTCCTAACCCAGCGCGCGATCTCGATAGCCGCATACACAGCGGGAAATCGCGGCGACTTTAGGGCATTTCGCAAAGCCCAAGATACGCGGCGGCGCTGCGTCAGGCCGCCCGGACGCAGATCAGGAACCGGTCCACCGACTCCGCCAATGTGCGCGCACCTTCGTCCAATTGTCCCGCCAGGGCCTGGACATCGTCGAAATGCGTGCCTTGTGAGAGCACGGACGAGCGCACGCTGGCGATACTCTTGGAGACGGTCTGCGATCCGCCGGCAGCCTCGCCCAGGCCTATGGCGATATCGCGCACCGAGATTTCCTGCTGGTGGGCGGCGGCCGCGACTTCGCCCGCCAGCGCCGTCATTTGCTCGATGGTGGAGCCGATGGCGCCAACTGCCTGGGCGGTGTCCCTGCTCGCCTGCTGGATGGACTGGATCTGGGCCGTCACCTGAGCGGTGGCGTCCGCCGTCTGCTGAGCCAGTGTCTTCACCTCGCTGGCCACCACCGCGAATCCGCGACCCATATCCCCGGCGCGGGCCGCCTCGATGCTGGCATTGAGCGCCAGCAGGTTGGTCTGGCCGGCGATGGCGCTGATCATGTCTATGACCGCGCCGATCTCCGAGACGGCACGCACCAGTCCGTCCGCGGCGACACTGGTCTGGCGGGTCTCATTCAGCGCGGCGATCGCCATGTTGCTGGTGCTGCGGATGCGCTCGCCGATGCCGTTGGCGGCAGTGGAAAGCTGGGTGGCGTGATCGGCGATGGAATCCACCGCCCGGGCGGACGCGGCGGCGGCGTCGGCCACGACCACCGTCTCCTTTTCCGTCTCGTCGGAAGCGCTCGCCATGGCCTGGGCCGCGCTGCTCATGCGCTGCGTCGCCTCGCGCACCGCCTGCATCATGCCCAGAGCGTCAGCCTCAAAGGCGCGCGCGGCCTCCGAGAGCGTTTCCAGCCGCTTATGCTCCGCCGCGGCCTTGACCTGCAGGCGCGCATCCGCCTCGGTCTTTTCGATGAGCGCGCGCTGGAACACCGCGATCGAAGCGGCCATTTCGCCGATTTCGTCGCGATGCGTCGTGAAGGGAACTTCGACAGACAAATCATTGGCCGCCAGGGCGGTCATGGTGGTCTTCAGCCGTGCGAGCGGGCGTTGGATCTGCCCGACAGTGACGGCCACCGCGCCGAGCAGAGCCAAAACCAGCCCCACTGCGGGAATGGCGATCAGGGCGACCTGCGCGTCCGCGCGCTCCGCCGCGGCCTTGTCTTTGGCCGCGTTCAGGCCGGCGAGGGTTTCCGCGCCCAGCGCCTCGATGGCCTTTACCATCTGTTCCCGACTGCGAATGGTGGGCTCTTCCGAAGCCTGCAGCAGGGCCGCCTGTGGCGAGATGGTCAGGCCAAGCTCGGCGGTGTCCTTCTGATAGGCGATGAATTCATTGATCTGGTTCTGCAGGCGCAGCTTGCGCATAGGCTCCAGCCGTTCGCCGAGCGCGACAAAAAAAGTCTCGCGCGCCGTAGTCACTTCGTTGAGCGCGCTCTCAAGGCCTTCGAGCTTTTGCTTTGCGGCAGTCTTGTCCTTCGCGGTGTAGACGGCGTTCGCCACTACCACCGCATGCTCGATCGAGCGGGCGAGGTTCTGCGCTTGGAAGGCAAGGGTCCACACAGCCTCCACGTCAGCCGCCCGGCGCTGTTCGGAGGCAATCTGCACGTAGCTGAGAACCGCGACGCAGACAGTGAGCAGCGACAGAAGGCCGACCACGCCCGCAAGCTTGCGGCCAATGGTGAGGTGAAGCGGACCAAAAGGAATGCGCGGTAATATCGTCCTCTTCGTTGTGCGCGTACGCGTGCTGCGAGAGGATGCGGATAAATCTGCAACGAGGGTCATGGGACGATCCGATCAAATACGCGGGCACACCTCCTCTCTTGATTTGACAGTGATATGAATGTTTGCAGGCTAATACATCCATTTCCGAAAGCATTGCCATTGCCATGAAAAAGGGCGCCCCCGAGGGAGCGCCCTTCTGTCATCGACCCTGTGCCGAATGGCCTCCGGAATGGATCGCCGACCGGCTTGTCCTCAATGACGTGATGCGTCAGCTCTGGCCGCCCTTGCGGCCGGCTTCGGACGCGAGGTCGTGGTCCTGCGAGAATGACCGCTTTTCGTCCGGAACATTCTGGCCACCCTTGCGGCCTGCTTCCGCGGCGCGGTCGGGATTCTGGGCGAAGTTTCCGCCGCCCATCTGACCTTGGCCGCCCGAAGATTGGGACTGCTGGTTGCCGCTCGATTCACTGCCCTTTCGGCCGGCTTCGGATGCGCGGTCGCGGTCATTGGCAAAGTTGCCGGGATTGCCGCGATTCTGATCGGAATTGGCCATCTGAGTCTCCTCGGTGGTTATTCCCAGCCTCGCCTAATCAACCCGGCCGCCCCTGGAGCGTTCCAACTTGGCCATTGATGTCACGGCGGATTTCGCGCCTCAGCGGCTCGGGGGATCGACCTTCATGCCATTCGGGCCGACCTCGATCTGAAGCGTGTTCTGCTCTTTTTCATACTGCTGGTAGGCCACGATGCCCCCGCCGATGAGAAGGACCGCGATGATGGTGTAAAGCGCTGCTTTCGGCATTGCGAAGTCTCCGTTTGTGCCGGGATAACGCAAGCGTGGGCGGGACGGTTCCCACGCTCACCACAGCACCCTGCGGTCGATCTCCTGGAGGCGCGCGCAGCCGGTGAGCGCCATCGCCACCTCCAGTTCGGCCCTCAGCAGATGGACGGCATGGGCGACGCCCGCCGCGCCGCCCGCGCACAGCGCATGGATATAGGGACGTCCGATCATCACCGCGCTGGCGCCGAGGGCCAGGGCCTTCACGATGTCCGTGCCTCTGCGAACGCCACCGTCCAGCAGGATCGGCACGGCGCCCTGAACGGCGTCGGCGACGCGGGGCAGGGCCTCGATGGTCGCAGGCAGCGTATCGAGGACCCGCCCGCCATGATTCGACACCACGATGGCGTCCGCACCCACCTCGACCGCCTCACGGGCGTCCTCGGGAGAGAGGATGCCCTTGAGCACGACCGGCAGGTCGCTCACGTGCTTGAGCGCGGCAATATCGTCCCAGGTGGCGCTGCCTGCGAGAAAGCCCGAAAAGAGCGGGCTCTGGCCGATGGCGCCAGCTTGAGCGGGCGGGGCGGTGAGACCTTCGAGATTGACCGCCGAAACGCCGGGCGGCAGGCGGAATCCGACCCGCTGCTCGCGGTTCCGCAGGCTTGCGGGCGCATCCACCGTGACCATGAGAGCCCGGTAGCCTGCCGCTTGCGCGCGGGCGGCCAGCGCATGGGTGAAGCCACGGTCGGGCTGGATATAGAGCTGGAAGAAAAGCGGGGCGGTGGCCGCCGCGGCAATGTCCTCCAGGCGCGTGCTGGCCTGAGTACTAACAACGAGAGCCGCCCGCGCCGCGCCCGCGCCCTGGGCGGTGGCGATCTCGCCCTGCGCGTGGACCAGCTTGTGATAGGCGACCGGAGCCAGGAGGATGGGATGGTCGAGCGCCAGTCCCAGCAGGCGCAGCGCCGTGCTCGCGTCCGCCATGGACCGCAGAACGCGGGTCGAGAGGCAGAGGGCGTCGAACGCGGCCCGGTTGCGGGCGAGGGTCAGCTCGTCCCCCGCGCCCCCGTCCACATAGGCCTGAACCATGGGGCTCATCAGCGTCGCCGCATGGCGCTCATAATCACCGAGGGACACGGGATGGGGGGGCGTCGGGCTCACGCGCGGCTCCGGACAGAAAGAGCGCGCACAGTAAGACGGCGGCGCGCCACCGGCAAAGCGCCGCAGAGCCATCAGAAAGGGAAAATGGAATGGTACAGCTGGGTGGGCTCGAACCACCGACCTCCGGTTCCACAGACCGGCGCTCTAACCAACTGAGCTACAGCTGCAAAGCTCGGGGCGCGTGCGGCGTCCCGAAGAGGCGCGGAACCTACTGCGATGAGGGGCAGGATTCAAGAGGGGGAAAGGGCGAAGCTGCACGCCCTGTGCATGGCGCAACGCAAAGTTCCCCGTCAAAGCCCCTTTCCCAGCGGCAGCGCGCACCCTAAAGGTGGCTGAACTTGCAGTCTTCCCGCCCCGCGCGATCTTCATGTCGGATCTCTTCGGCCTCGCCTTCCCCTTTTTCGGCCTGATTTTCCTCGGCTATGGCTGCGGGCGTTTCGTGCGCTTGCCGGAGGCGGGGCTCGCCTGGCTGTCCTTCTTCATCATCTATCTGGCGCTGCCCGCGCTGTTTTACCGGATCGTCGCCGAAACCCCCTTCTCCGAACTGGTCAATCCCGGCTTCATCCTGGCCGTGATGGCCTCCACTTCGATCACGGCAGGCCTCGCCTTGCTGGTCAGTCTGTGGCTGCGACGCGGCAATCTCGCCGAATCCGCCATCGCCACCACGGTCGGTGCTTATGCCAATGTGGGCTATATGGGGCCGGGCCTGACGCTCGCCGCGCTCGGCCAGGAGGCGGCGACGCCCGCGGCGCTGATCTTTGCCTGCGACAGCATGTTCTTCTTCACTTTGGTCCCGCTGCTGGTGGCCGTGAAGGGCGGGCAGGGCTCGCTCGGGGCGACGCTGCTGCTGGTGGTGAAGCGGGTGCTGACCCACCCCTTCAACATCGCGACGCTGCTCGGCGTGCTCGCCGCCTGGGCCGAGTTCCGGGCACCGGGCGCGGTGGAGCGGATGCTGGATTTCCTGAAAAACGCCGCCGCCCCCTGCGCCCTGTTCACTCTGGGCGTCACCGTGGCGCTGCGTCCGCTCGGCCATGTGCCGCGGGAACTCGCGCCACTGCTCGCCATCAAGCTGGTGGTGCATCCGGTGATCGCGCTGATTTCGCTGACGACGCTCGCCAGCGTCTCGCGCAGCTGGGTGGAGACCGGCGTGCTGATGGCGTCGCTTCCGCCGGCGCTGAACTGCTTCGTGTTGGCGCGGCAATACAATGTCTATGTGGAGCAGGCATCCGCCGCCGTGCTGCTGGGCACGCTCGCTTCCGTCGCGAGCGTGACCGGCGTTCTCTATCTGCTCCAGCAGCATCTTCTGCCGCTGGGCGGGCTGTGGTGAAGCTCAGGCGGCGTTGAGCCCGGCGCCGAGCCGCATCAGACCGCGCCGCAGCGGCCCGACCTTGTCCATCATATAGAGGCCAAAACCGCGGAGCCCCTGCATGGGCACGAGGTCTGACAGAAGCGAGCGGTTGAGAATATCCACCGCCGCCATGCGCGAATCGATGTCGCGCCGCCGCCGCGCGGCGTAGCGCGCGAGCACGCTCTCATCGCCCGGATCCTGGCCGCGTTCCACGGCCGCGCCCGCAATTTCCAGAAGCGCGGCGGCATCGCGCAGGCCGAGATTGAGGCCCTGCGCGCCGATCGGGGGCATCACATGGGCGGCTTCCGCCATGAGCGCGAGGCGTGGCGCGGTGAGGCGCTCGGCGGATTCGGCCGACAGCGGAAAGGCGCCCCGGCCCTCTTCCACCTCGAACGTGCCGAGCAGGGACCCCGCGCGGCGCTCCAGTTCGCGGGCGAGGACCGGTGTATCGAGGCCGATCAGGCGCACCGCGTCGCGCTCGCTCACCACGCACACGATGGACGAGCGATCGCCGGCGAGGGGAACCAGCGTGAAGGGGCCGCTCTCCATGTGGAATTCGGTGGAGATGTCCTCATGGGCGCGCGTGTGGCGTACCGTGAAGGTGAGCGCGACCTGGGGATAGGACCTCGCCTTCATCGCGATCCCGGCCGCGGTCCGCATCCTGGACTGGCGACCGTCTGCCGCCACCGCAAGCCGTGCGGTGAGGGAGCGCCCGTCCTCCAGCGCGATCGCGATGCGCCCGGTCTCCAAAGCGTGACCCTTGGCGGACGCGGAGATCACCTCAAGCCCGTCCTCAGCCTCGGCAGCGGCCCGCAATTCGCCCCGCAGAGCGTCGTTCTCGATATTGTGACCGAATGCCTCCAGGCCGATCTCGCTGGCGCGGAACAGCACTTCGGGGGCCCGCACAAGGCGACGCGTGGCGTCCACAATGCGCAGGTCCCGCAGTGGGGTCGTGTGCGGGCGCAGGCGATTCCACACGCCGATACTGTCCAAAACCCGCACCGAGCCTTCCATGAGTGCCGTGGTCCGATGATCGGCGGCGCGCTCGGGGCCGGTCAGGAGCACGGTCCGAGCGCCCTTGCGCGAGAGGCCGATGGCGGCGGCGAGGCCGGCAGGACCGGCGCCCACAACGGCGATGTCGCAATCGATCGGTCCGTTCATTCTGCTCTCCACGCGATCCGCTTTCCCCATCTCATTATACGCACGTGCGGGCCGGGCCACGACAGGACAGGAGGTCCAAATTGTCCAAGGTAAGGACGCGGCGACGGCTTGCCGCAGGATGCGCACTCCCTATCATGCGCGGGAAATGGGGCCGCCCGGGGCGGATCCAAGGAGGGAATGGCCATGGTCGGGATGGTGCGCGTACACAAATATGGTGGACCCGAGGTCCTGACCTACGAAGACGTGGACCTGCCGCCGCCCGGCGCCGGCGATGTCCAGATTCGCCACACCGCCATCGGGCTCAATTACATTGACACCTATTTTCGGTCAGGCCTCTACAAGGCCGCGTCGCTGCCGTTTGTTCTCGGCAATGAAGGCGCGGGGGTCGTCACCGCCGTCGGCGATCATGTGAACGACTTCCATGTGGGCGACCGCGTCGCCTATGCCATGCAGACCGGCTCCTATTGCGAATATCGCAATATCAAGGCTTCGGGTCTCGTCCATTTGCCGGCGTCCATCGACGACCGCACCGCCGCAGCCATGATGCTGAAGGGCATGACGGCCCAGTATCTGGTGCGCCGCACCTTCGAGGTGAAGCCTGGCGATACCATCCTCATCCAGGCCGCTGCCGGCGGCGTCGGCCTGCTCCTGTCCCAATGGGCGCATGCGCTCGGTGCAAAGGTCATCGGCACGGTGGGCTCCAAGGCCAAGGCGGAACTGGCCTATGCCCATGGATGCGACGAGGTGATCCTCTATCGCACCGAGGATTTCGTTCACAGGGTCAAGGAAATCACCGGCGGCAAGGGCTGCGACGTGGTCTATGACGGCGTCGGCCAGGACACCTATCCGGGCTCGCTGGATTGCCTGAAGCCGCGTGGCCTCTGGGTTTCGTTCGGCAATGCCTCCGGCGCCATCAAGAATTTCGACCTTCTGCTGCTCTCGCAGAAAGGCTCGCTCTATGCGACGCGCCCGACGCTGGGGACCCATGTCAGCACGCGTGAAGATCTGCTCGCCACCGCCAATGACCTGTTCGAAATGGTGCTGAAGGGCGCGGTGAAGATCCCGGTCCATCAGACCTACGCGCTGAAGGATGTGGCGGCCGCCCATCGCGACCTGGAGGGGCGCGCCACGACCGGGTCCACCCTGCTCCTGCCGTGATCCAGCTATGCGTTTGGCGCAGCGGGCTCTTTCGGCCTTGCGTGGGCGGCCCGCGCCGGTGATATGCTGAGAGTGTGAAGTCCCGCCGCTCGCAGGTGATGTGAGTGGCGTGGCATCTCAGTGTGTGCGTTCCAATTGCGGCGGTCCGTTCGGCCATGATGCGCCAATACGAGCTTGTCGACCGCGTCCGCCGGTACAATCCAGACACCGACGAGGCGCTGCTCGACCGCGCTTATGTCTATGCCATGCGGGCGCATGGCACTCAGCTTCGCGCGTCCGGCGATCCCTATTTTTCGCATCCGCTCGAAGTCGCCGCGATCCTGACCGACTTGGAGCTGGACGACGCGACCATTGTCGCGGCCCTCCTTCACGACACGATCGAGGATACCGGGGCCACCAAAGCCGAGATCGAGAAGCTGTTCGGCAAGCAGATCGCGGATCTGGTCGAGGGGCTCACGAAGATCAAGCGGCTGGATCTCGTGTCCAAGCAGGCGAAGCAGGCGGAAAACCTGCGAAAGCTGCTGCTCGCCATCGCCGACGATGTGCGCGTTCTGCTCGTCAAGCTGGCTGACCGCCTGCACAATATGCGCACGCTGAAATATGTGCCGCAGGAGAAGCGGGACCGCGTGGCGCAGGAAACCCTCGACATCTACGCCCCGCTCGCCGCGCGCATGGGCATGCAGGACATGCGAGAGGAGCTGGAGGATCTCTCCTTCCGACAGCTCTCCGCCGATGCCTACACTTCCATTTCGTCCCGGGTGGAGGAGTTGCGCGAGCGCAATGGGCCGCTGGTGGAAGAGATCGAGCGCGAGCTTCAGGGCGAGCTTACCGCGCGGGGCATTCCGGCGCGGGTGAAGGGGCGGGAAAAGCGGCCCTATTCCATCTGGCGCAAGATGGAACGCAAGGCAATCGGCTTCGAGCAATTGTCCGATCTCTACGGCTTCCGCGTAATCGTGCAAAGCGTCGAGGACTGTTACCGGGCGCTCGGCGTTGTCCATATGAAGTGGCCGATCGTGCCCGGGCGCTTCAAGGACTATATCTCGACGCCGAAGCCCAACGATTACCGCTCGGTCCATACCACCGTGATCGGGCCGCGCCGCCAGCGCGTTGAGCTTCAGATCCGCACCCAGGACATGGAGGACATCGCCGAATACGGCATCGCCGCCCATGCCCTCTACAAGGATGAGAGCGGGGCGCAGTCCATCATCCTGTCCAATGAAAGCCGAGCTTATGCCTGGCTGCGCAAGACCATCGAGAACCTCTCCCAGGGGCTCAGCCCCGAAGAGTTCCTGGAACACACCAAGCTCGAACTGTTTCACGACCAGGTCTTCTGCTTCACACCCAAGGGGCGGCTCATCGCCCTGCCGCGCCGCGCGACGCCCATCGACTTCGCCTATGCGGTCCATACCGACATCGGAAATACGGCGGTCGGCTGCAAGATCAATGGCACCATCGCCCCGCTGGTCTCCGAGCTTAAGAACGGCGACGAGGTGGAGATCATCACCTCCAAGGCCCAGACCCCGCCGGGCGCGTGGGAGACCATCGCGGTGACCGGCAAGGCGCGTGCCGCAGTGCGCCGGGCCACTCGTACCGCGGTGCGCGCGCAATATGCCGGCCTCGGCCGCAAGATCGCCGAGCGCGCCTTTGCCCGTGCCGGCAAGGCATTTGCCGACGAGGCCTTGGCCAAGGCCATGCCGCGCCTTGCCCGCACCTCGTTGGATGACGTGTTCGCGGCCGTGGGGCGCGGCGAGATCAAGACCGATGATCTGATCCGCGCCGTCTTTCCGGACTGGAGCGGGCCACGTGCGGACGAACGGGGCAATGGCGGGCGGGCGCCCACCGGTGAGGGATGGTTCGAGCTGAAGAAGGGCCAGAATCTCAAGTTCAAGATCCCCGACGCCGCCGAGCATCCCGCCGCCATTCCCATTCGCGGCATCAACGGCGACCTCCCGGTCCGTTTTGCGCCCAATGGCGGCGCGGTTCCCGGCGACAGGATCGTCGGCATTCTCACGCCGGGGGAGGGGATCACCATCTATCCGATCCATTCCCATCAGCTCCAGCATTTCGAAGATGCCCCGGAACGCTGGCTGGACGTGCGCTGGGACGTGGATGAGTTGACCGATGGTCGGTTCCCGGCGCAGATCGTCGTGACCGCCGTCAACGAGCCCGGCTCGCTGGCCCAGGTCGCCACTGGCATCGCGGAGCGCAACGGGAATATCGAGGGGATCTCGATGCGCTCGCGTTCCCCGGATTTCACCGAAATGGTCATCGATCTCGGCGTCTTCGACTTGCGCCACCTCAACGGCATCATTTCCGACCTGCGCAGCCGCGCCGTGGTATCCAGCGTCGAACGCTCCAGCGGATGAAGGAGGCGGATATGTCCGCGCAGGGAAAAATCAGGCTGGGGGTCAATATCGACCATGTGGCCACGGTGCGGAATGCGCGCGGCGGGGTGCACCCCGATCCCGTGCGCGCCGCGCAGATGGCCAAGGCGGCGGGCGCCGACGGGATCACCGCCCATCTGCGCGAGGACCGGCGCCATATTCGCGACGGCGACATGGTCCGCCTGAGGTCCGAGGTCGGCCTGCCGCTGAATTTCGAGATGGCGGCCACGGACGAAATGATCGCGATGGCGCTGGACCTGCGCCCTCATGCCTGCTGCCTCGTGCCCGAACGGCGCGAGGAACGCACCACCGAAGGCGGACTGGACGCGGCGGGCCTCGCGGAGGACCTGCGCCTCCGCATCGCCGCATTGAAAGCGGCGGGCATCCGCGTGTCGCTGTTCATCGCGGCCGAGACACGGCAGATCGAGGCCGCCCGCGCCCTTGGCGCGGAGGTGGTGGAACTGCACACCGGGGCATGGTGCGAGCACCGGCTCGCAGGCGGCGACATCGCGGCAGACAGCGAGTTTCGCCGGTTGACGCAGGGCGCGCGGCATGCGGCGGCCCTGGGGCTCGAAGTCCATGCCGGCCACGGACTGGACTATGAAACCGCCGAGATGATTGCCGGTCTGCCGCAGGTCGCGGAGCTGAACATCGGCCACTTCCTGATCGGCGAAGCCGTCTTCGAGGGGCTCGACGCCGTGGTCCGGCGCATGCGCGCCGCGATCGCCAAGGGTCAAGCCCGCGCGCTGGGGCAGGTCGCGTGATTCTGGGCATGGGCTCGGACTTCTGCGACGCGCGGCGGATCGCCAAGTCCATCGAGCGCTTCGGCGACCGCTTCCTTGATCGCGTCTTCACTCCGGCCGAGCGTGCCAAGGCGGACCGGCGCGCCCGGCGGGCGGAGACCTATGCCAAGAGGTTCGCTGCCAAGGAAGCCTGCTCGAAGGCGCTGGGCACGGGGCTGAGTCAGGGCGTGTTCTGGCGCGACATGGGGGTGGTGAACCTCCCTTCGGGAAAGCCGACCCTGGTTCTCACCGGCGGCGCGGCGGCGCGGCTCAAGGCCATGGTTCCGCCGGGATACGATGCATTCATCGAATTGAGTCTGACCGACGAGGGGCCACTGTGCGCCGCCCACGTCATCATCAGCGCCGAACCGCAGGGCCTGGGCATCCTTGCGGCAACGAGAGAGGGCGGGTGAGCCGCGTGAAATTCCGGGACCTCCTGTTGCAGGGCTCTTTGCAGCAGACGCTTTTCCATGCCCGCTACCGGGCGCTGGACATGCTCCATCATCGCCAGCGCAGCCCCGATCAGGCACAGGCGCTCGCCGCCCTCAAGCAGGTCAAGGCCCCGATTGTGGCCTTCACCGTGGCCTTTAACGTACCCCAGGCCATCTCCCTGCTCTCCGATGCCATGGCGCGCTTCCACCCTGACGTGCCGCTCGTGGTGTGCGACAATTCCGATGATCCCGCAGCTCCGCCGCAGATCCGCGCCTTCTCCGCTGCCGCTGGGCGCATCTATGTCCGCCTGCCGCGCGCGCCACTGGTGAAGAAATTCTCGTCCCGCTCCCACGCCACGGCGCTCAACTGGACTCTGCGCAACCTCATTCTGCCGGCCGGAATCCGGCGCTTCGCGACACTGGACCACGACCTCGTCCCGCTCGCGCCCGACGATCTTCTCGCCCGCCTCGCCGACCAGCCGTGCTACGGCTATGTCCAGCGCCATGAGCGCTCGCGCGCATGGTATCTTTGGCCGGGCTATGCGTTGTTCGATCTCGATCGCATCCCGGCAGGCAAGGTCAATTTCGGCACCGACCGCATGCTCGGTCTCGACACCGGCGGGCGCATGTGGACCACCCTCTATCGCCACATGGACGAGGCGACCTTCCGCCCCGCCGCGATCCGCTCCGGCATCGTTCCCGGCTATGGGGATGTGAAGCTGCATCATATCTTCGACGACTGGTTCCATGTGGGGCAGGTGAGCTACCGCGATGGAAACCTGAACGCCCTCGGCGTGATGCGCGACGCCTTCGACGCCGATCCCGATGGCCTGCGCGCGGCGACGCGGGCCTGAGCGGTCGCGTTGCCCCCAATTCGTGAAGCGTTTATAGAGACCATCCGCGCGGGTTCGTCCGGGTCTCGGTTTCCTGCACAGGCACGGGACCGGCATCGCCTCGACCCCCGGACATGAGCGTGCCACCGCAAGAGCCGGCATCACGCCGCGCGGAGCGGACACAAATCTCGGGGCCGACCGGATACTCAATGAGCACAACGAGCGACACGAAAAAAGACGGCGGTTTCATGGAAACCGTGCGGGTCATTGTCCATGCCCTGCTGATCGCGCTCGTGATCCGCACGCTGTTTTTCCAACCCTTCAACATCCCGTCGGGCTCGATGAAAGATACCCTGCTGATCGGGGATTATCTCTTCGTATCGAAGTTCAGCTACGGCTATTCCCGGTATTCCATTCCCTTTTCTCCGCCGCTTTTTTCCGGCCGCATCTTCGGCGCGCCCCCCACCCGGGGCGACGTGGTGGTGTTCAAGCTGCCCAAGGACAACGAGACGGACTACATCAAGCGCGTGGTCGGAATGCCGGGTGACCGCATTCAGATGATCGAGGGCGTGCTCAACATCAACGGCGTCCCAGTCAAGCGCGAGCGGCTGTCGGACGTGATGCAGGATGACGGCTCGGGCCGGATGGTCCCTGTGAAGCGTTATCGTGAGACGTTACCCAATGGTGTGTCTTACGAAACGCTCGATCTCGTTGATAACGGCTTTTACGACAATACGCAGGTTTATAACGTTCCTCCGGGCCACTATTTCATGATGGGCGACAACCGGGACAATTCCGCCGACAGCCGCGTGCTGAGTCAGGTCGGCTATGTCCCGTTCGAGAATCTGATCGGCAAGGCCCAGATCATTTTCTTTTCCATCGACGACCACACCCCCGCCTGGCAGGTGTGGACTTGGCCCTGGACGGTGCGCTGGACCCGCCTCTTCTCGTGGGTCCGATGAGCGCGCCCGACGACCTCGCGGCGCTCGAAGCCCGCATCGGGCACCAGTTCGCGGACCGCGCCCTGATCGATCTCGCACTGACCCATATCAGCGCGGTGAAGGGCGAGGCGCCGCGCCTGCGGTCCTATCAGCGCCTGGAGTTCCTGGGCGACCATGTGCTCGGCAGCATCGTCTCCGACATGCTGTTCCAGGCCTTTCCCGTTGCGGAAGAAGGGGAATTGTCGCGGCGGCTGGCCGATCTCGTGCGCGAGGAGGCCTGCGCCGAAGTGGCCCAGGACATGGGCGTCGCGAATTTCATCCGGCTGGGACCGGGCGAGTCGCAGGCGGGGGCGCGCAAGCGCCGCACGATTCTCGCGGACATCGCGGAATCGGTGGTTGCGGCGGTCTATCTCGATGCCGGATATGAATCCGCGCGGGCCCTTGTGGACCGCTTCTGGCGCGCTCGGCTGGAGACGCCGCGCCGGCCGCTGCGCGACCCCAAGACCGTGCTTCAGGAATGGGCCCAAGCACGCGGCCTGCCGCCGCCGGCCTACCGCGAAGTGTCGCGCAGCGGGCCGGACCACGCGCCGCGCTTTGTGGTTGCGGTGGAGCTTCCAGGGCTCGAAGGCGCGGAGGCCCTGGGAAATTCCAAGCAGGATGCGCAGAAGGCGGCCGCTGCCGCCTTCCTCGCCCGCGAGGGCGTATCGGACGGGAGCGAGGCATGAGCACGCAGGACGGGCGCAAGCCTTCTGACGACGAGACCGACCAGCAGGCACCGACCCCGGCGGTCGCAGAAGAGCACGACGCGGATCTTGATACGGAGACGGGCGGGAACTCCGACCTCGACGTCCCCGGTCTCGACGCCAATGAAGATCCGGACGGCGAGGATTTCGACGATGAGGACCTCGACGATGAGGACCTCGACGACGAGGATTTGCCTCTCGAACGGGCTGCCCGCCCGGCGCCGCCCGAAGGCCCCACCCGGTGCGGCTTCGTCGCGCTGCTGGGTGCGCCCAATGCCGGCAAGTCCACGCTGACCAATGCGTTGGTGGGGACCAAAGTCTCCATCGTGTCCCACAAGGTGCAGACCACGCGCGCCATCGTACGCGGCATCATGCTGGATGGTTCGGCCCAGGTGGTTCTGGTGGATACCCCCGGCATCTTCTCGCCGCGCCGCCGGCTGGAGCGGGCCATGGTCTCCACGGCCTGGACCAGTGCTTCGGATGCCGACCTCGTCGCACTTCTGGTGGATGCCAAGCGCGGGCTCGATCCCGATGTGGAGGCGCTGCTGCAGCCGCTGTCGCAGGTGAAGCGCCCTCGCGCCCTGATCCTCAACAAGATCGACCTTATCCGCCGCGACACCTTGCTGGCGCTCACCGCGCAGATCACCGAGCGCCTCTCCTTCGAGCAGGTCTTCATGATCTCCGCCATGACCGGCGACGGCGTGGACGACCTAAAAGGCTGGTTCGCCAACAACATGCCGGACGGGCCGTGGCTCTACCCGGAAGACCAGATCACCGATGCGCCCATGCGCATGCTGGCCGCCGAAGTGACGCGGGAAAAGTTGTTTGTGCGCCTGCATGACGAGCTTCCCTATCGCTCCACCGTCGAAACCGATTCCTGGAAGGAATTGCGCGATGGGTCGGTGCGAATCGAGCAGACGATTTTCGTGGAACGCGAAAGTCAGCGCAAAATCGTGCTGGGCAAGGGCGGAGCGACCATCAAGGCGATTTCCTCCGAAGCCCGCGCGGAGATTGCGGAAATCACCGAGCAGAAGGTGCACCTGTTCCTGTTCGTGAAGGTGCGCGAGAATTGGGCGGACGACCCCGAGCGCTATCGCGAAATGGGCCTGGAGTTCCCCAAGGGAGAGTGAGGCGGCCGTGGACTGGACCGACGAGGGCCTCGTCACGGGCGTCCGCCGGCATGGCGAGGCCAGCGGCATCGTCGAACTCCTGACCGCGCATCACGGGCGGCATCTCGGCCTGGTGCGCGGGGCCTATTCGCGGCGGCTCGCGCCGGTGCTCCAGATCGGAAATACGGTTCACGCCACGTGGCGCGCCCGGCTTGGGGACCAGCTTGGGACCTATAGCGTCGAGCCCGTGAGGCTGAGGGCCGAATCGCTCATGCGTACGGCCCATTCCAGCTTCGGCATCAGCCATATGGCGCAAATGCTCCGGCTATTGCCGGAGCGGGACTCGCATCCGAGCCTGTTTACCGTGTGCGAGACCATTCTCGATACATTCGACGATCCGCGCAGCGCGGCCATCCTCATGGCGCGGCTGGAAGTTGCCATGCTGGCGGAGCTTGGTTTTGGCCTGGATCTCGACCGGTGCGCAGCCACCGGAACGCGGGACGATCTGGTCTATGTCTCGCCGCGAACAGGACGGGCGGTCAGCGCCGCCGCAGGCAGAGACTATGCCGATCGCTTGCTTCCGTTGCCGAGCTTTCTGCTGGCAAACCAAGTGCGCCCGACGTTCGACGAGATCGCCGCGGCGTTCCAACTGACGGGGCATTTTCTGGCGCGCAATGTCATGGAACCGCGCGGGCTGTCTTTATCAGATGCCCGCGCAGGTTTCCTCTCGGCGGTGGCACGCTCAGATGAGGACCATGACCCTCATCTTTAAGTCGGTGCAGGTATGATCTGCGTGCCGTCAGTAATAACGTGGGCCGGGAGGCGGACCGCCGCCCCATCCATAACGCGGGCCGGGAGGCGGGCCGCCGTAGCGCGGGCCGGGGCCGCCGCGCCATGGTGCAGCCTGATAGCCGGGTCCACGCGGACCTCCCACCCAGACATTGCGGCAATTCACGACGCGAACAGGGCCGCGCCACACCGGGCGGCACACCTGCCGCCAGCGCACATCCTCGGTAATCCCCGCCACGCTTCCGGCAAGGGCGGGATTAACGGGGTTGAGCGGTGCGGCACCCGCGCCGCTCGCGAAAGTTGTCAGGCCAAGGGCCGCAGCACCGCATGCAGCAAGGACAAGTCGTTTCATATCGTCTCCTCCTCGGGAGCGGGAACGGACAGTCATCCATCCCGTATCGAAAGGTGAAACGCTCGAATGTCAGGGTTGTGTTCCCGTTGGCGTGCGATGATGAAATTAAATTAACCTGTCGATGGTTATTTGTCTCATAAAATGAACGGATATTCATTTCACTAAACGAATCTCCCTCCTTTGTTCATTGTGCGGGCGGCGAGGGGGCGCGATCACGGCGGCTTGAGGTCAAAGTCGGGCGCGGCCGCCAAACCTGAGCGACGGCGCTCTCAGCCTTGTGCGGAAAGGGCCGGCGCGCTAGGTCGGTGATATGGCCTCCCGCACGACTCCGCCCGGAGATGGCGCCATCGAGCCGGTCGAACTGAAGACCGCGCTGGAAGAGCGCTACCTCGCCTATGCCCTGTCCACCATCATGCATCGGGCTCTGCCCGATGCGCGCGATGGGCTCAAGCCCGTGCATCGGCGCATCCTGCATGCCATGCGCCAATTGCGGCTCGACCCAAGCCAAGGGTTCAAGAAGTGCGCGCGTGTTGTGGGCGATGTCATCGGCAAATTCCATCCCCATGGCGACCAGGCGGTCTATGACGCGCTGGTGCGTCTCGCCCAGGACTTCGCCCAGCGCTACCCGCTGGTGGACGGGCAGGGCAATTTTGGAAACGTGGACGGCGATAATGCCGCCGCCATGCGCTATACCGAGGCGCGCCTGACCGATACCGCCATGCTATTGCTGGACGGGATCGACGAGGACGCGGTGGATTTCCGCCCGACCTATGACGGCTCGGAGGACGAGCCCAGCGTTCTGCCGGCGGCCTTCCCCAATCTGCTCGCCAACGGCTCCCAGGGCATCGCGGTCGGCATGGCGACCTCCATCCCGCCGCATAATGCGGCGGAACTGCTGGACGCCGCGCTGCACCTCATCGAGCATCCCGCCGCGCCGGCCTCCGACCTGCTGCAATTTGTGCCCGGTCCGGATTTCCCCACGGGCGGCATCCTCGTGGACGATCCCGTGGGCATCGCCGAAGCCTATGCGACGGGGCGCGGCTCCTTCCGCGTGCGCGCGCGGTGGCATCGGGAGGAGGGGGGACGCGGCACCTATCTCGTCGTGGTGACGGAAATTCCCTATGGCGTGCCGAAATCGCGCCTCGTGGAGAAGATCGCCGAACTCCTCACCGACAAGAAGCTGCCGCTGCTCGCCGACGTGCGCGACGAAAGCGCCGAGGACATCCGCCTCGTTCTTGAGCCGCGCGCCCGCACGGTTGACCCCGAGGTGCTCATGGAGAGCCTCTTCAAGCTCACCGAGCTTGAGGCGCGGGTTCCGCTCAATATGAATGTGCTGGTGCGGGGCCAGATTCCCAGGGTGCTCTCGCTGGCGGATGCCTTGCGCGAGTGGCTCGCGCACCGCCGCGACGTGCTGCTGCGCCGCTCGCGCCATAGGCTCGCGGAGATTGCCCGCCGTCTGGAAATCCTTGCCGGCTATCTGATCGCCTATCTCAATCTGGATGAGGTGATCCGCATCATCCGGGAGGAGGATGAGCCGAAGGTGGTGCTGATGGCCACCTTCTCCCTCACGGACACGCAGGCCGAAGCCATCCTCAATATGCGCCTGCGCTCCCTGCGCCGGCTTGAGGAGATGGAGATCCGCAAGGAGCACGATGCGCTCTCCAAGGAGCAGGACCAGCTTAACAAGCTGGTGGGCTCGGAGGCAGCGCAGTGGCGCTCAATCTCGAAGGAAATCAAGGACACCCGCAAGCTTTATGGTCCCGAGACCGCGCTGGGGCGCCGCCGCACCACCTTTGCCGTGGCCCCCGACATCCACGAGGACGCCTTTACCGAAGCCCTGGTGGAGCGCGAGCCCATCACGGTGGTCGTCTCCGCCAAGGGCTGGATCCGCGCTTTGAAGGGTCATGTGCAGGATCTCTCGGGCCTCCAGTTCAAGGCTGATGACAGCCTCGCCCACGCCTTCTTCGCGGAGACCACATCGCGGATCATGGTGTTTGCCTCCAATGGCCGCTTCTACACGCTGGACGCCTCGAAGTTGCCCGGCGGGCGCGGACATGGTGAGCCCCTCCGGCTCATGATCGAGGTGGAGCAGGAAGCGGAGATTGCCCGCGTCTTCGTTCATTCGCCGGGCGCCAGGCTGCTGGTGGCCTCGCGCGAGGGACGCGGCTTCGTGGTCGCGGAAGAAGATTGCATCGCCAATACCCGCAAGGGCAAGCAGGTGCTGACCGTGGACGCCACGGACAAGGCCCACGCCGCGGTTCCGGCCAATGGCGACACGGTTGCGGTGATCGGGGACAACCGGAAACTCCTGGTGTTCCCTTTGAACCAGGTGCCGGAGATGGCACGCGGGCGCGGCGTGCGTCTGCAACGCTACCGGGAAGGCGGCTTGTCGGACCTGAAGGTCTTCCTTCGCGCCGATGGTCTCACCTGGGAGGATTCCTCCGGGCGGACCTGGACCGTGACAGAGCTTTTGGACTGGCAGGGTGAGCGCGCCTCTTCCGGGCGGCTGCCGCCGAAGGGATTTCCGCGCAGCAACAAATTCCGATAGGGCAGCTTATGGACGCGGGGGCGCAGGACCAGGTTTTCGAGATCAGCGCGCGGGAGGCGCGGGGGCAGATCCTCGGCCGGCTCGTAAGCCTTTCGGTGCGCCGCGAGATTGTCCTGGTCCTTCTGGCCTGCGTGGTGGGCGTTCTCGCCGGCTCGGGCGCGACTCTCATGAGCATCACCGCCCACTGGCTCCATGCCCTGTTGTTCTCCACGGGCCCTGGCGGTTTCCTCAGCGCGACGCCCGACCTGACATCCACCTACATGTATTTCGTGCCGGCGGTGGGCGGATTGCTGATCGGGCTGTATGCGCTGGTGGTCAAACGACTGCGTCCCACGCCGGTAGTGGACCCCATCGAGGCCAATGCCCTCGAAGGCGGCAAGATGTCGCTCCTCGATAGTGTCATCCTGTCGAGCCAGACGGTTCTCGGCAACGGTTTCGGCGCATCGGTCGGAATGGAGGCCGGCTATACGCAATGGGGCTCGGGCATCGCCTCCGCCATTGGTCAGAAGCTGAATTTGCGCCGCAGTGATTTGCGCGTCCTGGTGGGATGTGGCGCCGCCGGCGGCATCGCGGCGGCCTTCCACGCGCCCCTCGCCGGGGCGTTTTATGCGTTTGAGCTGATCATCGGGGTCTATGCCATTCCCCATGTCGCGCCGGTGATGGCGGCTGCTCTGCTCGGCTATCTCTCCGCCCAGATGCTCGGCGTGGTGGGCACGCCAATCATCATTCCGCACGTGCCCGACATCGTCGCGTCGGACTATCTGCTCTATCTGCTGCTGGGGTTCGTGGGCGCGGCGCTGGCGATCCTCGTCATGCGGCTCATGACGCTGGTCGAACAGGGTTTCTCACGCAGCGGGCTGCCGGCACCGCTGCGGCCGGTGGCGGGAGGTCTCGCGGTGGGCGCGCTGGCGCTCGTCTCCCCCCAGGTCCTGGCCAGCGGCGAGTCCGCCATCCACATTCAGGTGGATTCCGCCATCACCCTATCGGTGGCTTTGATCCTCGCACTGAAGATCCTGGCCGCCGCCTGTTCGCTCGGCTCGGGATTTCGCGGCGGCCTGTTCTCGGCCGCCCTGTTCCTCGGCAGCATGATGGGCAAGCTGTTCGCGGGCGTCGTGCTGCTGGCGGCGCCCTTTGTCCATATCGACCCGGTGGTCGCCGCCGTGGTGGGCATGGCGGCCCTTGCGGTGGGCATTGTCGGCGGCCCGGCCACCATGACGTTCCTGGTGCTGGAGGCCACAAGCAATCTGGCGATCGCGGGCCTTGTGCTGGTGGCCGCCATCGCCTGTTCGCTCACCGTGCGCCTGTGCTTCGGCTATTCCTTCTCCACCTGGCGCATGCATCTGCGGGGCGAGAGCATCCGGGGCGCCCACGATGTCGGGATTTTGCGCGAGTTGACCGTCGCGCGCCTCATGCAGGCCGACCCCCCGGTCTTTCCCGCCGGCGGGCAGGTCGCGGACCTGCGGGCGCGGTTCCGCGATACATCTGTGCGCGTGGTGGCGTTGGTGGATGAGAGGGGCGCCTATGCGGGCATCGTCCGGTTGCTGACGGCCTTGAGCGCGGACCCCGCGACGCCCGCCTCGGCGCTCGCCATCTGCGCCGACTGCGCGGTGCAGCCGGGGATGAGCGTGCAGGACGCGCTCAGGCGCTTCGAGGGCACGCAGACGCCCGTCCTCGCCGTGACGGACGGAACGGCGCAGAACCGTCCTGTCGGGATGCTGGATGAGGCGGGAGCTCTGCTCGCCTATGCGCAGGCGCTGGAACGTCAGCGCCGCACTTTGTTCGGGGAGGATCCCGCGACCTGAGGACCGCATGCCAGCCCAGCCCGGGCTGGCATCGCAACCCACGGCGCGCTGGCGCGCCGGTTCCATAAACCGGCGTCTTTTTATCCCCCGTGGAGGCTCAGGATCAGGGCGCTGATGCCGACCCACATGATCTGCATGCCGATGCACAAGAGGATGAAGGCGAACAGGCGCACCAAAATATTGGTGCCGTTGGCGCCGAGGAACCGCTCGATGTCACCGGCATAGCGATAGGCCACATAGATGGTGACGGACACCGCGACGACGCCGAGCAGAGCCGCCACGACGATCGCCGCGCCTAGCCCCGGCCCGCTCGCCTGCAGGTCCGCTTGCGCTCCAAGAGCGACCGCTGTCGCGATGGAGCCGGGCCCTGTGGTGAGCGGCATGGTGATGGGATAGAAGGCCTGCCCCTCGATCTGGGCCACATCGATGGTGCGCGGCGCACTGCGTTCCGGGGTGGGATTGCCCTGGTGCAGCAATTGCCAGCCGACAAACGTCACCACCAGCCCGCCCGCAACGCGCAGAACCGGAAGACTGATGCCGAAGAAGGTCAGGACGTGGGATCCGATGATCATGGATCCGAGCAGGAGCACGAAGCCGTAGATGGCCACTTTTCGCGCCATGAGCGCGCGTGTCTCCGGAGGAACGTCCCGCGTCAGGCTATAGAAGATGGGCGCCCCACCAAGCGGATTGACCACGGGAAACAAGGCGGCGAACACCGCCAGAAACACGTTGAACGCTTGGCTCAGTCCCACGTTTTTGCCTTCGTCGGTTCTTCGGTTCGTTCCCAGCCCACGGGCGTCAGGCGCTCCTGCGGCAGGAACCGCTGCTTGTAGTCCATCTTGCGCGAGCCCTGGACCCAATAGCCGAGATAGACATAGGGCAAGCGCATGTCCTTGGCGCGCGCAATATGGTCGAGGATCAGGAAGGTGCCGAGAGAGCGGCTCGCAATGTTCGGATTGTAGAAGGAATAGACCATGGACAGCCCGTCGGCGAGGATGTCCGTGAGGGCCACCGCAAAAAGATCGCCGACCGTGCGTCCGGTGATGCGCGTGTCGGGTCCCCGCCTGCGGTACTCGATCAGCCGCGTTTCCACATGGCTGTCTTCCACCATCATGGCATAGTCGAGAACGCTCATGTCGGCCATGCCGCCGGCCCCATGGCGGGTCGAAACATAGGCGCGGAACAGCGAATATTGCTCAGAAGTTGGGGCGGGCGCCTTGAGCGTTCCCGCAAGGTCGGCATTCTCTGCCAGAACCCGGCGAAAGCTGCGCGTCATCCGGAAATCGTTCACGCAGATCCGAACCGAGATGCAGGCGCGGCATCCCTCGCAGGCCGGGCGGTAGGCGATGGACTGGCTGCGGCGAAAGCCGCCTTGGGTCAGAATGTCGTTCAGCGACGCGGCGCGCTCACCCACAAGGTGGGTGAACACCTTCCGCTCCTCTCGTCCCGGCAGATAGGGGCACGGCGAAGGGGCGGTCAGATAGAATTGCGGTGTGTCGCGCGAATGCTCCGTCACGGAACCGGGACCTCGGGACCTCTCTTGAGGATCATCGAGACAGCATCGCTCTCCCGGCGGGGCCGGTCAAAGGTTTCCGTCGGCTGGGCGCATCAAAAACGGTTTCGGCGCAGCTGGGAGGCGCGCATGTCGTTATTCACGACCACCGCGCCGACCAGAAAGTCGTGCACCTGTCGCCGCCGACCATTGAACAGCGCGACCAAGAGAATCAAGGGCGTGCACATGCTGATGGACACCCAATAGGCGACTGCATGCACGGCACCGAGCAAGGCATAGGCAGGCGCGCCGTACCAAGTGCGCATCTCGATGTCCATGGCCCGCATGCCAAGCGTGGCGGACGCCGGAGAGCCCAGTGTCATCGCATTGTACCAGATGGCCCAGATCACGAAGGCGGGTCCGAGCACGGGGAACAGCATCCAGCCGAGGCTCAGGGTGACGATTCCGAAGACGAAGATGAACACCGCGAGCAGGACGATGGGGGCCAAAATGATCACCGCATCAATGGCAAAGGCCAGGATGCGCCGTGCAAGAACGCCTTCGAAATATTCCGGTTGGGTCACCGGGTCAAAGGCATGGGGGCGATCCGAGGCAAATCCCTCAAATCCGCGATCCTCCGGCGACGTGTAGCTCATGGTCCTGCACAGCTCCTCAGCGGCACTCTGGGAGGCGAGTGCGGCAGCGGCAAGGCAAAGACTTACCAGTCGGCGCCGCCGGCTCCGAGCCGTTGCACCGGAAGCCCTTGTGCAGCAAGCGCGGCTTCGATGGCTCCCGCATGCGCCTGGTCCCGCGTCTCGACCGTCAGGTCGAGGCGGGTCCCCTTGGCCGGCACATCGAGGAACGTGCGGCGGTGATGCACTTCCAGGATGTTGGCTCCGAGCTTTCCGAGCAGGGTGGAGATCTGTCCGAGCATCCCGGGCCGGTCGAGGATGGTGACGCGAAACGACACGATCCTGTGGTCGCGTTCCAATTCGCGCATCAGGATGCCGGCCAGCACGCGCGGATCGATATTGCCGCCGCACAGCACAAGGCCGATCGTCTGCCCCTTGAACCGATCCGGTTCGCTCAGCAAGGCCGCAAGGCCGGCTGCACCTGCGCCCTCGGCGACGGTCTTCTGGTGGGTCAGGAAGGCATTGACGGCGCGCTCCAGCGCGCTTTCCTCCACCAGAACGATATCCGGCACCAATCGGGCGATGATCTCGCTCGTGATGCGCCCCACATTGCGCACCGCGATGCCCTCGGCGAGAGTCGGGCCGCCGCTTGGGCGATCCGTGCCGTCGAGCATGGATTTCATGGCCGGATAAAGTCCCGCCTCGACACCGATGACCCGTGTTTCTGGCGCGCGGCCCTGGACCGCGACCGCAATGCCGGAGATCAGGCCGCCCCCGCCGACCGGAACCAGGATCGCATCGAAGGCGGGGCCGTCCTCGATCATTTCCAGGCCGATGGTCCCCTGGCCCGCGATGACCGAGGGATCGTCATAGGGATGGACGAAGACGCGCCGCTCCATCTCTGCGAGTCGGCGGGCTTCCTGTTCCGCGTCGGCGACGGTCTCGCCATACAGAACCACCCTTGCGCCGAACGCCTCGGTTGCCAGCACCTTCACCTGGGGCGTGGTCTCGGGCATGACGATGGTGGTGGAAATGCCGAGACGCGTGCCATGGAAGGCCACCGCCTGGGCGTGATTGCCCGCCGACATGGCGATGACGCCGCGCCCCGCCTCCTCGGCGGACAGCGTTGCAAGCTTGGCCACTGCGCCGCGCTCCTTGAAGGAGGCGGTGCGCTGGAAATTCTCGAACTTCACCCAGACGTCCGCGCCGGTCAGCGCGGACAGCCGGGGCGCCTTGAGCGTGGGCGTGCGCAGCACGGCCGCATCCACCAGAGGGCGGACGCCTTCGATGTCCGAGAGCGTGACGGGCAGGGGCAGGTCGGCGCGGTTCATGGTTCAGCGCGCCAGTTGTTGAGCGACTCGCGGCGCGAAATAGGTGAGGATTCCGTCCGCCCCCGCGCGCTTGAACGCCATGAGGCTTTCCAGCACGATCCGGTCGCCGTCGACCCAGCCGTTGCGGATCGCGCCCTCGATCATCGCGTACTCCCCCGACACCTGATAGGCATAGGTGGGCAGTCCGAACGTGTCCTTGAGGCGGAAAACGATATCAAGATAGGGCAATCCGGGCTTCACCATCAGCATGTCGGCCCCTTCCTCGATGTCGAGGGCGGCTTCGCGCAGGGCTTCCAGGCCGTTCGCGGGGTCCATCTGGTAGGTCCGCTTGTCACCGGATAGGGTCTTGGCGGTGCCGATGGCATCGCGGAACGGGCCATAGAAGGCGGATGCATACTTGGCCGCATAGGACATGATCTGAACGTCTTCGAAGCCGGCCGAATCCAGCCCCTCGCGAATGGCGCCCACGCGCCCGTCCATCATGTCCGAGGGCGCGATCACATCGGCGCCGGCTTCCGCCTGCACCAGCGCCTGGCGCACCAGCACAGCCACGGTTTCATCGTTGAGAATGCGGTCGTTTTCGAGCAAGCCATCGTGCCCGTGGCTCGTGTAGGGGTCGAGCGCCACATCGGTGATGAGACCGATCTCGGGGATCTCCGCCTTGATGGCGCGCAGGGTCTGGCAGACGAGGTTGCTCTCGTTCAAAGCCTCGCTGCCCTGGGGATCGCGCAAATCGGGATCGGTATAGGGGAACAGGGCCAGGGCCGGAATGCCGAGGCGGGCGGCTTCCGCCGCGGCCTGCACCGCCTGATCGACGCTCAGACGTTCGACGCCTGGCATGGACGGCACCGCCTCGCGGCGGCCCTGCCCCTCCATCACGAAAATGGGCCAGATCAGGTCGTCGACCGTCAGCGTGTTCTCGCGGACCAGCCGCCGCGACCAATCGCTCTTCCGGTTGCGGCGCAGGCGCGTGGCGAGCCCCAGGCTGTGATCGGCCTGCACGCTCTTGGCCTCAGGGTTCGAGAGCGATCGGGCTGAACTCACAGACATGGCACGGCTCACGGATAGGGGCAGGATGTGAGCCGTGTTATAGACCTTGGTTCAAGGGGAGGCGAGGGCAATCCCCGGACATTGACGCTGGATGGCCGCGCGTCTAACGCTCGCCCGGTGATCCATGACGCGCCGGGGAGTCCCAGTGAGCAGCGAGCCCGAGGTCCTGTTCGAGCGCCGGGGAAGCGCCGGCATCATCACCCTCAATCGTCCCAAGGCTCTCAATGCCCTCAGCCATCACATGGTGCGGCTGATCCATCCGCAACTTAAAGAATGGGCCGGGGATGCGCAGGTTTCGCGCGTGGTGCTCAAGGCCAGCGGACAGCGCGCTTTCTGTGCCGGCGGTGATATCCGCGCCATCTATGATCTTGGGCGCGGCGGTCGCGTGGAGGAGGCGTTGACCTTCTGGCGCGAGGAATATCTGCTCAATCACTATATCGGCACTTACCCCAAGCCCTATGTGTCTCTCATCGATGGCATCTGCATGGGGGGCGGCTTCGGCTTGTCGGCACACGGGCACTATAGAGTGGCGGGCGACCGCTACCTGTTCGCCATGCCGGAGGTGAATATCGGCCTGTTCCCCGACGTCGGAGGAACCTATGTCCTGCCGCGCCTGCCCGGGCATCGGGGCATCTATCTCGCGCTCACGGGGGCACGCATAAAGGCTGCGGATGCCCTGGCCGTGGGGCTTGCGACCCATGCAGTCCGCTCCGATCGGATCGCTGCGCTGGAAGACGCGCTTGCGGCGGGCGACCCCGTGGAAGAGGCGCTGGGGAGTCATTGCGCTGCACCGGAGCCTGCGCCCCTGGAGCGACACGGCGCTCTGATTTCCGACGTGTTCGCGCGGCCGTCCCTTGACGCGATCCTCCAGCGCCTCGACGAGATTGCGGAGGCCGGCGGCGAGGACGGTTCATTTGCTCGCGCCGCGGTCGATGCCATGCGCGCCGCTTGCCCGACGAGCCTCGCGATCACCATGGAGCAGATGCGGCGCGGTCCCGCGCTGACCCTCGCCGGTGCCTTGGCAACCGAATTCAGGGTCGTAAACCGGGTGGCGCGCGGCCACGATTTCTATGAAGGCGTGCGGGCGATCATCGTCGACAAGGACAATGCGCCCCGGTGGGAGCCGGCGCGCTTGTCCGAGGTGGATCCTGCGGTCATCGCTGCGCATTTCGCCCCGATTGCGGATGAGCTTCCCCTTGCCGCGGGTGGAGAGGTCTGAATCTCGCCTGCTGCCGATGTGGCGCATTCACGGGTCCCGCGAGGACCGACCAGCCGCCGGGTGCTCTACCCGGGGCTTGAAACATAGCGGAGCTGGCCTCAGCGGATGAGCCATTACGATCCCATCGACGCCAGCGCCAAGGCGCACATGGAACGCATGACGCCGTGGCGGCGGCGGCTGGTGCGATATCTGCGCGCGGTCGCGATGTTTCTCCTCGCCGAAGCCGTGTTTCACTGGGCCATCATTTGTGGCATCGGCGAGGGACCGTTCGGTGGCTTCTCCGATCTGCCGACCCTGGTACAGGCGGGCATTGTGTGGGCTGCCATCATCGATCCGATCGCGGGCGTCGGCCTGTGGCTGGGGGCCGGTTGGGGCGTGGTGCTCTGGCTGATCGCCACGGCCACGCAGGTCGTTCTCGGCCTCTGGGCGCCGGAGGGAATGGCGCGGTTGATGGTCCTTTCCGTGGTCGAAGTCGCGCTGGTGATCGCCTATGCGGTTCTCTCGGTGCGCGCGGCGCGCGAGAGCGACGAGGAATAGCCGTTCAGTCCGACGCCGGTTCATCGCTTCGGGTAGGATTGCACGGGAGGACCACATGCCCAGGGAGCAGGCCGTGATCCGCGAGACATGGAACCGGGTCGACGCTTACATCGAAGAGAGCATGCTCGGGCGCGACGCGCTGCTTGAGGAGGTGCTCGCCGCGAGCGCGGCGGCCGGGCTCCCGGAGATCGCGGTGTCCGCCGCGCAGGGGCGGATGCTGGCTCTGTTTGTCCAGATGACCGGAGCCCGCCGGGTTTTGGAGATCGGCACGCTCGGGGGCTATAGCGCCATCTGCATGGCGCGCGCCCTTCCACAGGGCGGGCATCTGCTGACCTTGGAGGCTGATGCGTCCCATGCCCGCGTTGCGCGCCAGAATCTGGATAAGGCGGGCCTTGCGGATCGCGTGAGCGTGCGGGAGGGGCGTGCCCTCGATACCCTGCCCGCGCTTGTGGCGGAGGGTGCGGGTCCGTTCGACCTGATATTCGTGGACGCCGACAAGCCGAACAACCCGCCCTATCTGGAGTGGGCGCTCAAGCTGTCCCGGCCGGGCACGGTTCTGGTGTTCGACAATGTGGTGCGCGACGGCGCGGTCGCGGACGCAGCAAGCAGCGATGACCGGATTATCGCGACCCGTCGCCTGTTCGCGACCATCGGCTCTGATCCGCGACTAGAGGCTACGGTGATCCAGACCGTCGGCGCGAAGGGATACGACGGATTTGCGCTCGCCCGCGTGAACGGGTGAGCGGGTCAGTTGCTTGGCGTGGTGATGCTGGCGAGCAGCGCGCGGGCAACGTCCTTGGTGACCCGCCGCTTGTACTTGGAATGAACGAGCTGACCGTTGTGGTAGATGTCCTGTTCCACATAGACGATCTTGCCGTCCCACCGCAGGATATTGTCGCTCTCGACGGTTTCGATCACGCCGAGTCCCTCGATGATCTGCCCTTCCAGCGGATGCTTCAGCATTCTCGTCCTCCGGGGCGCGCGGTTTTACAGGCGCCGCTTTTGTGCATTCCATTCCGACCGGGACGTCCTCGGCGAACTGACGCCACCTGTCTCCCAATCGGCGCCGCGCGCCGGTTGCCGGCTGCGGCGGGATCGCGAGGATAGCGCAAGCCAAGCTGGCGACAAGTCAAACCGAACCGTCAATCGTCGTTCGAGGCATTGAGGTCGCTCGGCCGCAGGCTTGTTGTCGCCGGCCGGAGCCTCACGCCGGGGGCGCCGCCGTTGAGAAATTCGATCCCGGCCGATTCAAGCGCCCTCCGGACGTCCTGGAGAGCCGATTCGCTTGCCGCCCCGCTTTCGGCCGCCGCGATGTCGACCTCAGAAACCCCGCTCATGGCGGCGATTTCAGGTCTGCTCTTCCCCAGAAGCGCAAGGGCGGCGGCGATCTGACGGCCAGAGGGCGGCATTTGAGGCATCGGCGTCTCCTTTCGGAAAGGCTGTCACAGCAGGGGCGTCGGGAAAAGGGAGAAGTCTCTCTCCCGCGTCGCCAGGATTTGCTATAGGGGCGCCGTGATGCCACCAAATGCACATTCGCACCTTCGGCCCGCGGTCTTCCTGGACCGGGACGGGGTGCTCAATCGCGACCACGGATATGTGGGTGATGTCGCGAAATTCGAGTGGATCGAGGGTGCCCGGGCCGCGGTTCGTCGGATCAACCAAGCGGGCTATCTGGCCTTCGTGGTGACCAACCAATCCGGCATCGCGCGCGGATATTACACCGAGGCGGATTATCGCGCCGTGAAGGCGGAGATGGACCGGGGATTGGCGCAGGCCGGCGCGCGGATCGATGATGAACGCTTCTGCCCGTTCCATCCGGAAGGGGTTCTGGAGGCGTATCGCCGCGCATCGGATTGGCGCAAGCCTGATCCCGGCATGATCCTGGACCTGATGCGCCATTGGCCCATCGATGCCGCCCGCAGCTTCATGGTCGGCGACAAGCAGACCGACATGGATGCGGCGCGCGCGGCGGGGATCGCGGGCCATTTGTTCACGGGCGGCGATCTCGACGCCTTTATTGCTCCTCTCCTGCATGGTCCTGCGGCACATGAGCCACAGCCCTGAATTCGCCGCGCAAGCCGGGGCGCTCAAGCAATGGATGTTCGAGGAGGCATTGCCCTTATGGGCCCGCATCGGCGTGGACCGCGAGGGGGGAGGCTTTTTCGAGCGGCTTGCGCCCGACGGAGCCGTCATTGACGATCCGCGCCGGGCGCGCCTCGTGGCCCGCCAAATCTATGTGTTTTCTGCCGCCGAGCGTCTTGGCTGGGCCGGTCCCGCCCGTGAGATCGTGCGTCACGGGCTTGCCGCGCTGGAACGGCACCATCTCAAGCCGGTCGGGCTGGTCGTGCCGAGCGTGGCGCGCGACGGCACGGTGGTTCGCGCAGAGTTCGACCTTTACGACCATGCCTTCGTGCTGTTCGGGCTCGCGGCGGCAGCAGAAATCGGCGAGGGGTCGAAGCCCCTCGCGGCGCGCGCGCTGGCGCTGCGCGATGCCATGCGCGCCGGTTTCGCTCACCCCATCGCGGGTTTCGAAGAAAGCCGTCCGCCGACCGTCCCCCTTAAAGCCAACCCGCATATGCATATGCTGGAAGCCTGCCTTGCCTGGGACATGCTGGCTCCCGCGCGCGGCTGGGCGGATCTCGCCGACGAGATCGCCACCCTGTGCCTCACGCGGTTCATCGCCCCTGAGACGGGCGCGGTTCATGAATATTTCGACCGCGACTGGCGGGCTTTACCGGCAGGGGACCTCGCTGTCGTGGAGCCTGGTCATCAATTCGAGTGGGGATGGCTGCTGTTGCGATGGGGCGAGGGGCGCGGGAGCGCAGACGCGACGTCCGCCGCGTTGCGAATGATCGCGGGCGCCGAGGCACACGGTGTCGATGAGCAGCTGGGGCTTGCCGTCAACGAACTGACCCCGTCGCTGGATGCGAGGGACAATCGTTGCCGGCTTTGGCCTCAGACCGAACGGGTCAAGGCGCATGCGCTGCTCGCTGAGAGAGCGTCGGCGGGCTCGAATGACGCGCAGGCCGCGCAGGCTGCAACTGCGTCCGCCGTTGCGGGCGTACGGCGGTTTCTTGTTCATCCGGTTGCGGGATCCTGGTGGGAGCATATCGGCCCCCAAGGCGTGCCCGCCAAGGAGCCGGCGCGCGCCAGCAGCCTTTATCATATCATGGGAGCCCTGGAGGCGGTGGCGCACCTCACTTGAAGAGGAAGCGGTCCCCGAGATAACCGGCGGCCAGCGCCACGGCGGCAGCAATCCCGATCATCTGCAACAGTCCAAGTGGAGAGCGGTCGGCACGTGGCGGCGCTCGCACTACTACCAGGGCGTCCGCCACGGCCGCGATCGCCGCTTCAGGCGTGTCGTGAACAAGGGCGCCGGCCGGCGCGATCATGAGGTTTTCACGGCCATTGAAATCCTCGACCGTGTGTCCCTCCGCGTCCCGCCATCCCGACGGTGTCGGGCCCCCCACACGCGCGACAAGCGGGCGCGGATCTTCGCTCCAGAGGAAGACCGGCTTACCGCGCGCCTGCGCATAGCCGATTTCCCAGGCAGTCCCTGGATCCATGTGGGGGCCACGAAATGGCGTGATGTTCGCCGCGAGGGCATCCGCCGCGTCGATCTCCGACATGCATTTCCGGCGGATGGCGTCGGCGGTCATATGAGAAGGCGCACCATCGAGCGGATAGACGCCCCGAAGCCCATGCGCAGCGCAGAGGGCTTTCAGATGAGCCCCTCGCTCCTGCGCGTCGGGGCGGAAAATGTCTGGCCCGGCGAGATAGAGGCACCGCATGGCTTGGCTCTCAAGACGAAACATCCGTCCTTGTACGAAATCCCGGGCGCCCTGGGCCACCCTTCGCCCGCGCCTCGCTGCGGGTTATTCGCGGGCCGCCGCCTGCCCTCGCACTTGGGCGATTTTCCTGGCTTACCGAACCAGGCGACACGCCGCATCAGGTCGCCTGGAATCTGACGGCGTTACCGCTCGGATCGGCTGTGCGCAGGCCTCCGTCCTTGTAATGGTGCGGGGTGCCGGAAAGGAGGAGCCGGCCGGCCAGCGCGTCGATCTCCGCAATCGGCAGACGAATGGTGAGGTGGTCGAGGCCCACGCGATGCGGCGACGGCAAGGCCGCACCGCGCGACGACCAGACATTGAGGCCAAGATGATGATGGTAGCCGCCAGCGGCTATGAAGAGCGCGCCAGGATAGCTGGCCATGAGGTCGAAACCCACTAGGCTGATCCAGAAGGCGGCCGCTTCCTCAAGATCTCTGACCTTGAGGTGAACATGGCCTATATCGCTTCCCGCTGGAAGCGGCCCGGGGGTGGGCGGCGCGATGGATGCCAGGGCTTTCAGGTCCAGCGGAAGGGTCTCCATGGCAATCCGACCATCGGTCCAGGGCCAGGTGCTGCGCTCGCGGTCGCAGTAGACCTCGATCCCGTTTCCGTCCGGATCATCGAGATAAATCGCCTCGCTCACCAAATGATCTGAGGCACCGATCCTCAGGCCGGCCTGGTCAGCGGCCAGGACTCGTTCCGCAAGCGCCTCTCGATCGGGAACGCGGAGCGCAAGGTGAAACAGGCCCGGAGTCCTCCGATCAGACGGTGTCGCCTGCGGGTCGTTCAACAGCTCCACCAATGCACCGTCCCCCGCGCCGAGAGAGATGGCGGAAGGGGTTCGACCATGGAGCTGAAGTCCCAGCACCGACTGATAAAACGACGCCAGACGGTTGACGTCGCGGCTTCGCAAAGCAACCGCCCCCATGGAAAGGGTCGCGGGCAGGATGGGGGAAGCAAGAGGCATGTCTTTTCCTTGGCGCCACGGCATAGGGCGAAAAGAAAAGATAATGAAATGAGTGAGCATCAGTCATTGCAATCGTGCAATGTTGTGTGTGCTGGCACGCGGTGGAGCGATAAAACCCAGCGGTTTCAGGCGGGAAAGTTTCCGGCATAGGGCGCACCCCTGCCATCCAGCCCCGGGCGCGGTAGCGCGCGCGCCTCAATACCCTGGATTTCGGCAACGGCCGCATCTCCAGCCTCCGCCAGCCCGGCGAACATCGCCGCAAACAGATTGAGCATGGTCTCGTGCATCGCCGGCATAAGACGCACGCTGCCGGAAGCGGTCGGCGTGCGCTCGATAAGGCCGATGTCTTCCGCCTCCCGCAGCAGCTTGAGCACATGGGCGCGGGACACGAAGAACTGACGGGACAAGGCCGCCACCGGCACCGGCACCGGCTGGCAGGGGGGAAACGTATCGCCCGGCGTTCCGGAGATCAGAAGGCTCCATGCGATGAGAAGCCCGGCGTCTCTCTCGCCGAACAACATCGCATCAGGTGCGAAATCGCGTAGCCGGAAACCCGCTTCGAACCGCCCGCCCACCTGACGGATGAGCGCCTTGCGGAACGCGGCATCATCCAACCGCGCCAGCACCTCCTCCGCTTCCGGATGAAGGAGGGAGATGGCTTCATAGATTCGCTGCCAGCGCTTGATCTGTTCGTTGATCATGCGGGTGGTGGGAACGAGCGGTTTCTGGCGTCGATTCGGGCCGCTGTCCGGACCAACCTCCAAATAGCCGCCCCAGCGCATCAGCATCACGATGGCCTTCGCGCGACCGCGACTGCAGATTCCGGTCTGCTGGCATAAATTGGCGATCCGGGTGACTGTCAATCCGACGCCACGCTCGTCGGGCGCCGCATCCAGATAAAGCGCCAGCATGCCAAATATCGCGCGACCGCGGTCATTCAGAATGCGGTTCAGAAGCCGATTGCCGCGATAAAGCTCGACCAAACCACGCGCCACTTGCTCCGTCGCGGGCAGGAAATTGGGATGGGCGCGCAAACTGCTCATTCGAGATGTCGTCCGTCTAAACAGGGCGGCGCGCGTGAAAGATAATCCCGGATCAGGCATTCTTTGCGCCGCGCCTCGACGATTCTCTGCCACAAAGGCTCGCCATTATACCGTCCTGGAGCTTGGCCGGGAGGGGGAAGGTGATCACAACTGGTCAAGAATTGCCATTGCCGTCCAGAACGACTGAAAATAAAGCGATGCAACCCGGCGACAGCCAGCGGCCCGCCCGGTAGAGGATTGCGAGTCCGGCCTTTTTGGTTCGGCTCGGTTTTGAAGAGGATCTGACCATGGCGTCCTTCGGACATGCGGTTTTCGGCCTCGCACTGGGACTGGGCATCGCCTTGGGGGCGGGCGAGGCAAGCGCGACCGTCTATTGCACGGCTCCGGGCGTTCCCGCCGGCTGTGTGTGGAATCCGGGTGGAGTCGGCGTGCTGCCGGGCGCCGGAGCGGGCGCGGCTGGCGTCGGCTTGACCCGCGAGCCGGGGGTCGGAGTGAACGGCGTCGGTGTCTATCCCGGGGCCGGTGCCGGCGCTGCGGGCGTGGGTGTGGCTCCCGGAGCCGGCGTTGGTGCGCCCGGCGTGGGAGCGCCGGGATATGGCGGATACAATGCCGGCGGCCCGGTGAATCGCATGGGCGTTCGCTGAGGCGGATGGCCGGGCCCTGTCCTCCCCTGACGATCGATCCTCCCTCAAGAGGCGAGAGATCACAGGCTGAAGCGATCTGACCCGGCCGAGCGTGCGGATTCCGGTCAGTGTTCATCTCGGCTGGTTGGCGCGCAACGGATGGCCTTTCGCAGCGACTGTGGATCGTCTTGCGCGATGGCCCGCGAAGCCGACCTTAGGCCCTGTCAGACCGCCTTGGATCCGCGCGCGACCCGAGGCGACCGCTGAAAACCGTCTCCTTTGATTGAGAAATGGGCGATGTCCCGCACCGCAATGCCGCCATGCGTGCGGATCGCTTTCCCGGAGCCGGGCCGGAAGCAACTGCGTCGCAAACGGCCCTTCTGATTGAGCATGTGCGCCAGGACCCTGGTCGGGGGCGGGCATGTGCCATCGAGTGCACCGCACGTGTCGTGTGGTCACAGCAAGGAGAGAGTAAGCACATGCTTGTTCGCTTGGTGGCCCCCGTGGCCCTCTGCCTGTCCGCCTCGGTCGCTTTTGCCGACCGTCCCGCCGCCGACAAGTGCGCGGCAGGTCTCAACACCGATGGTCAGTCCATCTATGCGGCTGCCGCCGCACAGGTGACTCCGGGCGTCGATCTGCGCTATGTGGTGAAGTCTGCCACCGAGGGCCTCGTCCGCGCCGGGACCATCAGCATGTCCAACGCTCGTCCCGCGGCTGAAGCGGCCGGAAAATGCCTGGCGATGATCAACTCCTGATCTCGCAGAGCCCAGTCGAGCGGAATGGCCTGGTCTGCTCAATGAACGCAGCCTGACGGGGCGGGATTCTTTCGCTCGTTTCTGACGGCTGAATCCGATCCCGGCGTACCGCTCCGCGCGTCACAGTGGGACGGGCAGCGGCTGTGAGCGCAGGCACGAAAAAGGCTCCGGATGCCATCGCATCCGGAGCCTTTTTTCAGGACCGAGAGTCCATCGCGCAAATTCGACTCACATCTCAGCCTCGGGCGGGTATCACCGGGCGCCCGGTGTCCGGCCGAGCAGCGTTGCCATCTCGGCTTCGAGATCGTCGAACGGGTCACTGCTCTTCTCGGCACCGGCGGCCGATTGAAGGTCCGAGTCTGGCGTGGGCAAGGATTGCGCTGCCTTCTCTTCGGCCGCCTTGGCTGCGGCCCGCGCGGCCTCCTCGGCTTCCGCTTCCCTCGCCAAGGTGAGCTCAAGCTGGCGCACCAGGTCCGCTTCGAGCCCAAGATCCGCGCCCTGTAGGACCGGGGGCGGGGGCGCGGGTCGAGCCGGTGTTGGCCGCACATCGCGGGGGAGGGGCCGCACGGGCGGCGCCGCAGGCGGCGTGATCCCTGCGCGAAGGATCGGCGAGAAGCGGGCGGGGCCGACCCGTGGCGCGCCACGGGGGGGCAATGCTGCGGCGGGTGTCTCCGCAGGCGCCGGGGCGGCGGGCGGAGTTTCCAGCGCCTCACCCAGGGAGTTTTCAAGGCGCTTGGCAAGGTCCCCGATCTGGGGCTCGGTCCGCTCGGGGGGGGCGGTCGGGTTTGCCCTGCCGATGCTGAACATGGGCACCCGCCGGAAGGCCGGGGCCGCCAGGGGCTCGCCGCGCGGTGCCGGCTCCTCAGAAGCCGCGACCGGAGCGGGTGCTTCGGGTTCTGGCAGCGGAGACAACGGCATTTCCGGGAGAAGAGGCGCGGCAGGCGCCAGGACCGGTGCGGGTTCCTCCATCGGCGCGGGCTCCGCCAGGGATGCGGGTTCCGCTACCGGCATCGGATCCACGGGGGGAGCGGCCGAAATGGGTGCGGGCACCTCGCTTCCGGTTTTCGCGGCTGCCGGCTCGGGTTGACCGTCCGCGTCTGGCTTGTCTGCGGTGTGGGCCTCTGCGACGGGTTCGGTCCGTGCGGCAAAAGGCTCCTCGGCGACCGGCCTTTCTTCACGGGACCGGGTGTCGTCGGAAAGGGACGACCCCACGACCATCCCCTCTCGCGGCTCCGTGTACCGGTGCGCCTCCGACTGCGCAGGCTCCTCATTCGATGTGGCGATGGCCTGAGCTTCTTCGCCTCCGATCTTTTCCGGCTCATAGGCGGTGCCGGTTTCGGGTGCCGGGATGTCGAAAACCGGAATCGCCAAAGCTGCGGGTTTGGCGTCTTCAGCCTCCACAGCAGAAAAAGCGGTCTCGACGGGCGAGACGTCCTTTACGGAGGGAGGAGCCTCACTGTCCTGCGCTGGCCCGGCAGGAACAGGGTCCGCCACTGGCGCGATCACGGATGGCGCCATCGGAGCCGTTACAAGCTCTGGTTCGCTCACTGGTGGCGCTGCCGACGCCGGTGGCTCTTGAGCGGGAGAGGGCGTGCGCACGAGGCCGGCCGCGCCGACGGGCCGCGCAAAACGCTCGCCAAGCCCCGGCAACGGGCGCGCGGGTCGAGGTGCAGCCGGATCTTCGTTGCGCAGCGGACGGCGCGGGGGCAGGGGGCGGCGGGCGTCGGCCGAAGGCGGCGCCGCCGGCCGGGAAGACACGGCGGGGCGCGCGGAGTCCGCCTCTGCGGCGAACCTCATTGGCTCCGACGGGTGAGCCACGGGAGCAAGGTCCGGCACCTCTGCCGGCGCAGGGGCCGCGGGGGTGTCGATCTGCGGGTCGGCGGGGGGCGCGGAGAGCGCCGCGGCAGATGGCCGGCGGGGCAGGGAGTCCCGCGGCGCGGGCTCGCGGAACGCGGGAAGCTCCCGCGGGGCCCCTCCCTCGCGCAGCGAGGTCGTGTCCCGGGGCGGTGCAATGTCCCGGTGCGCCGTGCCGGCCTCTCGCCCAGTGGACCGCCCAATGGCCGGCTCGACGACGATATCCGTGGTGCCGCCGACGAGCAGAAGATGCTCCACTTCATCGCGCCGAACCAGGACGAGGCGCCGGCGGGGATCGACGGCGACGCTGTCCACCACAGCGAGGCGGGCTTGGCGCGACCTGGGTCCGCCACCCGAAGCGGCGCCGCTCAGCCGTCGCACGATGAGGACGGTCAACCCGAGCAAGGCCGCAATCACGATGGTGGCGATGGCCACCCTGACCGGCAGATCGAGCTGCGCCCCGAGCAGATCCTGCAACATTACGTCTCCTCTTTGTCGCCCCAGGTAGCTGTACGGAGCGTCAAAATCCAGTCGGGCTCATCGGGCAACATTTGCGCGTGGAGCATGGTGTGCGTGCGTGAAGAAATTCTTGACCATTTGGCTCATAATTCAATCAATGCCGTAACTTTGCGTTAATTTTCGGGAATCGGCGGTCTGCGCACCAGGGGGCCGGATTGCACGACAAAAAGGAAACCCCATGGCAAGCGAGACGGGCGCTGGACGCCCGCAAGGTAAGACGGCACGCCGCTGGCTTCGCCTTTTCGGCTCCGCGCGCTGGTCCATCGGCGGTGCAGCCTTCGCTGGCGGACTTGTGGCCTCGCTGTTTCAAGGCACGGGCGGCTCCGTCGTTACCGCCTTGCTTGCCGGGCTCGCCGCGATCGGGGTCTTCTCCATCTTCACGGCGAGCATCCGGCTCCTCAGCGGGGAAGAACGCAGAAATGACGATCTGGCCCGCACCCTGCTGGCCGCAACCTCCGATGCCGTCGCTTTGGTGGAGCGGGGGGAGGATCTCGCGGTCACCAACGCCGCCTATCTGCGGCTGAGCCGCAGCCGGGAAGGACAGGCGCCGACCCCAGAGCGCTTCCTCGGCCGTATCCCCGGAGGCCAATCTGGCGTCTCCATGTTGCTTCGGGCCGTCGCGGCCGGGAACCAGGGACATGAGGAGTTTCCCTTCGACGCGAATCCGGACGGACGTCGGCTGCGCGTGTCGGTCCATCCCTTGGACGGCGCAAAGCGGGTTCTCTGGGTTCTCTCCCTGACCGACGGAGGCGGGCAGGCCGGCGCTATTCCTACTGAAGCGCGCGGGCGCGCCATATCACCACCCAGCGCGCCTCATGCGGACCAGCTTGCGCCCGACAGCGTGTCCGACCTTTTAACGCTCTGGGATCGCGCGCCTCTCGGACTCATGCTGATCGCGGGTCCTGAAGGCCGCCTTGCCAACGGCACGTTGGCGCGTTGGCTCGGATACGACCTGGCGGAGTGGGGCAGCGGAGGCATCGCGCTTGCCGAACTGGTCGATGCCGGGGGCTTGTCGATCCTCGCTCGAGGTCTTGCGGATGGGGGGGCAGCCGCTGACGGCTTCGATCTCGACTTGACCACGAAAGATGGGAATGTCTTTGCGGCGCGGGCATGGCTGTCCGGACGCGCCCCGACTCACGCGATCCTGGCGGTGCTGCCGAGAACGGTTGCTCCGCCGCTTCAGGTGCGCCCGGCGGGCATTGGGCACGAGGCCGAATTCTTCTCGCGCTCGCCCTTGGCCATGGCCAGCGTCGAGCGCAGCGGCCGCGTGGTGGAGGCCAATAGCAGCTTCACACGGCTGTTTGCGGGAGCCGGCCAGCAGATCCTCGGTGTTCGGCTGGAGCGATTGGTGGCCGAGCGCGATGCCCCATCCGTCGAACGGCTGTTGAAGGACACGGGGGCGGGACAGCCACCACCGGCTCCGGTCGAGGTTGCCATTGCAGGCGATGGCGGCGGTTCGGTGCGGCTTTACGCAGCGCATATCGGGCAGGGCGCCGGCGCACTGGCGGTCTATGCCGTCGACATGACCGCTCAGCGCACGCTGGAGGCGCAGTTCGCCCAGTCGCAGAAGATGCAGGCCATCGGCCAGCTCGCGGGCGGGGTGGCGCACGATTTCAACAATGTGCTGACCGCGATTCTCGGGTACTGCGACCTTCTGCTCGCCAATCACCGCCCCAGCGATCCGTCCTTTCCGGACATCATGCAGATCAAGCAGAATGCCAATCGCGCGGCGGGGCTCGTGCGGCAGTTGCTCGCCTTCTCGCGCCGTCAAACCCTTCGACCCCAGGTCATTCACCTCACGGACGTCTTGTCGGATCTCTCGATGCTGCTGCGGCGTCTGATCGGCGAGAGGATTGACCTGCGGGTCGAGCACGGCCGGGATTTGTGGCCCGTGAAGGTGGATGTGAACCAGTTCGAGCAGGTAATCGTGAATCTTGCGGTGAACGCCCGCGATGCGATGCCCAATGGCGGCATGCTCACCCTGCGCACCCAGAATGTGCCGGCGCAGGACTGCGCGCGCTACGCCGATGGCGGGACCCTTGTCCCTTCGGATTACGTGATGATCGAAGTGGCCGATTCGGGGACCGGCATCCCGGCGGACATCATGGACAAGATTTTTGAGCCCTTCTTCTCCACGAAGGAGGTGGGGAAGGGGACCGGCCTTGGCCTGTCGACGGTCTATGGCATCGTGCAACAGACCGGCGGCAACATCCTGGCGCAGAGCGAAGTCGGGCAGGGCACGCAGTTTCGCGTGTTTCTTCCGCGCCATATTGCGAGCGCCGAGGATGTGCCCGCTCCGGCGCCGGATCAGGACGCCCGCCCTGCGCCCGACCTCACCGGTCAGGGGACGATCCTTCTGGTGGAGGACGAGGATGCCGTGCGTGCCTTCGCAACCCGGGCGCTGACGGCGCGGGGATACAATGTCATTTCGGCCGCCAGTGGAGCTGAGGCGCTGGAAGCGATGGACGGCGCCGGCGCGCGCGTGGATCTCGTGATCTCGGACGTGGTCATGCCTGAGATGGATGGCCCAACCCTGCTTAAGGCTCTGCGTGCCCGCGATCCGGGGCTCAAGGTCATCTTCATTTCCGGGTACGCGCAGGAAGCGTTCGGAAAGAATCTGGCCGAGGGAGAGAAATTCGCCTTCCTCCCCAAACCTTTCTCCCTGAAGCAACTGGTGGCGGCCGTGAAGGACGCGACCGCCGGCTGATGGCGGCGTGGGGATGCCCCCCTCCACGCGGTGTGGACAAGCGCCGTCGGGCCAAACTGTCGCATGGCCCTGCTCCGGCTTCTCCGGGGCCGGATCTCTTTGCAACGCAGCATCCCTTGAAGATCGGCGGGCGTGGCATACATTATGCGCATCCGCCCGTGCCGCTCTGGCTCACCGAAAAGCGGTTATTTTGCGATGCGATAGGCGCGGATGTGCGGCACCGGTCCAGCGCGCTCTTGCCACCCATCTGGCACTGCGATAAGCCTCCGGTGTTTCGAATTCCTCCAACCGAAGGCCGGCGCGGAAACGCTTGAAGCGGAACGCCCTTGCGCCCCGAGGTGCGGACATGAACCTCTTGCTCCAGGATTACCTTCCGGTGGTGATCTTCATCGGCGTGTCGCTGGTCATCGGGCTGGCGCTGCTGATATCGCCCTTCATCGTGGCCTATCAAAATCCCGATCCGGAAAAGCTGTCGGCCTATGAGTGCGGCTTCAATGCGTTCGACGACGCCCGCATGACGTTTGACGTCCGCTTCTATCTGGTCTCGATCCTCTTCATCATTTTCGATCTCGAAGTCGCATTCCTGTTCCCGTGGGCGATCACATTTGGGGGACTAGGGGACCTCGGGTTCTGGTCCATGATGGTGTTTCTCGGCGTATTAACCGTCGGATTCATCTACGAGTGGCGCAAGGGAGCGCTCGAATGGGATTGACCCCCTCCGCGACCAAGCCCCTGGTGGCGCCTGCGCCCAAGGGCATCATCGATCCGTCCACCGGCCGTCCCGCCGGGGCCGACGATCCCTTTTATCGCGAGATCAATGCCCAACTGGCCGACAAGGGCTTCCTGATCACGACCGCGGACGACCTCATCACCTGGGCGCGCACCGGCTCGCTCATGTGGATGACCTTCGGCCTCGCGTGCTGCGCGGTCGAAATGATGCAGGTGTCGATGCCGCGCTACGACGTGGAGCGGTTCGGCTTCGCACCGCGCGCTTCGCCGCGGCAGTCCGACGTGATGATTGTCGCCGGCACGCTGACCAACAAGATGGCGCCTGCTCTGCGCAAGGTCTACGACCAGATGCCCGAGCCGCGCTATGTCATCTCCATGGGCAGCTGCGCCAATGGCGGCGGCTACTATCATTATTCCTATGCCGTCGTGCGTGGATGCGACCGCGTGGTGCCGGTGGACATCTATGTCCCCGGTTGCCCGCCCACCGCTGAAGCCCTGCTCTACGGCGTCCTTTTGCTGCAGAAGAAAATCCGCCGCATCGGGACCATCGAACGCTGATCTGTCCAAGTGTGCGCTGCTGGGAGACTGTCTCGGCCGCGCGAGGAATATGTGATGGACGATACCACGCTGAAGGACCTCGCAGTCCACATCGCCGGCGCTCTCGGTTCTGCCGTGCGCGGCACCCGCATCGCGTTCGGCGAACTGACGCTGGACGTGGAACGCGCGGATATCGTCAAGGTCGCGACGTTCCTGCGGGATGATCCGAGCTGCCTGTTCACCACCATCATCGATGTGTGCGGCGCGGACTATCCCGAACGGATCGCGCGGTTCGACGTGGTCTATCACTTGCTGTCGATGAAGCAGAACCTGCGGATCCGCCTCAAGTTGGAGGTGGACGAAGTGTCTACCGTGCCGTCGATCTGCGCGGTCTTTCCGGGCGCCAACTGGTTCGAGCGGGAGGCTTACGACATGTACGGCATCCTGTTCACCGGCCATCCCGAGCTGCGCCGCCTGCTGACCGATTACGGTTTCGATGGCCATCCGCTGCGCAAGGATTTCCCGCTGACCGGCTTCGTCGAGGTGCGCTACGACGAAGGTGTGAAGCGCGTCGTTTACGAGCCCGTGCGCCTGCCGCAGGAGTTTCGCAACTTCGACTTCCTCTCTCCGTGGGAGGGCGTCGAATATGTGCTCCCGGGTGACGAGAAGGCTGCTGGCCAAGCCGCCCCCAAGGCCGGCTGAAGGAGCGTCCCATGGCACATACCCTTGATAGCCCTCGGCCCGCCGCTCCGGTCCGCAACTTCCAGATCAATTTCGGCCCCCAGCATCCGGCGGCGCACGGCGTGCTGCGCCTCGTGCTGGAGCTGAACGGCGAAGTGGTGGAGCGGGTCGATCCGCACATTGGCCTTCTGCATCGCGGCACCGAGAAGCTGATCGAGGCCAAGACCTATCTCCAGGCCGTGCCCTATTTCGACCGGCTCGATTACTGCGCGCCGATGAACCAGGAACACGCCTACTGCCTAGCCGTTGAGCGCCTGCTGGGGATCGAAGTCCCCAAGCGCGCCCAGTTGATCCGCGTCCTGTATTCGGAAATTGGACGCCTGCTGTCGCACCTTCTGAACGTCACCACTTTCGCCATGGACGTCGGCGCGCTGACACCGCCGCTGTGGGGCTTTGAAGCGCGCGAGAAGCTCATGGTGTTCTATGAGCGGGCCTCCGGCAGCCGCATGCATGCGGCCTATTTCCGACCCGGCGGCGTGCACCAGGATCTGCCGAAGAAGCTGGTGGAGGACATCGGCGCATTCTGCGACGATTTCCCCAAGCTGCTGGACGACCTGGACGCGCTCGTCACCGGCAACCGCATCTTCAAGCAGCGCACGGTGGATATCGGCGTCGTCTCGCTTGAAGACGCCATGGCCTGGGGATTTTCCGGTGTCATGGTTCGCGGCTCCGGTGCCGCCTGGGATCTGCGCCGGGCGCAGCCCTATGAGTGTTATTCCGAACTCGACTTCGACATCCCCATCGGCAAGCACGGCGACTGCTACGACCGTTATGTGGTCCGGATGGAAGAGATGCGGCAGTCGAACAAGATCATGAAGCAGTGCGTGGAGCGCCTGCTGAAGGAAGAGGGCCCGGCCCATTCCCTCGACCACAAAATCACTCCGCCCAAGCGGGGCGAGATGAAGCGCTCCATGGAAGCACTCATTCATCATTTCAAACTATACACGGAAGGCTTCCACGTGCCGGAAGGCGAAGTGTATGCCGCCGTGGAGGCGCCGAAGGGTGAGTTCGGCGTCTATCTGGTGGCGGACGGCACCAACAAGCCCTACCGCTGCAAGATCCGCGCGCCGGGCTTCGCCCACCTGCAAGCCATGGACTTCCTGTGTCGCGGGTACATGCTCGCCGACGTCTCGGCGGTGCTGGGCTCCCTCGACATTGTGTTCGGGGAGGTGGACCGGTGAAGCGTGTCTCTCTGAAATCTCTTCTTGCCATGAGCGCCCTGATGGGTGCGGCGATGCCGGCTTTTGCGGCCGACCCCATGACGATCATGCCCTCGACGATCATGCCCTCTGCCGTGATCGTGCCCACGCCCATGGCCGTGGTTGTTCCGGTCGTCCCCGCGCCGCCGCCGACCGCGGTGGTGGTTGAGCGCATCTCGGTGGTTCAGCTCCTGGAGACCGGCTGGACGCCGGTCAGCGCGGCCATCATCCCCGATAGTGGGGTGCCGGGCACGAACGGAGCGTTCGCGCATTTGGACGGCAAGGCGCTGCGCCTCTACAAGGCCGGCGTCTATGCCGATTGCGGCATCGCCCGTGTGGGCGGCGCCTATAATGACTGTCGCATTTTGACCCCGGGAAGCCGCTGATGTCTGTCCGCCGTCTCGCAGCCGTCCAGCCCGAGAGCTTCGCCTTCACGGCGGAGAACGAGGCATGGATTGATGGCCAGATCGCCAAATATCCCGAAGGCCGGCAGGCGAGCGCGGTTGTCCCGCTGCTGTGGAAAGCCCAGGAACAGGCCGGGGGCTGGCTGCCCGAGCCGGCGATCCGGGCCGTGGCCGACCGCCTCGGCATGGCGCATATCCGCGTCCTTGAGATCGCGACTTTCTACACGATGTTCAATCTGGAGCCGGTCGGGCGTCACTTCGTCCAGCTCTGCGGGACCACGCATTGCATGCTGCGCGGCTCCGAGGAACTGAAGGACGTCTGCCGCCGCAAGATCGGCCCCGAGCGTTATGTGAGCGAAGACGGTGCCCTGTCCTGGCTGGAGGTCGAGTGCCTCGGCGCGTGCGCTAACGCGCCCATGGCTCAGATCAATTACGATTATTACGAAGACCTGACGCCCGAGAATTTCGAGAAGCTGCTTGATGATCTGCGTGCGGGCCGCCCGGTGAAGACCGGCTCGCAGATCGGCCGCCAGGCCTCTTCCCCGGCCGTGGCGCTCACCAGCCTCACCGATCCCAGCCTCTATACGCGCGGCCCCTCGGCCGGCAGCGTGACGGCAGAGGCGCCGGATCTTCAGGAGGCCGGCCGCGTCACGTCCTCGACTGCGACCCCGGCGGACCCGCTGGCGGCGGCTTCGGCGCGAGAAGAGAAAGTCGTCAATGGCCAGGACGCGCGCGAAAAGCGCGAAGAGGTGGCCGCAGCCGCCCAGTCCAGCAGCCCGGATGTAACCGGAAGCAAGCGCGAGGCGCCGAAGACCGGCACCGGCGTGCGCGACCCGGAGGAGTGAGCGATGCTCCAGGATAAGGATCGGATCTTCACCAACCTCTACGGCATCCATGATTGGGGCCTCAAAGGAGCGTTGGCGCGCGGCAACTGGGATGGCACCAAGGGCATCCTGGAAAAAGGCCGCGACTGGATCATCAACGAGATGAAGAATTCCGGCCTGCGCGGCCGGGGCGGGGCCGGCTTCTCCACCGGTCTCAAATGGTCGTTCATGCCGAAGCAGTCGGACGGACGCCCGCATTATCTCGTCGTGAACGCGGACGAGTCCGAACCCGGTACCTGCAAGGACCGGGAGATCATGCGCCACGATCCCCACACGCTGATCGAAGGCTGTCTGATCGCCTCCTTCGCCATGGGCGCACACGCGGCCTACATCTATATCCGTGGCGAATATGTGCGGGAGCGCGAGCGCCTGCAGGCGGCGGTCGATCAGGCCTATGAGGCCAAGCTGATCGGCAAGGACAATGTCCACGGCTACCCCTTCGATCTCCACGTGCATCACGGCGCGGGCGCCTATATCTGCGGCGAAGAGACGGCGCTGATCGAGAGTCTGGAAGGCAAGAAGGGCATGCCGCGGCTGAAGCCGCCATTCCCGGCCAATATGGGCCTCTATGGCTGCCCGACCACGGTCAATAACGTGGAATCCATCGCTGTCGCGCCGGAAATCCTGCGGCGCGGCGCGGCGTGGTTCGCGGGCATCGGCCGGCCCAACAATGTGGGCACCAAGCTGTTCGGCATCATGGGCCATGTGAACACGCCGTGCGTGGTGGAAGATGCCATGGGCATCACCTTCCGCGAACTGGTGGAAAAGCATGGCGGCGGCATCCGCGGCGGCTGGGACAATCTGCTGGCCATCATCCCCGGCGGCGCCTCCTGCCCGGTGGTGCCGGCGGCGGCCTGCGAAGACCTGATCATGGATTTCGACGGCCTGCGCGGGGCGAAGTCGTCCTTCGGAACGGCGGGCTGTCTGGTGATGGACAAGTCCACCGACATCGTCCGCGCCATCGCCCGCATCTCCTATTTCTTCAAGCATGAGAGCTGCGGCCAGTGCACGCCGTGCCGCGAGGGCACGGGCTGGATGTGGCGCGTGCTGAACCGCATGGCCGAAGGCCGGGCGCAGAAGCGCGAGATTGACGTGCTGCTGGAAGTGACGACCCAGATCGAAGGCCACACCATCTGCGCGCTGGGCGATGCGGCGGCGTGGCCGGTGCAGGGTCTCATCCGCAACTTCCGTCACGAGATCGAGAAGCGGATCGACCAGTATTCGGCGAACCCGCATCCGGACCCGGTGCCGGTCGCGGCGGAGTGAGCGCCGTCGCTGACGGCGTCGCGAAGAAGGTAAGTCAGGCACGGCGCCGCCGTGCGGAAATCATGTCTGGGGTCCGGCTCGGACTCCGTCGCGCTTCGGCGCTCCGGCCGCCTCGGTGTCCGGTTTGAGACGAGGGAAGTTGTGATGGCGAAGATCGTCGTCGATGGAACCGAGGTAGACGTCCCCGCTGAATACACGCTGCTTCAGGCGTGTGAGGCGGCGGGCGTCGAGATTCCGCGCTTCTGTTTCCACGAACGTCTCTCCATCGCCGGCAATTGCCGCATGTGCCTTGTCGAGGTCAAAGGTGGCCCGCCCAAGCCGACCGCATCCTGCGCCATGGCCGTGAAGGATCTGCGCCCCGGCCCGAATGGCGAGCCGCCGGTGGTGCTCACCAAGAGCCCCATGGTGAAGAAGGCCCGCGAAGGGGTGATGGAGTTCCTGCTCATCAACCACCCGCTGGATTGCCCCATCTGCGACCAGGGCGGCGAGTGCGACCTGCAGGACCAGGCCATGGCCTATGGCGTGGACACGTCCCGCTTCGCGGAGAACAAGCGGGCAGTCGAGGACAAATACATCGGCCCGCTGGTGCGGACCTCCATGAACCGGTGCATCCACTGCACCCGCTGCGTGCGCTTCACCACGGAAGTGGCGGGTGCATCGGACCTCGGCGCCATCGGGCGCGGTGAGGACATGGAGATCACCACCTATCTCGAACATGCCATGCGCTCGGAGCTACAGGGCAATGTGGCCGATCTCTGTCCGGTCGGTGCGCTGACCCATAAGCCCTACGCCTTTCATGCGCGGCCCTGGGAACTCAACAAGACCGAGTCCATCGACGTCATGGACGCCGTGGGGTCGAACATCCGCATCGACACCCGAGGCCGCGAAGTGATGCGCATTTTGCCGCGCACCAATGAGGCGGTGAACGAGGAGTGGATCTCGGACAAGACCCGCTACGTGTGGGATGGCCTGAAGACCCAGCGTCTCGATCGGCCCTATGTCCGCAAGGACGGCCGCCTTACGCCGGTCACCTGGTCGGAGGCTTTCGACGCCGTTGCCGCCAAGGTGAAGGCGACGCCGGCCAGTCGTATCGGCGCCATCATCGGCGATCTCGTGACCGCCGAGGAAGCGTTCGCCGCCAAGCAGCTTCTCGACCGGCTCGGGTCCGGCAACATCGATTGCCGTCAGGACGGAGCCGCTCTGGACCCGGCGCTCGGCCGCGCGACCTATGTCTTCAACGCAGGCATCGCCGGCATTGAAGAGGCCGACGCCATTCTGCTGATCGGTACCGATCCCCGCCATGAAGCCTCGGTCCTGAATGCACGCATCCGCAAGCGCTGGCGCGCCAGCGGCGGCAGGCTGAAGATCGGCGTTGTCGGGGCACCGGTCGATTTGACCTATCCTAGCGACTATCTCGGCGCCGGACCCGAAACCCTGGCCGATCTCGCCGGGGCCGGGACGTTTGCCGATGTGCTCAAGGCTGCGGAGCGTCCGCTCATCATTGTCGGGCAGGGGGCTCTGGCCCGCGCGGATGGGACGGCCGTGCTCGCGCTCGCGGCGCGCCTTGCGCTCTCGGTTGGCGCTGTGAAGGATGGCTGGAACGGCTTCAGCGTGCTGCACACCGCCGCGTCGCGAGTCGGTGCGTTGGATGTGGGCTGCGTGCCTGCCGCTGGCGGGCTGACGGCAGCCGCGATGGCTGCGCCGGGTGGCGCAGACCTGCTCTTCCTGCTGGGTGCCGATGAAATCGATGTGGCGCCCGGGGCCTTCGTCGTCTATCTCGGCACCCATGGCGACCGTGGCGCACATCGCGCCGACGTGATCCTGCCGGGCGCGGCCTATTCGGAAAAATCCGGGCTCTATGTGAATACCGAAGGACGGGTCCAGTTCGCCAACCGTGCCGCTTTCCCGCCCGGGGACGCGCGTGAGGATTGGGCGATCCTGCGGGCTCTGTCCGAGGTGCTCGGCCACAAGCTTCCCTATGACCAGTTGTTCGCGCTGCGCGCGGCACTGGTGGCGGCGCATCCCCATTTCGGGCGGATCGATGCCACCGAAGCGGCGGACCCCGCCGCGTTGACGCAGCTTGCGGGGCAGGGGGGCGCCACGGACAAGGCGCCGTTCGCACCCGTGATCACGGATTTCTACCTGACCAACCCCATCGCCCGTGCGTCCGCCGTCATGGCGGAATGTTCGGCGCTGCGGCTGGGCGGGGTTGCCGCAGTCGCGGCCGAGTAAGGGCAGGGCGGACGCATGACCTGGCAGGACACTCTTCTGAAGGTGGCGATCATTGTCGGGCAGAGCCTTGCTCTGCTCGTCGCGCTGCTCGTCTTCATCGCCTATATCCTTCTCGCGGATCGCAAGATCTGGGCGGCGGTGCAATTGCGGCGCGGCCCGAACGTGGTAGGGCCGTTCGGACTGCTGCAATCCTTCGCGGACCTGTTGAAGTTCGTGCTGAAGGAGCCGGTCATTCCGTCCGGTGCCAACAAGGCGCTGTTCCTGCTGGCGCCTCTGGTGACCTGTGTGCTCGCGCTCGCGGCCTGGGTGGCGGTGCCGATCGCGGACGGCTGGGTGATCGCCGATCTGAATGTCGGCATCCTGTACATCTTCGCCATTTCCTCGCTCGGCGTGTACGGCATCATCATGGCCGGCTGGGCGTCGAACTCGAAGTATCCCTTCCTGGCTGCGCTGCGCTCGGCTGCGCAGATGGTGTCCTACGAAGTTTCGATCGGCTTCGTCATCATCACCGTCCTGATGTGCGCGGGCTCACAAAACCTCAGCAAGATCGTTGAGGCGCAGAACGGGCCTCTTGGACTGCTGAACTGGTATTTCCTGCCGCTTCTGCCGATGTTCGTCATCTTCCTCGTCTCCGCCCTCGCGGAAACGAACCGCCCGCCCTTCGACCTCGTGGAAGCGGAGTCGGAACTGGTGGCGGGCTTCATGACCGAATATGGCTCGACGCCCTATCTGCTGTTCATGCTGGGCGAGTACGTGGCCATCATGACCATGTGCGCCATGGGCACGATTTTGTTCCTCGGGGGCTGGCTGTCGCCGCTGCCCTTCGCGCCCTTCACCTGGGTGCCCGGGCTGGTTTGGTTCGTGCTGAAGCTCTGCTTCATGTTCTTCCTCTTCGCCATGGCGAAGGCCATGGTGCCGCGCTATCGCTATGACCAACTGATGCGCCTCGGCTGGAAGGTTTTCCTGCCGATCTCCCTGGTCGCTGTCGTGGTCGTCGCCGGCGTTCTGCACTTCACGGGGACGGCGCCGCGATGATCCCGCCCGTCCGCACGCACTTTACGGGAGCTGAGCCATGAAGCTCGACCAGGCGGCCCGCGCCCTCTTCCTCACGGAATTCGTTTCGGGCTTCTTCCTCGCCATGCGCTATTTCTTCAAGCCCAAGGCGACCATCAACTACCCGTTCGAGAAAAACCCGATCTCGCCGCGGTTCCGCGGCGAGCATGCGCTCCGCCGCTATCCCAATGGCGAGGAACGCTGCATTGCCTGCAAGCTGTGTGAGGCGATCTGCCCGGCGCAGGCCATCACCATCGAGGCTGGCCCGCGCCGCAACGACGGCACGCGGCGCACCACGCGCTACGACATCGACATGGTGAAGTGCATCTATTGCGGCTTCTGCCAGGAGGCGTGCCCGGTGGATGCCATCGTCGAGGGGCCGAATTTCGAGTTCGCCACCGAGACGCGCGAAGAACTGTATTACGACAAGGAACGGCTGCTTTCGAATGGTGACCGCTGGGAGCGCGAAATCGCTCAGGCCATCGCCTTGGACGCGCCTTATCGGTGAGACGGGGCCGCCCGCCGGGCGGCTGACGGGGTTGGGCGGCGGCCGTTTCCTGCGGGCGCCTCAGACGAGTGGACTTTTGTCATGGGTACGGGCTATCGACGGGCCTGTGGCCGCTTGCGGCCGCACAAGGCCGCGGCCATGGACACCGCCTTCAGGGGTGCGGGCGCGGCGACGCGCATGACCGCGCCGCTCGGCGCGTTGGGGACCGGCGCTTTCGCGCCGCGAAACAGGGGGCTCGGCGCATGAGTGTCGCGGCAGCGTTTTTCTATCTGTTCGCCTGCGTGCTGGTGGCCTCGGCCTTCATGGTCATCGCCTCCCGCAATCCGGTCCATTCAGTCCTGTTCCTGATCCTCTGCTTCGTCAATGCGGCGGGCCTCTTCATCCTGATCGGTGCCGAATTTCTCGGCCTGATCCTGGTGGTGGTCTATGTGGGCGCGGTCGCGGTTCTGTTCCTGTTCGTCGTCATGATGCTGGACGTGGACTTCGTCGAGCTCCGGCAAGGGTTCCTGCAATACCTGCCCATCGGGGCGCTGATCGGTGTGATCTTCCTGGCGGAGCTTGTGCTGGTGGTGGGGAGCTGGGCGACCAGCTCGACCCTCGCAAGCGTGCCCCAGATCGCGCAGGCCACGGCCCAGCTGACCAATACTCAGCAGCTCGGCCGGGTGCTCTACACCGATTATGTCTACTTCTTCGAGGCTGCCGGCATGGTGCTCCTCGTGGCGATGATCGGAGCCATCGTGCTCACGCTGCGCCACAAGCCCAATGTGAAGCGGCAGAACATTTCCGATCAGGTTGCCCGTACGCCCGAGACCGCGATGGAAGTGGTCAAGGTTCGGCCGGGTCAGGGCATCTGAGGAGGGGTTGATGGAAATCGGACTGTCCCATTACCTCACTGTCGCGGCGATCCTGTTCACGCTCGGGACTCTTGGCATCTTCCTCAACCGGAAGAACGTCATCGTCATCCTGATGTCGGTGGAACTCATCCTGCTGGCGGTGAACATCAATCTTGTCGCCTTCTCGGTGTTCCTCGGCAATCTCGTCGGGCAGGTCTTCGCGCTGCTCGTCCTCACGGTGGCAGCGGCGGAAGCCGCCATCGGTCTCGCCATCCTCGTGGTGTTCTACCGCAACCGCGGTTCGATCGCCGTCGAGGACATCAACGCCATGAAGGGCTGAGGCCATGTATCAGGCGATCGTCTTCCTCCCCCTCATCGGCTTCCTGATTGCGGGCGTGTTTGGTCGGGTCATCGGCGCCCGTGCGTCCGAGGTCGTGACCACTTCTCTGCTCTTCATCGCGTGCATCCTCGCCTGGATCGCCTTCTTCAATGTGGCGATCGGCGGGCATGATGTGCGTGTGCAGGTGATGCAATGGATCTATGTGGGCGACCTCAAGATCGATTGGGCGCTGCGCGTCGACACCTTGACTGCGATCATGCTGATTGTGGTCACGACCGTCTCGTCGCTGGTTCACCTCTATTCCGTCGGCTACATGCACGAGGATCCGTGCCGGCCGCGCTTCTTCGCTTATCTGTCGCTCTTTACCTTCGCCATGCTGATGCTGGTGACTGCCGACAATCTGCTGCAGATGTTCTTCGGCTGGGAAGGTGTGGGTCTCGCATCCTACCTGCTCATCGGCTTCTGGTATGAGAAGCCGTCGGCCAATGCCGCCGCGATGAAGGCGTTCGTGGTCAACCGCGTCGGCGACTTCGGCTTCATCCTGGGTATCTTCGCGATCTTCGTGATGACCGGTGCGGTCAATTTCGAGACCGTGTTCGCGCAGGCGCCCGGCCTCGCTGGCAAGACGATTTCCTTCCTCGGTCAAAATTGGGATGCGCCAACCGTCATCTGCATCCTGCTGTTCATCGGCGCCATGGGTAAGTCCGCGCAGTTCCTGCTGCACACCTGGCTGCCCGACGCGATGGAAGGCCCGACCCCAGTGTCGGCCCTCATCCATGCTGCGACCATGGTGACCGCTGGTGTCTTCATGGTGGCGCGCATGTCGCCGATCTTCGAACTTTCACCCACCGCGCTCGACCTCATCATGCTGGTGGGCGCGACCACGGCCATGTTCGCCGCGACCATCGCTTTGGTGCAGAACGACATCAAGAAGGTGATCGCTTATTCCACCTGCTCCCAGCTCGGCTACATGTTCGTGGCCATGGGGGCGGGCGCCTATTCCATCGGCGTGTTCCACCTCTTCACCCATGCCTGCTTCAAGGCGCTGCTCTTCCTCGGCGCCGGCTCTGTCATCAATGCGATGCACCATGAGCAGGACATGCGCCACATGGGGGGGCTCGCCAAGAAGATCCCCTATACCTACGCAATGATGATGATCGGCACCCTGGCGATCACCGGCTTCCCCTTCCTGGCCGGTTATTATTCCAAGGACGCCATCATTGAGGCGGCGTGGGCTTCCCATAACCACTTTGCCCTCTATGGCTGGGTGATGACGGTAGGCGCCGCGGCACTGACCTCCTTCTATTCCTGGCGCCTTGTGTTCCTGACCTTCCATGGTCACCCGCACGACCACCATCATTATGAGGCGGCCCACGAATCGCCCCTCGTGATGACCATTCCGCTGGGCGTTCTGGCCGTGGGGTCCGTGTTCGCCGGCTTCGTGTTCTTCAACGATTTCGCCGGGCACGATGTCGCGCATTTCTTCCGCGCGTCCATCTTCATGGGGGCGGAGAACCACATTCTTCATGAGATGCACAACATCCCACTCTGGGCGAAATACATGCCCACGCTGATGATGGCGCTCGGCTTCCTGGTCGCCTATTGGTTCTATGTGGTCGACCGCTCCCTGCCGGTGCGTTTGGCCAAGAGCCAGGATGCGCTGTACCAGTTCCTGCTCAACAAGTGGTATTTCGACGAGCTGTATGACGTCATCTTCGTGCGCCCCACCTTGTGGATCGGGCGCGTGCTTTGGAAACAAGGCGACGGGCGCATCATTGACGGATGGGGCCCGAACGGCGTCTCCGCCCGCGTGCTCGACGTGACGGGCCGTGTGGTCCGTCTGCAGAGCGGATACCTTTATCACTATGCCTTCGTGATGCTGATCGGCGTGGCCGCGCTCATCACCTGGTTCATGTTTGCCGGAGTGTGACGATGACCACCTGGCCGATCCTCTCCGTCATCACTTTCCTGCCGCTGGTCGGCGCCCTTTTCATCCTCGTGGTCCGGGGCGACGAAGAGGTTACCGCGCGCAACGCCCGGTGGGTCGCGCTGTGGACGACGCTCGTTACCTTCGTCGTCTCGCTGCTGCTCCTGCCCGGCTTCGATGCCTCCGCGCCGGGCTTCCAGTTCGTCGAAAAGCATCCTTGGCTGGGCGAGATCGCCGCTTACCATATGGGTGTCGATGGCATCTCGCTGCCGCTGGTCCTGCTCACCACCTTCCTCATGCCTTTCTGCATCCTCGCCTCCTGGGAGAGCGTGCATAAGCGGGTGCGGGAATACATGATCGCGTTCCTGGTGCTGGAGACCTTCATGGTCGGCACCTTCTGCGCGCTGGACCTAGTCCTTTTCTACTTCTTCTTCGAAGCCGGCCTGATCCCGATGTTCCTCATTATCGGCATCTGGGGTGGCCCGCGCCGCATCTATGCGAGCTTCAAATTCTTCCTCTACACGCTGCTGGGTTCGGTTCTGATGATGCTGGCCATCATGGCCATGTATTGGAAGGCCGGGACCACGGATATTCCGACACTGATGCAGTTCGGCTTCCCGTCCGGCATGCAGACCTGGCTGTGGCTGGCCTTCTTCGCCTCTTTCGCGGTGAAGATGCCCATGTGGCCGGTCCATACCTGGCTGCCGGACGCGCACGTTGAAGCGCCCACCGCCGGATCGGTGATCCTGGCGGGTGTGCTGCTGAAGATGGGCGGCTACGGCTTCATCCGCTTCTCCCTCCCCATGTTCCCTGAGGCATCGGTGCTGTTCGCGCCGCTGGTCTTCACCCTGTCCGTGGTGGCCATCATCTACACCTCGCTGGTCGCCCTGGTGCAGGAGGATATCAAGAAGCTGATCGCCTATTCGTCGGTCGCCCATATGGGCTTCGTGACGATGGGCATCTTCGCCATGAATGAGCAGGGCCTGCAGGGGGCGATGTTCCTCATGTTGTCCCACGGCTTCGTCTCGGGCGCGCTGTTCCTGTGCGTGGGCGTCATCTACGACCGCCTCCATACCCGCGAGATCGCCGCTTATGGCGGGCTCGTGAACCGCATGCCGAAATATGCCGTGGCCCTGATGGTCTTCACTATGGCCAATGTGGGCCTGCCCGGCACCTCCGGCTTCGTGGGCGAGTTCCTCACCATGATGGCGGTATTCGAGCGCAACACCTGGGTGGCCTTCTTCGCCGCGACCGGTGTCATCCTCTCGGCCGCTTATGCCCTGTGGCTCTATCGCCGTGTGGTATTTGGTGCCCTGGAGAAGGACAGCCTGAAGGGCATGCTCGACCTCAATTCCCGTGAGGTGGTGATCATGGTCCCGCTGGTCCTGCTTACCGTGGTCTTCGGCTTCTGGCCCGCGCCCATCCTCGACATGACGTCCTCCGCCGTGAATGCGGTGGTCGCCCGTACCGATTCCGTGGCCCAGGCGGTCAAGACCGCCTCGCTGCTGTTCAGCTTCTGACCCGAGGTCGCCCGATGTCCTCCTTCCTGCCTCCGCTCGGCGCAGTTCTCCCCGAACTCGCCCTCGCGCTCGCGGCGATCGTCCTGCTGCTGATCGGTGCCTTCAAGGGCGAGCGGTCGGCGAACCTGGTGACGGGGCTCGCCATCGCTGTGCTCGCGGCGGTGCTGCTGCTGGTCCTTTTGAAGCCGAATGTGCCGGTCACCGCTTTCAACGGATCGCTGGTGATCGATCCCTTCTCGCGCTTCATGAAAGTGCTTGCCCTGCTCGGCGCCACCGTCTCGCTGATCATGTCGGTGGACTGGCTGAACCGCGAGGGGCAGAACAAGTTCGAATATGCGGTGCTGGTGGTCATCTCGACCCTCGGCATGATGATGCTTGTGTCGGCGGGCGATCTGATCGCGCTCTATCTCGGCCTCGAACTGATGAGCCTTTCGCTCTATGTGATCGCGGCCATCAATCGCGAGTCCGTGCGCTCCACCGAGGCGGGCCTCAAATACTTCGTCCTCGGCTCGCTCTCCTCCGGCATGCTGCTGTACGGCGCGTCCCTCCTTTATGGCTTCACCGGCACGGTGAACTTTGAGGGAATCGCCAAGGCCGCGACCTCGCCGTCTCTGGGCCTGATCTTCGGCATCGTGTTCGTGATGGCGGGCTTGTGCTTCAAGGTCTCGGCGGTTCCGTTCCATATGTGGACGCCGGATGTGTATGAAGGCGCTCCCACGCCGGTCACCGCCTTCTTCGCGACCGCGCCGAAGGTTGCCGCCATGGCGGTGTTCCTGCGGGTCGCTGTTGAGGCGCTGCCCAATGTGTCTCATTCCTGGCAGCAGATCATCGCGTTCGTCTCCATCGCCTCCATGGTGCTCGGGGCGTTCGCCGCCATCGGCCAGCGCAACATCAAGCGTCTGCTCGCTTATTCCTCCATCGGACATATGGGCTTCGCGCTCGTGGGCCTTGCGGCCGCCACGCCCGAGGGCGTGCGGGGTGTCATGGTTTACATGGCGATCTATGTGGCGATGACGCTCGGCTCCTTCGCCTGCGTGCTCGCCATGCGCCGCAACGGGAACGCGGTCGAGACGATCGATGATCTCGCCGGCCTTGCCAGGACCCGTCCCATGATGGCCCTGGCCCTGGCGGGCCTCATGTTCTCGCTCGCGGGTATTCCCCCGCTCGCTGGCTTCCTGGCGAAATATTATGTGTTCCTTGCGGCCATTCAGGCGGGGCTGTACGGCCTAGCCGTCATCGGCGTGCTCGCGTCGGTGGTCGGAGCGTATTATTATCTGCGGGTCGTGAAGATCATGTATTTCGACGAGCCGGCGGATGCGTTCGATCCGATGCCCGGCGAACTGAAGGCGGTGCTGAGCGTGTCTGGCCTGTTCACCGTGTTTTATTTCCTCTGGCCGGCCCCTCTCATCGACGCGGCCGGAGCAGCGGCGCGCGCACTCTTCTGACCGATGGCGCTCCAAAGGTTTCAAAGCTCCACTGTTCCGATCGTCCGGTTCACGGAAATTGGCTCGACCAATACCGAAGGCCTCGCGCGGCTCTCCCGCGGCGAGGCCATGCCGGTTTGGCTCGTGGCCGACATCCAGACAGCCGGTCACGGCAGGCGCGGGCGTCCCTGGACCAGCGAACTGGGCAATTTGTTCGCGACCCTGGTCCTTCCAAATCCGGCGCCGCCGACCCAGGTGGCACAGCTCTGCTTCGTTGCGGGGCTCGCCCTTCGGGACGCGGTGATCGCGGCCGCGCCATTGCTGGCCACCGACGCGCTCAAGCTCAAATGGCCGAATGACTTGATCCTGAACGGCGGAAAGCTTGCCGGTATTCTGGTAGAAGGCGGCACCGATCCCGCCGGGCGGGCTGCGGCCGTGGTGGGCTTCGGCGTCAACTGCCTGCACCATCCCGAGGATCTGCCCTATCCTGCGACCAGCCTTGAGGCGGCGGGCGCGCCTGCCGCACCCGACCGGGTGCTGGAGGCTCTGGATGCCGCCATGGCGGTACGCCTGAACCAGTGGAATGCCGGCCACGGTTTTCCCTCGATCCGCAGCGACTGGATGCGCCACGCCTTCGCCATCGGCGATACTGTGACCGTGAAGGTGGGTGAGCGCGAGGTGACCGGCCGTTTCGAGAGCATTGATGTGCGCGGCGCCATGATGTTGCGGCGCAAGGATGGGATCGCGGAGATCATCACCGCGGGGGATGTTTCCCTGCCCAAAGGGGAATAGAACCAGCTATGTCTGACACGCCTGAACTGGTCTTCGCCCCCCTCGGAGGGGTTGGCGAGATCGGGATGAACCTTGGTCTTTACGGATTCGGTTCCAAACGCGCCCGCCGCTGGCTCATGGTCGACCTGGGCATGAGCTTTGCTGGCGACGAGGCCCCGGGCGTGGACCTCGTCCTGCCCGATATCCGCTTCCTTGAGCGGGAAGTGAAATCCATCGAGGGCCTAGTGCTGACCCACGGTCATGAGGACCATGTGGGCGCCGTGCTGGACCTGTGGCCGCGCTTGAAATGCCCCGTCTTCACGACCCGCTTCACCGCCGGTTTGCTTGAGGCGAAGCGTTTCGCGGAGCCTGGCGCACCGAAAATTCCGATCACCATCGTCCGCGCCGGCCAGCCGTTCGATCTCGGGCCGTTCCAGTTGGAATTCATTCCGGTGGCGCATTCCATTCCCGACAGCCATGCCATCGCCATCAGGACGGCGGCGGGGCTCGTATTGCACACCGGGGACTGGAAGCTGGATCCCTCTCCGGTGGTCGGCCACGTCACTGATTCCGCTCGGCTCAAGGCCCTCGGTGACGAGGGCGTGCGCGCCATCATCTGCGATTCCACCAATGCCATCCGCGACGGCGTCTCGCCCTCCGAGGCAGAGGTTGCGGTGACCTTGAAGGAGATCGTCGCCAAGGCGAAGCATCGCATCTGCTTCACCACCTTTTCCTCAAACGTAGCGCGCATCCGCTCCATCGCGGAGGCCGCCATGGCCAATGACCGCGAGGTGGTCGTGGTCGGACGCGCCATGGACCGCGTGATTGGAGTTGCCCGCGAGCAGGGGCTTTTGGACGGCATCCCGCCATTCCGGACGTCCGAATCCTACGGCTACCTGCCGCGCGAAAAGGTGGTGGCCCTGCTGACCGGCTCGCAAGGTGAGCCGAGGGCCGCGCTGAGGCGGATTGCGGAAGACGACCATCCCGAAATCGCCTTGTCCAAGGGCGACATTGTGGTGTTTTCCTCGCGCACCATTCCCGGCAACGAGCGGGTGGTGAACAAGGTGATCAACGGTCTCGCGAAGCGCGGCATCAAGGTGATGACCGACCGCGACGGCCTGGTTCATGTCTCTGGGCATCCGCGCCGGGGTGAGCTGGAACAGATGTATGGATGGGTGCGCCCCCAGGTGAGCATTCCGGTGCATGGCGAGCCCATGCATCTTGCCGCCCATGCAGACCTCGCCCGTGCGCTGGGGGTTCCGGAGATCGTCGTGTGCTCGGACGGCCATGTGGTGCGTCTTGCGCCAGGGCCGGCGGAGCGGGTGGACGACATTCCCTTCGGACGTCTCTACAAGGACGGGCGACTGCTCATCGGCGAGGCGGAGCGCACCGTCCCCGAGCGCCGGAAGTTGTCTTTTGTGGGCGTCGTGTCGGTCGCGCTTGCCATCGACGCGAAGGGAAACCTTGTGGGTGACCCGAGCGTCGAGGCCACCGGCCTGCCGGAGCGCGGCGAAGGGGGCGTGGACGTGCTGGACCATATCCTCGACACCCTCGTTACCACCTTCGACGGTCTGCCGCGGGCGCGCCGACGCGATGCGGAAGCCATCTCCGATTCGCTGGAAAAGGCCGTGCGCTCGGCGGTGAACGCGGTGTGGGGCAAAAAGCCGGTTTGCCACGTCCACGTGGTCGAGGTCTGATAGGCGGCAGAAGCCGGCTTCGGAGAGGAAACCATGATCGGACGTCTCAATCATGTGGCCATCGCGGTTCGCGACATCGCGGCCGCCACCGCGCTTTACCGCGACACGCTGGGCGCTGACGTCTCCGAGCAGGTGGCTCAGACGGCCCATGGCGTCACTACGGTTTTCATCACGCTACCCAATACCAAGATCGAGCTTCTCGAGCCCTTGGGGGAGGGATCTCCCATCGCCAAATTCCTGGAGCGCAACCCGGACGGGGGCATTCACCACATCTGCTATGAGGTGGACGATATCCGCGCGGCGCGCGACCAGCTGAAGGCCAAGGGCGCGCGTGTGTTGGGAGACGGCGAGCCGAAAATCGGCGCGCATGGCAAGCCGGTGCTGTTCCTTCATCCGAAGGATTTCAACGGCACATTGGTGGAACTGGAGCAGGCCTGAGGTTCAGCCGTGTCGATCGGAACCTATGCCGCCATCTATTTCATCACCTGGTGGGTGATGCTGTTCGCTGTCCTTCCCTGGGGGGTGCGCAGCCAGGCGGAGGAGGGGGACGTGGCGCCGGGCACCGATCCGGGGGCGCCGCGCCACCCAAATCTCCTGCGCAAGGCGTTTGCGACCAGCATTGTTGCCGCGTTTGTGACCGGTGGCCTCATCTGGCTCGGGACCAGCGGGGTCGTGCGGCTGTCTGATCTGCCGATGCCGTTCAAGACGGATAATTGGTAGTCGCGGCGTTTGATGGCAATGCCGTGTCGGACCGGCCAGCCGGGCGGGCGCCCTTAGGTGCGGCAAAAGAAAAAAGGCGAGGCCTTCGCCTCGCCCTCATGTCGTGCGCGTATCTTATTTTGGCGGAAACGTGGGTGCGAACGTTCTGCCAGGGCGCTGCCGCTTTCGATTCTTCCGGCCTCACGAGGCCAGCGTCGGGCGGCTTATTGTTTGACCTTCCTCCCGAGACCTGGACCTCTCCCAAGATGCCGTGACGGGCATTATGGCGGACCCCTTTCTTTTGACTTGGGTAAAGTAGAACAAGATTTACGCCTTTGTCATCCTTGCGCCGCAATAGATCTGTTGCTGCAATGCAGCACCAACATAAGCCTAGCCGGGTGGAAGCCGAGCGGCATTCACCCTTCCAGCCACCGTCCTTCCGCGCGGGCTTGTGTTTTTCCAACCGTTCCGCTTTCACTGGCGGCCACGCAATCGCTAGCTCTTGAGTCCCCTCATGCGTCTGTCCCGATATTTCCTGCCCATTCTTCGCGAAGTGCCGAAGGAGGCGGAGATCGTGTCCCACCGGCTGATGCTGCGCGCGGGCATGGTGCGGCAGGAAAGCGCGGGCATTTATGCGTGGCTCCCCCTGGGCCATCGCGTGCTCAACAAAATCTGCGGAATTATTCGCGAGGAGCAGAATCGCACTGGCGCGATCGAACTGTTGATGCCCACCATCCAGTCGGCGGACCTGTGGCGCGAGAGCGGCCGCTATGATGATTACGGCAAGGAAATGCTGCGCATCCGCGACCGCCACGAGCGCGAGATGCTCTATGGGCCGACAAATGAAGAGATGATCACGGAGATCGTCCGGGCCTATGTGAAGTCCTACAAGGCCCTGCCGCTCAATCTCTATCACATCCAGTGGAAGTTCCGGGACGAGGTGCGCCCGCGCTTCGGGGTCTACCGTTCGCGCGAATTCCTCATGAAGGACGCCTATTCGTTTGATCTCGATGCGGCTGGCGCCCGCCATTCCTACAACAAGATGTTCGTCGCCTATTTGCGGACCTTCTCCCGGATGGGGCTGAAAGCGATTCCCATGGTGGCGGACACCGGCCCGATCGGCGGCAATCTTTCCCACGAATTCATCATTCTCGCGTCCACCGGCGAGAGCGAGGTGTTCTGCCACGCCGATTATCTCGACAAGCTGGCACCCCCTGCGGCCACGGATTTCGACGACAAGGCCGGGTTGCAGGACATGGTGGACCAGTGGACCGAGCTTTATGCGGCGACGTCGGAAAAGCATGACGAAGCGGCATTCGGTGCCATTCCGGAAGCTCGGCGCATGGCCGCGCGCGGCATCGAGGTCGGACACATCTTCTATTTCGGCACCAAATATTCCGAGCCTTTCGGCGCCAAGGTGCAGGGACCGGGCGGTGCCGAGCATCTCATTCACATGGGCTCCTACGGCATCGGCCCATCACGTCTTGTCGCCGCGATGATTGAGGCGTCGCATGACGAAGCCGGGATCATCTGGCCGGATGCGGTCGCGCCGTTCCAGGTCGGCATTCTCAATCTGAAGGTCGGAGATTCGGCGACCGACGGGGCCTGCGGTGCGCTTTATCAGCGCCTGACTGCGGCCGGCCTCGACGTGCTCTATGACGACACCGACGAACGGGCGGGCGCCAAGTTCGCGACCGCCGACCTCATCGGGCTGCCCTGGCAGATCCTCGTCGGCCCCAAGAGTCTGGCCGACGGAAAGATCGAGTTGAAGCGCCGCGTGGACGGGGCGCGGGAATTGATGTCGATCGACGACGTGATCGTGCGGTTGACGGCGTGACGGGAGCGCAGCGCATGGCACGAGGCGCGGAGATGTCGCCGGAGCCCACCGGGACCCGGCCTTTTTCCGCGTTCGAATGGATGCTGTCGCTGCGCTATTTGCGCGCCCGGCGCAAGGAAGGGTTCATCTCCGTCATCGCCGGCTTTTCCTTTCTGGGAATCGTGCTCGGCGTCGCGACGCTGATCATCGTCATGGCGGTGATGAACGGCTTCCGTCAGGAATTGCTCGGCAAGATTTTGGGCCTGAACGGCCATATTCTCGTGCAGCCCCTGGAGCGTCCGCTGACCGACTATAAGGAGGTCGCGGAGCGCATCGGAAAGCTCAATGGGGTGCGGATGGCCGTGCCCATCGTCGAAGGACAGGCGCTCGCCTCCTCTGCCTATAATGCATCGGGGGTTCTGGTGCGCGGCTTGAGCGAAGCGGACCTGCGCAAGCTGCCTTCCATCGCCAACAATATCCGCTCGGGCACGCTGGAGGGCTTCGACCAGGGGCAGGGGGTCGCCATCGGCAAGCGGCTCGCGGACCAATTGTCCCTGCATGCGGGCGACAACATCACGCTGGTCGCCCCGCGTGGCGCGGTGACGCCGATGGGCACCTCGCCGCGCATCAAGGTCTATAAGGTGGCCGCCATCTTCGAGATTGGCATGTCGGAATATGACGGCGCCTTCCTCTTCATGCCGCTGCCTGAGGCGCAGGCCTATTTCAACCGGAATGGCGATGTGAACGCCATCGAGGTCTATGTGGACAATCCGGACGATGTGAGTGAGCTGCGGCCCGCCATCCTCTCGGCTGCGGAACGGCCGGTCTATATCGTCGACTGGCGACAGAGGAACGCCACCTTCTTCAACGCGCTTCAGGTGGAGCGGAACGTGATGTTTCTCATCCTCACCCTGATCGTGCTTGTGGCGGCGCTGAATATCGTCTCCGGCCTCATCATGCTGGTGAAGGACAAGGGCCACGACATCGCGGTTCTACGCACCATGGGTGCGACGCGGGGGGCGGTGATGCGCGTCTTTCTTATCACCGGCGCCAGCATCGGCTTCGTCGGCACGGCGGTTGGCCTCGCCCTCGGTGTCGTGGTGTGCCTGAACATCGAGGAGATCCGGCGCTTCATCTCCTGGCTGACCAGCACGGAGCTTTTCTCGCCGGAACTGTATTATCTGTCGAAACTTCCGGCGCAGATGAACATGAGTGAGACCGTGTCCGTGGTCGTCATGGCCCTGGTGCTCTCGCTGCTGGCCACGCTCTATCCGTCCTGGCGCGCCGCGCGTCTCGATCCCGTCGAAGCCCTGAGATACGAGTGATGAGCGCAGGCTTTGATGAGGATTTCGCGCCCGCTTTGGCTCTGGTCGGGGTGGCGCGCCGCTACCAGCAAGGCGAAGGGCAGATCGAGATCCTGCGCAATGCGGATTTCATGATCGAGCATGGCCAGTCTGTCGCGCTGGTCGCGCCGTCGGGCAGCGGCAAGTCGACCTTGCTGCATCTGGCGGGCTTACTGGAGCATCCGGATGAGGGCGAAGTCTTCATCGACGGCCGGGCGACCTCGAAGCTGTCCGATGCGGAACGTACGCGCATCCGCCGCCTTCATGTGGGCTTCGTCTATCAATTCCATCACTTGCTGGGTGAGTTTACCGCTCTGGAGAATGTGGCGCTGCCGCAGATGATCCGAGGCCTCTCCCGCAAGGCGGCCGAAGAGCGCGCCAAGGACCTGCTGAGTTATCTCGGCCTGGGGCGGCGCTTGACGCATCGGCCGTCCGAACTCTCCGGCGGCGAGCAGCAGCGCGTGGCGATTGCGCGCGCGCTCGCCAATGCGCCGCGCCTTTTGCTGGCGGACGAACCGACCGGCAATCTTGACCCCCGCACGTCAGAGCATGTGTTCGGGGCGCTCGCGGAATTGGTCCATGCGACGGGTGTCGCCGCCATCATCGCGACTCACAATCTCGATCTTGCGTCCCAGATGGACCGCCGCGTCACGCTGCGCGATGGCGCGGTCGTGGAACTCCCCTGACCCTTCCTGTCGCTTGGTCAAAAACGAGTGCGTCGCATTGCGACGCGACTTCGGCCTGCCTCCGCCCGAAGCCGGCAAAAAACTCGACCGGTGGGCTGGCACAAGTCTTGCGAACATGATCGAATTCGTGGCGCCCATGTGGCGATAAGGGGGCGGGATCATCCTTCGGGGTGGGTCTGGCGCAGGGGGATGATCTATGACGGCGGTCGCGCGATCCGGCGGGAAGTGGCTATTGTCGGGGCATCCCATTGGTTTCTGGTTCGTTTTTTGGGCGGAGTTTGCCGAGCGGGCGAGCTTTTACGGGATGAGGGTGTTGCTCGCCCTGTATCTTGTCGAGGTGTTCGGGTTTGCCGAGGACGATTCCGGCTCCATCGTCCAGATGTTCACCGCGGCCTGTTATCTGACGCCGATCCTCGGCGGCTTCATCGCCGACCATTTTCTCGGCCGCTACCGTACCATCGTCTGGTTCTGCATCCCCTACATCCTCGGCCATCTGGTGCTCGGTTATTTCCGCACCGACTTCTTCCTCTTCCTTGCCTTGGCGCTGCTGGCCCTGGGGTCGGGCACCATCAAGCCCAACACGTCGGTCTTGATGGGGCTCATGTATGAGCGCCTCGGGAAAGGCCATCTGCTGGACGATGCCTTTGCCTATTATTACGCAGCCATCAATCTCGGCTCGACCATCGCCTCCCTTTCCCTGCCGATCGTGCAACTGCACTACGGGTACGGCATAGCTCTGCTCATTCCCGCGATCCTCATCGCCGTGTCCATGATCATCTTCGTGCTGGGGCGCTCGCATTTTCCGCCGGAAACGGTGCGTTGGCATTTCGAGCCAAAGAGCGCCGAGCAGAAGAAGCTGGAGCGGGCGGTCATCGCACGGCTGGCGGGCGTTCTCGCCCTGGTGGCGGTATATTGGTTTATCGCCGACCAGTCGGCTTCGACATGGGTGTTCATGGCCAACACCCACATGAATCTGGAACTCTGGCCGCTGGGCTTCTCCATCACGGCGGATCAGACGCAAGGCCTCAATCCGCTCATCATCATCCTGTTCACCCCGGCGCTCGCCTGGATCTGGCAGAAGGTGGACGAGCGCACCAAGGGTGGGCTTCTGCCCACCGACAAGATGATCATCGGCTTCGGCCTGACGGTTGTCGCGATGGTGGTCATGGCCGGCGCGGGCTGGGCGGCCGGGGCGGGAAGGATCTCCGTCTGGTATCTCGTCCTTGCCACCTTCCTCATCACGATGGGGGAATTGTGCATCTCGGTGGTGGGCCTGCAGCTCTGCTATGTGGTGGCGCCGCAGAACATGAAGTCCCAGGTGACCGGCTATTTCCTGATGACCAGCTTCTTCGGCGATTCGTTCGGCGCCCTGTTCGACCAGATGTATGGCCACATCAACAATGGCCTGTATTTCGGCATCCAGGCCGCCATGGCCTTGGTGTGCACGGTGCTGATGGTCAAGGTGGGCCGGGCGCTGGAACGCAGCGAAAAGCGGGAACTCTCCGCGGAGCATAAGGCGGCGTGACTGCCGTCATCGGTGCCGATCAGGCCGTCGCCGGTGACGACGGCCTGATCGGCATTCAAACCGAGCGGGGGGCGCTTTAGGATGGCGCATCTGACTCGATCCGATTGAGTGCCATGTCCGATCCCGGCTTTGTCCATCTGCACGTCCATTCCTCTTATTCGCTGCTGGAAGGGGCGCTGACATTCGGCAAGCTGGCGGACCTCGCCAAGGCGGATGCGCAGCCCGCGCTGGCCCTGACGGACACGGGGAACCTCTTCGGCGCCCTGGAATTCTCGGAGAAGATGGCTGGCGCCGGCATTCAGCCCATCATCGGCTGCGCGCTGGCGCTCGATTTGCCCGAGCCTTCGGGCGGGCGCCATACCGTGATTGCCCGCAAGCCGCGCATCGTGCTCCTGGCGGCCCGTGAGGCGGGCTGGCGCGATTTGATGACGCTGGTCTCCCGCTCGTTCCTGGAAACGCCCAGCGACGAGGAACCCCGCATCGCCCTCGACTGGCTCTCGGGCGCCCACGATGGCCTGATCGCGATGACGGGAGGTCCGGCCGGTCCCATCGACCGCGCGCTGGCGCTCGGCCATGCCGACATCGCCGCCCAGCGGCTGGACGCGCTGGCGGGCATTTTCGGCGACCGCCTCTATGTGGAGGTGGAGCGGCACGGAATGGATGTGGAGCGTCTCGCCGAGCCGGCCTTGCTGGATCTGGCCTATGCCAAGGGCCTGCCACTGGTTGCCTCCAATGAGCCCTTCTTCGGATCCCATGCCGATTATGAGGCGCACGACGCGCTGATCTGTATCGCGGAGGGCCGCATGGTGTCGGAAGGCGAGCGCCGGCGCCTCACCGCCGAGCATCGCTTCAAGACCCGGGCGGAAATGCTCACCCTGTTTGCGGACCTGCCCGAGGCCACCGCCAACACGGTGGAGATCGCGCGCCGCTGCGCCTATCGGGTACGGACCCAAAAGCCCATTCTGCCGCGCTTCACCACCGGCGAAGGGCAGGGCGAGGATGCCATTGCCGCCGAGGCGGCGGAATTGGAGCGCCAAGCCAAGGAGGGGCTTGCCCAGCGCCTCGCCAAGCATGGTCCGGCGGATGGGCTCGAGGTGAGCGTCTACGAGGAACGTCTCGCCTACGAGATTTCAATCATTACCCGCATGAAGTTCCCCGGCTACTTCCTCATCGTGTCGGACTTCATCAAATGGGCGAAGGCGCACGATATTCCGGTGGGGCCGGGGCGTGGCTCGGGTGCCGGTTCGCTGGTGGCTTATTCGCTCCAGATCACCGATCTCGACCCGCTACGGTTCGGCCTTCTGTTCGAGCGCTTCCTCAATCCCGACCGCGTCTCCATGCCGGACTTCGACGTGGACTTCTGCCAGGACCGGCGGGACGAGGTGATCCACTATGTCCAGCAGCGCTACGGGCGCGCGCAGGTGGCGCAGATCATCACCTTCGGTACGCTCCAGGCGCGCGGCGTGCTGCGTGACGTGGGGCGCGTGCTGGAAATGCCCTATGGGCAGGTGGACAAGCTGTGCAAGCTTGTACCCCAGAATCCGGCAAACCCCGTCACCCTGAAGCAGGCCATTGAGGACGAACCACGCCTCCAGGCCGCGCGCGACCAGGAAGAGGTGGTGAAGCGCGCCTTCGACATCGCCGTGCGCCTCGAAGGACTGAACCGCCACGCCTCCACCCATGCCGCCGGCATCGTGATCGGGGACCGGCCGCTGCACCAATTGGTGCCGCTCTATCGCGACCCCAAGTCGGACATGCCGGTCACCCAGTACAATATGAAATGGGTGGAGCAGGCGGGCCTCGTGAAGTTCGACTTCCTGGGCCTCAAGACCCTCACCGTCATCGAGACCGCCGCGCGGCTCATTCGCCAGCGCGGCATCGACATAGACATGTCCAAAATCCCGCTGGACGACGAGAAAACCTACGCCATGCTGGCGAAGGGCGAGACGGTGGGCGTGTTCCAGGTGGAAAGCGCGGGCATGCGCCGGGCGCTGGTGGACATGAAGGCCGACCGGATCGAGGATCTGATCGCCCTTGTCGCGCTCTACCGGCCCGGCCCCATGGCCAACATCCCCGTCTATTGCGACTGCAAGCACGGCCGCGCCAAGCCGGACTATATCCATCCGAAGCTGGAGCCCTATCTGAAAGAAACCTTCGGCGTCATCATCTACCAGGAACAGGTGATGCAGATTGCGCAGGCGCTGGCCGGCTATTCGCTCGGCGAGGCGGACCTGCTACGCCGCGCCATGGGCAAGAAGATCCGCGCGGAAATGGAAAAGCAGCGCGAGCGGTTTGTCTCCGGCGCCGCTGAGCGCGGCGTGCCGAAGGCGCAGGCGGACACCATCTTCGACCTGCTGGCGAAGTTCGCCGACTATGGATTCAACAAGTCCCACGCCGCCGCTTATGCGCTCGTCGCCTACCAGACGGCCTGGCTCAAGGCCAATTACGCGACTGAGTTTCTTGCAGCATCCATGACCTTGGACATGGGCAATACCGATAAGCTCGCGGAATTCCGCCAGGAAGCGCAGCGACTCGGCATCGAAGTGGTGCCGCCCTCGGTCAATCTGTCGGCGCGCGAGTTCCAGGTGATTGACGGCAAGATCATCTATGCCATGGCAGCCATCAAGGGCGTGGGCGGCGCGGCCGTGGATGCGCTCGTTGCTGCGCGGGCGGGGCGGCCTTTCGCGGACCTCGCGGACTTTGCCGGGCGCCTGCCGGTGAAACTGGTCAACAAGCGCACCCTGGAAAGCCTTGCCGCCGCTGGCTGTTTCGATGTGCTGGAAAAGAACCGGGCGCGGGTCTTCGCCGCCCTGGAGCCCATCGTCGCCCATGCCGCCCGCGAGGAGCAGGGCAGGGCGGTGGGCCAGAACGATATGTTCGGCTCCGGCCCGGTGAAGGCGGAACTTCCCCTGCCACAGGCCCAGCCCTGGGACCCGGCCGAGCGTCTCCAGCGGGAATATGACGCCATCGGCTTTTTTCTGACGGGCCATCCGCTGGACGATTATGCGCCCGCGCTGAAGCGCATGCGGGTTCAGCCCTACGCGGAATTTGCCCGCGCTGTGCGGGCGGGGGCGGTGGCCGGACGCATCGCCGCGACCGTGGTCTCGCGGCAGGAGCGGCGCACCAAATCGGGCACCCGCATGGGCATTGTCGGCCTGTCCGACCCCACCGGACATTTCGAGGCGGTGATCTTCTCGGAAGGCTTGGCCCATTTTCGCGACCTGCTGGAGCCCGGCATGCCGCTGCTCATGATGGTCTCCGCAGAGCTTCAGGGCGAGGATGTGCGCCTGCGCATCCAGTCCTGCGAGCGGCTCGACGAGGCGACCTCGCGCCATCACAAGGCGCTGCGCATCTTCGTGCGGTCCACAGAGCCGCTGGAAGGGATTTCCAGGCGTCTCGACGGCAAGGGGGACGGGGAGGTGAGCCTGATCCTCCTGATGGAAGAGGGGCGGGCGGAAGTGGAGATCCGCCTGGAGGGTCGCTATCCCGTCTCGCCGCAGATCGCCGGCGCCATCAAGGCGATTCCCGGAGTAGTGGCCGTCGAGGCCGCATGATCGAAGGGCGTTGTCAGCCCGACAAGAAGCTCCGCTAAGCCATCCCTCCACTGGCTTGAGGGGGGACGGATCATGCGTGCTTTGAATTCGCTTGGCTTCGCAAAATGGCTTGGGGTGGCGGTCGCGACTGTGGTGGTTGCGGTGATCGCCCCGGCGGCGACCGCGGAGGCCAGCAGTGTGAAGATGGCCTTCGTCGATACCGGAAACACCGGCCGAAGCATCACGGCCGAAACCATGGCGCGCATCTATGCGGTATCGCACAATGTGGACGCGCGCTTCATCTCGCGGGGGATCGAGGTCAATCCCTATGAGATCAAGGTGGAGATGAATGCCCAGATTCTCTGGATGAACAAGGGAATCGATCTGTCGTCCCACATCGCCACGCAACTGACGCCGCAGGACATCAAGCGATCCGACATCATCCTCACCCTGACCCAGACCCATAAGGCGCACATCCTCGCCACCTTCAAGGACGCCGCCGGCAAGACCTTCACCATCACGGAATATGCGGGGAAGGGCGATGCGGATGTGGAGGATGCCTGGGGCAAGCCCATGGACGTCTATGTGCGCATGTTCGCGGAGCTGAACGCGCTGGTGCCGGTTGTCGTTGAAAAGGCGGCGCAGGAGAAGGCGGCGCGGGAAAAGGCGGCGACCGAGGCGGCCAGCAAGCCTAAGCCATGAGGTGACGCGGCGCGGTGCTCAGGGCGGTTTTCGCAAGACGCCGGTGCGGCGCGGGCAATGCTTTGGTTCTGAACGCCCCGGCGCGCGACGCCACCACGCCAGGCTGGAGAGAAAGGGCGGGCCGGCGCGGCCCGCCCCTCCCATCAGAGCAGCAGGCCGCTGCCCGCGGCGCTGGTAAAGTCCAGCTGGACGATCAGGTCGTTGAAGTCGCGATCGCCCCCGCCGTACAGATCCTCCCAGCCCCAGGTGTTGAGCCCATAGCTCCACAGATGGGCGACATCCTGCCCGTTGACCTCTTCATTGGCCGGGGCGAAGGCCCAGAAGGTGTTGCCGTTGCTGGTGAGCTGCATGGCGATGAGGTCGCCCGAATCCACGTTGAGGATCATGCCCTCGCTGTAGCCCCCGTACCCCGCGCCGGAGAGCGCGTTGCCGCCCGCGGACGTTTGGTAGGCACGGGCTTCGGCAGCGGCAGCGTAACCGGCGTCGCCGGGCGCGAGGCCCGAAATCGAGCCGGCATAATCGTCCACCTCATAGAACATGACGGAAGCGCCGTTCATGCCGTTCTGCCGCAGGCGCACGACCACGCCCATGTCGTCGGCGCCGCCAGCGGTGGTCGCCGTGGCGACTGCGCGCGCGACTTCCACAGATGCGCCGGCACCAGTCATGAAATCCATGAAGCCGAAATCGCCGGTGAGAGTGGACTGGTAGGCGCTCGCCCCCTGTCCGGCCACTGCAATGGCGAGATCCGTGCCGCCCGCCAAGGTGGTCTGATAGGCTTGGCCCTGAGCATAGCCGTCGAACATGGTGACGAGACTGGTCGAGAAATCCGACTGGAGGCTCTGCTGCGCCAGAGCCGCCGTCCAGGCATAGGCGCCGGTGGCGCTCCCCGCGAAGGACTGTTGCGCCCCGTCCAGCGTGAGGCTCCAGCTCGCATCCTGGCCGAAGGTGGTCTGGAAGATCAGGCTTTGCGTGGCATCCGATTCCCAGCCGTCCGTCCCTGTCTCAAGGACCGGAGCAAGGTCATAATAGAGTTGGGAGTGGGCAATGGTCGTCAGGGCGCGGCCGAGCAGCACCCCGTTGGGCGTGCCGAGGCCGGAGACCAGATCATAACCCTCGCCGGCTTCGTAGCCGATTCCCGTCGCAGAGAGCGCGTAGTAGGTGCCGTCCTTCTCCGCAAAGAAGCCGTTGCCGTTGATATAGGTGGACGTGTTGTTCCCCACCGTGATGTCGTTAAACGAGGCGGGAGAGATGGCGGACGCGATGTAATAGAGGTCGTTGCTGTATCCGAGGTCCGGGAGCCCCTGGTCCGCGAAGATGGCATTGAGGCGCGTGGCGAGGCTGGCCCAAAGTGGCGTCGCGGCGCTGGTGCCGCCGCTTTCGCTCACGCCCACCATATTGCTGTCGGGAACGCTGTAGAACAGGTTGCCGCCAGCATTTGCCGCGACATCCGGCGCCCCGCGCCCGACGCCGCCATTCGGATCGGCATCCGTTGGCGTCAATCCATAGGCGGTCTGGTATTGTGGTGTAACCTGGGTCGTGTCGACGCCGCCTGAGGTCGTATTGTTCGAGAGGTAGTTGTTCTTCATCGTCCCATTTTCGAGATAATACTCGTTCCAAACGGTTTCGATGAAGGTCGCGTTGTCTGAGAGACTGTCAGACCATTGCCGCAGTCCGCCGCGCACCAATTGCCAGATGGTTTGCAGGTCGCCGGCAGTGGCGGCGGTAACGGTATCGGCCAGGGTCGCGTCATTGTCCGCCGCATTTCCGGTGGAGAGCGACGTGCCGCCGACCACCATGGCATAGGGGCTCATGGAGCCAACGAACAGATTCGTGAGGCCGGTCCCCGTTTCGTTGCCTGATCCACCGTCATAGGCGTCGTTGAAGACCGAGATCCCGCGCAGCGCGGCGTCGATGAACAATTCGCGATAGGCCGTCTCAAACGGCGACCCCTTGGTAAACAGATTGAGGTCGCTGAAAGAGGACGAAATGACCGACGGGTTGTTCGTCAGATCCCAGATCGCGGTCTGATACGTCGAGTAGGTTGAATTTCCGGAACCGACATAAAGGCCGATCCTGCTGTTGGGCACGACGGCCGACACGACGCCCACATCCAGGGACCGCTCGCCATCGTCGCCGTCGGAACTCTGATTGTCTCTGTTGACGACATAATATTCGCCGACCCCGCCGACGCCGGCTGTCGCCCGGTATGCATTGAGCCGCTGCTGGAAGGTGCCGTATTCGGCAATTTTGGTGACATAGTCGCCGGTTGCCGGCTCGATGAGGGCCAGGGTCCCGGTGTCCAGATCGGCTGGAAGGTCAGGAAAATTATAGAGCGCGGCGATATCCTGGGGGAACAGGTCGGTCCGCGCGCTGGTCGCATTGCCCGGGCTTTGGGCGCCCTCTGCGAGGGTAACGGTCGAGGTATTGAGCGTCTCAGTTGCCGGTCCGGCCTCAAGATCCGGCCAGACGCCGGTCACATAAGGGCTGATCGCATCGGGAACCTGCAGATTCCCATCCCAGTAGTAAAATTCTCCGGCGCTCGCGGAAGTGCCGAGGCGAAGGTCGGTGCCGAACAGCGCCTTGAATTGTGCCCCATCCACTTCAACCCAGATGGTGCGCGCGGCGGCTGAGGTGACATGCCCGGTTTCCTCACCCACGATCGGAATGCCCATCCCGGTGAGGGTATTGCTCACCAGTGCGAAGGTGGAAGCGCTGGTGCCATATGTGCTCCAGAGCGTGCCGTCGGCCTCCATTCGGGCAAGCGTTGCCTGGCGTGTGCCCCAGTCCATGTTGAGAAGATCTGTCGGGTCGTTGGCGCGGTCCAACACAATGCCGACAGTCACTGTAAGGGACGGATCTGTAACAATTCTGGACGAAATCACGTCGTAGGCGTCGGAAACGCTCTGCCCTGTTGATGTGAGCGTGCCGCCACTCGTGAAGTCAAGGTAAGTGGACTTTTGGATTTCAGCCATGTTTTAAATCCCCCGCAAAATACAATAAAGTCTTGCATGCTTTTCAGGTGGGTACACGTTGCTTTTTATTAATGTGTAGCACGGGCATGGCGCGGCCATGACCTACCAGAGCACCGCGATTTCGATTGACGGAGTCCGCCGGCCGTCAAGCCTTGCCTCTTGGGCGACGTTCGCCTATAAGCCGCGCCATTCCGCACGCGGACATTCGGCCGATCTCGGCCATCCGGTGCCCGTTGTCCCATGGGGCAAGGGTACGTCCGCGGAGGCTCAACCGGAGATAACTGAAATGGCGCTTCCCGATTATTCGATGCGCCAGCTGCTCGAAGCTGGCGTTCACTTTGGCCATCAGGCCCACCGCTGGAACCCCAAGATGGCCCCGTACATCTTCGGCGTCCGCAACAACATCCACATTCTCGACCTGTCGCAGACCGTGCCCGCGCTGCATCGCGCGCTTCAGGCCGTGTCGGACACGGTCGCCAATGGCGGTCGCGTGCTGTTCGTCGGCACCAAGCGCCAGGCGCAGGAGCACGTGGCGGACGCCGCCCGCCGGTCCGCGCAGTATTTCGTGAATTCCCGTTGGCTCGGCGGCATGCTGACCAATTGGAAGACCATCTCCAACTCCATCGCCCGGCTGAAGAAGCTGGAGGAGATGCTGTCTGGTCCCGAGCAGGGCTCGGGCTACACCAAGAAGGAACGCCTGACGCTCTCCCGTGAAAAGGATAAGCTCGAGCGCGCTCTTGGCGGTATCCGCGATATGGGCGGCCTGCCGGACCTCCTGTTCGTGATCGACACGAACAAGGAAGACATTGCCGTGAAGGAGGCCCAGCGCCTCGGCATCCCGGTGGCGGCCATCCTCGACACCAATTGCGATCCGGATGGCATCGCCTTCCCGGTTCCCGGCAATGACGACGCTGGCCGCGCCATCCAGCTGTATTGCGAGCTCGTCGCCCGCGCCGCCATCGACGGCATCTCTCGCGGCGCAGGCGAACTCGGCGACCTCGGCGAGGCGGAAGCCCCGCTGATGGAAGACCTGCCGGCCGAGGAAGTGTCCATCTGGACGTCCTTCGAGCCGCTGTCCGGCCCGCGCGGCGTTGCCGATGATCTCAAGAAGCTCGCTGGCGTGAGCCCTGAGATCGAGCAGAAGCTGAACGACCTCGGCATCTTCCATCTCGCTCAGATCGCGGGCCTTGATTCCCACGACGCGCATCTGATCGGCGAGGAAGTGGGTCTGCCCGGCCGCGTGGACGGTTGGATCGCCCAGGCCAAGGAGGCCTCCGCCGAGGTGGAGTGATCCTCCCGCGGACGTCAGAGTTTTGAAGTAGGGGCATCCGCCCCGGCGGCCGGCTCGGGACACCCGCAGCCGGCCGTGGTGCGAGAAGAAGAAGGATTAGGACAATGGCCGCGATCACGGCAGGACTGGTGAAGGAGCTGCGCGACAAGACTGGCGCCGGCATGATGGACTGCAAGGCCGCCCTCACC
>JBFMAV010000004.1:0-109832 GCA_040755535.1 Pseudomonadota bacterium | reverse complement strand
CCGATCAGATTGGTTCAATCTGATCGGATCGCGCTCTAGCCGGCGCGCGTGCGGATCCATTCGATGATGCCGGAGAAATCCTTGCCGGCGTTCCCGTCAGCCGAGAAGGCCGCGTAAAGCTCGGCCGCCGCCGCGCCGAGCGCGGTGGTCGCGCCGGCCTGGCCGGCCGCCTCCTGCGAGAGGTTCAGATCCTTCAGCATGAGGGCCGCGGCAAATCCCGGCGCATAGCCGCGATTGGCGGGGCTCGCGGGCAAGGGGCCGGGCACCGGGCAATAGCTGGTGAGCGACCAGCACTGGCCCGAGGAGGTGGAGGCGACATCATAGAGCGCCTGGTGGGACAGCCCCAGCTTCTCGCCCAGCACGAACGCCTCGCACACCCCGATCATGGAAATGCCGAGGATCATGTTGTTGCAGATCTTGGCCGCCTGCCCGGCGCCGGCATCGCCGCAATGGACGATCTTCTTGCCCATCTGGGCGAGCACCGGCTGCGCCTTGGCGAACGCCTCGGGCGTGCCGCCGCACATGAAGGTGAGCGTCGCCCCCTCCGCGCCACCCACGCCGCCCGACACGGGCGCATCCAGCGTCTCATGCCCGGCCGCACGGCCCGCCTCATGGAAGACGCGGGCCGAGGCGACATCGATGGTGGAACTGTCGATGAAAAGCGTGCCCTTGGGCGATGCCGCGAACAGGCCTTCGGTGGCGGCCACCACATGCTTGCCGCTCGGCAGCATGGTGACGACGATCTCCGCCGTCGAGACCGCTTCGGCGGCCGTCTCCGCGATCACCACGCCGCGCCCACGCGCGGCGTCGATCGCGGCGGGCGCGAGGTCGAAGCCGGTGACGGCGTGGCCGGCCTTCACAAGGTTACCGGCCATGGGCCCGCCCATGTTGCCGAGGCCGATGACTGCGATTTTGGCCATGATGACCTCCCTGCCTTTCTTGGCTGCTCGTTCGCTCAATTCCCCCGCGCCACCAGGGCGCGCGAAATGATGAGCCGCATGATTTCGTTGGTGCCTTCCAGGATCTGGTGCACGCGCAGGTCGCGCACGATCTTCTCGACGCCGTAATCGGCCAGATAGCCGTAGCCGCCATGCATCTGAAGCGCCTGGTTCGCCACCTCGAAGCCCGCGTCCGTCACATGGCGCTTGGCCATGGCGCACAGGCGCGTCGCCTGCGGGTCCGCCGCGTCGAGGGCCGCGGCCGCGCGCCACAGGAAGGTGCGGGCGACTTCCAGGCTGGTCTCCATGTCGGCCAGACGGAATTGGAGCGCCTGGAACTCGGTGAGCGCCTTCCCGAAGGCCTTGCGCTCGCCCATGTAGCCGAGCGCCTTCTCGAAGGCGGCCTGGGCGCCGCCCAGCGAGCAGGCGGCGATGTTGAGCCGCCCGCCATCCAGCCCCGCCATGGCAAACTTAAAGCCGTCGCCCTCGGCGCCGAGGCGGTTCTCCACGGGGATGCGGCAATTCTCAAAGATCACGGCGCGGGTGGGCTGCACCTTCCAGCCCATCTTCTTCTCATTTGCGCCGAAGGAGAGGCCGGGCGTGCCCGCCTCCACCAGAACCGCCGACACGCCGGAGGGACCGGGGCCGCCGGTACGCACCATCACCACATAGAGGTCAGCCGCGCCCGCGCCGGAAATGAACTGCTTCTGGCCATCCAGCACATAATGGTCGCCCTCGCGCACCGCGCGGGTTTTCAGCGCCGCCGCGTCCGAGCCGGAGCCCGGCTCGGTGAGGCAATAGGCGCCGACCAGATCCATGGCGCAGAGCTTCGGCAGAAAATGCGCGCGCTGCGCATCGCTGCCGAACTTGTCGATCATCCACGCCACCATGTTGTGGATGGAAAGATAGGCCGAGGTCGCCGGGCAGCCGGTGGCGAGCGCCTCGAAAATGAGGGCGGCATCGAGCCGGGAGAGGCCCGACCCGCCGAATTCCTCGCGCACATAGATCCCGCCCATGCCCAGCGCCGAAGCGGCTTTCAGGGTCGGCACCGGAAAATGCTGCGCCTCGTCCCACTCCAGAGCGTGGGGCGCGATCTGCTCGCGGGCGAAATCCTGCGCCATCTCGCGGACGGCGCGCTGGTCTTCGGTCAGCTCGAACATCTTAGGGACGCCATTGCGAAAGAGGGATGATGTGCCGCGCAAGCGCTGTGCGAACGAACTTGCGCACAAGGCGCGCGTCCGCAGTCACGAGCGGCAGGTCGAGCTGCGCGGCACCGGCGATGTACAGGCAGTCATAGACGGGATGGTCGTGTGCGCAGGCCATCTGAAACGCCGCGCTCATGAGGTGGTCCACTTCGAAGGTCGCCGTGAGATAATTGGGCAGGAGACGCAGCGCCTCTTCACCCGTCTCAACCGTGAGGTCCTGCCTGCGGACCTTTTTCCAGATCGCATTCGCCACCTCCCCCAACAGTATTTTTGGCGCGTGAATGTCCTCCGCGCGTTCAAGCAGGAAGAGGGCGCTTTCCACGTCCTCTTCCTTCGCCAGCCACTTCACCGCGACGCTCGCATCGACGATGACGCTGGCGCTCATTCCAAGCCGTCGCGGATCTCATCCGACGTTAGCGGCGCTGATACCTTCAGCGTCCTCGAATGAAGATACCGCGTCGCGGCCAGCCGCTCCTGTGGCGTGAAAGCCCGGTTCCGTTCAAGAAGATCGCGGATTTCCTGTTCCAGCGAATGCCCGTTGCGCTTGGCTCGCTCGCGATAGACGTCGAGCGTGGCGTCGGGAACGTTGCGGATCAAGACCTGCGCCATGGGACCCTCCTGCGCGTCACGCTGTGCTATCAAAAAATGATAGCACAGCGTGAGCCCCGCAAGATCAGCTCATGGTCGGAATGACGAATTCCGCGCCGTCCTTCACGCCGGAAGGCCAGCGCGAGGTCACGGTCTTGGTCTTGGTATAGAAGCGCACGCCATCCGGGCCGTGCTGGTTGAGATCGCCGAAGCCCGAGCGCTTCCAGCCGCCGAACGTGTGATAGGCGATCGGAACCGGGATCGGCACATTGATGCCCACCATGCCCACATTCACCTTGGAGGCGAAGTCGCGGGCGGCATCGCCGTCGCGGGTGAAGATGGCGACGCCATTGCCATATTCATGCTCGGTGGGAAGGCGCAGCGCCTCCTTATAGTCCTTGGCGCGCACCACGGAGAGGACGGGTCCGAAGATCTCCTCCTTGTAGATGCGCATGTCCGCCGTCACATGGTCGAACAGGCAGCCGCCGAGATAGAAGCCGTTCTCATAGCCCTGGAGCTTGAAGCCGCGCCCGTCCACCAGGAGCTTGGCGCCCTCCTCCACCCCGATATTCACGTAATTGGTCACGCGCTCCAGCGCCTCGCGGGTGACCAGGGGGCCGAAATCGGCGGTCACGTCGGTCGAGGGGCCGATCTTCAGGCTTTCCACGCGCGGCACCAGCTTCTCGATCAGCCGGTCGGCGGCGTCCTGGCCCACCGGCACCGCCACCGAGATGGCCATGCAGCGCTCGCCGGCCGAGCCGTAGCCGGCACCGATCAGCGCGTCGACGGCCTGGTCCATGTCCGCGTCGGGCATGATGATCATGTGGTTCTTCGCGCCGCCGAAGCCCTGGCAGCGCTTGCCCGTCGCGGCCGCGCGGGAATAGATGTACTGCGCGATGGAGGAGGAGCCGACAAAGCCCACGGCCTGGATGTCGGGATCATCCAGGATGGCGTCCACCGCCACCTTGTCGCCGTTCACCACATTGAGGATGCCGGCCGGCAGCCCCGCTTCCATCATCAGTTCCGCAAGCTTCATGGGCACGCCGGGATCGCGCTCGGACGGCTTCAGGATGAAGGCATTGCCGCAGGCGATGGCGGGGCCGAACTTCCACATGGGGATCATGGCCGGGAAGTTGAACGGCGTGATGCCGGCCACGACACCCAAGGGCTGGCGCATGGAATAGACGTCGATGCCCGGACCCGCGCCGTCGGTGAACTCGCCCTTCAGGAGATGGGGAATGCCGCAGGCGAACTCGATCACTTCGAGGCCGCGCTGGATGTCGCCTTTGGCGTCGGGCACGGTCTTGCCATGCTCGCGCGCCAGCAGATCGGCCAGCGCGTCATAGTCGCGCTGCACCAGTTCCAGGAATTTCATCAGCACGCGGGCGCGGCGCTGGGGATTGGTGGCGGCCCAGCCCATCTGGGCGGCTTTGGCGTTCTCGACGGCGGCGCGCATCTCGGCCGGAGACGCGAGGGCGAGGCGGCCCACCACTTCGCCCGTCATGGGCTGCCACACGTCCGAATAGCGGCCCGACGTTCCGGGCACGTGCTTGCCGCCAATGAAATGGCCGATCTCTCGCATGATGCGTCTCCCCTTGGAGTGGTGTGCATGTTTTCAGTTGGCCGGCACAATGGCGTATGATTTTTTGCACCTCCAGAGAAATCTTTGCACCCCCATTGTGCGGAATTTCACATGAGCGCCGCCGAGTTCGAATGGTCCGACCTGCGTTTTTTCCTCGCCGTCGCGCGCACCGGCAAGCTGACCCTCGCCGCGCGCCATCTGGCGGTGGAGCATTCCACGGTCAGCCGGCGCATCGCCGCCCTGGAGGCGAGCCTCGGGGCAAAGCTGTTTGATCGCCACCCGGCCGGCTATGGGCTCACCGCCCAGGGCGAGCGGCTGTTTGCCTCGGCGGAAGCGATGGAAACGCTCGCGACCGCCGTCCAGCAGGACATTGGCGGGGCGGATCTTGGCGTCTCCGGCACGGTGCGCGTCGGCGCGCCGGACGGATTCGGCACCGTCTTCCTGGCGCCCTGCCTCGGGCGGCTGGCGCTGGCCCACCCTGCGCTCGAAATCCAGCTTCTCGCCATGCCGCGCGTGTTCAACCTGACCAAGCGCGAGGCGGACATCGCCATTTCGCTGAGCCGGCCCAAGCACGGGCGGCTGCATGCCCGCAAGCTGACCGACTATGAGCTGCGCCTGTATGCGGCGCGCGATTACCTCGCGGCGCACGGCCCCATCGAGACGCGCGCCGCCCTGCTGCGGCACACCTTCATTTCCTACGTGGACGACCTGCTCTATGCGCCGGAGCTGGATTATACCCCGCTCGTCACCCGCGACCTGCGCCCGCGCCTGAAGAGTTCGAGCGTCGTCGCTCAATACCGGGCGGTAAAGGCCGGGGCGGGCGTCGCGGTCCTGCCCCGCTTCATGGCCGATAGCGACGCGGATCTCGTGCCGCTGCTTGCGGACGACGTGCGCCTCACGCGCACCCTGTGGCTGATTACCCACGCCGACACCCGGACGCTCGCCCGCGTCCAGGTGGCGGCGGACTTCATCGCACGGGAGGTGCAGGAGCAGCGCGGTCTTTTCATGCCCCAGGAGGAGGCGCGCCGGCGTCCGTGAGGCCGGGCCAGGCCGCCAGCGCCGCCCGGGCAATCGTTTCGAGCTTTCGCCGGTCGGCGCCATCGCGCGCCTCGATGGACATGCCGTGCTGGACGCAGGCATAAAATGCGGCAATGGCCGCGATGTCCACGCCCGCCGGCAGTTCCCCGTCTTCGACCGCCCGGCGCAAACGGGCGGAGATCTGCGCCTCTCCCTCGGCCCGCGCCTGCACAGCCAGGGCGCCCAGCCGCTCGCACCCGAGTTCGGTCACCGCCGAAAGCGTCACCATGCAGCCGGCGGGATGGTCGTCGCCCGGCAGATTCGCGGCGGACGCCATGAGCAGCGCCTCGATGCTCGCGCGCGCCGTGGGCGCGGCCTTGAAACCACCCCAGACGGCACACGAGGCCGCCTGCCCGTAATGGCGCAGGGCGGCCTCATAGAGGTCCGCCTTGCTGCCAAAGGCGGCATAGAGGCTGGGCGCATTGATACCCATGGCTTCGCAAAGCTCCGCCATGGACGTGGCGCTGAAGCCCTTGCGCCAGAAAACATCCATCGCTGCACTCAGTGCTGCGTCCCGATCGAAGGCCCTGGGCCGTCCGCGCGCCGACATGTCCGGCTCCCGCTTATTTTTGTATCGTCCATTAAATAATGCCTTGACCGGACCAGACGAGTCTATTTATGTAACGTTCATTAAATAAATCCCTCCCCAGGAGCGCATCGTGGATCACACAGGACTGGACCTCGCCGGCAAAAAGGCCCTCGTCACCGGCGCCAGCCGGGGCATTGGAGCGGCCATCGCCCTCACCCTCGCCAAAGCGGGAGCGGACGTGGCCATCACATATGAACGCTCCGCCGAGCGCGCGGCGGACGTGGTCCGTCAGATCGAGGCTCTCGGACGGCGCGGTTGGGCGATCCAGGCCGACGCGGCCGACGGCGCCGCGGTGGAGGCGGCGGTCAAGCAGGCGGCCGCCTCGCTCGGGGGCCTCGACATCCTGGTCAACAATGCCGGCATCGGCCGGGGCGGGGCGCTGGAAACCATGAGCCTTGAGGATATCGACGCGCTCATCGGCGTGAACATTCGCGGCGTGGTGCTCACCACCCGCGCGGCCATCCCGGTGCTGTCCGCGGGCGGGCGCATCATCAATATCGGCTCGTGCCTGGGCGAGCGGGTCGCCATGCCGGGCATCACCGTCTATTCCATGACCAAGTCCGCCCTGGTGTCGTTCACCCGCGGCCTCGCCCGCGACCTCGGGGACCGCAGGATCACGGTCAATGTGGTGCAGCCGGGCTCCACGGACACGGATATGAACCCCGCCGACGGCCCCGGCAGCACGAGCCAACTCGCCACCATGGCGTTGAAGCAATACGGTAGCCCGCAGGACATTGCCGACATGGTGGCCTTCCTCGCTGGCCCGTCCGGACGCCAGATCACGGGCGCGAGCTTCACCGTGGACGGCGGCGCCAACGCCTGAGAGCGGCACTCCTCGGCGTGCGTGGTGCCTGGCGCCGCGCACGCACCTTGACGATAGCGTCCCACGCGCTTATACGAGCGCCTTCCCGACAAGACGGGTGGGCGACGAAGGGCCGGACGGCCCTGGACACCCTCGTCTTCGCGCAACGAATTTGAAGGACTTCTGCCATGTCCCGGCGGTGCGACCTGACCGGCAAGGCGGTTCTGACCGGCCACCTCGTGAGCCACTCGAACCGCAAGACCAAGCGCCGGTTCCTGCCGAACCTGTGCAACGTCACGCTCCAGAGCGAGACGCTGAACCGTTCCGTGAAGCTTCGCATCAGCGCCAATGCGCTGAAGAGCGTTGATCACCGCGGCGGCCTCGACGCCTTCCTGAAGAAGGCCCGCGAGGAAGAGCTGTCGCCGGTCGCGCGCGAGCTGAAGCGCCAGATCGCGAAGGCGACCGCCGAGGCTGCCTCGGCCGCCTGACGCCGTGGCGTCGCGTCATCTTCTGCTGACTTCGGAACCGCGGGCGTTCGCGCTCGCGGTTTTCTGCATGTGCGCGGCGGTCCTGGCCGCCAACATCCTGGTGCAGTTTCCCTTCACGCCGTTCGGGCTGGAGGATTTCCTCACCTGGGGCGCCTTTACCTATCCCGTGACCTTCCTGGTCAACGATTTGACCAACCGCCGGCTCGGGCTCGCCCGCACGCGGCGGGTCGTCTATGTGGGATTCGCGCTCGCCGTCCTGCTGTCCGCGTGGTTCGCGAGCCCGCGCATCGCGCTGGCCTCGGGCCTTGCCTTCCTGTCCGCGCAATTGCTGGATGCGACCGTCTTCAACCGGCTGCGACGCCGCGCCTGGTGGGTGCCGCCGCTCTCCTCCGGATTCATTTCGGCGGCGCTCGATACAGCTGTGTTCTTTTCGCTCGCCTTCGCGGGAACGGGGCTACCGTGGCAGAACTGGGCGCTGTTCGACTATGGCGTGAAGCTCGCCATGATCGGCCTGTTCCTCGGCCCCTATCGCGTGCTGATCGACCGCATGCAAGCCTTTCAGGGCGTAGACACACCGTCCGTATCCTCCCGCCTCTGAGGCCGTGACCGTCAGGCCATGTCGCGCAGGGCGCGGCGGATGATCTTGCCCGTAGAGGTCATGGGCAGGGCATCGAGATAGGCGAAGGCGCGGGGATATTCATATCCGGCCAGCGTTTCCCGAACGATCTGCTGAATCTCCGCCTCCAGCGCAACGCTCGGCTCGCGTCCTGGCTTGAGCACCAGGAAGGCTTTCACGATCTCGGTGCGCACCGGGTCCGGCACCCCCACCACAGCCGCGAGCGCCACGTCCGGGTGGCGCAAGATCACATCTTCGATCTCGGTCGGCCCGATCCGGTAGCCGGCGGACGTGATGATGTCATCGTCGCGTCCCTGGAAGAAGATGTAGCCATCGTCATCCATCTGCGCCATGTCGCCGGTCAGCATATAGCCGCCGCGCAGCTTTTCCGCCGTGGCCTCCGGCCGGTTCCAATAACCTAGAAACATCACGGGGTTGGGCGCGCGCACCGCGATCTGCCCCATCTCGCCCGGCGCGCATCGCGTGCCGTCATCCCGTAGCAGGACGACGTCATGGCCAGGAATCGGCTTTCCCGTGGCGCCGGCGCGGGCAACACCCATCTGGGCGCAGGAGCCGATGACGTAATTGCACTCGGTCTGGCCATAAAATTCGTTGACCGGCACGCCCAGCGCCTCGCGGCCCCAGGCGAAGGTCTCCGCCCCCAGGGCCTCTCCCGCCGAGCCGACGCTGCGCAGATCAAAGCCGTAGCGCGCGCGGGGGCGCGGCACGGCGCGCATCATCTTCAATGCGGTCGGCGGAATGAAGACGTTGCGGATTTCCGCCGTCGCGAGCAGGGCGAAGGCCGCCTCGGGATCGAACTTGCCCGCCGGCTGCACCACCACCGGCACGCCATGAACCAGCGACGGCAGCACCGTATTCAGCAATCCGCCCGCCCATGCCCAGTCGGAGGGCGTCCACATGCGGTCGCCCTGCTGCCCGGGAAAGCCATGGGTGTAGGTCTGCCCCGTGACATGGGGAATGAGAACCCGATGGGCATGGAGCGCGCCCTTGGGGCGGCCCGTCGTGCCGGACGTATAGATCATCAGCGCGGGGTCGTCGGCGCTGCTGGTGAAAGGGAGCGGCGCCGCGTCCTGCCCCTCCATGAGCCGCGCGAAACTCTCGATGCCGGGCGCCGCCCCATCCAGGCAGATGCGCAGGGACAGGGAATGCGGCGGCTCCGCCACCTTGGCAAGGCCCGCCGCATCGGCGATCAGCGCCTTCGCGCCGGAATCCTCCAGGCGATAGCGGATCGCCTCCACGCCGAAGACCGAGGCAAGCGGCACGGCGATGGCATTGAGCTTGTAGAGCGCGAGATGGGAAACCAGAACGTCGGGCGATTGCGGCGCGAGGATCGCCACCCGGTCGCCGGCCTGGACGCCCTTCGCGGCAAGGCCCCGGGCCAGACGATTGGACGCCTGGGCAAGGTCGCCATAGGTCAGGGGCGAAAGCGTATCGCCCGCGACCGTGAACAGCGCCGGACGATCAGGCGCACGCGCAGCCCAGCCGTCGCAAGCCTGGGCAGCCATGTTGTAGCGCGGGGGAACGGACCAGGCGAAACCGGCCCGCGCCCGCTCGTAATCGGTCCGCTCCAGCACGTCGAGCGCGTCCTGCATAAGACTTGGGCAGGGCGCACCTTAATCGTGCTCTCGCAGCGCGTCCAATTTTTTGTGCACTGCAAAGGCGCCGGCTATTTTTCCGGCTGGGCCAGCACGAGCGCCCAATAGACCTTGTATTTGGAACGCGGCGCAAAGGCGGTGGCGATGCCCATGCGGGTCACGCCGGGGGTGAGCATGTTTTGATTGTGGGGCGGGGAATCCCGCCAGCCGGAAAACGCCTCGGCAAGGGTGTGATACCCGGCCCCCACATTCTCCACCGCAATCTTGGGATCGAAGCCGGACGCCTTCATGCGCATGACAAAGGTGCGGCCGCCCACCTCGTGGGAGAGCTTGTCGGCCGCCGCCATGGCATTGGCCTGCTCCTGCGCCACTTTGGACAGGTCGGGATCGATGGTGACCTGCGAGAGCCCCTTGGTGCCGCGATAGGCGTTGAGGATGGACGCCGCCGACGCCGGATCCACCGGCTGGCCGGTCTTGGCGAGGTCATCATAGAAGGCGGGCTTGGTATCCACCGGTGCGGACCCGCACCCGGCAAGGCCGAGCGCGAGGGGAAGAAGAAGGAAGGCAAAGCGGCGCATGACGGCCTCGTGGGAAGAAGTGGCGCGAATGAGAGGCCCCTCAAGGTTGAGGAAGTGTTAGCGTCAGGCGCGCGCATCGCCGCTGGAGGGGCCGGGCGGCAGGTCCAGCGCGGGTGGCGCGGGCATGGGCGGGGGCGGCGCGGAGGGCGGGGGCACAAGGTCCGCCGGCGCCCGGGCGAGCGAGGCCCAGGGCTGGCAGGCCACGCCGACGCCGGCTTTGCGGAACCGCGTCAGAATGGAGAAATGCAGGTCGCTCTTCACCGTGAGCGCATAATCCACGTTGGCCACCACGCAGCGCAGTTCGAATTGGAGCCCGGCATCGGAAAATTTGGTGAGGAAGACCCGCGGCGGGGGCGACTGGATCACTTGGGGGTGATCGCAGGCAGCGGCGATCAGAAGGTCGCGCACCGCATCCATGTCCACGTCATAGGTGGTGTTGACGATGACGATCACCCGCCCGGTCGTGTTGGAATGGGTGAAATTCTTCACCATGCCGGTGATCAGGTCGGAATTCGGCACGATCACCGTGGACCGCTCGAACGTCTCGATCTCGGTCGCGCGCACGCTGATGCGGCGCACATAGCCTTCTTCACCCTTCACATTGATGGTGTCGCCGACCCGGATCGGCCGCTCGGCCAAAAGGATCAGGCCCGAGACGAAATTGGACACGATGGACTGCAGGCCGAAACCGATACCCACCGACAGTGCGCCGGCCACCAGGGCGACGTTCTCCAGGTTCAGCCCCACCTCGCTCATGGCGATGGCGATGGCGACGATCGTCCCCACATAGCCCACCACCGTCGCGATGGAGGTTTGCAGGCTGGGCTCAAGGTCCGTGCGCGGCAGGATGGTGTTGGAGATCCAGCGCTGGAAGGTGCGCGCCAGGAACACGCCGAACAGCAGCAGCAGCACGGCGTAGAGCACGCTCCAGAGCGTGACCGTCGTGTTTCCGACGCGCATGGCAAAGGTGGCGCGCTGGAGCGTGTCCACCATGTCGGACGTCGAGCTCCAGCTGCCCACCACCAGGAAAATGCCGGTGAAAATGATGCAGAGCTTCAGCAGGGCGGCGATCAGCAGGCCGATCAGTTCCAGCCGGTTCGGCTTCAGCCCGAGGGTCTTCGACACGATACGGGCCTGCGGCGTGTCCTTGTTCAGGGTCGCAAAGAACGCATCGATCAGGGTGTTGAGGACAAAAACCGCGCCCGCCATGGTGGTGGCGAGCACGATGCGGGCCGCCAGGAAGGCCGCGAAGCTCACATAGCCGCCCGCCAGCGCAACCACGATGGCGGCCAGCATCACCCAGATGAACAGGCGCAGCGGCTGGAGCAGCCGCATGGTCCCGGAGAGTTCCGATCCGGCCTCGTCATCCTCCGCGGCGCGGGCGAGCACGATCAGGCTGCGCGCGACGAAGCCGCCGATCAGCAACGCCATGATCGCGCTGGTGGCGACCGTCAGAACCACCGGGCTGAACAGCGCGCGGTGCATGATGTTGAGAAAGGCCGCGATGGCCAGGGTCAGAACCGTCCAATGGTAATAGCGGAAGCTGATCACCGCCGCGCGGTCCGAAATGGACAGCAGGCGCCGCCAGGGTTCCGACGGCGCGATCACGGCGCGGGCGAGACCATGGCCGGTCGCATAGATCACGACGGCAATGGCCACTGCATTGAACATCTCGGCGACCCGCTGGGGCACGAGTTCAAAGCCGGTGAGGAAGATGCCGGTGCCGATCACCGCCGCCGGCCAGATCACCGCGTCGAGGATGGCGATCTTCACCGCCTCGCGGGCGGCCCGAAAGCGCGGAAACGGCGCGCCGTCCTCGGGCGGCGCACAGCGCAGGCGCCGGCGCAGGACGCGCCCGCCGGCGAGAATGACGCCGAACACCGCCACGGCGCTCGCCGCAAGCGCGATGAGCACGCCCGCGCCATACCGCTGGGAAGCGTAGCCGAGCCAGTCATGGGCGAGAAAGCGCAGCGCCCGCCATTCCTGCTTCAGTGCCGCGCCCGCCCCGGCCCAGAGCGCGGGATCGAGCACGGAATTGGAGCGCTCCAGGATCTGGTTCGCGAACAAGGTGCGCCGGCGCGTCGCGATCTGGTCCGAGAGCGCGTCGGCCCGCGTGTTGAGCGCCACATATTGCTTCACCGCGGCATCCACCGCCGCATATTGCGCGCTTAGATGCTCGCGCGCGGCCGTGGTGGCGGGATCCTCGGGCGGAGCATCGGCGGCGGGGGCCTTGCCCACTTCGTCGAGCTGCGCTTTCGCGCTCTTGAGGCGCGGGCCGAGCTGATCGAGCTGCTGCTGGGTGTCACGCCGCAAGGGATCCAGCCGCGTGCGCAGATCGTCGAGGTCGCTGGAGCGCAGCCCCTCCACCGAGAGCGCGCCTTCGATGCTGTTGAGCGCGGAGCGCGCGGCGTCGATCTTGTCCTTGGCCGCCTGCACCAGTTCGCCGCCCGCCGGGGCACCAGGTTGGGCAAGGCCCACAGCCGGAAGGCCGGCAATCACCAGCCATGCCACAAGCAGTGTGGGCAGCAGCGCGCGCAGACAGACGAACGGACGAGACGCGGACAAGCCTGACATGGACACCCTCCGGGAGGCGGCCTTCTGTTGCCCGAACACGGCGCGGTGATGGCAGCCCCTTGCCGTCGCCCGCCGACAAACTAAAACGGCACAAGACAGATGCGGAGCCTTAAGTCCATGAGCATGCCCCCCGACGTCAAGGCCCCCGGCTGGGCTGAAGGGCTCGATCCCCTGTCCCTGACCCAGCATTTGCTGCGCGCGCCCTCCGTCACGCCCGACGCGGACGCGGCTCTGGACGTGGTCGCACGCGCCCTGGGCGCCGCCGGATACACCCTTCATCGTGTGGATTCCGATACGGCCGGGCCGCGCATTTCCAACCTTTATGCGCGCATCGGCACCGAGGGGCCGAACCTGTGCTTCGCCGGCCATGTGGACGTGGTGCCGGTGGGCGATCTGGAGCACTGGACCCATGGTCCCTTCGCCGGCGAGGTCGCGGACGGACTGCTGTATGGGCGCGGCGCGGTGGACATGAAGGGGGGGCTGGCCTGCGCCCTCGCCGCCGCGCTGCGCCATGGCAAGCCCGCCACCGGCAGCCTGTCCTTCCTGGTGACGGGGGATGAGGAGGGGCCGGCCATCGACGGCACCGTGAAGGTGGTGGACTGGCTGAAGGCGCGCGGCGAGCGCATCGACCATTGCATTCTCGGCGAACCGACCAATCCCTCCGCCCTTGGCGACATGGTGAAGATCGGCCGGCGGGGCAGCCTGTCCGGGCACATCACCGTGTCCGGCAAGCAGGGGCACGTCGCCTATCCTCACCTCGCCGACAATCCCGTGCCGCGCCTGCTGCGCCTCCTGGCGGCGCTGACCGCGACGCCGCTCGATGCGGGCAATGCTCATTTCCAGCCCTCGAACCTCGAAGTGGTGGCCCTGGACTCGGGCACCGGGGCCTACAACGTCATTCCGGCGGCGGCGAAGGCCCGCTTCAATGTGCGCTTCAATGACAGCTATTCCCTGGACAGTCTGAAGGCGGAAATCCGCACGCGACTGTCCCGCGCGGCGGAGCCAGGCGCCTATGAGCTGGCGTTCGAGGCGGGCGCCAGCGAAAGCTTCCTCACCGCTCCCGGCCCCTTCGTGGATCTCGTCTGCGACACCATCGCGGAGGTGACGGGCCGCCGCCCCGAACCGTCCACCACGGGCGGCACGTCAGATGCGCGCTTCATCAAGGATCTCTGCCCGGTGGTGGAATTCGGCCTGGTGGGCCAGACCATGCATCAGGTGAACGAGGCCACCCCGGTCACCGACCTGTTCGCCCTCGCGGACATCTATGGGCGTATCATCGACCGCTACTTCCAGACGACCGCTGGAGCCCCGGCATGACCGTCCCCGGAGCCGAAACCCTCTCTCATCTTGACGTGTCGGGACGCAGCATTGCGGTGCGCGCCATTCCCGGCCAGTCGCCCGGCGTGGTGTGGCTCGGTGGCTTCAAGTCGGACATGATGGGCGGCAAGGCCCAGGCGCTTGCCGATTGGGCGGTGCGGCGCGGCCAGAATTATGTGCGCTTCGACTATTCCGGGCACGGGGAATCCTCGGGGCGTTTCGAGGATGGCACCATTTCCCAGTGGCTGGAGGACGCCTGCGCCGTCTTCAGCGCGAAGACCACGGGGCCGCAAATCCTGGTGGGCTCCTCCATGGGCGGCTGGATCGCACTGTTGCTGGCGCGCATGCTGGCGGCCCGTGGCGAGCACCGGCTGGCCGGCCTCGTCCTGATCGCCCCGGCGCCGGATTTCACCGAGACGCTGATGTGGGAGCGGTTTTCTCCGGACGTGAAGGCCAGCATCCTGGAGACCGGTCGCTTCGAGCGGCCCTCCGACTATAGCGACGAGCCCTATGTCATCACGCGCGCCCTGATCGAGGACGGGCGCGCGCATATGGTGCTCGGCACGCCCTTCGGCGTCGGCTGTCCCGTGCGCATCCTCCAGGGCGCGCGCGATACGGACGTTCCGTGGGACCATGCCATGCGGCTCGTCTCCTGCCTCGCGGAGGACGACGTGGTGTTTACCCTGGTGAAGGATGGCGACCACCGGCTGTCGCGGTCGGAGGATCTGGAGCGCCTGGTCGGCGTCGTCGAAGGGCTGCTCTAAGGCCGCCACGCCCCGGCGGCCTCACCCCCTTGACACCCCCTTATGCTCACTCTTAGCATAACCAAATAAAGCCGGCTTTCGACCGGCCTTTTTTCGACGCCATTTATGCTCAGACCGAGCATATAGGGAAGGATCCGCCATGCCTGCTCGTCCCGCCGAAACCGGCGCGCCCCTGCCCCTTCCGGCGCTCTACGCCAAGGTGGCCCGGCATGTGCCGCCCCTGGAATGGGCGCTCCTTGCGGACGACATCGCCGCGATCCTGGAGCTGAAGCGCCAGCGCAACGCGCTTCTGCTGGCCCATAATTATCAGGCGCCGGAAATCTTCCACACGGTGGCGGACATCGTAGGCGACAGCCTCGCCCTGGCGCGGGAGGCGGCGCAGACGGATGCCGACGTCATCCTTGTGGCGGGCGTCCATTTCATGGCCGAGACGGCCAAGGTGCTCAATCCCGACAAGCTCGTGCTCATTCCCGACGAACGGGCGGGATGCTCCCTGGCCGAATCCATTACGCCCGAAGATGTCCGCGCGCTCAAGGCGCGCCATCCCGGCGTCCCGGTTGTGACCTATGTGAACACCTCGGCGGCGGTGAAGGCGGAAGCGGACGTGTGCTGCACCTCGGGCAATGCCAAGGCCGTCGTGGAGGCGCTCGGCGTGCCGCGCGTCATCATGATCCCCGACCAATATCTTGCCCGTAACGTCGCCGCGCAGACCCATGTGGAGATCATCGCCTGGGACGGCCGGTGCGAGGTGCATGAACGCTTCTCACCGGCGGACATCGCGGAGATCCGCGACATCCATGCGGACGTGACCGTCATCGCCCATCCCGAATGCCCGCCCGAAGTCGTGGCGGCGGCGGATTTCTCCGGCTCCACGGCGGAGATGGTGCGGTATGTCGCGACGGAACGCCCGGCGCGGGTCGCCCTGGTCACCGAATGTTCCATGGCCGACAATGTGGCGATCCACTATCCCGACGTGGACTTCGTGAAGCCCTGTAATCTCTGCCCGCATATGAAGCGGATCACGCTCGCGAACATCCGGGCCGCGCTGGAACACCTGTCGCCGCAAGTGGATGTGGACCCCGCCATCCTCCCCGCCGCACGCGCCAGCGTTGCGCGCATGCTGGAGATCCGCTGATATGAGCGGGACCGACATCAACGGGCGCAGCACTGGCGCGGAGGATGACAGCGTGATCGTGGTCGGGGCCGGCCTTGCCGGCATCGCCTGCGCGTTGCATCTCGCCCCCCTTCCCGTCGTGCTGGTGGCGCCGCCGGGCGCGGGACAGGCGGCGAGCGCCCTCGCCCAAGGTGGCATCGCGGCGGCGGTGGGAGGCGATGACGATCCCGCGCTCCACGCCCGCGACACCCTGGCGGCCGGCGCCGGCCTGTGTGATCCCGAGACGGTGGCGCGGGTCACGGGCGCGGCGCCGGCCATGCTCGACCAGCTTCGTGCCTGGGGCGTGCCGTTCGACCGCGACGGCGAAGGCGGCCTCGCCCTCGGGCTTGAAGCGGCCCATTCCCGCGCCCGCATCCTGCATGCCGGGGGCGACGCCACCGGGCGCCACGTCCTGTCGACGCTCCTCGACCGCCTCTCCGGGGCGGCGCATGTCACGCGATATGCCGGGACGGGCCATCGGCTCGCCTTACGAGATGGGCGCGTCACCGGCCTGTGGTGCGTGGATGAGGCAGGCACGGTTCGGCTCCTGCGCGGGCGGGCGGTGGTGCTCGCCACCGGCGGGCTCGGCGCGCTCTATGCTTCCACCAGCAATCCCCCGGGCGCGCGCGGAACCGGCCTCGCCTTGGCGGCGCGGGCGGGAGCGGTGCTGCGCGACATGGAGTTGGTGCAGTTTCACCCCACCGCCCTTGATGTGGGCACCTGGCCTCTCCCCCTCGTTACCGAGGCGCTGCGCGGGGCCGGGGCGCGGCTGGTGGATGAGCGCGGAGCCTTCCTCATGGCAACAACGCCCGGCGGGGACCTCGCTCCGCGCGACGTGGTGGCTCGGGCGGTCCACCAAGAGGTCGCCCACGGCCGGCGCGTCTTCCTGGATGCGCGAGCCGCGAGGGTTCAAAATCTTCCATCCCGCTTCCCCACGGTCCATGCCCTGTGCCTGCGCCACGGCATCGACCCGCAGCGCAGCCTGATCCCGGTGCGCCCGGCCGCCCATTATCATATGGGCGGCATCAAGGTGGACGGGCGGGGCCGCTCGTCCGTTCCCGGCCTCTATGCCTGCGGCGAAGCGGCGGCCACGGGGCTGCACGGGGCCAACCGCCTCGCCAGCAATTCCCTGCTGGAGGCCCTGGTGTTCGCGCGCTGGATCGCCGACGACGTTCGCGCCACCCCGGCCACCGCGCTTCCTCTGCCGGAGCCGATGGCGCCCCCACTCCCGCCGGAACTTGGCAGCCTATGGGACGGCGGAGCACTGATGGACCGGCATGCCGGCGTGGCGCGGGAGGCGGACGGCCTGCGCACCCTTCTGAACGTGATGCTGCCGCGCGCCGAAACCTGCGACGCCGCCCTCGTGGCGGCCTTCCTCGCGCGCGGCGCGCTGCTGCGGGAGGAAAGCCGGGGCGGGCACATGCGCCGCGACTTTCCGCGTCCCGCCGCGCCCCGGCATCTGGATCTCACCCTGGACGACGTGAGCGGTCCTTCGGGATCGCGCTCTGCCCCTTCCGCCGCCGCCACGCCGCGTGGCGCCCCCTATAAGGATGTCGCATGACCCTCACACCGCTTCCCCCGCTTCTCACAGAGCCCCTGGTGCGCGCGGCGCTGCTGGAGGATCTCGGCCGCGCGGGCGACATCACCACGGACGCCGTCATTCCCCCCGGCACGCGCATGCGGGCGCAGATGGTCGCGCGCGATGCCGGGGTCCTGGCGGGCCTTGAGCTCGCCGAGCAGGCGTTTCGGATGATGGGCGCCGATCTCGCCGTGGAGCGCCTTCAGCCGGAGGGGGCGGCGCTTGGTCCCGGAACGGCGGTGCTGCGGGTGGAAGGCGCGGCGCGCGCCATCCTCTCGGCCGAGCGTGTCGCGCTGAACTTTGTCTGCCGTCTCTCCGGCATTGCCAGCGCCACGGCGAAACTGGTCGCGGCGGCCCGGGGCCACGGCCATGCGCGCATCACCTGCACCCGCAAGACCACGCCGGGCCTGCGGGCGGTGGAGAAATATGCGGTGCGTGCCGGCGGCGGGGCCAATCACCGCTTCGGCCTCGACGATGCCGTGCTCATCAAGGACAACCACATCGCGGTCGCAGGCGGCATCCGGCCGGCGGTGAGAGCGGCGCGGGCGCAGGTGGGTCATCTGGTGCGCATCGAGGTGGAGGCGGACACGCTCGCCCAGGTGGACGAGGCAGTGTCGGCGGGGGCCGATGTCATCCTGTTGGACAATATGGGGCCGGACATGCTGCGCGCGGCCGTGGCCCAGATCGCGGGGCGCGCGGTGACCGAGGCCTCGGGGCGGGTGACGCTGGAGAGCGTCCCGGCCATCGCCGCGAGCGGCGTCGATCTCATTTCCTGCGGCTGGCTGACCCACAGCGCGCCGATCCTCGATCTCGGGCTCGACGTCGATCTTTTGCCGTCCTGAGCGGACGCAGGGTACGAAGGGGCAGGCCGCGCCTGCCCCTTCGTCTCAATCCACCGCGACGATGGGCACGCTCGCATAGCGCAGCAGGCGCGTGAATGCGGAGCCGAACAGGAAGGCGGTGACGCCGCCCTCGTGGTGCGCGCCCGCCACCAGAATATCGCCCCACAGCCAGCCCACCGAGGCGATGGCGCGCTTCCAATCCGGCCCGTCGCCGATGGCGCAGGTGCCTTCCACGTCCGGGGGCAGATCCGCCAGCGCCGCCTTCTGCGCCTCGACCGCCTGCTTGCGCCAGGTGTTCGAGACGATGTGCTCGATGTCGTAGCCCACGTTTGAAGGATACATCTGATTGTCGCGCACCACGAAGGTGACGAGGCGCAGCGGCACCTTGTGGGCCCGGGCGAGATCGAGGGCGACGGCCAGTGTCGCGGCGCCCTGCCGGTCGTCGGAATAGGCGCAGGTGACCCGCTCCAGCTTCTTCGGCGCATTGGCCGCATAGCCGAGCGGAGCCATGAGCGTCGGGCATTTGGTGCCCGCGAGCACGCCCGAGGCCGTGGAACCGAGCCCCGCGCGCATCTTCTTTCCATCCCGGGCGGAGCCGACGATGGTGAGATAGGCGTTGAGTTCGTTCGCCACCCGCGACAGGCCCTTGGAGGCGCTGTCGGCGGCAATCGCGAGATAGTCCGCCTGGACCGCGTCGCCCAGATAGGCTTTCGCCCGGGCGAGGGCCTTGCGGGAATATTCGCCCAGGAACTGCTTGTATTCCGCGTCCACCGCCGCCGGAGAGGGATAGCCCCAGGTCTCCGGCGTCACCACGCAGACGGTGACGGGCACATCGCCCGCCAACGCCATCATGCGCCCGACCGCAAGGGCATCCGCCCCGCCCCGGTCCGGCGCATAGCCGATGAGATAGTTCATTGCGCGCTCCCGGCCTTGGCGAGGGCGGAATTGCGGAACGAATAGCTGAAATAGATGATCATCGCGACCGTGATCCAGACCGCGAACAGCAGATAGGTGTCCCAGGGCAACTGGCTGATCAGATAGATGCAGAACAGCATGCTGGCGATCGGCACGTAGGGAAACAAGGGCACCGTATAGCCGCGCGGCAGATCGGGGCGGGTGCGGCGCAGGATGATGACGCCGCCGGACACCACCGCGAAGGCGATCAGCGTGCCCATGCTGGTCAGGTTGGCGAGCACGTCCAGCGGCACGAGAGCCGCGAGCACGGCGATGAAGACCGCGACGATGTAGGTGTTGGTCACCGGCGTCATGGTCTGCGGATCGACCTTCTGGAACATCTTCGGCAGCAGGCCGTCGCGGCTCATGGCGAACAGGATGCGGGTCTGCCCGTACATGACCACCAGGGTCACCGAGAAGATGGAAATAACGGCACCGATCGAGAGAACGCCCGCCGGCCAGCTGGACCCGGTGATGTTCTGCAGGATCACGGCAAGGCCGGCATCCTGGCCGGCGAACTCGGTCCATTTCTGCGCGCCCACCGCCGAGAAGGCCACCAGCACATAGGCGGCGGTGACCAGCAGGAGCGAGAGGATGATGCCGGCCGGCAGCGTCTTGCGCGGGTTCTTCACCTCCTCGCCGGCGGTCGAGACCGCATCGATGCCGATATAGGAGAAGAAGATGGTGCCGGCGGCGGTGCCCACCCCGAGCCAACCCTTGGGCGTGAAGGGTTCGAGATTCTCCACCTGGAAGGCGGTGAAGGCGATGATGACGAACATCACCAGCACGCCCAGCTTCACCACCACGAGAATGGCGTTGATGGTGGTGGATTCGCGCGCGCCCTTGATGAGCAGCCCCGCGCACATGGCCACCAGCACGATGGCCGGAAGATTGACATAGCCGCCGGCGCCGGGGGGCTGGCTGATGGCGTCGGGCATTTGCCAGCCCGACACGTCGGCCAGCAACTGGTTGAGATACTGGCCCCAGCCGACCGCGATGGCGGAGGCGGAGACCGCATATTCCAGCAGCAGGCAGGAGCCCACGATATAGGCGACCAATTCGCCCATGGTGGCATAGGCATAGGAATAAGAAGAGCCGGAGACCGGAATGGTCGAGGCGATCTCGGCATAGCACAGGGCAGTGAGGGCCGCCGTGATGCCGGCGATGATGAAGGAGACGATCACGGCCGGGCCGGCTTCGGGCACGGCGGCCGTCAAGGCCACGAAAATACCGGTGCCGATGGTGGCGCCCACCCCCAGCATGGTGAGCTGGAACAGGCCGATGGAGCGCGACAGGTGCCCCTTGCCGCCGCCATGCTCGTCCACCATGGCGCTCACCGGCTTACAGCGCATCAACGCGCGCGCGAATGAATTCGAACTCATGGAAAGCCCCGTCCTTCCGATTGAAAACCGACCGCCTGAAACTGTTTCGGACCGCGGCCCCGCCCTCCCCCCACCGGCCGAGGCCGGACCGTCTCCCCAGCAATCACCGTGCCACAAAAATGTCGAAATGCGACCCGTGCCTGTTCATTCGGTTAAGAGCAGGCCGGTTCGCTCCGCCAGCGGCCGCGTTCCGGCAACCTTTCCGATCACCTTCCCGACCCAGGCATATGTCTGGCTGTGTCGCGCGAACAGGAGCCCGTCGGTCGTCGCTGGCACCGGCGTCACATCGCCCAGAGGGTCGATGATGTCGGCGATGATGTCGCCGGAGCGGACCCTGTCCCCAAGGCGGGCGCGATAGGAGATCAGCCCTTCAGCGGGGGCGCGAACCTGCTGCATGGCGTCCAGAGGCGCCGCCTCGCAGAGCAGGCGGGGCACCTCGCCCGGATCGCCCGCCACCACGCCCCGCCGCTGCAGGAACCGCAGCAGGGCGGCTGCGTCGCGCCGCGCGGCCGCATCGTCCACGTCGTCGTTGGAGCGCAGCTCAACCGTCGCGGACAGGCAGGCGGGAGGAATGGGGAGGTCCGGAAAACATTTGGCCAGATGCCACCACGGCCCGCCGCAGGCCTCGTCGAACGGATGGCCGCCCGAGACCTCCGCCAGCAGAATCGCCCGCGCGTCCAATTCGGCCGCAAGGTCGGCCGCCCCCGGCCACAGCGGCGTGCCGACATAAAGATGCAGCAGGGCTTCATTGTCGGCGTGCAGATCGAGTGTGATGTCGGCGTCGTAAGCCAATTCCATCAGCGTCTTGCGCAGGGCACCCAGTTGGTCGGCAGGCTCAATCCCTGCCAGCGCCTGGCCCATTGCGGTGCGGATCGTGGCCACATTCGCCGCGGCATCGCCTCCAAGACGGCCGTTCAGCCCCTCGGCCACAAGGGAGGCCAGATCGGGATAGTCGCGATTGAAATTGCGCCCGCTCCTCACGTCGAACCGGCCCTGGAGAAAGCCGTGGTCCTGCTGCGCCAGGCCGATGGGATTGGCTTGCGGCACCACCACCACCTCGCCCGGGATCGCTCCGCGCGCGGCGAGTTCGGACAATTCTGCGGCAAGGTGGCGCAGAACCAGCATGCCCGGAAATTCATCGGCATGCAGGCCGGCCTGGAGATAGGCCTTAGGGCGGGCGCCCGGCGTTCCGAAGCGCAAAACCGTGATCTCGCGGGGCGGCCCGCCCGCGACATCGGGGGGCAGGACACGCACGTCGCGCGCCCCGCCCTGTGCCTCAAATTGCGCCATTTAATTTCCCCCACGCCCTTTTGCAGTGCAGCAAAAGACAGCCGGCGCAACGCCTTAGCCGGCTCTGCCCCCTGTCGTCATCACGACATATTGCTTGGGGCGCGCGATTGGGTCTAGGCTCAAATCGGCTCGGGATTTTTTTCGGGGGTTTCAGCGTCCCGCCATTGGATGACGTCGTGCAGGAGGCCGCGAGGCCGTGGCGTGGCGCGCGAGTCCAAGGACGGCGGAAGGCAGAGTTTGTGCGTTGCAACATCCGCATGGGCCGGCTTTCCCGATCGATGCTTTCCTCCTGAAAAGGCTCCAGGTCCACGAACAGCCTTCAAGACGCGGGGACCGGCGCAGCCGGATCGCTTGGGGAAGACCAGATGGACATCATTTCGACCGCCGCTTATGTCGGCCCGAACGCCTATGCCAAGGTTCCGCTGATCCGGCTCACCATCGATCTTCGAAGCCGGTCCACCGCCACGGTGGCAAGCTACGGGCCTGAACTGCTGGAAACGCTGGTGAAGATCCTGCCCACCCTCGCAAACGAGACGCGGGCGGACGGCTCGTCCTGGCTGGACTATGCGCGGACCTCCGAAACGTGCGGGCTCGGTGAACTGATCGCCTATGTGGCCTTGAACCTTCAGCGGCTCGCCGGCGCCCCCACGCCGTTCGCCATGTCCATTCCCGTCCCGGACTCCGACGAGGTGGAAGTTCTCTACGGCTATGAATCCGACGAGATCGGCATCGAGGCCGGCGACCTCGCCTGTGACATCCTCATCGAGCTGATCGCGCCGCGTCGGGAGGACGACGAGCCCTACGACCTTGAGGACGAACTGGACCGCTTCCTGCGCTTTGCCCAGAAGCGCTCGCTTGGACCTTCCGCGCTGGCGCTGGTGAAGTCGGCGGAAGAGCGCGACATTCCCTGGGTGCGCCTCAACGACCAGAGCCTGATCCAGGTCGGCCAGGGCAAATACCAAAAGCGCATCGAGGCCGCGCTCACCTCCATGACCTCGCACATCGCCGTGGAGATCGCCTCCGACAAGGGCGTGTGCAACAAGATCCTCGCCGATCTCGGCCTTCCCGTGCCCCAGCAGCGCCAGGTCTATGACGCGGATGAAGCGGTCTCGGCCGCCCGCCGCATCGGCTATCCGGTGGTGATCAAGCCTTTGGACGGCAATCACGGGCGCGGCGTCACGGTCAACATCATGTCCGACGAGGAGGCCGAGACGGCCTTCGCGGTCGCGGACGAGGAAGGGTCCGCGGTCATTGTCGAGAGCATGATCGTGGGCGACGACCATCGCCTGCTGGTGGTGAACGGCAAGCTCGTGGCCGCCGCCAAGCGCGTGCCCGGCCATGTGGTGGGAGACGGCGCCCGCACCATCACCGAACTGATGGAGATCGTGAACCAGGACCCGCGCCGGGGCATCGGCCACGACAATGTCCTCACCAAACTGGAGATGGACGACCAGGCCCTGCGCCTGCTGGGCGAGAAGAACTACACGCCCGAAAGCGTCCCGCCGGCCGGCGAGGTGGTCTATCTGCGCAAGACCGCGAACATCTCCACCGGCGGCACCGCCGTCGATGTCACCGATGTCATCCACCCCGACAACAAGGCCATGGCCGAGCGCGCGATCCTTGCGGTCGGGCTCGATCTCGGCGCGGTGGACTTCCTCACCTCCGACATCACCCAGTCCTACCGCGACACCGGCGGCGCCATCTGCGAGATCAATGCCGGGCCGGGCCTGCGCATGCATATCTCGCCCTCCGAGGGCAAGCCGCGCGACGTGGGCGGGGCGGTGATGGACATGCTGTTCCCGCCGGGAACCCAGAGCCGCATCCCGGTCGCCGCCCTCACCGGCACCAACGGCAAGACCACCTGCTCGCGCATGCTGGCCCACATCCTGAAGATGGCGGGCCATGTGGTCGGCCAAACCTCCACGGACGCGGTCTATATCGACGGCAATGTCACGGTGAAGGGCGACATGACCGGGCCGGTCTCGGCCAAGATGGTGCTGCGCGACCCGACCGTGGACATTGCGGTGCTGGAAACCGCGCGCGGCGGCATCGTGCGCTCCGGCCTCGGCTATATGTATTGCGATGTCGGCGCGGTGCTGAACGTCACCTCGGACCATCTGGGCCTCGGCGGCGTGGACACGGTGGATGAGCTGGCGCGGGTGAAGCGCGTCGTGGTCGAGGTCGCGCGCGATACCGCCGTGCTCAACGCCGACAACGAATACACGCTGAAGATGGCCTCCTACACCACGGCCAAGAACCTGTTCTATGTGACGCGCAATCCCCACCACGAACTGGTGCGCGAGCATATCCGGCTCGGCAAGCAGGCCATCGTGCTGGAGGAGGGCCTCAATGGCGACCAGATCGTCATCTATGACAAGGGCACGCAAATCCCCCTGATCTGGAGCCATCTCATCCCAGCCACCATTGAGGGCAAGGCGCTGCACAATGTGGAGAATGCCATGTTCGCGGCGGCCATGGCCTATGCGCTCGGCAAGAGCCTGGACCAGATCCGCAACGGCCTGCGCACCTTCGACAACACCTTCTTCCAGTCGCCCGGCCGCATGAATGTGTTCGACGAACACGGCTTCCGGGTGATCCTGGACTATGGGCACAACGAGGCCGCCGTCGGCGCCATGGTGGATCTCGTCGAGCGGCTGAAGCCGCGCGGCCAGAAGATCGTCTGCGTCACCTGCCCGGGCGATCGGCGCAACGAGGATATCACCGCCATCGCCCAGAAGGTGGCCGGCAAGTTTGACACCTATATCTGCCACCGCGACAACAATCTGCGCGGACGCGGCCCCACCGAGATTCCCGATCTCATGCGGGCGGCGCTGATGTCGTTCGGGGTGTCGGACGACCAGATCAAGATCATCCCCGAGGAGATGGAGGCCCTGGACACGGCGCTCGCCATGGCGCGGCGCGATGACCTGGTGTTGATTTTCTGCGAGGCCATCACGGCCTGCTGGAAGAAGATCATCTATTTCAAGCCGGAAGGCGGGGGCCTGGCACCGGAGGCGGCGACACCGCGCCCGGCGCAGATTTCCTTCGACGTGCCGGAAGGCTTTAAGATCGTGACCAACGACCGCGGCGTGATGATCGCGCCGGTCGAGTAAGCGGACCCTTCATGTCCTTCTACGACTGGTTCTCGCTGCGCGACGAGCCCTCGCGACGGCTCGCCGTGATCGGAGGGCGGCTGGAGGACGGGAATGCGGAGATCTATGGCGAGATGCACCGTCTCGCCCGGGGCCGCATCCTGGTCTTTCCCACCGCCTCGGGCGAGCCGGAAGAGGTGGGGCTGGAAACCGTCCAAGTGTTCCAGTCCTACGGCTTCGAGGCTGAACTCTCTCCCGTCTACGGCCCGGGAGCGGGCGCGGCTGCGTGCGATCCGGCCAATGCCGCGCAGGTGATGCGGCTCGGCAGCGTCTATTTCACGGGCGGCAACCAGTCGACCATCGTGAATACCCTCTCCCCGGAGGGCGTGGAGACCCCGGTCCTGGCCGCCATCCGCGCCGCCAATGCCGCCGGCGGGCTGGTCGCCGGTTCCAGTGCCGGCGCGGCCATGATGTCCAAGGTGATGATCGTCGGCGGCACCTCGCTTGACGCCATCGTCTATGGCGTCACCCAGGATCCCGAACAGCCCGGCATGCTGCTGGGCGAGGGGCTCGACTTCTTTCCCTACGGCGTGCTTGACCAGCATTTCATCAAGCGCGGGCGGCTCGGGCGCCTCATCGTCGCCATGGCGAAAAGCGGCGTTCAGAAGGGCTTCGGCATCGACGAGAATACCGCCTTGTTCGTGGATGGCCGGCGCGGGCGGGTGGTCGGCGAATATGGCGCCTTCGTCATCGACATGAGCGATGCGCAGTTCGACGAGCGCGGACGCACCTTCGAGGACTTGCGCTTCACCTATCTGGACACTGGCGACGAGATCGACCTGGTGCGCATGAAGGTTTCGCCGGGGCCGGGCAAGCGCCGCGTGCGCCTCGCCGAGATCGCCTATCGCGCGCCCGCCCGGTCGCAGCGCAATGTGTTCGGCGCCTATACCTTGTACGACCTGCTGGGGCGCCTCGTGCTCGGTGACCCCAATGTCTATTCGGTGGACCGCGCGAGCACGGTGGAGCTGAAGACCTCGCTCGCGGTCACGGTCGAGCTGGAGCGGGTGCGCGGGCAGTCGCGCAACCTGGTCGCGTTGACCGAGAACGGCTTTCGCATGACGGCGGTCAATTACCGCGCCAGCATCATGAGCGAAAAGCTCAGCGCGGCGCGCCTCGCCAACCGCGCCACCCGCCTCCAGCGCGATTATGGCGTGAAGCCGGGACCGCACTCGCGGCTCATGCTGCTGGGCTCCTCGCCCCTGTCGGGCAGCGGCGACTTGCTGAAGGAAGTGCTCACCCATTGCGAGGGCGATGTCGGCATCCTGGCCGCCGCGTCCTCGGAGCCGCGGGAAACCGCGCGCGGCATCATCGAGGCGCTGCGCGCGCACGGGCGCACGGGCATCGATCTCGGCGTGACCATCGACAATGTGGAGCATTGCAGCCACGACAAGGATCTGGTGGAGAAGATCGCCGGCCTGAAGACCATCTTCCTGCCCGGCGGCAATCAGGTGCGCCTGGTTGAATCACTGCTCTATCGCGGCGAGGAAACGCCGGTCCTGCTCGCCATGGCGAAGGCCCATGCCAATGGCGCCGCCATCATCGGCGCCTCCGGCTCGGCCTCGGCCCTGTCGCGCTTCATGATCGCGGGCGGCTCCTCACACGAGGCGTTCCGGTTCGGCGTGTCCACCGATTCCGGCCATCACGGCCTCGTGCTGCAGGAGGGCATCGGCTTCTTCGGCGGCGGCATCGTGGACCAGAACCTGTTTTCCTCCCGCCGGCTTGGGCGCCTCATCGTCGCCTGCGCCGAGGAAGGGGTGCGCTACGGGTTCGGGGTGTGCGAGGAGAGCATGATCAGCGTGCGCGGCGAGGGCGCGCTCATCGACGTGTTCGGCCGCTACGGCGTGGTGCTGGTGGAAGTGGACCCGAGCCAGTTGGTGCTTCAGAGCGACACCTTCGCCGCGCAGGGCGTGAAACTGTCCTTCGCCCTGCCCGGCGACCAGATCGACGTCGTCAACGGCGCAGTGATCCGCCATTCCCCTCCGGAGCAGGCCACCGCCACCCTGCTGCGGCTAGTCAATGAGCTGGTCACCGAATGCGGCGCGCTGCCGCTCGGCACCCCGCTGACCGAGGTTCTGCGCCGCAAGGCCATGGTCATGGGCATCGCCGCGCTTGGCGAGGGAACCGTGAGCCTCGATATCGACAGCCCCCGCGACGACCGTACCTGACGCCGCGCAAAAATGCCGGCCGGCCTGTCGGGCGGCCGCGCGCGCGCGCGTCCTTGCCTTACACAGGCAGGGAGACAAACGTGCGCAGGATCGTCATCACCGCTTTCATCAGCCTCGACGGAATCATGCAGGCCCCCGGCGGGCCGGAAGAGGACCCCACCGGCCGCTTTACCCTGGGCGGATGGACCGTTCCCTTCTGGGAGGGCGAGGGCGCGGCGGAGATGGGGGCATTTCTCGATGAGACGTTCGGCCAGCCCTTCGACTTGCTCCTCGGCCGCCGCACCTATGAGATTTTCGCCGCCCATTGGCCGAAAGTGGGGCCGGACGATCCCATGGGGGCGCTGTTCGACCGGGTGACCAAGCATGTGGCCGCCGGCCCGGACACTGTCCTGTCCTGGGTGAATTCGCGCGCCCTCGGAGCCGACGTGGTCGGCGCGGTCAGGGGGCTGAAGGACGCGGATGGGCCGGACCTGCTGATCCAGGGCAGCAGCGTGCTGGTGCAGGCGCTCCTCGCCAATGACCTCATCGATGAATTCCGCCTGCTGGTCTTTCCGGTCCTGCTTGGTCCAGGCAAGACGCTGTTCGGCGAGGGCACCCTCCCCGCGCCGCTGCGGCTGGTTCGCAGCCGAACCGCCGCGAACGGCGTGGCGATGAGCGTCTATGCGCGCGCCGACGGCCCCATCGCCACCGGCTCCTTCGCCCTGGCACCGGCGCAGGACATGGACGCCGCCCCCTGAAAAGCGCCGCATTTTCTCGGCTGCGCTAACGTCACCTTTACCGGTGCCCCGCACACTGAGCCCATCGTAAGCGTTGCGTATGGGTTGCGTCTCATGAGTGTGGTGCGTAAGGGGGCGCCCGTGCGGGCGCCCCGCCGCTCCGGTACGGATGCCGGACCCTGCCTTTCCCCCCTGGACCTCGACCGCATCCATGTGGGCGACTGCATCGCGGCGCTCAACGCGCTGCCGCCCGCCAGCGTCGACCTGGTGTTCGCGGACCCGCCCTACAATCTCCAGCTCCAGGGCGAATTGAAGCGCCCGGACGAAAGCCGCGTCGATGCGGTGGACGATGCCTGGGACCAGTTCGAGAGCTTCGCCGCCTATGACGCCTTCACCCGCGACTGGCTCGCCGCCGTGCGCCGGGTGATGAAGCCCAGCGCGACGTTGTGGGTGATCGGCTCCTATCACAACATCTTCCGCGTCGGCTCGGCCTTGCAGGATCTCGGCTTCTGGATCCTCAACGATGTCATCTGGCGCAAGTCCAACCCCATGCCGAATTTCCGGGGCCGCCGCTTCACCAATGCCCACGAGACCCTGATCTGGGCGGCGCGCGATCCCGGCGCCAAGGGCTATGTGTTCAATTACGAGACCTTGAAGGGCGGCAACGAGGACGTGCAGGTGCGCTCCGACTGGCTGATCCCGCTGTGCACCGGCCAGGAGCGGCTGAAGGACGAGGAGGGACGCAAGACCCATCCCACCCAGAAGCCCGAGGCCCTGCTCGCCCGCGTCCTGCTCTCCGCCTCCCGGCCGGGGGACGTGGTGCTCGACCCCTTCCTCGGCTCCGGCACCACCGCCGCCGTGGCCAAGCGCCTGCGCCGCCACTTCATCGGCCTGGAGCGCGATCCGGTCTATGCCGAGGCCGCCCGGGCCCGCATCGATGCCGTGGAGCCCCTGCCCGAAGCCGCGCTCGCGGCACCGCCCAGCGCCCGCGAGGCGCCCCGCGTGGCTTTTTCCGCGCTGGTGGAGCGTGGCCTCGTCACACCGGGCGCGGAACTGACCGATGCCAAGGGCCATGTGCGCGCCGTGGTGCGCGCCGACGGCACCATCGCGATCGTCAACAACAATGTCCCGGCGGTCGGGTCCATCCATCGCATGGGGGCCCTGGCCCAGGGCGCGGAAGCCTGCAACGGCTGGACCTTCTGGCATGTGGAGCAGGAAGGCGCGCGCCATCCCATCGATCAGCTGCGCGCGCGCCTGCGGGCGGAACTCAATCTGAGCGACGCCTGAGAAAGATCGCCGCTGGCCTGCCGCCGCACTGCGGCGCGCAGGCCGGAGGCAGCTATTCCGCCGGCTGCTGCGCGGCCGGTCCGACCTGCGACGCCTGCGGCCCCAGGAAGAACAGCAGCGGCACGCCCGCCAGCACCACACCGACCCCCACCAGCGCCCCCATGCCGGTATAGGCAAGGCTCGCATAGAGCAGGCCCGCGCAGGCGGCTGCAAACAACAGGGGCGTCAGGGGATAGAGCGGCACCTTGAAGGGCCGCGCCCGATCCGGCTCGCGCAGGCGGAACAGGAACAGGGCGATGCTCACCAGCAGCAGGAAGGCCCAGAAGACCGGCGCCGTGAAGTCCACCATGGCCTTGAAGCCGTCCCGCGTCAGCGCGCCGAACAGAATGAGCGCGAGCGCGAGGCCGCATTGCAGCAGCAGCGCCGCGCGCGGCGCGCCTTGCGTGATTTCAGAGCGGCTCAGGAAGGACAGCGCCGGCACATCGGCGCCGAGCGCATGGAGCCCCCGCGCACCGGTGGCGATGGTGCCGTTGAGCGTGCTCACCGCCATGATGCAGACCACGATGGCCAGCACCACCTCGCCCGCCGGCCCGGCCAGAGCGCCCATCAGATCGGCGGCCGGCGCCTCGCTGGCGCGCAGGCCCTCCAGGCCGAAGGCATTGAGCAAGGCGAGGTTGAACAGCCCGTACACCGCGACCACGGTGATGGTCCCCGCCACGAGGGTCAGCGTCATGGTGCGCGCCACGTTGCGCATTTCGCCGGCGAGATAGGCGGCTTCGCTCCAGCCGCCATAGGTGAGCAGCACGAACACCATGGCCATGCCGAAGGCGGCCGAGGAATCTGCGGCGCGGGCCGGCGCGGAGGGCGTCACGTCGGACACCAGGAATCCCGCCCCGGCCACCGCAAGAATGGCAAGAATCGTGAGGCTGGTGAAAAGGCGCTGGCCGAGGCTGGAGGAGCGCGTGCCGGCCAGGTTGAGAGCCGTGACCAGAATGACCATCAGCGCCGCATGAAGGTCCGCGCCATGGGTCCCGAGCGGCAGGAGGGCTTGGGCATAATCGCCATAGACGAAGGCGACGGCGGCGATGGCGCCGGTCTGGATGACGGTGCCGCGTGCCCAGGCGAACAGGACCGCCAGGCGCCGCCCATAGGCGCGGGCGAGGAAATGATATTCCCCCCCGCGATCAGGGTGGGCCGCCGCGAGTTCGGCGTAGCACAGCGCGCCGGCCAGGGTGACGATCCCGCCCACCATCCAGGCCGCGACGAAGGCAAGGTCGGATTCAACCTGAGCGGCGATCAGAGGCGGCGTCTTGAAGATGCCGATGCCGAAGATGATGCCGACCATGAAGGCGACGCCATCCAACGCGGAGAGGCCGCCGGGCTTGCCGGCGGCGGGAGCGGCGGACATGAAACGCTCTCCGGTAAGACTGCGGACGAAAGTGGCCCGCGCGCCCGATCATTGGCGCGCGGGAACGTGCGGGATCAGCCGCGCTCGGCGCGCCAGGCGTCGGTCCCGGCCGGCGCGATGCGGGCGCCCTCCACCTTTCCGCGATAGGTGCGTTCGCGCCCGTCCAGCTGCACGGTGAGGATTACCTCTTCGCCCACGACCTTGCCCGAGGAGATGGCTGTGCGCCGGCCGTTCACCGTCGCGTCGCCCGAAACCGACTGGAAGGACTGCTTGAGGTCGAGGGTCATATTCTGGCTGCCGTCCGTAAGCGTCCAGCGGCCCTCGACCTTGGCCGGGACCACCCAGAGATAGACGGTGCGCCCGTTTACATTGGCCTGCTCGTCCGGCTGCCAGTCACCGAGTGAAAAGGCATGGGAGACGATGCGCGTGCCGGGCTTCAACTGGAGCAAGGTGGGCCGGAGCTTCGCGTTCACCGTTTCCAGAAGATACATGGTGATGACGTCGGCCTTGCCGAGATCGGTCTCGAACAGGTTTTGCTGGCGGAAGGTGACCTTGTCGGTCACGCCGGCCTTCTTCGCATTTTCCTGTGCTTCGCTGATGCGCTCGGGATTGAGATCGACGCCCATGGCGCCCTTGGCGCCCTTGTCCTTGACGGCGGCGATGGCGATGCGCCCGTCGCCCGAGCCGAGGTCGATGACGAAGTCGTCGGCTCCGACCTCGCCCATCTCCAGCATCTGCGCCACCACATCGTCAGGGGTGGGGACATAGGGCACGTCGAGCCGGAGCGGGGCCGGCTGGGTCTGGGTCTGAGCCTGCGCCACGCCGCTGAGTGCGAGACCCAGGGCGAGCAGCACCGTCGCTGTCCCACCCGCCTTCTTTGCCTGCATCGCAGATTGCACGTTCATATCACCCTCATCTTCGCTCGCCTCTGCCAATGCAGCGACGAAACAAGGACCGCACCTTCGGCTTGGCCCATGGAATGCGCGAGGGATATTTGAGTGATGCAGGGCCAACATCAAGGCAAATACTATAATTATTGCTCACGTCAGCGTGTACATCGTTTTTTTACAAAAAAGGAAGGAAAGAACTACGGAGAATAGAAAAAGTTCCTCTGCGTCATCATTGATCGCGAAGGGGTGATCATCCGCCGGCAGCCGTCACCCCCCTGCGAAGGGACCGATGCCTAAAGGCATCCGCCGTGGCGCAGCACCTTCAGCATCACGCTCGGCAAGGCTTGCGCCGCGAAGGCCGCCGGCTGGACCCATTGCCCCGCCGGGGCGGGCGTCGCGAGCGGGACCTCGGCACGCCACACCTCCAGGTCCAGCGAGAAATGGGTGAACACATGCGTCACCACCCCCGGCAGAGCCTGCCAGCGCGCGGCCAGCGGCAAGGCGGGCGCGAGGGGCCGCTCGGCCTCCCAGGGCGTGGAGGGCACTTCCGTCATGCCGCCGAGCAGGCCCTTCGGGGGCCGCTGGCGCAGCAGCACCGCGCCGTCCGCCCGCACTGCGAGAAAGGCGATGCCGGTGCGTGTCGGCTTGGCCGTTTTCGGCGCCTTGACCGGATAGCGCGCCGGATCGCCCGCGCGGCGCCCCCGGCAATCGGGAGAAAAGGGGCACACCACGCAGGCGGGCGATTTCGGCGTGCAGATGGTGGCGCCCAGATCCATCATGGCCTGGGCGAAATCCCCGGGACGCTGATCGGGCGTCAGCGCGGCGGCGCGCAGGCGGATCTCCGCCTTGCCCTTCGGCAGCGGCGTATCGATGGCATAAAGCCGGCTCACGACCCGCTCGATATTTCCGTCCACGGGGCTGGCCTTGCGGTCGAAGGCGATGGCCGCGATGGCGGCGGCGGTATAGGGGCCGATGCCCGGCAGGTCGAGCAGAGCCACCTCATCCGCCGGGAAGGCCCCGCCATGGCGCTCCACCACCGCCCTGGCGCAGGCATGCAGATTGCGCGCCCGCGCATAATAGCCGAGCCCCGCCCAGGCGGAGAGCACGGCCTCCAGCGGCGCATGGGCGAGATCGGAAACGCTCGGCCAACGCCGCAGGAAGTCGGCGAAATAGGGACCAACCGCCTTTACCGTGGTCTGCTGGAGCATGATCTCGGAGAGAAACACGTGGTAGGGGTCCGCCCGCTGCCCCGCCTCCGCACGCCAGGGCAGCCGCCGCCGATGGCGGTCATACCAGTCGAGCAGGGTCGCGGCGTTCGGTTCTCCCGGCTTGCGGGACCGGCTCGGGGAGAGGATCATGCTGTCCATGGCCGCACCCTGCTATTCTCGCCCTTCCGCCGCAAGAGCCGCCTCCGCGCGCGCGGAGGCGTGCCCATGAGGAGACCCTTCGCCCAGCCTCTGGCGGACCTCATCGGCCCGTCCATCGCGCAATTATGTGGCAAGGCGGGCTTCTCGGTCGTGGAAGTCGTGACCCATTGGGACGAGATCGTCGGGCCCGACCTCGCCCCACGCTCCCAGCCGCTCAAGCTGCAATGGCCGCGCGAGGACAGCGGCGAGGCCGCCACCTTGTTCGTGCGGGTGGAAGGCCCGTATGCCATCGAATTCCAATATGCCGCGCCCGTCGTGATGGAGCGGATCAACGCCTATTTCGGCTGGCGCTGCGTCGGGCGCATCGCGCTGCGACAGGGGCCGGTGCCGCGGCGCGACGGCCCGCCGGCCTTTACGCCCCCGCCCCCGGAGGCTGTGGCGCAGGTACGGGCGCAGATCGGCCCCTTCGAGGACGAGGCCCTTGCCGCCGCCCTCGCCCGGCTCGGTGCCCTGGTGCGGGACGCGCGCCGGAAATCTTGAACGCGCCGGGCCTTCCGGCCACATCCTCGCCGTGTTAGCCCGCTCCAGTCCGCGCGATCGCTTTTGTGGAGAATTTCATGTCCGTTTCCCGTCGCCGCTTTCTCGTCGGCGCAGGCCAACTGGCCCTCATCGCCGCTGTGGCGGGACCGCTGCTCCGGCTCGCGGGTATCGATGGCGCGCTGGTGACCCCCGCCGCCGCCCAGACCGTGGATGCCGCCAAGCTGTTCGCCCCTGCCGCGACGCCATTGACCGAGGAGAGCCTCGGCGCCAAGGACGCCCCGGTCACCATCGTCGAATATGCCTCGCTCACCTGCTCCCATTGCGCGGCCTTCCACACGCAGACCTTCCCCACGCTGAAGTCGAAATATATCGACACGGGCAAGGTGCGCTTCGTGCTGCGCGAATTCCCCTTCGACCCGGTCGCCACGGCCGGCTTCATGCTGGCGCGCTGCCTGCCGGCGGACAAATATTTCCCCATGGTGTCCAGCCTGTTCGAAACCCAGCGGTCCTGGGCCTTCGGCAACAATCCGGCGCAGGGCCTGCTCACCGTCGCCAAGCAGGCGGGCATGAGCGAGGCCGACTTCGAGAAATGTTTGTCCGACAAGGATCTCGCCGAAAAGGTGCAGGCCAGCGCCCAATATGCCAACAAGGAGCTGGGCGTGGATTCGACCCCCACCTTCTTCATCAACGGCAAGAAGATCGCCGGCGCCATCTCGGTGGCCGATCTCGACAAGGAACTGGCTCCGTTGCTGCAAGGCAAGTGAGGCACCGCTCGCGCGTCTTCGCGGGTCTGCGGCGTTGACATCGGCGCCGCAGGCCAATATCAAGCGCGCTCGATCCAACAAATAGGTGTCGACGAGCCGCGCGGTCCGCGCGCCGCGGTCGGCCGAAGGCTAGTGTCATGAAGATCCGCAATTCCCTGAAGTCGCTGCTCGGACGTCACCGCGACAACCGCCTGGTGCGCCGCAAGGGCCGCGTCTACATCATCAACAAGACCCAGAAGCGCTACAAGGCCCGCCAGGGCTGAGGCGAGACCCGCTCGGGTTCTCCACCTCGTGATCGGGCCGGCGCCCTGCGCCGCCCGCAGCGGCTTGACGACACCGGCCTGCAGGCCGACATTCGGTTCATGCCGGTGCGTCTGTTTCTTCCCTCGACCCGTGTCCGCCTGCTGATCGCCGGGGTGCTTCTCTGCGCCCCTGGGCTCGTGATCGACGACGCGCGCGCGCAAGCGCCCTCCGCCCGTCCGCAGGCTCAGACCCCGCCCTCCGCAGATGCGACAGCCCGCAAGGCGCCGAAGGACCGCCGCGCCCAGTTGGAGGCCATGTTCGAGGCCCTGCGGCTGGCGCCCGACGAGCAGAGCGCCAAGGCGCTCGGAACGCGGCTCGATGCGCTCTTTGCCCAGACCGGAAGCCCCAGCGCCGACCTTCTGATGGCGCGCGCCGAAGTCGCTGCCCAGGCGAAGGAATACGACCTGTCCCTGGAACTGCTGAACATCGCGATTTCGATTGTGCCGGACAATCTCGCTTTGCTCGCCCGCCGCGCGTCGGTGAAATATGCGCAGGATGATTTCGACGGGGCGCTGGCGGATATCGGCGAGGTGCTGACCCGCGAGCCGCGCCATTACACGGCCCTGCTCGGGCTGGCGCTGATCATGCGCGAAGTGGGCGACGACGCGAACGCGCTCAAGGCTGCCCGCCGCGCGCTCGCGGTCAATCCGCACCTGGAAGAGGCGCAGGAGATCGTGGACGAATTGAAGATCGAGGTGGAGGGGCGCGAAATCTGATCCGCGCCCTCCCGCCCCGCGCTCAGTTGACCGTATTGATGGTCAGACCTTCGTAATAGCGGATCTCGCACAGATCCCCGAGTTCCACCTTCTGGAGGTCGGCCAGGACCTGCGGGTTCGCCGCCTTGAGAGTGCGCACATAGCCGTCCAGCCCCTCGAAGCTGATCGTGCCCGCCGTCTTGTTGATGTCCACCAGGATCGAGGTAAGCGTCACTTCGCGGAAGCCGAAATCCTGCGGCCAGCCCGGCAGGCCGGCATCCAGCGCCACCTCCGCCATGAGCTTGCCGGGCGTGCCCTGGTGCGCCTTGCCGAGATAGGTGACGACGCCCGGCAGCACGCGGATCAGCAGGCTGCGGCTGTTGGCGAGGTCCATGACATTGCCCATCATGGCGGGCACGAGCACAGACCACCTCTTGCCGTTGCTCCCTTCCAGCACAACCCGGCGCGTGGCGGGATCGGCGGAGACAAACTGCGCCTTATAGGTGAACACCTGCATCGGCCCCACATTGGGAATGTCGATGGTATTGACCGCGTCCGGCATGGGGCGCGGCTGGGCAGAGGCCGGCATGGAGCCGGCGAAACAGGTCGCCACGGCGGCGGCGGCGAACAGGCTGCGCAAGGCGCAGGCACGAGACAACAAACGAGCCATCACTTCCCCCTTCTCCGCCGTGCCCGGGCTTGGGCGACGGCGCGGATCCCAACGAACGGGCACACGGCCGCAAGCCGGCGGACGCGCACGCCCTTTCTCAACCCCTTCGCATGAAAGCGTGAATTCGCCCTTAAGCGGAGCCGCACCGCAACGGGCCGCGGAACCGACAACCGAACCGTTCCGGGCGATCCTGTCGCGGCAACAGGATTTCGCCATTGTCACACCAGCGTATGAAACCTATGTTGAAGGTGTCCGTCACGCGACGTGGCGGGGCATTGGCCTCGCGGGGCGCGGGTGAGCTCGTCATGGCGGAACCGGCGACAAGGCCGCACCGCCAGCGACGGCCCAAGGAGGGGGTCGTTGCAATGAAGCGCGACGAATTGCCGGGTTCAGGCCGTCCGCCCGCGGGGCTGGACTTTCCCGCCTTGTTCGGGCGCGGCATCGACGTCGCGAAAGAAAGCCTCGCCCGCTTCCCCGGATCGAAATTTTCGCCCGGAAAGCTTTCGGCCGCTTCCTTGGGAGAAGCTGGTTCCTTGGGAGAAGCTGGCCCTGGCGCTGGCAAAAGCGACCCTGCCGGGGCGTCCAAGATGACGCCTGCGAAACTTGCCGCCACCTTCGGGTTCGGCCCGCTGCCGGTCGGCGAGGGTGCCGTGCTGAACGGCCCGCAAAAGCTCGTCTCGGACCTGCGCGCCTATTCCGGCATCCGCCATCGCGCCGCCGTTCGCTCCGACGAGCCCGTGGTGCTCGGCCGCCTCGGCAATATGGAGGTGCGCCTCGCCCGCACGGCGCGCGACGTGCGCAAGGCGCAGCGGCTGCGCTACAAGGTCTTTTACGAAGAGAAGTCCGCCATTCCCGACGCCGCCGCCCGGCTGGCGCGGCGCGACGTGGACGCCTTTGACACCATTTGCGACCACATCCTGGTGCTCGATTACGATGCCGGCAAGATGGTGCTCGGCCGCCGCAAGCCCAAGGTGGTGGGCACCTATCGCCTCCTGCGCCAGGATGTGGCGCGCAAGCATGGCGGCTTCTACACCCAGGGCGAGTTCGACGTGAACCGCATCGTGGACGCCCATCCCGGCCTCAAGTTCCTGGAGCTGGGCCGCTCCTGCGTCCTGAAGCCCTACCGCAACAAGCGGACGGTGGAATTGCTCTGGCACGGCGTGTGGACCTATGTCCTGCGCAACAATATCGACGTCATGTTCGGCTGCGCGAGCCTGGACGGCACCGACCCTGCCGCGCTCGCCTTGCCGCTCTCCTTCCTGCACCACCATGCCCGCGCGCCGGAAGAGTGGAGCGCCAGCGCCCTGCCTGCCCGCTATACGGACATGAACCTGCTGCCCAAGGAGAAGGTGGACCTGAAGTCCGCCATGCATTCCCTTCCGCCCCTGGTGAAAGGCTATCTGCGCCTTGGCGGCTATGTGGGCAACGGCGCGGTGGTCGATCACCAGTTCGGCACGACTGATGTGCTCATCGTGCTGCCCCGCGCCGCCATTTCGCCGCGCTATGTGGAGCATTTCGGCCCAAGCGCCAATCGCCACGCCATCTAAGGGCCATGCGCGGTTGAACAGGCGCGCCGCCTGCGGCATGGAAGAGGCATGGCCTGGATCGAGATCACGCCGCGCCTCGCAATCGCGGAGGAGGAATTGTCCTTCTCCTTCGTGCGCGCCTCCGGCCCCGGCGGGCAGAATGTGAACAAGGTGTCGAGCGCGGTGCAGATGCGCTTCGACGCCTGGAACTCGCCCAACCTGCCGGATGGCGTGAAGATGCGCCTTGGGCGCGTCGCCGGCAGCCGCATGACGCAGGACGGCGTCATCGTCATTCATGCCCAGACCTTCCGCAGCCAGGACCGAAACCGCGAGGATGCCATCGGCCGCCTGGTGGAGTTGATTCGCGAGGCCGCCTATGTGCCGCCCGTCCGGCGCAAGACCCGCCCCACCCTCGCCTCCAAGGAACGGCGGCTCGCGGCCAAGGAGCGGCGCGGTTCGGTCAAGACCCTGCGGCGCGGCAAGCCCGACCTGGACTGAAGGCCGGCGCCACGGGGTCGAATGACCCGGGCCGGGGAATCAGTCATTCATGGCGCATCGGCCAATGCCCCCCTCGGAGACGATCATCGTCGTCGGGGGAATGCGGCAGGCACACCAGCAGGGGGACGCCAGATGAATGCGGACAAGGTGGCCATCGTCACGGCCGGCGGCAGCGGCATGGGGGCGGCGGCGGCCCGGCGGCTGGCGGCCGACGGGTTCAAGGTGGCGATCCTCTCCTCCTCCGGCAAAGGCGAGGCCCTGGCGGCGGAACTGGGCGGCTGGGGTGTGACCGGCTCCAACCAGAATCCGGAGGACATCGCCCGCCTTGTGTCCCTGGTCATGGACCAGGCGGGGCGCATCGATGTGCTGGTGAACAGCGCGGGCCACGGGCCTCGCGCGCCCGTCGTGGAGATCACCGATGAGCAGTGGCACACCGGCCTCGACGTCTACCTCCTGAACGTCGTGCGGGCGACGCGGCTGGTGGCGCCCATCATGGCCGCGCAGAAGGGCGGGAGCATCATCAACATCTCGTCCGCCTGGGCCTTCGAGCCGGCCGCCATGTTCCCCACCTCGGCGGTCTTCCGCGCGGGGCTCGCCGCCTATGCCAAGCTGTTTGCGGACCAATATGGCCCGCAGAATGTGCGCATGAACAATGTGCTGCCGGGCTGGATCGACAGCCTGCCCGCCACCGAGGAGCGCCGCGCCGGCGTGCCGCTGGGGCGCTATGGCACTTCGGAAGAGATCGCCGCCACCATCGCCTTCCTCGCCTCCGAGGGCGGCACCTACATCACCGGCCAGAACATCAAGGTGGATGGCGGCCTGATGCGCAGCGTGTGAGGCCGGTCTTGCCCCGGCCGCATTTGGCGCCGAGGAACAGCCACGCTTGCGCAATGGTGGGGCCGGAGTGGAACCGATGTCCGAAGACCTGACGGGCGCCGTGCGCGGCGCGCCCCTGTGGCTGTTGCGCGCGGAAGGCGCGGCGCTGTTCGTCGCCATGCTGGCCGCCTATCACCATCTCGCGGCGCTGCCCGGCAGCCCGTCCTGGTGGCTGTTCGCGATCCTTCTGCTGGCGCCGGACCTGTCCATGCTTGGCTATCTGGCCGGGCCGCGCGTGGGCGCGCTCGCTTACAATGCCGCCCACACCACCCTCGTCCCGGTCCTGCTCGGTCTTGCGGGGCTGGCGTTGGAGTCCCAGGGGATCATGGCTGTCGCGGTGATCTGGATCGCCCATATCGGCCTGGACCGGGCGCTCGGCTATGGATTGAAATATCCCGGCGCCTTCCGGCAGACCCATCTCGGCCTGCTCATGCCGGGCAAAGCGCGCGGCGCCGGCGGCAGCCGCACTTAAGCCTTCCTCAGGCGCCCAGCAGGCGCTCCGCCGCCGCGCGCGCTTCGGCGGTGACGGTTGCCCCCGCGAGCATGCGCGCGATCTCTTCCTTGCGGTGCGTCGGGTCCAGCGGCGCGACGCGGGTGGTCACGGGCGCGTCTTTCGCCGCACCGGCCGCGCTTGCCTTGGAGATGAGCAGATGGTGGCGCGCCCGCGCCGCCACCTGGGGCGCGTGGGTCACCGAGAGAACCTGGACCCGCTCGGCCAGCCGGGTGAGCCGCGCGCCGATGGCGTCCGCCACGGCCCCGCCGACCCCGGTGTCGATCTCATCGAAGATCAGCGTGGGCGCGGACCCGCGATCCGCCAAGACCACTTTCAGTGCCAGCAGGAAGCGTGACAGCTCGCCGCCCGAGGCCACCTTCATCATGGGGCCGGGGCGCGTGCCCGGATTGGTCTGCACCCAGAATTCGACCCGGTCCTGTCCTTCGGGGCCGGCGGCGGCAGGGTCGCTGGTCAGCGCGACCGAGAACACCGCCCGCTCCAGCTTCAAGGGGGGAAGCTCCGCGTTGACGGCGGACATGAGCGTGTCGGCGGCGGCGGTGCGGGCGGCGGTCAGGCGCTCCGCCGCCGCCCGATAGGCGGCTTCCGCCGCGCGGGCGGCCTGGTCCAGATCCTTGAGCCGGCTCGCCCCACGGTCGAGGGCGACGAGATCGGCGGAAAAGCGCGCGGCGCGCGCCGGCAGGTCGTCCGTGGCCACGCCATATTTGCGCGCTGCCGCGCGCAGGGCGAACAGCCGCTCTTCGATGCGCTCCAGTTCGCGGGGGTCGAAATCGGCCTCCCGCAGCGCGGCCTCCAGATGGGTGCGCGCGGTCTCCAGCGCGTCCAGCGCCTGGTCGATGGCCTCGACGGCCGGCCTGACCAGATCCTGCGCCTCGCCCGCGCGGCGCTCCAGGCGCCGCACGGCGGCCGCGAGCGTCGGCACCGGGGAGCCCCCGCCGCCGACCGCATCCATGGCCTCGGAGAGATCGGCGGCGATCTTTTCCGAGCGCATCATGGTGGAGCGGCGCTCGGCGAGCCGCGCCTCCTCTCCCAATTCGGCGCCCAGCGCCTCCAGTTCGGCTGCCGCATGGCGCAGATAGTCGGCATCCTTGGCCGCGGCCTCGAGGCGCGCGCGCTCCGCATCCGCCTGCTCCACCGCCGCGCGCCACGCCCGCCACAGGCCGGTCAGGGCCTCCGCCTGCGCGGAGAGACCCCCGAACGCGTCCAGCAGGGCGCGATGCGAGGCCGGGTTGATCAGGGCGCGGTCATCATGCTGGCCGTGAATCTCCACCAGACGCGCGGCGAGCGCCCGCAGGGTCTGGAGGCTGACGGGCTGCTCGTTGACGCTGGCGCGGGTGCGCCCGTCCGACATCTGCGTCCGGCGGATGATGAGATCGCCCTCGTCGGCGATGTCCGCCTCGGCCAGGAGGGCGCGGGCAGGATGATCGATCGGCAGATCGAAGACTGCGGTCACCTGGCCCTTGGCTTCGCCATGGCGCACGAGGCTGCCGTCGCCCCGCCCGCCGAGGGCGAGGGAGAGGGCATCCAGAAGGATCGACTTTCCCGCGCCGGTCTCGCCCGTGAGGACCGTGAGGCCCTCATTCAGCACGAGATCCAGCTTCTCGATCAGAACGATGTCCCGGATCGAGAGCGAGGAGAGCATCGCCGGTCAGCCGAGGCCGAGTTTCTTGAACGCCTGGCTGATCCAGGAGCCCTTGTTTTCCTTCGGCTCGCCGCCGCCCTGCTGCACGAGGCGATAGGCGTCCTTGTACCAGGGGCTGTCCGGAAAATTGTAGCCGAGCACGGCCGCGGCGGTCTGCGCCTCGCTGATGATACCGAGCGCCATGTAGCATTCGGTGAGGCGGAACAAAGCCTCCTCCACCTGCCGCGTGGTCTGGTAGCGCGTCACCACAACCTTGAAGCGGTTGATGGCGCCCGTATAGTTCCGGTTCTCCAGATAATAGCGGCCGACCATCATTTCCTTGCCGGCCAGCTGGTCGCGCGCCACCTCCACCTTCTTCTTGGCGGCGACGGCATATTCCGTGTCGGGATATTTGCGAATCACGTCGTCGAGGGCGTCCAGCGCCTGGCGCGTCGCCTTCTGGTCGCGCGTCACGTCGGGAATATTGTCGAAATAGGCCGAGGCGACGAGATAGCTTGCATAGGCCGCATCGCTGGAGCCCGGATGGAGCGAGAGATACCGCTTGCCGGCGCTGATGGCCGAATCATATTCGCCAAGCTGGTAATAGACATAAGTGTCCATCAACAGCGCCTTGCGGGCCCATTCCGAATAGGGGTGGGTGCGGTCGAGATCCTCGAAGCGTTTCGCCGCGGCCTTCAGGTCGCCGCGATTCATGAGGGTCAGGCCCTCGTTGTAGATCTTCTCCGCGGGCTCGTCGGGCGCGAGAATGTCGTCCTTGTCGGTGGCGCAGCCGGCAAGGCTGGCCGCAACCAGGAGCGCACCGATCAGCCCGGCCATCCGGGTGCGCGAGGCGCGCGGAGAAGCCGCTTCTTTGAAAAGGCGCATCACGTGAAAATCCACTCCGAGCCGTTGCCTCGACCGAACCCCGACCCTCGCCGGGGCGCAGAGCCGCCACCAACGCGGCTAACGGCGCTTTCCGACGGCATTGTGGCGCGCGAGTGTGAAGAGACGGCAAATTTCGAGGAAGGGAGATAGGCCCCAATCGCGCGCAAGGAAAGACCTATTCCTCCGCGCCGGCAAAAGCGGGCGCCCGGGCGGCATCGGAGCCGCGAGACCGGTTCGTGCGGGGCAGGCAAAAGGAAGGCCGTGGGCCCGCCTCACCGCTCCGGGGCGAAGGCGAGGACCGGAGCCCCCACCGCCAGCTCGGCGCCCTCGCGGCGCGCACGGGCCGGAGCCTCGACCACCGCGAAGGCGGAGCGATCCGCCAGCAGCGCGTCCACGACCTGATAGTTCAGCTTGTGGCCGCCCCGGAAGGAGCGATAGCGGGCCAGAAGCGGCAGCCCGGCGAGCGCAAGGTCGCCCACCGCGTCCATGGCCTTGTGGCGCACGAATTCGTCGGTGAAGCGCAGGCCTTCGCCATTCATCACGCCCGCCTCGTCCAGGCAGACCGTGTTGTCGAGCGAGGCGCCCCGGGCATAGCCGGCGGCGCGCAGCCGCTCCACATCCTTCAGGAAGCCGAAGGTGCGGGCGCCCGCGAGTTCGCGGCGGAACACGGAGGGAGTGAGGTTGCCGGCATAACGCTGGCGGCCGATGGAGCCATGGGCGAAGTCGATCTCAACTTCCAGGCGGAAGCCGGCATCATAGGGAACCAGCTCGCCGAAGGAGGCGCCGTTCTCGACGCGCACCGGCTTCAGAACCTTCAGATATCTGCGATAGGCGCCGAGCGTCGTGATGCCGGCGCGGTCCACCGCCTCCACGATCGGGGCGGCGCTGCCATCGAGGATCGGAACCTCGGGGCCGTCGATCTCGATTTCCGCATTGTCGATGCCGAGGCCCGCGAAGGCGGCCAGGGCATGCTCCACGGTGGACACCACCGCGCCCGAGCGATCGCCCAGCACGGTGGCAAGGTCGGTGGCCTGGACGGACTGGCGGGAGACCGCGATGCGGCGGGGGGCTTGGTCAGCGAAAGTCCGGGAGAAGACGATGCCGCTATCGGCGGCGGCGGGCTTGAAGGTCAGCGTCGCCTCGACGCCACCATGGACGCCAACGCCGCTCAGGGAAACCTGGCCCGACAGGGTCGTCTGCATTTCGGACTTCATGCCAACTCGGAAGCTTCTCGGCTTGTGGCCGTCGCGCTCCCGCCCCTAAAGTTTCACGTTCCCTGCCCACTTTTGCCGCGAGGACAGTTTGCACTGCCGACTCGCTGCTGATGTGCAGGATGCGAGCGAGAACCTAGACGGCTTGCCGCAGTGCGCCAAATCACGCTTGCTTACCGCCTGTTACCGGGATGAAATCCTAAAATTCTCTTGGTTATCAAAAACTTACGCCCGGCTGTGAAAGCCGGGCGCAAGCCGATGTTACATGCGGACGAGGTTAATCAATTCGCCTGGCGGCGCAGGAAGGCCGGGATCTCCAGCTGGTCGTCCTCGTGACCGGGATGCTGGGCATGCCGGGTGGGGACTTCAGCGGCGGGGCGGGCCTGCGGGCGCTTGGCGAACTCGGACACCGGGTCGGGGCGGCCCTGGGGACGGCCCTGCTGGGGCGCGGGCGCCCGCATGGTGGGCTGGGGCGCGCGAGTGGGCTCGGGCTCGTCCGCATGGCGGCCCATGCCCACATTGGCGAGGCGCTGGAGCAGCGTCATCTTCTTCTGCTCGGCAGGCGCTTCCCCACGCTGGGCGCGGATCTGGTTCTGCGCGGGCATCGGCAGTTCGTCCACGCGCGGCATGCGCGGCGCGCGCGGGCGCTGGGCCTGCGGCGGGATATAGGGCGCGAACTCGTCGTCATGGGCGGCCTGCGGCGGCGCGGGCGGCGCGGCGGGCTCCTCGAAGAAGGAGGGCTTGGGCGCGGCGGCGCGAATGGTCACGTCGTCGATCGCCACCGCATGGCTCGGGGCCGGCGGCGGGGCGGGAGCGCGCTGCACCGGCGCGGGCGCCGGCATGGGGGCTTCCATGGCCATGAGGTCTTCCGCCGAGATGGCGGCCACCGCGCTGCGGATCTGGGCCTCGCGGGCCTGCTCCGCGGCGACCCGGCCGGCATTGGACATCTTGCGGCCCTGGAGGTCGGGGAAGCGGTCCACCGCGCTCGGGATCTGCTCGGGAACCACGGCCGGATCGATGCCGGTGGCGACCACCGACACGCGGATGATGCCGTCCAGGCTGTGGTCGAAGGTGGCGCCGAGGATGATGTTGGCGTCGGGATCCACTTCCTCGCGGATGCGGGTCGCGGCTTCGTCCACTTCGAACAGCGTCATGTCGCTGCCGCCGGTGATGGAGATGAGCAGGCCGCCGGCGCCGCGCATGGAGGTCTCGTCCAGCAGCGGGTTGGCGATGGCGGCTTCCGCCGCCTGCAGGGCGCGCTTGTCGCCGGAGGCTTCGCCCGTGCCCATCATCGCCTTGCCCATGTCGCGCATCACGGCACGCACGTCGGCGAAGTCGAGGTTGATGAGGCCTTCCTTCACCATCAGGTCGGTGATGCAGGCGACGCCCGAATAGAGCACCTGGTCCGCCATGGCGAAGGCGTCCGCGAAGGTGGTCTTCTCGTTGGCGACCCGGAACAGATTCTGGTTCGGGATGACGATCAGCGTGTCGACGGTCTTCTGAAGCTCGGAAATGCCGTGCTCGGCGACCCGCATGCGGCGCTGGCCCTCGAAGTGGAAGGGCTTGGTCACGACGCCGACGGTCAGGATGCCGAGCTCACGGGCCGCGCGGGCCACCACGGGCGCGGCGCCCGTGCCGGTGCCGCCGCCCATGCCGGCGGTGATGAACACCATGTGCGAGCCGGAGAGGTGATCGCGGATTTCGTCCAGCACTTCCTCGGCGGCGGCGCGGCCGACTTCCGGCTGCGAGCCCGCGCCCAGGCCCTCGGTGACGGCGACGCCCATCTGGACCAGGCGCTCGGCCTTCGACAGGGAGAGGGCCTGCGCGTCGGTGTTCGCCACCACGAACTCGACGCCGGTCAGGCCGGAATTGATCATGTTGTTGACGGCGTTACCGCCGGCGCCACCGCACCCAAACACGGTGATCCGGGGCCGCAACTCCCGAATGTCGGGCATCTGAAGGTTGATCGACATTTTTCCACTCCGTCGCGCCCGAAGCGCCGTGCCGTCGTTTCGAATCCGAGGCTTGGATCGAATTAAGACCCAACTCGGTTAACCATCTCTAAAAGCTGTCCCTCAGCCAGCGTCCGACGCGGCCGAAATATGTTCCGCTTTCCGCGCCGGCGGCCTGGCGGCGGCGCGGCTCGAAATGCTCAAGCCCCGCCACCTGGGGGTAGACCAGAAGGCCCGCCGCCACCGCGAAGGCCGCGCCGCGCGCGGCTTCCGGAAGGCGCGAAACGCCAAGCGGGCGGCCGATTCGCACCTGGGGTCCGATCACCCGCGCCATGAGGTCCGGCAGGCCCTGCAACTGCGCCGCGCCGCCGGTCAGCACAAGCCGCCGCCCGGCATCGCCCGCATGTCCCGAGTCCTTCAGCCGGTCGCGAATCAATTCCACGATTTCCTCCGCCCGTGGCTTCACGATAGTCACGAGACGGGATTTCGGAACCATGTTCGGCTGGTCGCGCTCATCCCCCGACAGCGGAGGAATGGTCAGCATGTCGTGGTCGTCGGAGGAAACCGCCACCACCGCGCCATGCAGCGCCTTGAGACGCTCGGCATCGGCGAGCCGCGCGGGCAGGCCACGGGCGACGTCGTTGGTGATGTGCTGCCCGCCGAGCGCGATGCCGTCCACATACATGCAGTGGCCGCCCGAGACGACGGCGAAGGTGGTGGTGCCCGCCCCCATGTCCACCAGCGTCACGCCGAGGTCCATTTCATCGTCGGTGAGCGAGGAGAGCGCGGCCGCATAGGGCGCGCACACCATGGCCTCGATGCCGAGATGGCAGCGCTCCACGCACAGGACGAGGTTCTTGAGCGAGGTCATGTCGCCCGTGATGACGTGCATGTCCACGCCCAGCTCGCGCCCGAGCATGCCGCAGGGCTCGCCGATGCCGCGCCGCCCGTCCAGCGAATAGCCGACCGGCAGAGCGTGCATCACGGCCCGCCCGTCCCCCACCGCATAGGTGGAGGCGGCTTCCAGAACCCGGCGGATGTCGAATTCCTCCACCGCCGGGGCGGTCAGCCGCACCGCGGCCTCGTAATGCTGGGAGGCGAGGCGCGCACCCGACACGCCGAGAATGACCGAGGCGATCTGCACGCCGGCCGCGCGCTCCGCCATGTCCACGGCCTGGCGCACCGCCAGTTCCGCGCGCGCCATGTCCACGATGGCGCCGCCCTTCACGCCATGGGCGCGGGTATGGCCGATGCCGAGCACGTCGATGGAATGGGTGCGCCGGTGCAGCACGTCGGAGGCCCCGCGCGGCTTCAGCCGGGCGATGGCGCACACGATCTTGCTGGTGCCGATGTCCAGAACCGCGACGATCCCGCTCTTTTTCGGCTGGATCGGGCGCATCTTGGGGGCAAACCCCTGAGCGAGCCGGTGCCTCACGCGGCCCCTCCCTTTTTCGCCTTGGCCTTGGCCCTGATGACCTGCATGCGCGCCTCATAGGCGCCGTCGGACAGGCGCACCGCCACGCGGTCGGGCAGGCGCAGGTCGACGATGGTGATGTCGCGCGTCAGGATCTTCTTCTCGCGGTCGAGATCGGCGAGCTCCATGAGCGCATCCGAGAATCCGTCCTCGGGCAGGCGCACGTCGATGCTGTTGCGCAGCTTCAGCGTCCAGCGCCGGTCGGCCACCAGAATCGCCGCGCGCACCTGGTCGCGAATCGGCGGCACCCGGGCGAGCGCCTCGACGATCTCGCCCACGCGCTTGTCCGCGCCCTCCCCCACCACGATGGGCAGGCTGATGTAGCGCGGATCGTCCGAATAAGGCGCGATGGGCATGCCGTCGCGCGCGATCACCTGAAGCTGGCCATTGAACTGCCAGAGCGCATAGGCCTCCCGCTCGACGATCGCGATGTCGATGCGGTCGGGATAGAATTTGCGCACCGTCGCGCTGGCGATCCAGGGCATGGCTTCGAGCCGCGCGCGGGTGGCGTCCGCATCCACGAACGGCAGAGAGGTGGTGGGCTTGATGCCCGCCGCCGCCAGGATCTCCGGCGGCGTCACGTGATTCTGCCCCGAAAGGTTGACCTGCTTCACCTTGAATCCGGCCATGGTGCCCGCGACGTCGCCGAGATCCACCAGGAATTCCTCGGCCTCTTCCACATGGCCGCCCAGGACCACGCCATAAGCGGTGAAGCCGCCGATGACCGCGAGCGCCAGCAGGGTGGCGCCGCGCCGGCCGATTCGCGACGCGCTGAGCTGCACGGTCATGCGCCGCAGAAACAAAGCGGTGCGGCTCGCCGGCGCGGGCTCGCGCATGGGCTGGGTGCGGCGCGAGGGAGACACCGGGTTCGGCAGTTTCGCCAGACCGGGCGCAGCAGCGCGCCCGGGCAGGGGCGCCCTCAGCGGTCCAGCGATGCGTCCTCCACCATCCATGTCACAAGCTCGCCGAACGAAATGCCCGCATGGGCCGCCAGTTCAGGCACCAGGGAGGTCTCGGTCATGCCGGGCTGCGTGTTGACCTCCAGGCAGACGAGTCCCGAGCCAAGCCCGGCCTCCACGTCGTATCGGAAATCAGCACGGGAAACGCCCCGGCACCCCAGCGCCTCGTGCGCCTTGGCCGTAAGTATCCGCACCTGTTGGTAAACTTCGGGTAAAATGCGGGCAGGAAGAATGTGGCGCGAACCGCCCGGCGCATATTTGGAATCGTAATCGTAAAAGGCGTGGGTGGCCTCGATCTCCGTGACGTCGGAGGGCGCGCCCCGGATCATAGCGCAGGTCAGCTCCAGCCCCGGGATAAAGCGTTCCGCCAGCAGCATTTCGCCGTGCGGCCAGTCGGGACGGGTCAGCTCCTGCGGCGGGTGCGCCTGGTCCTCGCGCACGATGAAGACGCCGACGCTGGAGCCTTCCGACACCGGCTTCAGCACATAGGGCGGCTCCATCACATGGCGCCGCGCCGCCTCGGCCCGCGACACCACGCGCCCCTGGGCCACCGGGACTCCTGCCGCCGCCATCACCACCTTGGCCTGCGCCTTGTCCATGGCGAGGGCCGAGGCGAGCACGCCGGAATGGGAATAGGGAATGCGCTGGATTTCCAATATGCCCTGGATGGTCCCATCCTCGCCGGGCGAGCCGTGCAGCGCGTTGAACGCCACATCCGGGCGCAGGCGGGCGAGCACCTCGGCGATGTTGCGCCCCACATCCACGCGGGTCACACGGTAGCCGGCCCCTTCCAGGGCGCGGGCGCACCCCTCGCCGGAGCGCAGGGAGACCTCCCGTTCGGCGGACCAGCCGCCCATGAGAACCGCGACATGCTTTGACATGGACCTATCCCGAAAACTGCCCAAGACCGGGCAGGCCATTAAAGGGTGAACAGGGTTTGCAATTCCTTAGGACCGAGAGGCGGGGCGAGGAGCGCCGCCGACCGGAACCGAAAACCCGGGTTAAGCGGGGGCGCGCGGGACGAGCCGAGACTCAAATCGCCTAGAGCACGTTCCGGTCTGATTGCATCGCAACCAGATCGGAAAATCGTTCTCTATCAATGATTTATAGACTCATCCACCGATCAGGTTGAATCACCCTGATCGGTGAATCAGTCTCTTGAGCGCCATCTCCTGGACGCGCACCCGGGCGGATTCGGGGCGGCTCAGGCGGAGAGCGGCACGCCGATCCGCTTGATCTCCCACTGAAGATCCACGCCGCTGGTCTCTCGCACCCGCCGGCGCACCTCTTCTCCCAGCCCTTCGATCTCCGCCGCGCTCGCGCCGCCGAGATTGAGCAGGAAGTTGGTGTGAAGCTCGGAGACCTGCGCGCGGCCGAGCGTCAGCCCCCGGCACCCGGCCGCATCCACCAATTGCCAGGCCTTGGCGCCTTCGGGATTCTTGAAGGTGGAGCCACCGGTGCGGCTCTTGATGGGCTGGGTCGCCTCGCGCGAGGAGGTGATGTGCTCCATCTCGGCCGCGATCTCGGCGGGATCGCCCGGCACGCCCTCGAACAGCGCCTCGGTGAAGATGAGGTCGTCCGGGGCCGCGCAATGGCGATAGGTGAAGCCCATGTCGGGGGCCGCAATGTCGTGCCGCGACCCATCGCGGCCCACGGCGCGGCAGGAAACGAGCACGTCCTTCACTTCGCCGCCATAGGCCCCGCCATTCATGCGCAGCGCCCCGCCGATGGCGCCGGGAATGCCGCGCAGGAAGGACAAGCCAGCGAGTCCGGCCTCAGCCGCCGCACGCGCCACCTTCACGTCCGCCGCGCCGGCCCCCGCGCGGATGCGCGCGCCCTCCACAGTGATTGCGCCGAACGCCTTTCCGAGGCGCACCACCACGCCCGGCACCCCGCCATCGCGCACGATCAGATTGGAACCGAGACCGATCACCGTGACGGGGAGCGCCGCCGGCAGGCCGGCCAGCCCGTAGGCAAGATCGTCCGCATCCGCAGGTTCGAACAGCACCTGCGCCGGCCCGCCCACGCGAAACCACGTCAGCGGCGCCAGCGGCGCATTGGCCGAGAAGCGGCCGCGCAGATCGGGCAATTCGTGCGCAAGGTCCGCAAGCAGATCGGGAAAGCTCATGGGCGCCGGTTTAGGGCTTTCGCGCGCCAATGCCAAATACCGTCACAGCACCACCACGCCGCGATGCTTGGCCTCGCCCTCGGGCTCCACATGGATGGTGATGACCATGTCGTCCATGTCGGTCTCGAAGGCGCGTTCGATGCGGTCGCAAATGTCGTGGGCGGCGGCCACCGTCATGTCGCCGGGCACCACGAGGTGGAATTCCACGAAGGTCATGCGGCCGGCATGGCGGGTGCGCAGGTCGTGGGCCTCGATGGCCCCGTCCGCATGGGTGGACACCAGGTCCTTGATGCGCGCCACCACCTCGGGGGCGGGCGCCTCGTCCATGAGGCCGCCCACGGACTCGCGCATCAGGCTCCAGCCGGTCCACAGGATATTGACCGCGACGATGCCCGCCAGAATGGGATCGAGTTGCGGCCAGCCGGTGACGGGCACCAGAACGAATCCCGCCAGCACGCCGATGGAGGTGACCACGTCGGTCAGAAGATGCCGGCCATCGGCCACCAAGGCGGGCGAGCGCCATTTGCGCCCGCACCGCAGCAGGACCGTGCACCAGGCGCCATTGATGAGCGTGGCGAGGCCGTTCAGCACCACGCCCTCGAAGGGCTGGTGGGGCATGCGCGGGTCGAGGAAGCCGAAATAGGCCTCGCGCAGGATCGAGCCTGCCGCGAGCACGATCAGCACCCCTTCGAGCACGGCGGAAAAATACTCCGCCTTGTGGTGGCCGTAGGGATGATTGTCGTCCGCCGGACGGGCGCTGATGTTCAGCGCCACGAGGGCCGCGAGCGAGGCGGCGACGTTGATGATGCTTTCCAGCGCGTCGGACAGCAGGGCGACCGAGCCCGTGACCCACCACGCGGCGGATTTGAGCGCGAGCACGAGCAGCCCGATACTAACGCTCCCCGTCGCGACCCAGAGCGTGCGCGTCATTCCGGCCAACCCCTGGTGCGTTGCGGTGCGATGTGCCTAACGGCTCTTCCCCGGTGGCGCAACCTTGACCAAAGGTCAGCGCGCGTCGGCCGCCCCGGCCGCCAATTCCCCCGGCAGCGCATAGGCCCATTGGGTGATGTTGCCGGCGCCGAGGCAGATCACATAATCGCCCGGCTTGGCGATGCCGGCGATCAGCCCGGCGAGATGCTCCGGCCCGTCCAGCGCCGTCACCGAGCGGTGGCCCCGCGCCCGCAGGCCCTGCACCAGATGGTCGCGGTCCGCGCCGGGAATGGGGGCCTCGCCCGCCGCATAGACCGGGGCGACGATGACGTGGTCGGCATCGTTGAAGCAGGTGGAAAAGTCGTCGAACAGCGAGGCGAGGCGGGTATAGCGGTGCGGCTGCACCACCGCGATCACCTGCCCCTCGCTCGCCGCCCGCGCGGCGCGCAGCACCGCCGCGATCTCCACGGGATGATGGCCGTAATCGTCATAGATGGTGACGCCGTTCCACTCTCCGGTGCGGGTGAAGCGCCGCTTGACGCCGCCGAACTGGCCGAGCGCCTCCACGATCTTCGCGTCCGCGATGCCCAGTTCATGGGCCACCGCGATGGCGGCGGTGGCGTTCAGGGCATTGTGGCGCCCCGGCATGGGCAGGCGCAGGCCCTCCAGGCGATGCACCGCGCCGTTGGCGCGATCGCGGAACAGGACGTTGAACTTGGTGATCCCGCCCTTCAGGTCCACATCCACGAGGCGCACGTCCGCCTGGGGATTTTCGCCATAGGTGATGACGCGGCGGTCCTCCACATGGCCCACCAGCGCCTGCACCACCGGGTGGTCGATGCACATCACCGCGAAGCCATAGAAAGGCAGGTTTTCCACGAAGCTCTTGAAGGCCTCCTGCACCCGCTCGAAGGTCTTGAAATGGTCGAGGTGCTCGGGGTCGATATTGGTGACGATGGCGACTTCGGCGGGCAGCTTCAGGAAGGTGCCGTCGCTCTCGTCCGCCTCCACCACCATCCAGTCGCCGTCGCCAAGCCGGGCATTGGTGCCATAGGCATTGATGATGCCGCCATTGATGACGGTCGGGTCCATGCCCCCGGCATCCAACAAGGTGGCGACCAGCGAGGTGGTGGTGGTCTTGCCGTGGGTGCCGGCGATGGCGACGCAGCTCTTGAGGCGCATCAGCTCGGCCAGCATCTCGGCGCGGCGCACCACCGGCAGGCGGCGGGCGCGGGCGGCCTGAAGCTCGGGATTGTCGCGCTTGATGGCGGAGGAGACCACCACCACGTCGGCCGCGTCCACATTGGCCGCCGCATGGCCGATCATGACCGCGATGCCCATGTCCCGCAGGCGCTTCACGTTGGCGCTCTCGGCCACGTCCGAGCCCTGCACCTGATAGCCGAGATTGTGCAGCACCTCGGCGATGCCGCTCATGCCGATGCCGCCGATGCCGACGAAATGGATCGAGCCGAGGGCCTGGGGGAGCTTCATGGTCAGACTTTCCTCGGGGCCGGGCGTCCCGGTGGCGGCACCGATCGGGACGCGGCCCAGATTGGGGTTAGAGAACGCCTTCGGGCCGAAAGCGCGAAACGAGTCTGGCGGGCGCCCGCATTCCGTGCGGCCGCGCGCGCCTCAGGTTACCGGCGCCCCCCGCGCCAGCCGGGCGACCGCGTCCGCGAGGCGGTCGGCCGCGTCCAGTGTTCCGGCGCTTCTGGCGGCTCGCGCCATATCCGTCAATGCCCCGCCGTCCGCGCACAGGCGCGCGAGCACGGCGGCGAGGTGGTCCGGCGTGAAGCGATCCTGAAGGATCAGCTCGGCGCCGCCGATCTTCTGAAGGGAGCGGGCATTGGCGGCCTGGTCCTGATCGAGCGCGTTGGGCAGCGGCACGAGAATGGCGGGCCGGCCGATGGCGGCAAGCTCGGCGACCGTCAGCGCGCCGGAGCGGGAGATGACCAGATGCGCCGCCGCCATGCGCGCCGGCAGATCCTTGAAGAACGGCGCGATCTCGGCCGCGACTCCCGCCGTGTCATAGGCAGCGCGCACCCGCGTTATATCCTCCTCGCGCGCCTGCTGGACAACCCGCAGACGCGCGCGCAGGTCGGGCGGAAGGCGCAGGAGGGCGTCGGGCACGATGTCCGACATGACCCGCGCGCCCTGGCTGCCGCCGAACACCAGGAGCCCCAGCGTCCCGGACGGGTCGGGATAGGGCGTGCCCGCCGCCGCGATCACGGCGGGGCGCAGGGGATTTCCGGTCCACACCGCCTTGCGGGCCAGTTCAGGCTCGGCGGAGACCAGATCGGGAAAGCCGGTGGCAATGGCGCTGACCCGGCTCGCCAGCAGCCGGTTCGCGCGGCCCATCACGCCGTTCGCCTCATGGATGAGGGTCGGCACGCCCAGAATTCGCGCGGCGATGAGCGGCGGCAAGGTCGGATAGCCGCCAAAGCCCACCACAGCCGCCGGCTTCAGCCGGTGCAGCAGCGCGAGCGCGGACAGAAGACCGGTGCCGAGCGCCCAGGCGGTCTTTGCCAGAGCGAGGGGCGAGCGTCCGCGCACGGTCTCGGCAGGCAGCACATGCATGGCGCCGGCGGGAAACGCATCCGCATAGCGCCGCGCGCGATCGTCGGTGGCGAGGTCCACCCGGAATCCGCGCGCCACCAGCGCCCCGGCGAGCGCCTCGGCGGGGAACAGATGGCCGCCGGTGCCGCCGGCCGCCAGCAGGATCAGGGGCTTGACGGGATTGCTCATGCCGGATGCGCCGCTCCCCCGCGCGGCTCGGGCGGCGGGGCGCTCAGGGCCGCCAGCGCGACCGCGCCGGGGCGGCGGCGGGAGAAGGCGAGCAGCATGCCCATGCCGAAGGCGAGCGAGATCAGCGAGGAGCCGCCATAGGAGATGAAGGGCAGAGTCATGCCCTTGGCGGGCATGAGATGCACGTTCACCATCATATTGATGGAGGCCTGGAGGCCGAACAGCAGCGCGAGCCCGCTGGCGGCGAAGCGCGCGAAGGGGTCCTGCTCGTCCAGCGCCCGGGTGAGGCTGCGGATGATGATGAAGGCGAACAAGGAGAGGAGGATCAGGCACAGGATGACGCCGAACTCCTCCGCCGCCACGGCGAAGATGAAGTCGGTGTGGCCGTCGGGCAGGATGCGCTTCACCGTGCCCTCGCCCGGCCCCTGTCCGAACCAGCCGCCATGGGCGAAGCTCTGGAGCGCGGTGTCGATCTGGTAGGTGTCGCCGGTGGCGGGATCGAGGAAGCGGTCGATCCGCTTTCGCACGTGCGGCACCACATTATAGGCGAGCACCGCACCCCCGAGGCCGAAGCCGATCAGCCCCACCATCCAGATCCAGCGCAGGCCCGCGAGGAAGAACAGCGCGCCCCACACGAGGCAGATCAGCATGGTCTGGCCGAAGTCGGGCTGCAGCACCAGCGGCAGGACCACGGCGCCGAGCAGACCGATGGCGAGCAACTGGGCCGGCATTTCCGGCCGCCGGCCGCTTTCGGCGAACAGCCAGGAGGCCAGCACCACGAAGGCGGGCTTGATGAATTCGGAGGGCTGGAGGGTGATGCCGGCGATCATCAGCCAGCGGCGCGCGCCCTTCACTTCCGGGCCGATGACCAGGGTGGCGAACAGCAGCACCCAGAACAGCAGGAAGATCACCATGCACACCCGCCGGATGGTGCGGGGCGACAGGAAGGAGGTGAAGAGCATGACGGCGGCGGCCGGGATCAGGAACAGAACCTGGCGCTGCACGAAGTGGAACGGGTCGGGAATGCCGAGGCGCGCGGCGATGGGCGGGCTCGCCGCAAGGCACAGCACGATGCCGATCATCATCAGCACGAACAGGCTGCCCAGCAGCAGGCGATCGACCGTCCACCACCATTCGCTCAGCACGGTGCGGTCGGCGCGCGACATCATGGGCCAGAACTCCCGGGCAAGGTTTCAAGGGCGCAGGATGGCCGAGCTTGGTTGACGCCCGATTAAGGCCGAACGTCGCCGCGCGCCCATCGCACTCGGGACACAGGCGCATTACCTTAAGCTCCGTGCCGGACACCGATTTTGAGGGCGCGCGCGCCCTGCCTCCCCTTTTCCTCGACTGGTTCGCCGCGCGCGGATGGGCGCCGCGCGCGCATCAGCTGGATCTGCTGGCCGAGGCGCGGGCCGGGCGCTCCGCCCTGCTCATCGCCCCCACCGGCGCGGGCAAGACGCTGGCCGGTTTCCTCCCGAGCCTGGTGGAACTGAGCGCGGGCACAAAGCCGAAGCGCAAGGCGGAGGCAGCGGGGCGGGCGCCCCCCGCGCCCGTTTCGCCCCTGCACACGCTTTATATTTCGCCGCTGAAAGCCCTGGCGGTGGATATCGCGCGCAATTTGGAGGCTCCCATCGGGGAAATGGGGCTGAAAATCCGCGTCGAGACCCGAACGGGCGACACGCCGACCTCCCGCCGCCAGCGCCAAAGACGCGACCCGCCCGACATCCTGCTCACCACGCCGGAACAGCTCTCCTTGCTGCTCGCCTCCAAGGATGGGGAGCATCTGTTCGCCGGCCTGCGGCGGGTGGTCCTGGATGAACTCCATGCCCTCGTGACGTCCAAGCGCGGCGACTTGCTCGCGCTGGCCCTGGCACGCCTGCGCGCCATCGCGCCGGGCCTCCAGGCGGTGGGCCTTTCCGCCACGGTGGCCGAGCCGGACGATCTGCGGCGCTATCTGGTGGCGCAGGCCGAGGGCGAGGATCGCCGTGCCTCTCTCGTCGTGGCGCAGGGCGGGGCGGCGCCGGACCTGTCCATTCTCGACAGCCGGGCCAAGATGCCCTGGGCGACCCACACCGCCCTGCACGCCTTGCCGGAGGTCTATGGGCTGCTGAAGGCGCGGCGCATGAGCCTCGTCTTCGTGAATACCCGCTGGCAGGCGGAATTCCTGTTCCAGGAACTCTGGCGCATCAATGACGACAATCTGCCCATCGCCCTGCATCACGGCTCGCTGGACGTGGAGCAGCGCCGGCGCGTGGAAAGCGCCATGGCGGCGGGCCGGCTGAAAGCCGTGGTCTGCACCTCCTCGCTCGATCTCGGCATTGATTGGGGCGATGTGGACCAGGTGATCAATGTGGGCGCGCCCAAGGGTTCCTCGCGCCTCATGCAGCGCATCGGCCGCGCCAATCACCGGCTGGACGAAAGCTCCCATGCGGTCCTCGTCCCGGCCAACCGGTTCGAGGTGCTGGAATGCCGGGCCGCCTTGGAGGCGGTGCGCGTCGGGGCGCAGGACACCCCGCCCGAGCGCACCGGCGCCCTCGATGTGCTGGCCCAGCATGTGCTCGGCATGGCCTGCGCGGCGCCCTTCTCCCAGGAGGGTTTGCTGGCGGAGGTGCGATCAGCCGCGCCCTACCGCCATCTCGACGCGGAGGATTTCGCGCGGGTGGTGGATTTCGTCGCGACCGGCGGCTACGCGCTGCGCGCCTATGAGCGGTTCGCCAAGATCCGCCGCACCAAGGACGGGCTATGGCGCGTGGCGAACCCCGCCATCGCCCAATCCTACCGCATGAATGTGGGCACCATCGTCGAGGCCACCATGATCAAGGTGCGCCTCGTCTCCGCGCGCGGCGCGGCGCGCGGCGGGGTCGCCGGGCGACCGCGCTATGGGGGCAAGGTGCTGGGGGAGGTGGAGGAATATTTCGTCGAGACCATGGTGCCGGGCGACACCTTCGTCTTCGCGGGCGAGATCCTGCGCTACGACGCCATGGTGGAGGACGAGATCTATGTGTCCCGCACCGCCGCCACCGAGCCCAAGGTGCCCTCTTATGACGGGGGGAAGTTTCCGCTCTCCACCTTCCTCGCGGCGGGGGTGCGCGCGCTGCTCTCGCAGCCGGACCGCTGGGCGAGCCTGCCGGGCCAGGTGCGTGACTGGCTCGAATTGCAGAAAGCGCGCTCGCGCCTGCCGGGCCGTTCCGACCTGCTGGTGGAAACCTTCGCCCGCGCCGGGCGCTATTATCTGGTCTGCTATCCCTTCGAAGGGCGCCTCGCGCACCAGACGCTCGGCATGCTGCTGACCCGCCGCCTCGATCGGGCGCGGCTCAAGCCGCTCGGCTTCGTCGCCAACGACTATGCCATCGCCATCTATGCCGCCGGCGACATGGGGGCGGCGGCGAAGGACGGGCGGCTCTCCCTCGATGCCCTGTTCGACGCGGACATGCTGGGCGACGACCTGGAGGCGTGGCTGGACGAGAGCGTGCTCATGAAGCGCACCTTCCGCACCTGCGCCGTCATTGCCGGCCTGATCGAGCGGCGCTTTCCCGGCAAGGAGAAAACCAAGCGGCAGGTCACCATCTCCACCGATCTCGTCTATGACGTGCTGCGGCGCCATGAACCCGACCATATGCTGCTGAAAGCGGCACGCGCCGACGCCGCGACGGGGCTGCTGGACGTGCGCCGGCTTTCCGACCTTCTGGCGCGCATCCGGGGACATATCGTGCATCAGCCGCTCGCGCGCGTATCGCCGTTGTCGGTCCCGGTCCTGCTGGAAATCGGCCGGGAAACCATTGCGTCCGCAGACACGACCGAGGATCTGCTGGCGGAAGCCGAGGACCAATTGGTGGCGGAGGCCATGGGCTAGCGCCTGACCCGGCGATCTTTTTAGCCGAGAAATAAAATGCTTGGCGCAATCCTTGCCTGATCGCATGCTGACACGGCCGGGCGCGGGGTCCATGGCGACCAGAGGCGTTCGGGCGGCGTAGAGCGTTGCAGGGGGACGTTTTTATATGACGAGCGCGGCGGACGACCTGTCTCCGGACGAAAACATCGACGTCAGCGCCTTCGACAAGAAGGCGTGGCTGGCCTCGCACGATGATGGGCTCCACCAGGGCCTCGGGCGCCGCCAGGTTCAGATGATCGCCATTGGCGGGGCCATCGGCACCGGCCTGTTCCTCGGTGCCGGCAGCCGGCTGGAGCAAGCCGGCCCCTCGCTCGCCATCGTCTATCTGGTGTGCGGTTTCTTCGCCTTCATGATCCTGCGGGCGCTGGGCGAACTGGTGATGCACCGGCCGAGCAGCGGCAGCTTCGTGTCCTATGCCCGCGAATTTCTGGGTGAGCGGGCCTCCTATGTGGCCGGCTGGATGTACTTCCTGAACTGGGCCATGACCGGCATCGTCGATTGCACGGCGGTCGCGCTCTACATGCAATATTGGGGCACCTTCGCCGACGTGCCGCAATGGGTCTTCGCCTTCATCGCCATGTGCCTGGTGACGGCGCTGAACCTCATCAATGTCAAGTATTTCGGCGAGATGGAATTCTGGTTCGCCCTCATCAAGGTGGCGGCGCTCACGCTGTTCCTGATCATCGGAACGCTGATCCTGGGTACCGGCCATCAGGTGGCGGGCCATCCCACCGGCTTCCATCTCATCACCGAGAATGGCGGCTTCTTTCCCCATGGCATCCTGCCCGCTTTGGTGCTGGTGCAGGGCGTGGTGTTCGCCTATGCGGGCATCGAGCTGATCGGCATCGCCTCCGGCGAATGCCAGGACGCCAAGACCGTGCTGCCGCGCGCCATCAACGGCGTCATCTGGCGCATCGCGCTGTTCTATGTGGGCTCCGTGGTGCTGCTGGTCTGCCTGCTGCCCTGGAGCGTGTACAGCGCCAAGGAGAGCCCGTTCGTCACCTTCTTCACGGCGCTGGGCGTGCCCGGCATCGGCACGGTGATGAACATCGTGGTGCTCACCGCCGCCCTCTCCAGCCTGAATTCCGGGCTCTATTCCACGGGCCGCGTGCTGCGCTCGCTGGCCATGGGCGGCTCGGCGCCGCCGCTGCTCGCCAAGCTCAACTCCCATTCCGTGCCGTTCGCCGGCATCATGGTGACCGTCTCCATCTATGCGGTGGGCGTGGTGCTGAACTATCTCGTGCCCTCGCGGGTGTTCGAGATCGTGCTCAACATCGCCTCGCTCGGCATCATCTCCACCTGGGCCTTCATCCTGGTGTGCCAGATCAAGCTGAGGCAGGCCATCAACCGGGGCGAGGCGGCGCCGGTGACTTTCCGCATGCCGTTCGCGCCCTTCACCTCCTATCTCACCCTCGCGTTTCTCGCGGGCGTGCTGGTGATGATGGCGCTGGATTATCCCAACGGCACCTTCACCATCGCCTCCATTCCCATCCTCGCCTTCCTGCTGTGGGGCGGATGGCATCTGCTGCGCAAGACCCACCCCATGACGCCGGTCGTGCCCTCCGTGGTGCTCACCCAGCGCATCCTGGAGGGCAAGCGCGACGGCGAGGGCTGAACGCAGCGGGAGCGCCGGCGCGCATCAGGGCTGCGTGAGGGGCGGGGCACGACACCCGTCCCCGACTTGCCAGACGCGAAGGGCGCCTTATTGTCCCTGTGCACTTACGGGGAACCCCTCATGTCCGCCTTGTTCACGCCCTGGTCCTTGCGCGGCCTCACCCTGGACAACCGCATCGTCATCGCGCCCATGTGCCAATATTCGGCGCGCGACGGCATCGCCTCCGACTGGCACCTGATGCATCTGGGCAATCTCGCCCAGTCGGGCGCGGGCCTGCTGATCCTCGAAGCGACAGCGGTGGAGCCGGAAGGGCGCATCTCGCCCTGGGACCTCGGCCTCTGGTCCGACGAGACGGAGAGCGCGCTCGCCGACGTGGTGCGGCGGATACGGGCCTGGTCGCCCATGCCCATCGGCGTGCAGATCGCCCATGCGGGGCGAAAAGCGTCGGTGAATTATCCCTGGAAGGGCGGCGGACGGATCGCGGCGGCGGATGGCGGCTGGGTGCCGGTCGCCCCCTCGGCTTTGTCCTTCCACGGCGCCGATCCCGCGCCGCTCGCGCTCGATGCCGATGGCCTGGAACGGGTGAAGGCCGCCTTCGTGGACACCGCCCGGCGCGCGGCCCGGATCGGCTTCGACATGGTCGAGATCCATGCCGCCCACGGCTATCTGCTGCACCAGTTCCTCTCCCCCCTCTCCAATGTGCGCACCGATTCCTATGGCGGCGTGCTGGAGAACCGCATGCGCTTCCCCCTGGAAGTGTTCGAGGCGGTGCGCGCGGCGCTGCCCGAGGCCATGCCGGTCTTCGTGCGCATCTCCGCGACCGATTGGGTGGATGGCGGCTGGGACCTGGAGCAGAGCGTGGTGTTCGCCCGCGAACTGAAGGCGCGCGGCCTGGATGTGATCCACGTCTCCTCGGGCGGGCTTTCCGCCGACCAGCAGATCACCATCGCGCCGGGCTATCAGGTGCCCTTCGCGGACCGCATCCGCGCCGAGACGGGACTGCCGACCCTCGCGGTCGGGCTGATCACCGACCCGGCCCATGCGGAGGAGATCCTGACCTCCGGCAAGGCGGACGCCATCGCGCTGGCGCGCGGCATTTTGTACGATCCGCGCTGGCCCTGGCACGCGGCGGCCGCGCTGGGCGACAGTGTCCATGCCGCGAACCAATATCTGCGGTGCCAGCCCTCGGGCCTGCGCCACCTTTTCAAATGAGCGACGGCGGCTTGCCGCCGCCGATGGGATGGGCAATATCCGGACATGCTCGCGCGTTCCGATTCCGTTCCGCATCCGATCCTGGCGCTGCGCGGCGCCGAGGTGCTGCTTGATCCCGCCGGCGGGCTGTTCTGGCCCGCCGAGGGGCTGCTCGCGGTGGCTGACCTGCACCTGGAAAAGGGCTCATCCCTGGCACGGCGGGGCCGCATGCTGCCCCCTTACGACACCGCCGACACCCTGACCCAGCTGGAGGCCATGGTGACGCGCTGGCGGCCGCGCACGCTCATCGCGCTCGGCGACAGCTTCCATGACGGGGACGGCGCCGCCCGGCTCACCCGCGAGGCCCACGTCCGCCTGCGCGCCCTTCAGGCGGGGCGCTCTTTCATCTGGATCGCCGGAAATCACGATCCCACCCCCTCGCCGCTCCTGGAGGGCGACTGGGCGGTGGAGGCCCGCATCGGCCCGCTGGTGTTCCGCCACGAGCCGCAAGCGGCGGGCGAGCCGGGGGAAGTCGCGGGCCATCTCCATCCCGCCGCGCGGATCGCGGTGCGCGGACGGACCATTCGCCGCCGCTGCTTCGCCACCGACGGCCAGCGCATGGTTCTGCCGGCCATCGGCACCTATGCGGGCGGGCTGAATGTGCGCCATCCCGCGCTCGCCAGCCTGTTCCGGGGCGCCTATGAGGCGCACATGCTGGGGCGGGAGCGCACCTATCGGGTGACGGTGCGCGCCTGCATCATGGACTGAGACGGACCACGCCCCGCCATGCGGCGGGGCGGTCAGCGTCCCGCATCAGGTCCAGCTGGAATCGTCGCCGCCGCCCGCGTCCCAGCCGCCATCGTCATTGCCGTAGCTGGCATCCTGGACCGAGGCGTCCTGCGAGCCGTCATCGACGAAGCCGGCATCCTGGGCGGACGTGTCCTGCCCGCCCGCGCCCCAGGGATTGCCGCCGAGGGCCTCCTGCGCCTGCTGGCCAAGATCGCCGGCCGCCTGCCCGGGGTCCAAGAGGGCCGCCTGCTCCGCGATGGGGCCAGTGCCGCCGGACATCATGTTGCGGATGCCGTCATAAAGGAGCGCGCCGCCCGCGACGCCGGCCGCCGTCGCCAGCGCGCCCTGAAGGAAGCCGCCGCCGCCGAAGCCGGAACGCTGCTGCGCCCAGGGACCGGCCGCGGGCGGCTGGGGCTGGGGCTGGGCATAGCCGCCCTGGTTGAAGCCGGGGGACGTGTAGCCACTGGCGGAGGGCTGGTAGCCGGGCGCGGTATATCCGCTCCCCTGCTGGGGCAGCGCCATGCCCCGATTGCCGGTGGAGGGGACGGACGTGCCGCGCCCGCCGAGAAGACCACCGAGGAAGCTCCCCGACGAGGCCGGGGCGGCGGCAGGCTGCGTCTGACGGCTCAGTTGCTCCTCAAGCTCCTGGATACGCGCGGCGGCCTGCTGAAGGGCGTGGTCCTGCACCAGCACGGTCTGGGCGAGCGCATAGGGCGCATAGGGCGCGCGCTGGACGCGCCGCGCGATCAGCGCCTCCGCATCGGCATCGCGCGGCTGCGCCGCCGCGCCCTCCAGGCGGTCGAACAGGCCGTCAATCAGGGAACGCTCGTCGGGGGTCATGGGTCCGCTCCGGTCCATCAATGGGCCGCATATGAGCATGGGCCTGTGACGGTGGAAGGGCGGGCGCGCATGAAATTTCGTTAAAGTTTACGTTAGGTAATATGACGTGGCGAGGGGGCGGGCCACGGCCCGCCCCTCTCGATCAGGCGATGAGGCGATAGGCCGGCAGGGTCAGGAATTCCTCGAACTCCTTCGCCAGCGTCATGTCGGAATAGAGCTTGATCGCCTCAGGAAAGCGGCCGGCGGCGAACACGCTCGGGCCCAGCGTCTCGCGCAGCTTGGCCATTTCGTCGTCCAGCAGGGCGGAAAACAGCGCCCCGGTCACCACCCGGCCGTCGTCGAGGGGCGCGGACAGATGGATCCACTGCCAGATCTGCGCACGGCTGATCTCGGCGGTGGCCGCATCTTCCATGAGATTGTAGAGCGGCACCGCGCCGCGCCCGCGCAGCCACGCCTCGATATATTGCACCCCGACGCGGATATTTTCCCGCAGTCCCGCCTCGGTGCGCGGTCCCTGATGGACCACCAGCAGATCGTCGCGGGTGACATTCACGTCGGCCCGCAGCTTCTCGCGCTGGTTCGGCCCCGGCATCAGGCGGTCGAACACCTCGCGCGCCACCGGCACGAGGTCGGGATGGGCCACCCAGGTTCCGTCACAGCCGTCGCCCGCTTCGCGCTCCTTGTCCGCCCGCACCTTGGCGAAGGCCGCCTCGTTCGCGGCCGGATCGCCCTTGACGGGGATCTGCGCCGCCATGCCGCCCATGGCAAACGCCTTGCGGCGATGGCAGGTCTTCACCAGCAGCGCCCCATAGGCCTTCAGGAAAGCCTCGCTCATCACCATGCGGGCGCGGTCCGGGGTGAGGAACCGCGCATTCTTCCCGAGCCGCTTGATGAAGGAGAAGATGTAGTCCCAGCGGCCGATATTGAGGCCCGCCACATGGTCGCGCAGCTCGTAGAGGATCTCGTCCATCTCGAACACGGCCGGCAGCGTCTCGATCAGCACCGTGGCCTTGATGGTCTTCGGCTCCAGGCCGAGCTTGTCCTCGGCAAACGAGAACACCTCGTTCCACAGCCGCGCTTCCAGATGGCTCTCGGTCTTGGGCAGGTAGAAATAAGGGCCGGAGCCCTGTGCCAAAGCGGGCTTGGCATTGTGGAAGGCATAGAGGCCGAAATCGAACAGCGCGCCCGACACGGGCTCCCCATCCACCTCCATATGCACTTCCGGCAAATGCCAGCCGCGCGGACGGATGATCAGCACGGCCGGGTTCGGGCCGAGCTTGTAATCCTTGCCGTTAGAGGGATCGTGGAAGTCGATCGCGCCCGCCCAGCGGTCCTTCAGATTGATCTGGCCCTCGATCATATTGGACCAGAGCGGCGAGGAGGCATCCTCGAAATCCGCCATGAAGACCTTGGCGCCGGAATTCAGCGCATTGACGATCATCTTGCGGTCCACCGGGCCGGTGATTTCCACGCGGCGGTCCAGAAGGTCGTTCGGCAGGGGGGCGATGTCCCAGTCGGCCGCGCGCACCGCCGCCGTCTCGGGCAGGAAATCGGGCAATTCCCCCGCATCGAACCGCGCCTGGCGCGCGTCGCGTGCGGCCAAAAGCTCCAAGCGCGTGGCGTTGAAGGCGCGGTGCAGGTCCGCGACGAACGCAAGGGCCTCGGGGGTGAGGATGTCCTCGTAGCGCGGCGCGAGCGCACCGGTAATCACGACCCCTTCCGGGGCGGCGAGCGTCGACATGATGTCGGTCTCCCTCTGTCTGGACCTTGGACAACGCGAAACACACACAGTCTGGCGCCGGAGGCGCGCGGAAAGTCAGGCGCGGGCGGAGACGATTTCCTCCCGCAGCGCGCGGGCGGCGGACTGGACGTCCGGCGCCGCGCAGATGGCGGACACGACGGCCACGCCGTCCGCGCCCGCCTGAATGAGATCCCGCACGGCCGAGCGATCAAGGCCGCCAATGGCGACCATGGGCAGCGACACCCGCGCCCGCACCGCCGCAAATCCCGCAACCCCGATGGCCGCGCCCGCATCGGCCTTGGTGCCGGTGCCGCGCACAGGACCGGTGCCGAGATAATCCACGCCCGACAGATCGGAGCCGGCCAATTCCTCCAGCGTGCCCACGGAGAGGCCGAGAATGCGCTCCGGCCCCAGCATCGCGCGGGCGGCAGCGGGCGCGAGATCGTCCTGACCGAGATGAACGCCGTCCGCCCCCACCGCCACCGCCACATCCACGCGGTCATTGATCAGCAGTGGGATGCCGAGCGGGCGCAGCAGGTCGAGCAGAGCGCGCGCCTGTTCGGCGAGCGCGCGGCCCTTCGCCTCCGGGTCGCGCAGCTGCACCAGCGTCACGCCGCCGGCGACCGCAGCGCGCACCGTCTCCAGAAGGCCGCGCTCTGCGGTGAGACGCGGGTCGGTGACCAGATAAAGGCTGAGATCGAAGGGACGCGGCATCAGGTCTCCGGACCTAAGGGTGTACGCGACGCGGGGCCTGTCCTCAGGGCAGCGACTGAGACCGCTGCTCTAGAGACCATTTTACCGATCAGGTTGATACCTGATCGGATCACGCTCTAGCCCATGTCGCGCGGCGGCGTTTATAGCACCGCGCGGCAACAGTTTTTCGCCCGACCGGAAACAGTCGTCACGCGGCAGAGCGATGCGCCAGCGCGGCGGGGGCCGGCCCGCCCGTCGCCCAGTCCAGAAGCTCCACCGTATGGACGGTGGGAATGCGCGTGCCGCTGCCGATCTGGGTGAGGCAGCCGATATTGCCCGAGGCGATCACGTCCGGGGCGAGCGCTTCCAGATGGCTCACCTTGCGGTCGCGCAGGCGGCCCGCGATCTCGCTCTGGAGCATGTTGTAGGTGCCGGCCGAGCCGCAGCACAAATGGCTTTCGAACGGCTCGGCGACGGTGAATCCGGCCCCCTTCAGCAGGGCCACCGGCGGGCCCTTGATCTTCTGGCCGTGCTGGAGCGAGCAGGCCGCGTGATAGCCGACCCGCACGCCCATGTCCCGCCCCGCGGGCAGGCCCTGCGCCGCCACGAATTCGGTGATGTCCCGGGCGATGGCCGAGACCCGCGCCGCCTTGTCCGCATAGGCGGGATCGAGGCGGAAGACATGGCCGTAATCCTTGATGGAGGTGCCGCAGCCCGACACCGTCACGAGGATGGCATCAAGACCCGGCCCGTCCATCTCGCGGATCCAGGCATCGATATTGGCGCGGGCGAGCCCATGGGCTTGCTCGGCGCGACCCATGTGATGGACCAGGGAGCCGCAGCAGCCCTCGCCCGCCACCCGCACCACCTCCACATCCATGCGGTTCAGCAGGCGCAGGGCGGCCGCGTCGATCTCGGGCCGCAGCGCCGGCTGCGCACAGCCGGCGAGAAGCGCGACGCGCGCGCGGCGCGGGCCGTTCGCGGGCCGCACGCCTGGCACCTCGTCCGCGCTGCGCCCGCGCGGCCATTGGGCGAGGCGCAGCATGGCGGCGGCGGGCCGCAGGGCCGGAATGGCCGCAAGCAAAGGCGCGAGGGGCTTGGCCGCCACCGCGCCCAGCATGGCGAGACGGAAGCGGTCCCGATAGGGGAGGACGCGCGCCAGAACGGCCCGATAGAGGCGGTCCATCAGAGGGCGCCGATAGGTCTCCTCCACATGCACCCGCGCCTGATCCACCAGATGCATGTAGTGCACGCCCGAGGGGCAAGTGGTCATGCAGGACAGGCAGGACAGGCAGCGATCGATATGCTTAGCCACCTCCGCATCTGCGGGGCGGTCATTTTCCAGCATGTCCTTGATGAGATAGATGCGCCCGCGCGGACTATCCAATTCATCGCCCAGCAGCACATAGGTCGGGCAGGTGGCGGTGCAGAAGCCGCAATGGACGCAGGCCCGCAGGATGCGGTCGGCCTCCGCGATGCGTGGGTCCGCAAGCTGGGCGAGGGAGAATTCGGTCTTCATCGATACGCCTCCCGCAGACGACGCACGCGCTCACATCCCCGCATACATGCGCCCCGGATTGAGAATGCCGCGCGGGTCGAAGCTGGCTTTGACCCGCGCGGTCAGGGCGGCGAGATTCGCCTCCAGCGGCTGGAAGACGGCGCCGGCCCGTGCCTCCGGCGTGCCGCGCAGCAAGGTCGCGTGGCCGCCATGGGGCGCGAGCGCGGCGCGCACATCTGCGGCGCGGGCGGCCTCGTCCGGCATGAGCGCCCAGACCAGCCCGCCGGCCCAATCGCAGAAGGTCTCCGCGCCCAGCGCCTCGGACAGCGCACGCCCCAGGACCGGCCCCGCCATGGGGGCGGTGGAGATGCGCCAGAGCGCGCGCGGCGCGGTGCCGGCAAAGGGCAGCGCGTCGCGCACCAGGACCCAGAAGGCGCGCGAGGCGGCCTCGTCCAGCACTTCCACCGCGCCGAAGGGCATCAGGACGGAAATCAGCATGGCCCGGCGCGCCCGCACGGACGGGGCGAAGCCCTCCAGGCGAAAGGCGGTGACGGACACGTCCGCGGGGGCCTCGGGCCGGCGGCGCGCGATCTCGGCCGGCAGGGTGGCGGCGCCGGAGACCTCGCAGGACGAGCCCATGGCCGCGCTCATGGCCCGCGCGGCCGAGGCCGGGTCGAGGCCGAACACCACGAGCGTCTCCTCGGTCTCCGGGGTGGGGAGAACCTTCAGCGTGATATCGCTCATCACCGCGAGCGTGCCGAACGAGCCGGCCAGCATGCGCGGCAGGTCATAGCCGGTGACATTCTTCATCACCCGCCCGCCCGACTTGAACACTTCCCCGCGCCCCGAGACGGCGCGGATCCCCAAAGCGTGGTCGCGCACCGCGCCATGGCTGAGGCGGCGCGGGCCGGAGAGGTTGCAGGCGAACAGGCCGCCGAGCGTGCCGTCTCCCGCCGCCGCGCCGAAGATCGGCCCGGTATCCATGGGCTCGAAGGCGAGCATCTGGCGGTTCTGTGCCAAGAGCGCGGTGATTTCACTGAGCGGCGTGCCCGCGCGCGCGGTCAATACCAGTTCCTCGGGCTCATAGAGCGTCACGCCCGACAATGCGGAGAGATCGAGCACGCGGGCCACCTCCAGCGGGCGGCCGATGCCCTGCTTGGTGCCCCGTCCCGCAATGGCGAGGCGCGTGCCCGACGCGGCGGCCGATGCCACCGCCGCGACCAGTTCCGCCTCGTCGGAAATCCGAACCTGTTCAGTCATGGACATGTCCGGCGGCTCAGAAGCGGGGCAGATCGGGGAAGGGCACCTGCCCGCCGCTCACATGCATGCGCCCGAGTTCCGCGCAGCGATGGAGGGTGGGAAACACCTTGCCGGGATTGAGCAGGCCCTGGTCGTCGAAGGCGCATTTGAGGCGCTGCTGATGGGCCAGGTCGGTCGCGTCGAACATTTCGGGCATCAGGTCGCGCTTCTCCACGCCGACGCCATGCTCGCCGGTCAGCACGCCGCCCACCTGCACGCACAGGCGCAGAATGTCCGCGCCGAACGCCTCGGCCTTGTCCATCTCGCCCGGCTGGTTGGCGTCATAGAGGATCAGCGGATGCAGATTGCCGTCGCCGGCATGGAAGACATTGGCGACGCGCAGGCCGTAGCGGGCCGACAATTCGCGCATGCGGGTCAGCACCAGGGGCAATTGCTTGCGCGGAATGGTGCCGTCCATGCACAGATAATCGGGCGAGAGCCGCCCCACCGCGGGGAACGCCGCCTTGCGGCCCGCCCAGAAGCCGAGCCGCTCCTCCTCCGTGCGGGACACGCGCAGGGTCGAGGAATTGCAGGCGGCGGCGATGCGGCTCACCTCTTCAAGCAGGTGCGCGCACTCGGCCTCCGGGCCGTCCAGTTCGACGATGAGCAGGGCCTCCACGTCCAGCGGATAGCCCACCTTCACGAAGGCCTCGGCGGCGGCGATGGCGTCGCGGTCCATCATCTCGATGCCGGCGGGGATGATGCCGGCGGCGATGATCTTGGCGACACAGTCGCCCGCATCCTCCGAGGTGGGGAAACCCACCAGCACCGCGCGGGCCACGTCCGGCTTCTTCAACAGGCGCACCGTGACCTCGGTGACGACGCCCAACAGCCCCTCCGAGCCGATCACCGCCGCCAGAAGATCGAGCCCGCCGGCATCCAGATGCCGGCCGCCGAGCCGCACCACCTCGCCGGTGATCAGCACCATCTCGACGCCCAGCACATTGTTGGTGGTGAGCCCGTATTTCAGCGTGTGCACGCCGCCGGAATTCTCCCCCACATTGCCGCCGATGGTGCAGGCGATCTGCGAGGAGGGATCGGGGGCGTAATAGAAGCCCTCATGCTCCACCGCGCGGGTGATGCCGAGATTGGTCACGCCCGGCTGCACCACGGCGCAGCGATTGGCATAGTCGATGTCGAGGATCCGGTTGAACTTCCCCATGCCCAGCAGCACGCCGTCCTGAAGCGGCAGCGCGCCGCCCGAGAGCGAGGTGCCCGCGCCGCGCGGCACAACGCGAATGCCGCCCGCATGGCAGTATTTGAGAACCCGCGAGACCTGTTCGGTGGTCTGCGGCAGCACCACCACGAGCGGCATCTGCTTGTAGGCGGTCACGCCGTCGGATTCGTAAGGCTTCATCTCCCGTTCGTGGAAGATGACGCCCTCTCCGGGCACGATGGCGGACAGATCGGCGATGATCTGGGCGCGCCGCGCCAGCACGCTCTCGTCCGCAGCCGGCAGCCTGAGGCTCATTCGGCGATGTTCCTTGGGTTTGTGTCCTCCACCTACACTATAATCGTTCCAGGCGGAAAAACCGTCGCGGATTATGTCGCGTTTCGTTAAAAATCGCGGGAGAGATGGAAAAAATGCCCCGCCCCGCCCCGCCCTCCGCTCCCCGCCGCGCCGTGGCCGAAGCCCGCCCGCTGCTCGGCAATCTCGGCGATCTGGAAATCTTCGCCCGCATCGTCACGGCCGGCAGCCTTTCCGCCGCCGGGCGGGAATTGGCGCTCTCCCCGCCGGTGGTGTCGAAGCGCATCCAGCGGCTGGAGGAGCGGCTCGGCGCGCGCCTGTTCCAGCGCACCACGCGCAAGGTCACGCTCACCGAGGCCGGCCAGGGCTTTTACGAGCGCGTCGTCACCATCCTGTCCTCCATCGAGGAGGCGGAGAGCCAATTGTCCCGCCGCTCGTCGGAAGCGCGCGGCCTGCTGCGGGTGGCGGCGCCCACCTCCTTCGGTCGCCTGCATATCGCGCCCCATCTCGGCCCGCTGCTGGAGGCCAATCCCGACCTGACCGTGGATCTCGAACTCTCCGACGGCTTCGTGGACATCGTGGGCGAAGGCTTTGATCTCGCCGTGCGCATCGCGGACCTCTCGGATTCCAGCCTGGTGGCCCGGCGCCTCGCGCCGGTCCATCGCGTCCTGTGCGCGACGCCCGACTATCTCGCCCGCGCCGGCTTGCCCGAGAGCTTCGCGGACCTTGCCGGCCACCGCCTGCTCGCCACCCACAGCCAGGATCCCTGGCGCCTGGAAGGCCCGGACGGGCCGGTGACGCAGCGCGTGCATTCCACCTTGCGCACCAATTCCAACGAAGTGGTGCGCGCGGCGGTTCTGGCGGGCATGGGCATCGCGCTGCGCTCCACCTGGGATGTGGGGCCGGAATTGCGGGCCGGCAGCCTCAAGGTGGTCCTGCCGGATTTTCACGCCTCCAGCCGGGTCGGCGTGTTCGCCGTCTATCCCTCGCGCCGCTTCCTGCCGCAGAAGGTGCGCGTCTTCATCGATCACCTCGCCGCGCTCTATGGCGCGGTGCCGCCCTGGGACGAGGGGCTGGAACCCCTCCTCTCCCCCGCACGCGCCGCGTAGCTCGCCCTCCCGCCATGCGCAAATCGGGTTGGTGGGTCCGGGGGCCTATGGCATGAGCGGGGTCTTCCATCGCGTGGAGCCCCATGGACGCGCCCTCTTCTTCCGCCGTGCGCTTCAGCCGCGACGCCTTTCTGGCCGGGGCGCGCGTCATGGTGCCGCTCATGCCCGGCATGTGGCTGTTCGGCCTCGCCTTCGGCGCCGCCTCCGCCCAGAAGGGCTTTTCCTGGCTGGAGACCGCGCTCTCCAGCGCCCTCGTGTTCGCCGGCCTCGCCCAGATGGTGGCGCTTGAGGGCTGGCAAGCGGAGTGGACCGTGCCGAGCCTGCTGGCGCTCGCTCTGCTGACCTTCACGGTGAACATGCGCCATCTGCTGATGGCCGCCTCCATGCGTCCCTGGTTCGGTGAGCTGCCGGCCTGGAAATCCTATCCCTCGCTGTTCCTGCTGGCCGACAACAATTGGGCGGCCACCATGCGTTACTATTCGCAAGGCGGGCGCGACGCGGCCTTCTTCGTGGGCTCGGGCAGCTTCACCTGGGTCATGTGGGTCCTGTCCTCGACAGCGGGACAGGTGATCGGCGGCGGCCTGCCCGATCCCAAGGCGGTGGCCATCGACGTGGTGGTGCCGGCCTTCTTCATCGCCATGCTGGTTCCCAACTGGAAGGGCCGGCGCGAGGTTGTGGGCTGGGGCGTCGCCGCGCTCGTCTCGGTCGCGGCCTCCTTCCTGGTGCCCGGCTGGTGGTTCATCTTCATCGGCGCGGTGAGCGGCGCGGTGGCGGGGGGCTTCAGCGATGACTAGCCTCCTCGACGCCCCCACCCTAATCGCCATCTGCGTGATGGCGGCGACCACCCTGTTCAACCGCACCGCCGGCTTCGTGGTGATGCGCTTCATCCCGCTCACCCCACGCGTGCGGCGCATCCTGGAATGCCTGCCCGGCGCGGTGATCGTGGCCATCGTCGCCCCCACCGCCGCCCATGGCGACCTGCCGCTCGCGCTGGGATTGGCGGCGGCGCTGCTTGCGGCGAAGCTGCTGCGCAGCGATTTCTTCGCGGTGCTCGCTGCGGTCGCCGTCACCGCCTCCCTGCGCTTCGCGGGGCTGTGACGCTCAGGGCCGCTCGGGGGTGTCCGACGGGCGGCTCCGGTGGCGGCAAGAGGCCCTGATCCTCCGTCACTTTCCCTAAGGGCCGCCTGCTTGATCTGGCTCAACGCAGCACGGGAGCCGAGGCGTGATCGTGGGCGCCATCCAAGGGAGGAACCCATGGTTCAAGGGATCAAGAGCATTCTTGTCGGCACCACGGAAGAAGGTGTGAACGAGTCCGCGTCGGCGCTCGGCTATGCGCTCACCATGGCCCGCCAGTGCGGCGCCCACCTGACGGTGCAGGCGACCTCGGTTCGCATCAGCCTCCACCACGCCGTGGTGAGCGACTTCGCGAACACGCTGATCGCGGCGGAAAACCGGCGCCTGCGCCTGTTGGCGGAAAAGGTCGCCGAACACAGCCGGGGCGAGGCCGAGGCCGCCGGCGTCAACTGCACCGTGGAAAGCCATCAGCTCTCCTATGCCGAATTGCTGCGCGACTTCGTCGCCCAGGCCCGCGTGCATGACATTGTCATCCTCGATGCGGAAAGCGCCACCATCGACGTGGACCGGGGCCTCATCGAAAACACGCTGTTCGAAGGCGGACACCCGCTCATCCTGGTGCCCCCGAAGGCGGAGTCCTTCGTGGCGAAGCAGATCCTCGTGGCGTGGGACGGAAGCCTGCAGGCGGCACGCGCCGTTTCGGCGGCCCTGCCTCTGTTGCAGAGCGCGGACGGCGTCGAACTGGTCAGCGTGGTGGATGAAAAGGCCCTGGCCAGCAAGGTGCCGGGCGCCGATGCGGCGCTGTGGCTGTCGCGCCACGGGATCAAGGTGACGGAGACCGACCTGCCGGTGGGACCGGACGGCGTGGCCCGCACCCTCGTCCGCTATCTGGAGCGCAATCCCGCCGACCTCGTGGTCATGGGCGCCTACAAGCATTCCATGTTCTGGGAGTGGCTCGCGGGCGGGGTCACGCAGACCCTGCTCAAGACCAATCCCGTGCCCCTGTTCCTGTCGCATTGAGACGGCGGGGTGCGCCATCTCCGATCACTGCTAAAGCGTTGCCATAGCGTTCCGTTTCGCCCAAGCGGAACGCTATTTCGCTTGCGTGCCAAGCGGGATTGCGCTTCGGATAGGTGGCGCCCACAACCGCCGCAGAGCATGGCATGACGGCTAATTTGGACGAGACCGGACTGGCCGATCACGTGCTGGCCGCGGAGGATCTGGGGGCGACCCTGGATGCGGCGGGGATTGGAACCTGGTCCCTGGACCTGGAAACCAGCCGCATCCTGATGTCGCAGACCTGCGCCCGGCTGCTCGGGCTTTCGGAACGCATCACCGCCTTCGCCGCCCTCGACGCCGTGGTGCATCCCGACGACCGGGACGCACGCCGTCAGGCCATCGTGCGGGCACTGGCGGGCGGCACTCGCTACGCCATCGATTATCGTGTCATCCGCCCCGGTGGGGCCACGGGCTGGGTCCGCTCCCAGGGGCAGGTGCGCAAGGACGAGACCGGGCGCCCCACCTGGATGCGCGGCGTCCTGTTCGCCATCGACGTGCAGAAGAGCGCGGAAGCCGAGTTGCGGGCGCGCGAAGCCCATTTGCGCTCGATCCTAGATACCGTGCCCGAAGCCATGATCGTCATCGACGAGCGGGGCATCATGCGCTCCTTCAGCGCCACGGCCGAGCGCCTGTTCGGCTGGTCGGCGGCCGAGGCGGTGGGGCGGAATGTCTCCACCCTCATGTCCGAGCCCGACCGGACCCGCCATGACGGCTATCTCGCGCAATATCTGAAGACCGGCGTGAAGCGCATCATCGGGCGCGGGCGCATCGTCAACGGCCAGCGCCGCGACGGCTCCATCTTCCCCATGGAACTGGCGGTGGGCGAAATGCGCTCGGGCGAGGAGCGGCACTTCACGGGCTTCATCACCGACCTGACCGAGCGCCAGCAGACCCAGGCCCGGCTCCAGGTGCTCCAGTCCGAATTGGTGCACGTGTCGCGGCTCACCGCCATGGGCGAGATGGCCTCCACGCTCGCCCATGAGCTGAACCAGCCGCTGGCGGCGGTCAGCAATTATCTCAAGGGCTGCCGGCGCCTGCTCGACCAGGAAGAGATGGAAGCCCTGCCAAAGGTGAAGGAGGCCCTGGACAAGGCGTCCGAACAGGCAGTGCGCGCGGGCCAGATCATTCGCCGGCTCCGTAATTTCGTGTCGCGCGGGGAAACGGATCGGCGGGTGGAGAAGGTGTCCCAATTGATCGACGAGGCGAGCGCGCTGGCGCTCGTGGGCGGGCGCGAGGCCGGCATCGTTTCACGGCTCGACCTGCATCCCGATGTGTCCACGGTTCTGGCCGATCGCGTGCAAATCCAGCAGGTGCTGGTCAATCTGATCCGCAATGCGGTGGATGCCATGCAGTCCTGCCCGCGCCGCGAAATCACCCTCTCGGCCCGGCCGAGCGACGACAATATGGTCGAGATCGGCGTGTCCGACACGGGACCCGGCCTTGCGGACGAAGTGATGGACCGGCTGTTTCAGCCCTTCGTCACCACGAAGGAGCACGGCATGGGCGTGGGTCTGTCCATTAGCCGCACCATCGTCGAAGCCCATGGCGGTAGATTGTGGGTAGAGAAAAACGAGGACGGTGGAGCCTTCTTCCATCTGACGCTCCCTGCCGGAGACAATGAAGAGTCCCGCGACGATGGAAAATAACCTGGTTCATGTGGTCGATGACGACGAGGCCATGCGCGAATCCCTCGCGTTTCTGCTCGGGTCTTCGGGCTTTTCCGTGCGCCTGTATGATGGCGCGCCTCCCTTCCTTTCCAGCCTGCGCGATCTGCCGCTCGGCTGCGTCCTCAGCGACATCCGCATGCCCGAGATCGACGGCATCGAATTGTTGCGCCAGGTGCGCGCCAACGGGCGCGGCTTCCCTGTGGTGCTGATGACCGGCCATGGGGACGTGCCGCTCGCCGTTGAGGCCATGAAGCTCGGGGCGGCCGACTTCATCGAGAAGCCGTTCGACGACGAGGTGCTGATCACCGCGCTGAAAACCGCCATGGCCCGCTGCGGCGACGAGCAGATGGATGCCGTGCTGAAGGTTTTCGTGGAACGGCTCGCCACGCTGAGCCACCGCGAGCGGCAGGTGTTCGAGCGCCTGGTGGCGGGCGACGCGAACAAGGTGATCGCCCGCATCCTCGATATCAGCCCGCGCACGGTGGAAGTCTACCGGGCCAATGTGATGAGCAAGCTCCAGGCCACCAGCGTCTCCGAACTGGTGCGCTGCGCGGTGCGCGCCGGCGTCGCCTGACGCGTCCGCGCGGGCTCAGAGCGTGCGCCGATCAGCCTGCACCGCAGGCAGATCGGATCACGCATTCTCTATCAATAGTTTCGAGACTGATTCACCGATCATGTTGATTCAACCTGATCGGATCAGGCTCTAGAATTCCAGCAGACCCGCCCCGCCCTGCTCGGTGCCGAAGGCCACGGCACCCCCGTCGGCCCGCCACGCCAGCGCGCTGACCTTCGCCTTGTCGGGCGCCCGCAGCAGGATTTCCGCGCCGTCCGTGATGCGGGCCATGAGCACCATGCCGTCCTCATAGCCGACCGCCACCACCGGGTCCTTGGGGTGGCACGCCACCTTGCAGACGCGCGTGTTCGGCGCCGGGGCCAGCATGCCCGGCTGCTTGCCCATGGGGCCTTCCTTGCTCTGGAACGGCCAGAGAATGACTTCCGTCGAGCCGGACGAGGCCAGCCACTTGCCGTCCGCCGTGAAGCCGAAGGACTTCACCCGCGCCGGATAGCCGCTCATGCGCATATGCCCGCCATCCGACAGGCGCCAGCCATGCAATGCCGGCTCCTGCATGGTGGTGACCAGGAACCGGCCGTCGGGGCTGAACAGCACGCCGAGATGGGAGCCCTTCCAGCCCAGGCCCTCGGGCTTCACGCCGGCGGCATTGGGAAACCACACCGTGACCCCGCCATAATGGGCGACCGCGAGGCGGATCCCCTTGGGCGCGAAGCCGAGGCCGCCCACCGTGGAGGGCACGTCGAGGGCCCGGCGCTCCTCGCCCTTGGCCGGGACGAAATAGGCGGTCTTGCCCGCTGAATAGGCGAAGCTTCCGTCCGGTCCCAAAGCCACATGGTCGATCCAGCGGCCCTTATGCTCGGCCAGCACCTTCACCCCGCCTTCCGCGTCCAGCGCACGCACCGTCCCGTCATCGCCGGCGGACAGAAGGCGCTGGCCATCGCCCACCACCTCCAGCGGCACCCCGTCATGCAGCGCGATCCGCGTCTCCTCCTCGCCCACCAGCAGCGCGCCGCCGCCATCCTCCACGAACACCGCCCGCCCGCCCAAGAAGGCGGCGGCCGCGACGCCGCTCTCGACGGCAAAGGTGCGGACCTTATCGGTGAGCGAGGAGGGAGCGGAGGACATGGGACGAAGGCATCCTTGGCAGCGGGGCATCGCACAGGCCCATGGGGCCGGGGTCCGTTGCGAAAACGAAACGGCGCGCGCCTTAGATAAGCGATGCCCGCCTTTTTGTCGCCCCGCCCGCCCCCACGCTTCCGGCGAGCCGCCGGCCTGTGCTAACGCGGGCCATGCCCGAGGCTCGCTCCTTCGCCACGCCCCTGCCCATCGACGCCGTCCTGCCCGCCCTGCGCGCCACGCTGGCCGAGCGGACTGCCGCCGTCCTCGTCGCCCCGCCCGGCGCCGGCAAGACGACCCGGGTCCCCCTCGCCCTCATGGACGAGCCCTGGGTCGCCGGCCGCAAGATCCTGGTGCTCGAACCCCGCCGTCTCGCGGCCCGGGCGGCGGCGGCGCGCATGGCCGGGACGCTCGGCGAGCCGGTCGGGGGTAAGATCGGGTATCGCGTGCGTATGAAGGCGGAAATATCGTCGCGTACGCGCGTGGAAGTCGTCACCGAAGGCGTTTTTACCCGGATGATACTCGACCATCCGGACCTCCCGGACGTCGCGGCGGTCCTGTTCGACGAATACCACGAACGCTCCCTCGACGCCGATCTGGGCCTCGCCCTGGCCCTCGACGCCCAGGCCGGGTTGAGGGACGACCTGCGCATCCTGCCCATGTCCGCAACCCTTGACGGGGCCAGGGTTTCCGCCCTTTTGGGCGGGGCCGGCCCGGCCGCGCCGGTGATCGAAAGCGAGGGCCGCGCCTTTCCGGTGGAGACCCGCTATCTCGGCCGCGACCCGCGCGCGCCGCTGGACCGCCAGATGGCGGAAGCGGTGCGGCGGGCCTTGGCGGCGGAACGCGGCTCGGTGCTCGCCTTCCTGCCCGGCGCGGCCGAGATTCGCAGGACGGAAACCCTTCTGCGTGAAGCACTTAGGGATCCCGACCTCGACATCGTTCCACTCTACGGCGCGCTCGACGCCGCCGAGCAGGACCGCGCCGTCTCCCCCGCGCCCCCCGGCCGGCGCAAGGTGGTACTCGCCACCTCCATCGCGGAAACCAGTCTCACCATCGATGGGGTCCGGGTGGTGGTGGACAGCGGACTTGCCCGCGTCCCGCGCTTTGAGCCCGATGTGGGACTGACCCGCCTCGAAACCGTGCGCGTCTCCCGCGCCGCCGCCGACCAGAGGCGGGGCCGGGCCGGGCGAACAGAGCCGGGCATCTGCTATCGGCTGTGGAGCGAAGGCGAGACGGCGAGCCTCCAACCCTTTGCCACGCCTGAGATTCTCGCCGCCGACCTGTCCGGCCTCGTGCTCGACCTCGCCGCCTGGGGGGTGCGCGACCCGCGCGCCCTGCCGTTCCTCGATCCTCCGCCTGTGCCGGCCCTCGCCGAGGCCAAGGCCCTGCTGCACCAGCTCGGCGCGCTGGATTTTGACGGCGCGATCTCGCCCATGGGCAAGCGTATGGAGCGCCTGCCGCTGCCCCCGCGCCTCGCCCATATGGTGGTCGCCGGAGCTGCGGCCGGCGCCGGCCAGACGGCCGCCGACATCGCGGCCGTGCTGGTGGAACGGGGCCTCGGAGGGGATGGCGTGGACCTGCTCCACCGTCTCGACGGCTTCCGCCGCGACCGCTCGCGCCGGGCGGAGGATGCCCGCCGCCTCGCGTCCCGCTGGGCGGAGCTTGGCGGCGCCTCCGGCAGCCGAGGCCAAGCGCCTGCGCCGGCTGCCCTTTTGGCCCTCGCCTATCCCGACCGCATCGCCAAGGCGCGCGGCGACGGCACGCGTTTTCTGCTGGCGAGCGGGCGGGGCGCGGTGATCGACCCCGCGACGGCGCTGGCCCGCGCATCCTATCTTGCGGTGGCCGAGGTTTCGGGCCGCGCGGAGGGCGCTCGGATCACGCTCGCGGCGGCGCTGGACGAGAGCGAGATTGACGACCTTTTCGCCGACCAGATCGTCGCGGGCGTAGAGGTGGCCTTTGACACGGCCGCGGCGGCCGTGCGGGCCCGAGAGGTCCGGCGCCTCGGCGCGCTTGTCCTCGCCGACCGCCCGCGCGCGGTCCCCATGGGAGCCGACACCGCCCGGGCCCTGGCACGGGGCATCGCGGGCCTTGGCCTTTCGCGCCTGCCCTGGAGCGCCACCCTCGCCCAATGGCGCGACCGAGTCCGCTTCCTGCGCGCCGCAGAAGGCGAGCCCTGGCCGGACCTCTCCGACGCCGCGCTCGAAGCCGGGATCGAGGAATGGCTCGCGCCCTTCCTCTCCGGCAAGAGCGCGCTCAGCGACATCGGAGCGGACGATCTCTCCAATGCCCTGCGCGCGCTCCTCCCCTACGACTTGACCGCCCGGCTAGAGCAGGAGGCGCCCACCCATTTCGACGCGCCATCCGGTTCGCGTCTGCCCATCACCTATGAGGAGGACGGCCCCCTGCTGGCGATCCGCGTGCAGGAAGTGTTCGGGCTAAAGGCCCATCCCGTCATCGCGGGCGGGCGCGTCCCGCTGACCCTCTCCCTGCTTTCGCCGGCGCACCGGCCGATCCAGGTGACGCGGGACCTGCCTCAATTCTGGCGCGGCTCCTGGCGAGAAGTGCGCACGGAGATGCGTGGGCGCTATCCCAAGCATCCCTGGCCCGAAGACCCCGCGAACGCGCCCGCGACCAGCCGCGCCAAGCCGCGCGGCACATGAGACAAGAGAGATCGCCCATGAGCCATCCCATCGAGACCCTAACCGGCGTGGTTCTGGCGGGCGGTCAGGCGCGGCGCATGGGCCATGTGAACAAGGCCCTGATGCAGGTCGGCGAGAGCACGGTGATCGACCGGATTCTCGCTCGGCTTCAGGCCACATGCGCCCATGTCATGGTCATCGCCAACGATGCATCGCCCTATGCGGGACGCGGCGTGCCGGTGCATGCCGACCTGATGCCCGGCCACGGTGCCCTTGGCGGACTTCACAGCGCGCTCGTCCATGCCCAAACCGACCATGTCTTCGTCTGCGGCTGCGACATGCCGTTCATCTCGGCGCCCCTGGCCCGTGCGCTGGCGCAGAGGATCGGGGACCGGGACGCCGCGGTCCCGCGCGACGGCTACGGGCTCCAGCCGCTTCACGCGGTCTATGCCCGGCGCATCGCCCCGCTCATTCCGCCCTTCCTGGTGCGGGGTGACCTCAAGATGGAGCGTTTCATCACCGCCCTGGATGCCCTCATCCTGCCGCCCGAGGAGACCGCCACCTATGCGGCTGAATCGGACATCTTCTTCAACGTGAATACGCCGGATGATCTGGAACAAGCCCGGGCGAAAGCCGCCGAGATATAAGGCGCTTCAAAAGGCGCCGCGCGCCGCACACCGAGAGCGATCATGACCGAGGCGACCGAGACCAGCTTGTACGCGCAGATCGGCGGCGAGAGAACGATCCGGCGCCTGACCCGCCGCTTCTATGACCTCATGGACACCCTGCCGGAGGCAGCGGCCTGCCGGGCCATCCACCCGGAGAGCCTCGCCGGCAGTGAGGAAAAGCTGTTCGAATATCTCACCTATTGGCTGGGCGGCCCGCCGCTGTTCGTCGAGAAGCACGGCCCACCCATGCTGCGGCGACGGCACTTTCCAGCCGCCATCGGCCCGAGCGAGCGCGACGGCTGGCTGATCTGCTTCCGCCAAGCCTTCGCGGAGACTGTCACCGACCCCGAATTGACCGCGAAGATCCTCCCCAAGGTGGAGGCGCTCGCGATGCATATGCAGAACCGGCCCTGAGGCACTCCGGTTGACGCTCGCGCACGGTGGTGTGAAGGTACTGGTTCTGCGGGGAAAATGGGGTGGGCCGTGTCGGGGGATAATGCGGCGCCGCGCACGCTCGGCGTTTGGGCTTGTACCTGCCTTGTGATCGGCAATGTTGTCGGATCGGGCTTCTTCCTGGCGCCGGCGGCGCTGGCGCCCTACGGCACGGTTGCGCTCATCGGCTGGGTGGTGATGTCGGTGGGGGCCATGTGCCTCGGCCTCGTCTTCGCCCGGCTCGGGCGCCTCGCACCGGCGGCGGGCGGGCCATATGCCTATACCCGCATGGGTTTCGGCGACTTCGCCGGCTTTCTGATCGCCTGGGGCTACTGGATTTCCATGTGGGCCTCCCAGCCCGCCATCGCCCTCGCCTTCGTCGGCTATCTGCGGGTGTTCTTTCCCGCCCTCGCCGACATGCCCCTCACCAATCTCGCCATCGCGCTCGCCTCCATGTGGGCGGTGGCCCTGGTGAATGTCCGAGGGGTGAAGGAAGCGGGGCAGCTTCAAATGCTCATGGTGACGGTGAAGCTGATCCCCTTCCTGGGCATCGCTTTCGTCGGCCTGTTCTGGGTGGACTGGGGAAACTTCACCCCCATCAACCCGACGTCCGACCCCTTCTTCACCGCGCTTTCGGCCACCGCGCCGCTCACCATGTTCGCTTTTCTCGGGATCGAATCCGCAACCGTCCCGGCCGGGGACGTGAAGAATCCGCAACGCACCATCTTCATCTCCACCATCGCCGGCACGGCGACGGCGGCCCTCATCTTCACCCTCGGGACATTGGTGGTGATGGGCGTGATGGGACGCCCGGCGCTGGCGCAATCCTCCGCTCCCTTCTCGGACGCCGCCACCATCATGTGGGGCCCGGCGGCAGGTTATGTGATCGCGGCCGCAGCCATGCTCTCCTCGCTCGGGGCGCTGAATGGCTGGACGCTTCTCATGTCCCAGGTGCCCATGGCGGCGGCCCGCAACGGCGTGCTCCCGCAAGTGTTCGCCGACCTCAACAAGAGCGGGGTGCCCGCCAAGGGGATCGCCATCTCGGTGGGCCTGTCATCGGTGCTGCTGATCGCGCAATCCAGCGGCTCGTCGGCACTCATCGCGGTCTATGACTTCGTGGTGGAACTCTCCACCGTGGCCGAAATGGTGCCGTACGTCTTCTGCTGCCTGGTGGAGGGCGCGCTTTATCTCGCGCTGGGGCGCACCCTCGGCTATTTCTCGCCGCGCACCTATCTGCCCATCGCCTTCGTGGCCTTTCTGTTCGCGATGTGGACGATCTACGGCTCCGGCCCCACGGCGGGCATGTGGGGCCTTCTGCTCCTGCTTTCGGGGCTCCCGATTTATGTCGTCCTGCATCATCGCAGGGTGAAATCTGACGCCGATCAAGGCGCGGGGGCGATCGACGCCTGACAGTCCCCCCGCCATGCCCCCCACAAGGAGACGGAAAATGGCGCGGACCCGGGAAGAAGACCTCGGCATGCGGGCCTTGATGGTCCATTCGCTGGATCGGCCCGACACCGCCGGCGACCGGGCCGCGCGGGCGCTCGTGGGCGAGCTGGAGGCGCAGGGCGTGCGCGTCATCGCGGCGGCAAGCTGCGAGGATGCCGCCCTTCTGTTCTCCAGCGACGCCGCCCTCCAGGCCGTCCTGCTGGACTGGGACGCGGAGGATGACGAGGGCCACCACGCCGCGCTCGGCGTCATCCAGGCGATCCGGGCGCGCAACACCCATGTCCCCATTTTCCTGTGCGCGGACCGTTCGCTCGCCTCCAGCATCCCGCTGGAAGCCATGGGGCATGTGGACGATTTCATCTGGCTGCTGGAAGACACGCCGCGCTTCATGGCCGGGCGCGTGGTGGCGGCCATCCGCCGCTACCGCCAGCAGGTCCTGCCGCCCATGTTCGCCGCCCTGGCGCAATTCGCGCAGGTGCATGAGTATTCCTGGCACACGCCCGGCCATACCGGCGGCACCGCCTTCCTGAAGACCGGCGCGGGACGGGCCTTCTTCGAATTCTTCGGCGAAAATCTGTTCCGGGCGGACCTCTCCATCTCAGTCGGTGAATTGGGCTCGCTGCTCGACCATTCCGGCCCCATTGGGCAAGGCGAGAAGTATGCCGCTCGGGTGTTCGGCGCCCACCGCAGCTACACGGTGACCAACGGCTCCTCGACCTCGAACCGCGTCATCCTGATGGCCAGCGTGACCCGCGATCAGGTGTGCCTGTGCGACCGCAACTGTCACAAGAGCGCCGAGCACGCCATGACGCTGTCGGGCGCCATTCCCACCTACATGATGCCATCGCGCAACGGGCTCGGCATCATTGGCCCCATCCCTCCGGCCCATCTCTCCAAGGCCGCCATCGCCGGCTCCATCGCCGCCAATCCCCTGGTGGGCGATGGCGTCGACCCGACCCCGGTCCACGCCATCATCACCAACTCCACCTATGACGGGCTTTGCTACAATGTGGCCGGCGTCGAGGCCTTGTTGGGCCAGAGCGTGGACCGCCTCCATTTCGACGAGGCGTGGTATGGCTATGCCCGCTTCAACCCGCTCTATCGCGACCGCTTCGCCATGCACGGCGATCCGGCGGACCATGACGCGACCAAGCCCACCATCTTCGCCACCCAGTCCACCCACAAGCTGCTGGCGGCACTCTCCCAGGCCTCCTTCATCCATGTGAGGGATGGGCGCCGGCCGATCGAGCATGTGCGGTTCAACGAGGCGTTCATGATGCACGCCTCCACCTCGCCCAATTACGCCATCATCGCCTCCAACGACGTGAGCGCGGCCATGATGGACGGCCCTTCGGGTCAGGCGCTGACCACCGAATCGATCCGCGAGGCGGTGGCCTTCCGCCAATTGATGGCGCGCATGAATGCCGCCTACGCGGAGCGCGGCACCTGGTTCTTCAACACATGGCAGGCGGACCATGTCCGCGACGCGACAAGCGGGGCGCATGTGGCCTTCCACCTCGCGGACGAGGAACAGCTCGTCACCGATCCCTCCTGCTGGGTGCTCGAGCCGGGCGCGGCTTGGCATGGGTTCGAGGGGCTGGAGGGTGACTGGTGCATGCTGGACCCCATCAAGGTCTCGGTGGTGACACCGGGCATGTCGCCGGGCGGGGAGCTCGCCGACACCGGCATTCCCGCCGCCATCGTCACCCTGTATCTGGACCGGCAGGGTATCGTGGTGGAGAAGACCACCGATTTCACCATCCTGTTCCTGTTCTCGCTCGGCATCACCAAGGGCAAGTGGGGCACGCTGGTGAGCGAGCTGGCCGACTTCAAGCGCGACTATGACGACAATGCTCCGCTGGAAGAGGTGCTGCCCGAACTGGTGGCGCTGGCGCCCGCCCGCTACGGGCGCATGGGCCTGAAGGATCTCGCGGATTCCATGTTCGCCGCGATGAAGGCCCTGAAGACCACCGCCGCCATGGCCGCCGCCTTTTCCCAGTTGCCCCATCCCGACTGCTCCCCCGTGGAAGCCTATGAGCGGCTGGTGAAGGGCGAGGTCGAAAGCGTGACGTTGGAGGCCCTTGCCGGGCGCACCGTGGCGACCGGCGTCGTCCCCTATCCGCCCGGCATTCCCCTGCTGATGCCGGGCGAGAATGCCGGCGCCGCCGAGGGGCCAGTGCTCGGATATCTCAAGGCGCTGGAAGCCTTCGACCGGCAATTCCCGGGATTTGGCCACGACACTCATGGCGTCGAGGTGGAGAACGGGGTGTACCGCGTCCTCTGCATCAAGGCCGGCTAGAGCACGGACCCATCTGGCTCGCGCTCAGACCGGAAAAACGCTCGCTATCAAAAAGTCAGAGACGGGTTCACTGAGCAAAGAAGGACGGAGCATGGCGGACACAGCCTCGGCACCGGTCTCAGCCGGCGCGCAGCCCAAGAAGATCGGCCTCGTGGCCGCCACCCTCATGGTGGCGGGCAACATGATGGGGTCGGGGGTGTTCATGCTCCCCGCCAATCTCGCCGCGACCGGCGGCATCGCCATTTTCGGCTGGCTGATCACCATCGTCGGCGCCGTGTCCCTGGCCCTGGTGTTCGCCAAGCTCGCCGCCATCGATCCCGCTGCCGGCGGACCTTATGCCTATGCGCGCAAGGCCTTCGGCGACTATATGGGATACCAGACCAACCTCATCTATTGGCTCGCCAATGTGGTGGGGAATGTGGGGCTGGCGGTGGCGGGCCTTGGCTATCTCACGGCTTTCTTTCCGATGCTGAAGGATCCCCTGGTTTCGGCGCTGGCGCAGGTCGCACTGGTCTGGTTCTTCACCTATGCCAACATTCTCGGCCCGAACGTGGTGGGCCGGCTGCAATCCTTCACCACCTCCTTCGCGCTCTTTCCCATTGTCGGCATGGCCCTTCTGGGCTGGTTCTGGTTCTCCGGCGAGACCTATGCGCAGGGATGGAACGTGTCCGGGGAGTCGCCCCTCGGCGCCATTGGAGCGACACTGAACTTCACGCTTTGGGCCTTCATCGGCGTAGAGACGGCTTCGGTCTCGGCAGGCGTGGTGGACAATCCGCGCCGCAACGTGCCCATCGCCACCGTGTTCGGCGTCATCATCGCTGCGGTCTGCTACGTCCTCTCCTCGTCCGCCATCATGGGGATGATCCCGAACAAGGAACTGGTCGCCTCCTCCGCTCCGTTCGCGGACGCGGCGCGCCTCGCGCTCGGCGACACCGCCGCCAATGTGGTGGCGGCCTGCGCCGCCATCGGCTGCCTCGGCTCCCTCGCCGGCTGGACGCTGCTGGTGGGACAGACCGCGAAGGCGGCGGCCGATGACGGCCTGTTCCCCACGGTCTTCTCCAAAGTCAACGACAAGGGTGTGCCCTCCACGGGCCTCGCCATCGTCGCGATCATCATGAGCGTGCAGATCTTCGCTACCATGTCGCCCACCGCGAGCGAGCAGTTCGGCAAGATCGCCTCCATCGCCGTCATCATGACCCTGCTGCCCTACATCTATTCGGCGGTGGCGCTGAAAGTGCTGGGCTATAAGCAGATGCCCACGCGCGACTACAGCCTCTACACGCTGATCGCGCTGATCGCTGCAGTCTATTCGCTGTGGGCCCTGGTGGGGTCGGACGGAAACCAGACCCGCTGGTCGCTGATCTTTGTCATCGCCACCATGGTCTTCTACGCCCTGGCGCTGAACCACAAGCGCGACGTGGAGGATGGCACGGTCCATACCGGCGGCCCGGCGCCGCGCTGGATCCGCTATGCGACGCTCGGCATCACCATCGCGGCGCTGGTGCTGATGTTCTGGGAATCGGTGGGCCGGCGCCAGCCCGAGTCGCTGCATTCGCGCTCGCCCGCGCCCATCACGGCGCCCGCCGCGCCCGCCCCCGCAAAGCCGGCACCCTGAGCACGGGGCGGGCGCGGGGCTCAGCCCGCACCGCCCGACGGGATATGTCACATCGCTGGCGTCCGGCACGGGTGGACCCCGCGCCGCCCTCAGACGATGATGCCGAGCGCCTGCAAATACAGCTCGACGATCGCTTCATGCTCCTTGCGTTCGTCGGCATCTTCCTTGCGGATCTTCAAAATGGTGCGCAAGGCTTTCACGTCGAAACCGTTGGCCTTGGCCTCGGCGAACACATCCTTGATGTCGTCCGAGATGGCCTTCTTCTCCTCTTCGAGACGCTCCACGCGCTCAATGAAGGATTTCAACTGTTCCTTTGCGAAGCCCGCGGGGGCATCAGACACGTCTTCCGACACGAGCGGCGACTCCTGGGATATCAAGCGCGGGATAGGGGATCAGGATCGGGGGCGCGTCAAGGATATGTCCCCGCAATTCACCGGCCGCAGGCTCCGATGGCGTGCTTTTTTCTCCTGGACCCGCGTCGAATTGATCCGCCTCAAGTGCCGGCGCCTTTCTTTATGCTGGGATGGCATGTGGACCGGCGGGGCGGTCCGCTGGAGATCGCCATTGCACGCCGAATCCGGCACCGAGCCGCAACCTGTCATCATCGTGGATGATGACCCGGGTGCCTTGAACTCCCTCCGCTTCCTGCTGGAGAGCGAGGGCTATTGCGTGCAATCCTTCGACGGCGGCCCCGGACTCTTCGCCGACCTGCCGCGTGCGGAACCCACCTGTCTGATTATCGATTTCAAGATGCCCGTGATGGACGGCCTCGCAGTGGTGCGGCGCCTGCGCGAGCTGAAAGTGGATGCGCCCGTAATCCTGATGACCGGACACCCCGACCCGAAGATCGCCACGCGCGCCAAGGCCGCCGGCCTGGCCCTGATCGAAAAACCGCTGTCCCAGGACATGCTGCTCAGTGCCGTGCGCGCCGCCCGGCTTCGTCATCAGGACCCCGCACTGACGGCACCGCACGGCTGGTGAGGGAACCTGATGCGCACCGCCATGGGGTGGCCCAGACGCTCGGCGACGCCTCAGGCGACACGTTCTCTATCAATGATTTGGAGACGGATTCACCGATCTGGTTGATTTGCCCTGATCGGACCCGGCTCTAAGTATTTCCCCCTAAGCCTGATCGCCTAGGTTGGCCGCCCTAGGGTCTCAGCACGAAATTCCTCTCCCGAGGGTTGCTGCTAGCGTCTCCACATCGAAGCGAGAGGAGCCGGTCATGAGACACGAAACCCTGCCAGGTGCACGCCACCTTCAGCCCATTCCGGGTTTCGCTCCGGCTGCCCCCGAAATGCTTCTGTGCGGATGCCCGGACCTTGTGGGTACCTCCTTCTCTTATAGCCGCGAGGAAGAGATCTTCGGCGAGGGCGAGGAGGCCGATTTCGTCTATCGCGTCGTCAAGGGCGCGGTGCGGACCTGCAAGATGCTGAGCGACGGCCGTCGCCAGATCGACGCCTTTCATCTGCCCGGCGATCTGTTCGGCTTCGAAATGGGCGCCCGCCACCGCATGACGGCCGAGGCCGTCGCGGACACCACCGTCCTCCTCTTCCGCCGCCGCCAGATCGAAGAGACCGCCCACCGCAACGTGGATGCCGCCTGCCGCCTGTGGGACCTGACGCTGCGCAGCCTCGGCCATGCCCAGGAACATATGATCCTGCTTGGGCGGCGCACAGCTCTGGAGCGGGTGGCTGCTTTCCTCATCCATATGGACGAACGGCTCGGCGGAACCGGCCATGTCGACCTCGCGATGCCCCGCCGCGACATCGCGGATTATCTTGGCCTCACGCTCGAAACTGTGTCGCGCGCCTTGTCCCAGTTGCAGAGCGAAGGTGCGTTGCGGCTGGACGGCGCCCGCAAGGTGACCCTGGACCGCAAGCGCATGGCGACCATCGTCGAGGACTGACTCTCTCTTCCTTCGCGCCCCTCCCGGGCTGCCAACTTGCCACGCCGTTCGGCCCTGCCGGACGGCGTTTTTCATGCGTGCCCCTTTTTTGCCCGCAAACATAGGCCGTTTCATCGACGCGCCTTGCAAGAACAGAGCTTTTGGCCGATCGTCTACACTGAGATACATTTCGGCTGGCACAAACGACCGGCCTGAACAGAAAGGGAAACGGGGGAATAACAGCGTCGGCCGGGGGGATAGGCCGATACAGCGCTCGAGGCGCACATGGGCGAACAACAACCAATAGACGCCTTTCTGCTTGAGCATGCAGCAGATGCCGTCATCGCGATCGATGCCGATCGTATGATCTTGTCTTGGAATCGCGGCGCTGAAGATATTTACGGCTTTACGGCAGCCGAAGCCGTGGGTCGGCCGCTCCTCGACCTGACCGCCCCGGACGATCAAGCCGCCGAAACCCATGCGCACCTGGACCACATCTTCGACGCCTCGGCGGGCGCTGTTGGATCCTTCGAGGGTCTGCGAAAGCGCAAAGACGGACTGCTGATCTACATCGCCTCCACGGGTCGCCGCCTCGCGTCCAATCCGGCCATCTCCGCCTCCGCAGCGCCGGCCGTCGTCCTGTCCGACAAGGATGTCACCCACGCCCGCGTCTCGCGCGATTCAAAGATGCTGGAGAACAGGTTCCGGGACGTTTTCGACCTCATGCCGGACGCCATCGTGGTGCTGAACGCGACCGGACGCATCGTGCTGGCGAACAAGCAAGCGGAGGACCTATTCGGCTATTCCCACGGCGTCCTGGTGGGGGAGCCGGTGGAATGTCTGCTTCCCGAACGGTTGCGCGCGGCGCATTTCGGGCATCGCGCAAACTATATCCGCCATCCGCGCGTGCGGGCCATGGGAATCGGCCTGGAGCTTCATGGCCTGCGCGCCGATGGGGTCGAGATCCCGGTGGATGTCTCCCTCTCCCCTCTTGAAACGCCGGAAGGAACCCTGGTTCTCAGCGCCATCCGCAACGCCACCGAACGGCGGCAGTTCGAAACCCAACTGCGCGACAAGAATGCACAGCTGGCGGCGGCGATGCAGGCCAAAGACCGGTTCCTCGCCACCATGAGCCACGAATTGCGAACCCCGCTGAACGCCGTCATCGGCTTTACCGGCACATTGCTCATGCGCCTCGCCGGCCCGTTGACGGAAGAGCAGGAGCGCCAGCTTCGCACCATCCGCACGTCCGGACGCCATCTCCTTTCGCTCATCAATGATTTGCTCGATCTCGCACGCATGGACGCCGACAAGCTGGATCTGTCCATGGAACGGATCGATTGTCAGGACATCATCGAGGCCGTGATGACGGCTCTGCGGCCACAGAGCGACAGCAAGGGCTTGTCCGTCATTCTGGAAATGCCTCCGGCGCAGCTCATGGTCTGGACCGATCGGCGCGCCCTGACACAGATCGTCACCAATATCGCGGCGAACGCCGTGAAATTCTGCGATCACGGGACGGTTCGCGTGTCCCTTCGCAGCCTGCCGGAGGCCGGTTCCGGCGGTGTTGCGATTGCAGTCGCGGACACCGGAATCGGCATCCGTGCCGAGCACATGCCCACCTTGTTCGACGCCTTCTCGCGCCTCTCGGCCGATGGCGCTGAGCGCGAAGGCACCGGCCTCGGCCTGCATATCAGCAAACGCCTCGCCGACCGGCTCGGCGCACGCATCGAGGTGAGCAGCACTCTGGGGGCGGGATCCGTCTTCACGCTGGTCCTGCCGGGGGAATGACAATGGCCCCGCGCGTGCTGATCATCGAAGACCATGCCGACAGCCGCGAGCTGATGCACTTTCTGCTCTCGCGCTCCGGCTATGACGTCATCTGCGCCGCGGACGGCGTGGAGGGCCTGGAGGCCGCGCGCCGCACGCAACCCGACCTGATCATTTCGGACATTCAGATCCCCCGGCTGAACGGCTTCCAAGTCGCAGCCGCCATTGCCGCTGATCCGAACCTGCGGCACATCCCCCTCATCGCCGTGACCGCCTCGGCCATGGCCGGTGACCGGGAGACAATCGTGCGCTCGGGCTTCCACGATTATGTGTCCAAGCCCATCGAGCCGGAGACGTTCGTGGTTCAGATCGCCCGTTTCCTCAACCCAGGGACGGGCCTGTGATGGCGACCATCCTCATCGTCGACGACCATCCGGTGAATCGCGCCTTCCTGGTCGCCCTGCTGCGCCAGGACGGGCACCTGTTGATCGAGGCGGAGGGGAGCAATGCAGCTCTCGACATTTGCGAGCGCGAGCGGCCCGATCTGGTGATTTCGGATGTGGTGATGCCGGCGGGCGATGGATACGAACTGGTCTGGGGGCTGCGCCGTCGGCCCCGACTCGCCGATGTGCCGGTGATTTTCTACACGGCCAATTACAGCGACCATGAGGCCGCCGACCTCGCCCGGGCCAGCGGAGTGCGGCACGTCATCACCAAGCCGGGCGATCCTGCCAAGATCCTCGCTCTGGTGCGCAGCCTCCTCCAGGGCGAGGACGAAGAGGTCGCGCAGGCGGCACTGGAGCCGCTGCCCTCCAAGCCGGAGGCCGACAGTGCCTATCACCGCCTCATGTCGGACAAGCTGGCCCGCACCACCGATGAACTGAACCGGGTGGCAAGCCATCTGAGAGTGGTGGAAGCCGGGCTGATCGACGGGCTGACGGGACTTCCGACACGCCAGGTTTTCCTTGCACGGCTGCGCCAGGCCCTCGGCCTGGCACAGGAGGCGGACCGGCAGGTTTTTGTGGCGATCGGCAATATCCGGAATTTCAGCTCCATCAACACCACATTCGGTCGCCCTGCCGGCGACCGCGTTCTGCGCGAGGTGGCACGGATTTTTCGGGAGCGTTCGCGCCATCCTGATCATGTCGCGCGGATCTCGGGCGACGAGTTCGCCACCTTTTTCACCGAGGTTTCCAGCCCGGCGGAGGCGGCCACGCGGATTCACGAAGCCCTGGAGGGGGGACTCTCGACACCTTTGCGCATCGGAACCGCGCTGGTCCCGCTGTCCGTTCAAGTGGGAGTCAGCGTGGCGCCAGCGGACGGGCTGGACCCGGACGTGCTCCTGGCCCGGGCGGAAGCTGCCGTGCGTCGCGCCCGCGACACCGGCGCGCGCATCACGTTCTTCGAGCCCGGCCTGCATCGCAAGGCCGCAGAGCGGATCGACCTGCTGGTGCGCCTGTCACGGGCGCTCGAAGCCGGGGAGTTCAAGGTGCGCTACCACGTGAAGCGCGACCTGCGCACCCATGCCCTGACCGGGGTCGAGGCATTGCTGCACTGGCCAGGGCCGGATGGCGATGTCATGGGGCCTGCCCGCTTCATTCCGCTGACCGAAGAGACAGGCCAGATCGTGCAACTGGGCCTTTTCGTCATCCGGACCGCGCTGGAGGATCAGGCCCGATGGGCGCGCGCGGGACACGGCCTGGTACCGGTCGCGGTCAATGTGTCGGCGGTCCAACTGGATGAGCCGGACTTCGTCGCAGACGTTCTCGGCCTGCTGGACCAGGCTCCGCCGCTGCCCGGTGGCAGGCGCCCCCATCTGGAGCTGGAGGTGACGGAAAGCGTGGCCATGCGGGACGTGACGGGCATCGCGCAGAATCTGGCCACGCTGCGCGACCACGGCATTGGCATTTCCGTCGATGATTTCGGGACCGGCTATTCGTCCCTTTCCTATCTCGCCCAACTGCCGGTCTGCGCGCTCAAGATCGACATGTCCTTCATCGCGACCATGATGGAGCGACGTGACAGCCGGTCCATCGTCGAGGCTATCATCTCCCTCGCCCACGCGCTGGACCTCAAGGTGATCGCGGAGGGGGTCGAGACGCAGGCCCAGGCCGACCTCCTGCGCAGCCTCACGTGCGATGAAGGCCAGGGCTATCTGTTTGCCCGCCCCATGGCAGCGGACGAAGTGACGGACCAGTTCGAGCGGACCGCACCCGTTCCCTTTCCTCTCGCACCCGAAACGTGGCATCCGCGCACGGACTTAGAAGAGTCCTGAGCGCGAAGGCGCGCTTGCGGCCAAGCGGGGCGCCTCTGGCCCTGCTTTCGGTGCAAGAGGCCGTCGCGTCCAGCAACGGGGCTGCCCTTAATGTCCCGGCTTCACCGCCTCGAAAGCGGCCTTCTGCTCGGCGCTCGCCTCGCGCTGGTGGAGCGTCTTCCAGGCCTCATAGCTCATGCCATAGACCGCTTCGCGGCTCTCGTCCTTCGAGAGCGCCAGTCCCTCGGCCTGCGCGGCGTCAAGATACCAGTTCGACAGGCAGTTCCGGCAAAATCCGGCGAGGTTCATGAGGTCGATATTCTGGACATCCGTCCGCTCGCGCAGATGCGCAACGAGACGACGGAATGCGGCAGCCTCCAGCCGCTCGCGCTCCGCAGGGGTAAGGGAGGGAGACGAAGACGAAGTCACGAGGGGCTCCTTGGAGTGGGACAGCTTTCAAGAGCCGCACGCAAGCGACGCAGCGCGCGCGGAAGGAGACGATCCGGGCGATGCCTCGCCTTGCAGACCGACGAAGAGATGGAGTGGCCGGTCGTTGAACCATCGCGCGCTTCAAGGTCTGCGGTTCCGCCTCTCGTCGCGCAAAGATGCGGATGATGTGGGGCTTCGGCAAGGCCGCCGCCTCCTTATCGCCCCGATCGGCCCTGACAAACCGGCGCGGCGCGCGCCGTCCCAGCCATTGACGCTCGACGTCTGTGAGGGCACACACACCACTGATGTCTTCCCGACGCCGCCCCACCCACATGACCCGAACCTTGAGCGCGCGCGGGTTGCGCTGCCCGCGCGGCGTGCGGATGACTGTGTGTGCGCTCGCCCTCGCGGCCGCGACGCTGCCTTTCGCCACCAGTCTCGCCTTCGCCGATTTCCGCCTCTGCAACCGCACGCCGAGCCGCGTCGGCGTCGCCGTGGGGTACAAGGAGAACGACGTCTGGACCACGGAAGGCTGGTGGAACATCGCCGCCAACAGCTGCGAGACCCTGCTGCGCGGCGATCTCGTGGCGCGCTTTTATTATCTGTACGCGGTGGATTATGACCAGGGCGGGGAATGGTCCGGGCGCGCCTTCATGTGCACACGCGACAAGGAATTCACGATCCGCGGCACGGAGGACTGTCTCGCGCGCGGCTTCGACCGAACGGGGTTCCTGGAAGTGGACACCAAAGAACAGCGCGGATGGACGGTTCAGCTCACGGAGAGCAACCAGACCGGCCAGGCACCGGCGGGCATCGTTCCGCCTCCCCCTCCGGGCGGAATTCCCCTGCCCGCACCTCCGCCACCCGCTGGCCGCCGGCCCTGAGACACAGCCGACTCACAATTTGCGAAGGCTCACCTCGGCGATCTCGTGATCGCCCGCCTTGCGCAAAATGAGGTCGGCGCGCTGGCGGGTCGGCAGCACGTTTTCCTGAAGATTGGGCAGGTTGATGCGGTGCCAGATGGAGAGGGCGGTGGCCCGCGCCTCGGCGTCCGTCAGTTTCGAATAGCGATGGAAATAGGACAGAGGATCGCGGAACGCGGTCTCGCGCAGGCGCATGAAGCGCTCCACGTACCAATGCTCCAAAATGGCCTCGTCCGCATCGATATAGACGGAGAAGTCGAAGAAGTCCGAGACGAAGGGAATGCCCGTCCCGTCGCGCGGCGGGCGTCCGGTCTGGAGCACGTTCAGCCCTTCGACGATCAGAATGTCCGGCCGGTCCACCTCGACGCTCTGGTCGGGCATCACGTCATAGAAGAAATGGCTGTAGAGCGGCGCGCGCACAGGGCGGCGGCCGGCCTTGATGTCGGTCAGGAAACGCAGCAGGAGCGGAAGATCGTAGCTTTCCGGAAAGCCCTTCTTCTCCATCAGGCCCTCGCGCTCCAGTACCGCATTGGGCAGCAGGAAGCCGTCCGTGGTGACGAGGTCCACCTTGGGCGTATTGGGCCAGCGCGTCAGCAGTGCCTGAAGCACGCGCGCCGTGGTGGACTTCCCCACCGCCACCGAACCCGCGACCCCGATGATGTAGGGCATCTTCCCGTCGCCATTCGATCCATGGTCGAGGAAGTAGCTCATGGCCCGGAACAGCTTCTGCGTCGCCGCCACATAGAGCGAGAGCAAGCGCGAGAGCGGAAGATAGATTTCTTCCACCTCGCGGAGCGACAGGCGGTCGTTCAAGCCCTGGAGACGCGCAATCTCGTCGGGGCGCAAGGGCATGGGCATGTCCTTGCGCAAGTCCGCCCATTCGTCCCGCGAGAAGGTGCGGTAGGGCGAGAGCCCGTGATCGACGCGAAGGTCCATGGAGGTGGTGCCCGGCATCCTCGATCAGCCCCGCGACGCTTTTTCCGCAAGGCCAGACTGCTGGGTGCGTCGGGCCAATTCCGCATGTACTTCATCCAGGCTCACGCCGCGCGCATGCAGCAAGACGGCGAGATGATACAGCAGGTCGCAGGTTTCCCCCACCAGCGCCGCATGGTCGCCAGAGACTGCGGCAATGACTGTTTCCACGCTTTCCTCGCCCAGCTTCTGGGCGCATTTGGCGAGGCCCTTGTCCAGAAGGGTGCGGGTGTAGGACGAGCCGGCATCGGCCTCGGCGCGCTGCGCCACGATGCGTTCGAGATCGACGAGGGTGACGCGCGCTTCGCTCATTCTTGTGCTTTCAATCGAGCCGCACGGGCAGCCCCGCCGCCGCCAGGCGATCCTTCGCCTGGCGCACGGTGAAGGTGCCGAAATGGAAGATGGAGGCGGCGAGCACGGCCGAGGCCCCGCCTTCGCGGATCCCCTCCACCAAATGATCCAGCGTGCCGACGCCGCCCGAGGCGATCACCGGAACATGCACCGCATCCGCCACCGCGCGGGTCAGGGCGGTGTCGAACCCGATGCCCGTTCCGTCCCGGTCCATGGAGGTCAGCAGGATTTCGCCGGCCCCAAGATCCACCACTTCGCGGGCATATTGAATCGCATCAAGGCCGGTGGGCTTGCGGCCGCCATGGGTGAAGATCTCCCAGCGGTCAGCCTCGGCGGGACCGCTGACCTTCTTGGCGTCGATGGCGACCACGATGCACTGCTCGCCGAATTTCTCCGCCGCCTCGCCAACGAAGGCACGGCGGTTCACGGCGGCGGTGTTGATGGACACCTTGTCGGCGCCGGCATGAAGCAGCGTGCGCACATCGTCCACGGTGCGCACGCCGCCACCCACGGTGAGCGGCATGAAGCATTGTTCGGCGGTGCGCTGAACCACGTCGAGGATGGTGCCGCGATCCTCGTGGCTGGCGGTGATGTCGAGGAACGTCAGTTCGTCGGCACCCGCCGCGTCATAGGCGCGCGCGGCCTCCACAGGGTCGCCCGCATCGCGCAGATCGGTGAACTGAACGCCCTTTACGACACGCCCGTCCTTCACGTCCAGGCAGGGGATGACGCGCACTTTCAGCATGTCAGCGCCGCCCCGCCACCACCGCCAGCGCCTCGCGCGGGTCGAGCCGGCCGTCATAGAGGGCGCGGCCGGTGATGGCGCCCGCGAGCTTGGCCGCACGCGGCTCCAGCATGGCCTCCACGTCGGCGAGCGAGGCGAGGCCGCCCGAGGCGATGACCGGAATGGAGACGGCCTCCGCCAGGGCGATGGTCGCGTCCAGGTTCAACCCCTTCAGCAGTCCGTCGCGGGCGATGTCCGTGTAGATGAGCGCGGTCACGCCGGCATCCTCGAAGCGGCGGGCGATATCCTCGGCCGGAAGGTCCGAGGTTTCCGCCCAGCCTTCCACAGCCACGCGCCCATCCCGGGCGTCGAGGCCGACCGCCACACGCTCCGGAAAGGCCCGCGCCGCATCCTTCACCAATTGCGGGTCGCGCACCGCCGCCGTGCCGAGGATGACGCGGGTAACGCCCTTCTCCAGCCAGGCCTCGATGGTGGCCATGTCGCGAATGCCGCCGCCGAGCTGTACCGGGATGGAGACGGTCTCCAGGATGCGATCCACCGCCGCCGCATTCACCGGGCGCCCGGCGAAGGCGCCGTCCAGGTCCACCAGATGGAGATAGCGGAAGCCGAGCGCCTCGAACTCCCCGGCCTGGCTGGCGGGATCGCGGTTGAAAACGGTCGCCCGCGCCATGTCGCCCTGTTCCAGGCGCACGGCGAGGCCGTCCTTCAGATCGATGGCGGGAAACAGGATCACGGGCGCCACTTCAGGAAGTTGGCGAGAAGGGCAAGGCCGAGTTTCTGGCTCTTCTCGGGATGGAATTGGGTGCCGGCCACATTGTTGCGCGCGACCACGGCGGTGACGGTGCCGCCATAATCGGTGGTGGCAACGAGGTCGGCCGTGTCGGCAAGCTTCATGTGATAGGAATGCACGAAATAGGCGTGCAGCCCGTGTTCGCCGGTGGGGATGCCCTCCAGCAAGGGATGCGGGCGGAGCAGGGACAGGGTGTTCCAGCCCATATGGGGGATCTTGAGCGCGGAATCGGACGGCGCGATGCGATCCACCACGCCCTTGACCCAGCCGAGCCCGGCGGTCTCCCCATGCTCCAGCCCCGTCTCCGCTAGAAGCTGCAGGCCGACGCAAATGCCAAGAAACGGCCGGCCGCGCTCATGGACGGCTTCATCCAACGCCGCGACCATGCCCGGGACGGCGTCAAGCCCGCGCCGGCAATCGGCGAAGGCGCCAACGCCCGGCAGCACGACGCGATCAGCCGCGCGCACCACATCGGGATCGCTGGTGACGACAACCCGGCCATCCGCCCCCGCGTCCGCAGCCGCCCGCTCAATGGCCTTGGCCGCCGAGTGCAGATTGCCGGAGCCGTAATCGACGATGGCGACGGTCATGATATGCGGGGCTCCGGAAAGGACCCGATCACGCCCATCGGCGCGCGTGCCGCGCCGGTCGATGGGGCGGCCGGACGTGCAGGCACCGGGCGCGCGGCGGTCGTGTCAAGGCGCGAGGACTCTTGCGCGAAAAAGCGGCGCTCCGCCTCCTCGCGGCTCGGGGCCGCAACAACACCGGCCTCCCGATAGCCGATGCGCCGCAGCTTCCAGATGCGCAGGGCCGAAAGCTCCAGCGTGACCAGGAGGTTAAACCCCAGATGCGCCACCACCTGAACGACTGGGATCACCTTCAGCCAGTCGCAAACCGCCGTGAGGGCGGCCGAAACGATCAGATAAGCCACCAAGGCCAGCCAAAGGCGAAAGCGCACCAGGGCAAACAGCGTGAAGAGGAAGGCCAGGACGAACGGCCGTTCGTTCACGAAGACAACGCGCTCCGCGCGCGCAACCTCGGTCTCGTCGGCGCGGTCCTTGGTGAGAACGTTCCAGACGGCCATGTCGGCCTCCTCTCAACCGGCGCCTTACACGCCGAGCGCCCCCTTGGTGGACGGAATCTGCTCCGCCGCCGCCGGATCGATGGCCACCGCCGCGCGCAGCGCCCGGGCGAGACCCTTGAAGCAGCTTTCCGCGATGTGGTGGCTGTTTTCGCCGTAAAGCGTTTCCACGTGCAGCGTCACCCCCGCATTGGAGGCGAAGGCCTGGAAGAATTCGCGCACCAGTTCGGTATCGAACAGGCCGATCTTCTGGGTCGGAAAGCTGGTGCGGAACACCAGGAAGGGACGGCCGGAAATGTCCAGCGCGATGCGGGTCAGCGTCTCGTCCATGGGCAGGTGCACGTCGGCATAGCGCGTGATGCCGCGCATGTCGCCAAGCGCCCGCCGCACCGCCTGTCCGAGCACAATGCCCACATCCTCGGTGGTGTGGTGGAAGTCGACATGCAAATCGCCCTCCACCTCTCCGCGCAGGTCGAAGCGGGCGTGGCGCGCCAGCAGGTCCAGCATGTGGTCGAGGAAGCCGATGCCGGTGGAGAGGGCGCAAACGCCCGTGCCGTCGAGATCGACGGACAGACGCACCTTCGTCTCCTTGGTCTCGCGGACGATTTCGGCCCGACGCATATACAGCCCTCCAAGACCGCCCCGGCGGCCCTGACATGATGCTCAACCGGCGAAGCAGCGAGTTGCGAAGTGGCCGCAGGCCCCCGCAAGGATCGCACTTCAAGGCGGCGCCTTCTAGCAGGTCGCGTGCTGCAACGCCATATGGCGATTGCATGACGACCGGTCGTCGCACCGGCGCTCGGCCCACTTCCTCTTGCGCTGGCGGCGCATGCGGCGAACCGATTGCCCCGGGCGCAGTTGACAGCGACCCGGCGCTTGTTCTGGATCGGCGGGCGCTGCCCTCTCACGCAACCGGACGGTTTTCCATGGAGCGGTTCACCAGCAATGACGGACTTCGCCTCGCCTATGACATGGAAGGGCGGGGAAATCCGCTTCTCATCATCGGCGGACTATCGGCGGATCGCATCTTCTGGGGCCTGACCCGGCCTCTGTTAGCCGACCATACAACCCTGTGCTTCGACAATCGCGACATCGGCGCAAGCGGACGGGCAGACGGACCTTACAGCGTGGCCGACATGGCCCGCGATGCGCTGGCGGTGATGGACAGCGCGGGCATCGATGCCGCCGATGTCCTTGGCCATTCCATGGGAGGCGCCATCGCACAGGAACTCGCCCTGATGGCGCCGGAGCGCGTGCATCGCCTGATCCTCGCCAACACGCTGGCGCGCAACGACGGCTACTCGCGGGAAGTGATGGGCCTGCTGAAGCGCCTGCGACGCGAGATCGCGGACCCGGTGACCTATGTGTCCATGATCGCCACCTTTACCCTCGGGCGGGTAGCGCTCGGTGCCGTGCCATTGGAAACCATCGCGCGCCAGGCCCTTGCCGCAAGTCCGCTTCAGGAGGCGGAGGCCTTTGAAAGACAGGCAAATGCCTGCCTCGGCATCGATACGCTCGACCGGATCAGCCGCATCCGTGCGCCGACCCTTGTGCTGACTTCGCCGGATGACCGTTTTTTTGCCCCTTCGTTCGCGCGGACCCTCGCAGACGCCATACCGGCTGCGCGTCTTCAGGAGGTGCCCCTATGCGGCCATTGCCCCATGGTGGAAGCCCCCGACGCCTTCGCCAAGGCAGTGCGCGACTTCCTGAGCTGAGGCGCGGACATTGCGCGGCGCCGGGAAGGGCTTAAGTAAGGCTGCGTCACCGGAGCCCCGCATGCATTCCCCCGATACCATCTACGGCACCACCATCGTCACCGTCCGCAAGGGCAATCGTGTTGCCATCGCCGGCGACGGGCAGGTCACGCTCGGGCAGACGGTCCTCAAGGCGAATGCTCGCAAGGTGCGGCGCCTCGGCAAGGGCGATGTGATCGGCGGGTTCGCGGGCGCGACCGCCGACGCTTTCACTTTGTTCGAGCGGCTGGAAGCAAAGCTGGAGCAATATCCCGGCCAGTTGCAGCGCGCCGCGGTCGAGCTAGCCAAGGACTGGCGCACCGACCGCTATCTGCGCCGCCTGGAAGCGATGATGATCGTCGCGGACGCCAATGTGTCCCTGGTCCTGACAGGAACGGGCGACGTCCTGGAGCCGGAAGCGGGCGTTGCCGGGATCGGGTCAGGCGGCATGTATGCGCTGGCCGCCGCCCGGGCGCTGCTGGATCGCGAAGAGAGCCCCGAAGCGATCGTGCGGCGCGCCCTGGAGATCGCGGCGGACATCTGCGTCTACACCAATCGCAACATCGTGGTCGAAACCATTGGCTGACGCCGCCCGGCGCGCCCGAACAGGCACTTTTCCGTCATGAGCGACTTTTCCCCCCGCGAGATCGTGTCCGAGCTGGACCGTCACATTGTCGGCCAGTCCAAGGCCAAGCGCGCGGTCGCCATCGCGCTGCGCAACCGCTGGCGTCGCCAGCACCTGGAAGGCCATTTGCGCGAGGAGGTTCTGCCGAAGAACATTCTCATGATCGGCCCGACCGGCGTCGGCAAGACCGAGATTTCCCGCCGCCTCGCCCGCCTCGCGGGCGCGCCCTTCCTGAAGGTTGAGGCCACCAAGTTCACCGAGGTCGGCTATGTGGGCCGCGATGTCGAGCAGATCGTGCGCGACCTCGTGGAGGTGGGGATCACCCTGGTGCGCGAGGCCAAGCGCAAGGAGGTGCAGGCCCGCGCCCATGTGGCCGCCGAGGAGCGGGTGCTGGATGCGCTGGTGGGCCAGGGCGCCTCGGCCGCGACCCGCGACAGCTTTCGCAAGAAGCTGCGGGCGGGCGAAATGGACGACAAGGACGTGGAGATCGAGGTGCAGGCGGGCGCCCAGGGCCTGCCCATGTTCGAGATTCCCGGCATGCCCGGCGCCCAGATGGGCGCGGTCTCGCTCGGCGACATGCTCGGCAAGGCCTTCGGCGGGCGCAGCAAGCCGCGCCGCGTCACGGTCAAGGACGCCCATCCCCTGCTGCTGACCGAAGAAGCCGACAAGCTTCTGGACCAGGACGCCATCGTCCAGGACGCCATTCACGCGGTGGAGAATAACGGCATCGTCTTCCTGGATGAGATCGACAAGATCGCCGGGCGCGAAAACCGCTCGGGCGCCGATGTGTCGCGCGAGGGTGTGCAGCGCGACCTGCTGCCGCTGATCGAGGGCACGACGGTCTCCACCAAGCATGGGTCGGTGAAGACCGACCATATCCTGTTCATCGCGTCCGGAGCGTTCCACGTCTCAAAGCCGTCCGATCTTCTGCCGGAGCTTCAGGGGCGCCTGCCGATCCGGGTGGAGTTGGAGGCGCTGACCCGAGCGGATTTCGTGCGGATCCTCACCGAGACAGAGGCCAGCCTGGTGAAGCAATCCGTGGCGCTCATGGCCACCGAAGGCGTCGCGCTGACCATTACCGAAGATGCGGTGGAGGCGATCGCGGACGTGGCGGTGGAGGTCAATGGCTCGGTGGAGAATATCGGCGCCCGCCGCCTCCAGACGGTCATCGAGCGGGTGCTGGACGACCTCTCTTTCTCGGCGCCCGACCGGTCAGGCGAGACTGTGACCATCGATGCGGCCTATGTGCGCGAGCGGGTCGAGGATCTGGCCAAGAATGCGGACCTGAGCCGGTTCATCCTCTAACGCGGGCCGTGCGGGAGCGGCCGCCGGCAGCGCGGCGCCCGATCAGCCTTTCGAGGGGGTGTGGAGCGCGGGCTGGGCACGAAGTCCGGCGGATTCCAATTCCCCCAGCACCCGTAGCGCCTCTTCCTCGGACCGCAGAAGGCGTTGCACCATGACCTGAATCTTCTCGAAGCTGCCGCCCACCGTGCGCATCAGGGTCGACACGGCGCGCCGCTCCTCATCCGGGCGGCCGAGGGCGCTGAATGCCAGCGCCTGGGCCAGGGTCGCCGCGGGATCCGTATGGCCTTCCAGACCGGAAAGGGCCTTCAGCGCGGCGGCGGAGTCATTGCGCAGGAAGGCCGCGATGGCGAGATAAACGGTCTGGCTCTCGCTGAGGCGAGCCCCATTCTTCCGGGCGAGGCGCAGCAAGGCTTCGCCCTGGTTGACCTGGCCGAGCCCAACCATCACCGCGCCGCACGCCGCCGCGACATCATAATCAAGCGGGTTGAGCGCGACCGCCCGCTCTGCGGCGAGCAGCGCCCCTTCGCGGTCGCCCGCAACAAAATCCGCTTCTGCGAGGATCCGCGAGGCGAAGGCGCTGGCGGGGGCAAGATCGACACCGAGGCGAGCCTCACGCTGAAGGTCAGCGCGCCACGCCTCCCCCCCGGCTGGGAGCATTCCACCCAGCCGAATCTCGCGCGCCTCCTCCAGCATGAGCGCGGCCTTGGCCGAATGGAACAGACCATAGCCGCTGTCGCGCTCCGCAAACCGAGCGAGGCATTCGCGGGCCGTCGTATCGTCGCCGCCCGGCCCCCCTGGCAGCGGCAGGACCCGGGCCAGACAGCCGAAACCGGACTGCGGCGCCTCCAGCCGCGCCTGGGCGCGGGCGCGGGCCTGGAGGGCGCCATTGGACTCGACCAGGGACCCGGCAATATCCTGGACAATGCGTGCCTCTCCGGCCGCCCGGCTTTCGGAGGGCGAGATACCCTCCAGTTCCTTGGACCAGACGATTGTCCCGGCACAGCGATCCGACAGGCGAACGAGCAGGGCGTATCCTCCGTCCGGTCGGCCTTCAGCCAATCCACCCAGGGTGAAAACGGGCCGGGGCGGCACACCGGTGCATTCCCGAGCGACCCCGCTGCCGCTCGCCGTAACGTCAAGAAAATCGAACCGCGCGAGCGCACCGCGCAGTCGGACCTCCAGGGTGTGAATTTCCTCGCCGGGCGGGGCCGGCGCACCCGCGGCCTCGAAGCGCTCCACCTCAAGGACAGGCAGGCCGATCCGATCGGCGAGATCGGCGGCGGTGGTCGGATGTCCGCCTACGGTCACGGTCAGGAAGGACGATCCCCGCTCCCACGCCACCTGTAAGCCGGCGGAGGCGAAGATCACGACGGCCGCCAGCGCAAGGACGACGCCGATCATCCAGCCTCTGACCGCGCGCCTCGGCGTTTCCAAGGCTCGCGGCACAGGAGTGGGATCGGGCAGCGCCGGCTCCCGCTCCTCGATCCTGCGGCGGAAAGCGGGGATATAGCTCCCCTTCGGGACGCTGATCTCCAGCGGGTCCTCGCCCCCCGCCGAGGCATAATATCTGTCGAGCGCGCGCCGAAGCCGTGTTGCTTCCACCCGCACGATGGGGTCGCTCTGAGGATCGAAGCTGGTCGGCCGTCCGAGTGCCTCGACGGCAATGGTATAGCCTTTGATGGCTTCCGCCCGGCCGGCCAGCGTCACATCGACGATGAAGCGCAAAAAGTCCGCGAGACGCGGAGACGACGCAAATTCATCCGATGCCAGGATCCGCGCCAGGGCAGCCCGAACCTCCTCGGCCCCAGGCGCGGGGGAGGCCCCCTCTTCGGGCCCGGTCAGGCCGGCAGCGGCAGGGGAGGAGCCGGGATCTTGGAATGTCGAAGTCACGCCAGTTCGCCGAAAGTGTCACCGATCTAGGCCTGCGGGGCGCAGGTTGACCTAAAGTCACCCCGTTGTGTGCCACCGCGTCGGCGGACGCAAGAGGGAGCCGACCCAGGCCCTGTTTTCTCGCGCGTCCCGCCCTGATAGCTTTCACCACCAGCGGCGATCCCGGACGGGAGGATCTCCCGACTGAAATTCCCCGCCCGTCCAGACGGTCGCATGGGCGCTCGGCCATGGCGGCGATGCGCATGCAGGCGCCCCGTTTGGATAACACGTTAACGAAGAATGGTTTAGCGACGGCTTCACAAATCGGGGTGTTTCGCTCCGACAGGATCTGGGTTGCAGATGTCTCCAGCGGGAGCCGGCGCCGGGGTGAATCTGCCGATGTCCGCCCTGCGGGGCTCAAGGAGAATGAGAATGTCTTTGGATGAGGTGATGAACCGGACGACCGCCGAGATGGTCCCCAACGACCTGGAGGCGTTCTGGATGCCGTTCACCGCGAACCGCGCCTTCAAGAAGCGCCCGCGCCTCGTCGCCCGCGCGAAGGACATGCATTACTACACGCCTGAGGGGCGCCCCATTCTGGATGGCACGGCGGGCCTGTGGTGCACCAATACGGGCCATAATCGAACGCCCATCGTCGAGGCGATCCGCACCGCCGCCACCGAGCTCGATTTCGCCCCGACCTTCCAGTACGGCCACCCCTCCGCCTTCACGCTGGCAAGCCGCATCGCCGCCTTGGCACCGGACGGCCTCGACCATGTGTTCTTCTGCAATTCCGGCTCCGAGGCGGTGGACACGGCGCTGAAGATCGCGCTCGCCTACCAGAACGTCATCGGCCAGGGGTCCCGCACCCGCCTGATCGGACGCGAGCGCGGCTATCATGGGGTCGGGTTTGGCGGAATCAGCGTGGGCGGCATCGTGCCCAACCGCCGGGCCTTCGGCACCCTGCTCGCGGGCGTCGACCATCTTCCGACCACCTATGACCGCGCCCACCAGGCCTTCACCAAGGGCGAACCCAGCTACGGCGCGCATTTCGCCGACGAGCTGGAGCGCATCGTCGGGCTCCACGATCCCTCCACCATCGCGGCGGTGATCGTGGAACCCATGGCGGGCTCGACCGGTGTCATTCCCGCGCCCAAGGGCTATCTCCAGCGCCTGCGGGAGATCTGCGATAAATATGGAATCCTGCTGATCTTCGACGAAGTTATTACCGGCTTTGGCCGTCTTGGACACGCCTTTGCGGCGGAGCGTTATGGCGTGGTTCCCGATCTGATCACCTTCGCCAAGGGGATCACGTCCGGGGCCGTGCCCATGGGCGGCGTGCTGGCACGCTCCGGCATCCATGATGCCTTCATGAAGGGGCCGGAACATGTCATCGAGCTGTTCCATGGCTACACCTACTCGGCCCATCCGCTCGCCTGCGCCGCCGGCCTCGCAACCCTCGACCTCTATGCGCAGGAAGATTTGTTCGCGCGCACCAAGGCGCTGGAGCCCATGTGGGCGGACGCGGTCATGTCGCTGCGGGAAAAGCCCGGCGTGCTCGATATCCGCACGGTGGGCCTCACCGCCGGCATCGACCTTGCGCCGAAGGACGGAAAACCGGGGCTGCGCGGATATGCGGCGCTGGAGGCCGCCTTCCACGACCAGGGCATCATGGTGCGCACCACCGGCGACACCCTGGCACTGACACCGCCCCTTATCATCTCCGAAGCGCAGGTCGGGGAATTGATCGAGAAGACCGGTAAGGTGATCGAAGCGACCGCCTGACCCGCCGAAAAGCGAAAGGGCGGCACCCGGCCGCCCTTTCCAAGGTCCCCAGCCGCCGGAGATGAACCCCGGCCATCAGTGTCAGACCCGGCCCGTGAGAGCCAGGACGAGGACGATGATGAGCAGCACGCCCACGATTCCTCCGGGGCCATAACCCCAGCTGCGGCTATAGCCCCAAGTGGGCAGGGCGCCGACCAGAAGAAGGATGAGAAGTACGATCAAGATCGTCGACAGCATGGATAAGTCCTCCCGACGTGGTGTCGGTCAAGGTAACGTTGATCCATGGCAAAGGTTCCGGCCGAAAATGCGCGCGATACACCAAGACAGGTGACGCTCCGTCATGCCAGAGGAACGGTGGCGGCCAGAAGCCAGTCCCGTGCCTCCGCGTCCAGATGCGGAGCGACCGCCGTCATGACCTCGCGGTGATACGTGTCGATCTGCACCATTTCATCGTCAGTCAACAGGGCGGTCTCGATCAGGCGCCGCTCATAGGGAACCAGCGTCAGCGTGGAAAATCCGAGCGAGGGGCGGTCACCGCCCGGCGTGCGCGGCTCCACCAGCACAAGGTTCTCGATGCGGATGCCATAGGCGCCGGTGCGATAATAGCCGGGCTCGTTGGAGAGGATCATGCCCGCCTTGAGCGGCACGTGACCAAGCTTGGAGAGGCGCGCAGGGCCTTCATGAACGGACAGGCCGGCGCCCACCCCATGGCCCGTGCCGTGATCGAAATCCAACCCCTCCGTCCAGAGAAACTGGCGCGCGAACGGATCGATCTGGGCGCCGCTCGTGCCCTCGGGAAACACCGCCCGGGCCACCGCCAGATGTCCTTTCAGGACCAGCGTGTAATGGCGGCGCATGTCGGGCGTTGGCGTGCCGACGGCGAGGGTGCGGGTGACATCGGTGGTGCCTTGGGGAAACTGCGCGCCCGAATCCAGCAGGAACAGTTCGTCCATGCCCAGGAGGCGGTTGGTCGTGCGCGTCACCCGGTAATGAACGATGGCGCCGTTCGGACCCGCGCCGGAAATGGTCGGGAACGAGACGTCGCTCAAAGGTCCCGCCTCGCGGCGAAAGGTTTCCAGCGCCTCCACCATGTCGATCTCAGACAGCCCGCCGGGCGCCACGCGGTCGAACCAGTGGAGGAAACGCGCCAGCGCGACCGCATCCAGCAGATGGGCCGCGCGCATGCCGGCGATTTCCGCCTCGTTCTTCACGGCCTTCAGCAGGGCAATCGGGTCGACCCCCTTGGAGACGGTTCCCCCGACCCGCTCCACGACGCTCGCGAGCTGCACCGGCGCTGTCGCCTGGTCGAGCCGCACGCAGCGCCCCGACGCCCGCTCGGCCAGCACCTCTTCCAGCCGCCCCCTGGGGAAAAGGTCGCAGAGCGGCGCCAAGGCGCTCTCCAGGGCGGCGGGCACTTGCCCGCTGGATGAAAACAGAACCGGACGGCCTGCCGCAGGAACGAGCGCCCACACCAAAGGAATGGGGGTATGGGCCACATCCGAACCGCGAATGTTGAACAGCCAGGCCACCGCAGGGGGATCCGAAACCAGTAGGAGATCCAGTTTCTCCCGCTTCAGCTCCGCCTGGAGGCGGGCGAGCTTGTCGACGGACGTTTCGCCGGCAAGCGCCGCATCGTGCGCGCGGATCGCCGCGGCCGGCGGCGCCGGCCGATCATGCCATTGCGCGGCCAGGGGATCGTCTTCCAGAGCCACCAGGATGCCCCCGGCGGCCGCGACTGCATCGGCGAGCTTGCGTCGGCCGTCGAGAGTGGTGCGCCAGGGATCGAACGCCAGTGTGGCGCCGCGCGGCAGATGGGTCTCGATCCAGGCCTCCGGCGCGGTCTGGGCGATCGGAACCACCGTGAAGGCGGCCTCGTCCACCTGCGCGGCCGCCTGGAGGGTGTAGCGCCCGTCCACGAACAGTGCCGCCCCGTCCTCCAGCACAATGCACAGTCCGGCCGAGCCCGTGAAGCCGGTGAGATAGGCGAGGCGCTCCTCGCATGGCGGGACATATTCGTTCTGATGCGCATCGGCGCGGGGAATGACGTAGCCCTGCACCCCGCGCTCCGCCAGCGCGACGCGCAGAAGCGCCAGCCGCGTCGCGCCCGTCTCCTTGCCCGCCGGATCGTCGAAGCTCTGGAAGAAGGACTGGAATCGCGGCTGGGCCGGAAAGGGCGCCAGGGGACGGGAGGACAAATCAGGCATCGTGCGAGATTAAATCAGCCCGCCGTGTGCTTGCAACGCGGCCGTGTCCCCAGCCCCGCGGCCGGCGCGCGAGAAGACCCTTGCTGTGGCGCCCCCGCCTTGGCTATGGTGCGCGCCGTCGCGGGCGTAGTTCAGTGGTAGAACGACAGCTTCCCAAGCTGTATGTCGTGGGTTCGATTCCCATCGCCCGCTCCAATTTCGCGAGCTTCAACAAGGACTTGTTGGCCTCTCTGCGAACCTGCCGCGCATTCGATCCCACTAGGTTGGGGTCATCTGTCTGCGCGCACCAAGCTCCACTGTGCCCTTAGCCACGCCCCGACCTCATTAAGGGGCCCCAACGAGTCGCCTGCGAGAGCCCGTGCCGCGCCCTCGATGGGACACGACTGGAGCAAATCCGACCGGCGTGCATCATTAGGACCGGTCACACGCGGGGATTGTTGCCGGTGCGCCGCAGATAATGGTCGAGCGCGCGCTCGGCCTTGGCCGTCTGGGCGGCTACGATGGCGTCGTAGAGACGGGCGAGGAAGCGCTTCTTAGGCACTGCCGGGATCGAAGGCACGGACCCTACGGCAAAGTCCTTGCGCGCAGACAGACTGACCGAAGCCATGACAAACCCTCCACTGCACAACCCCTTTCGGGTCATGATGCAATGCATGATAGGTCATGCTGCAATGCAGCGGAACTAATAGGTCAGCATGGCTGACCTGCACCAAATGCAGGCGTGCCTGTTTTGCGGGCTAAAGACTTGTCCTTAGTTCTTGGGCAGCGGCCGATCGGGGTGGCTCACCAAGGTCTCCAATGGAGCATGAGCAAGACGCATATCCTCCAATCGCCGCCGCACGGGCGCAGGAAACGGAACGGGTTCGCGCCCCTCCGCATCCAGATGCGTGATCACCCGCTCGCTCTCAGCGACAACCGCGCCACCCTCGATGTCGTGCAGCCGCAGAAGGAAATGCACCCGCGTCGGGTCGTGATCCAACAGGCACAACGTCGCGCGCAGGGAACCCGTCGGCCGCGCCTTCCGCTCCTTCCGGAAAATCTCTGACGTGGAGAGGGAAAAGGCATGCCGGCTGCGCGGACTTGCGCCAAGCCCCAAGAGCTCGAACGCTTCGGCAACGGCACGGTCAAACAGGATGTCACGGACCGATTGGCCATCGTGTACAGCGAAACGCCTGCCCTCTTGGACCACCGGCGAGGAGACGAAGGGGGCAAAAAAGACGGGGTCGAAGTCGGTTTGGTCGCGCATGGCACCTCTCCGCTGCTTCAAAAGCCGGCGCCGATCAGCTTGAGGTACAAGCTGACGGGAACGGGCTTGGGAAATGTGAAGATTTCCCTTCCAGATCCTTCATCATCCGCGCCGGTCGGGCACAAAAATGTCGAACCGGCCTCGCCTTTGCCTAAATCGCGCGCCCGCTGTTGCCGGAAAGGCTTTGCGGAGCGCAGCCGGCGCCATTACTCTGCCGCCGGCGCCCCCGCGCAATCATAATAATGGAGGATTTTCAAATGCTTCCCGCGGAGGCCCAGGCGCACCCGGTGCACAGGACGGATTTCGCTGCGGCGGTCGAGGCGCTCGGCGCGCGCCTCGGTCACAAAGTCGTGACCGCGACGGCTGTGCGCGAGCAGCATGCCAATATCACGACCTACTTGCCCAACGAAGCGCCCGACGCGGTCGTGTTTGCCGAAAGCGTCGCGGATGTGCAGGCCACCCTTGCGTTGTGCCGCGACCATCATATGCCCGTCATTCCGTTTGGAACCGGGACCTCGCTCGAGGGCCATGTGAATGCCCCGCGCGGCGGCGTCAGCCTCGACCTGTCGCGCATGAACCGTATTCTCCAGGTGCATGGGGAAGATCTGGACTGCGTCATCGAGCCCGGGGTCACCCGCAAGCGGCTCAATGAGGATCTGCGCGACCAGGGCCTGTTCTTCCCCATTGATCCCGGCGCGGACGCCTCGCTGGGCGGGATGGTCTCGACTCGCGCCTCTGGCACCAATGCGGTGCGCTACGGCACCATGAAGGACAATGTCCTCGCCTTGAAGGTGGTGCTGCCCAATGGCGACCTCATCACCACCTCGCGCCGCGCGCGCAAATCCTCCGCCGGCTATGATCTGACGCGCCTGTTTGTGGGGGCCGAGGGAACATTGGGCGTGATCACCGAGATCACGCTGCGCCTGTTCGGCATTCCCGAAGCCATAACAGCGGGTGTGTGTCCCTTCCCCACCATCGGGGATGCCTGCAACGCGGTGATCGAAACCATCCAGTCCGGCATTCCCGTGGCCCGGATCGAGCTTCTCGACGAGATGCAAGTGCGCGCCTCCAACGCCTATGCCAAGCTCGGCCTGCCGGAAACGCCGCATCTGTTCCTTGAATTCCACGGCACCACGTCCGGCGCGCGCGAACAGGCCGAGCGGTTCGCCGAAATCGCGGCAGAACATGCGGGCGGGCCTTTCACTTGGGCGGAAAAGCCCGAGGACCGCACCCGCCTCTGGCAGGCGCGGCACGATGCCTATTGGTCGGTGCTGCCCTTGCGCCCCGGCGCGAAGGCGGTGGCGACCGATGTGTGCGTGCCGCTTTCGCGCCTGGCGGAATGCGTGATGGAAACCAAGCGCGACATTGAGGACACCGGGCTCATCGCGCCCATCGTCGGCCATGTGGGCGACGGGAATTTCCACACCACCCTCATGGTCGACGTGGACGACCCCGCCGACATGGCCAAGGCCAAGGCCTTCATGTCGCGCATGGTAGAACGGGCGCTCGCCATGGACGGCACCTGCACCGGCGAGCATGGCGTGGGCGAGGGCAAGATGAAATATCTTGCGGCCGAGCATGGCGAGGAAACGTTAGATGCCATGCGGGCGCTGAAGCGCGCCTTCGACCCGCTCAACATCATGAATCCCGGCAAGATCGTCAGCCTCTAGGGCAAGGCGCCGGTCCGGCGAAAGCGATGGCGGGCTTCTGTCATCGATGAAGCATTGGCGCACTTCATGATAGAGATCATGGGGTGCGTTGAGGTCGCCGGCGAACCGTCCGGCCCGTCCTTTTCGGGGCGAAGCGGACCAGCGAAGCGAGGGCCATCGGTGCAGGGTCTGCTCATCACCATTGCCACCGCGGTCATTTTGGCGATCGGCGGCGCGTTCGCGGCGCCTTTCGTGGTGGACTGGAACACTTGGCGCGTGACCTTCGAGCAGGAGGCGACCCGCCTTGCCGGCATGCCGGTGCGCATTCGCGGGCGGATCGAGGCCGAGCTTCTGCCCGCGCCCAAGCTGACCTTGCGCGACGTGACCTTCGGCGGCAGCAGCGCATCCGGGGCGGAGGGCGAGGCCAGCGGGGCCACGGTCCAGGTGCTCAAGGCGGAATTCTCGCTGGGCGCCCTCATGCGCGGCCAATGGGAGGCGCGCGGCGTCGAGCTTCTCTCCCCCCGCATCCGCGTGGTGCTGGACCCGGCGGGCCGCCTCGTGCCGCCCGGCAGCCCGGGCGCCGCTTCCAGCCTGTCCATCGAGCAGGTCTCGGTGGAGAACGGCGGGCTCGATGTGGTCGAGCGTGCAGCCGACAGGACATTCCACATCTCCGATCTCGACCTGCGCGGCGAAATGCGCGGCCTATCCGGACCGCTGCGTCTGGAGGGAGAGGCCGAGGCAGGCGGACAGCGGCACGAAGTGCGCCTGTCCCTTGGCAAGGCGACCGAGGACGGGGCGCGGCTGCGCGTCATCACGGCTGTCAAGGGCGGCCTCGCCGGGGATCTCGACGGACTGCTGCGGCTCCAGGACGCAATCCCGCGTTTTGAAGGGAAGGGCCTGCTCACGAAGTCCGGGCGGGCGGCTGCCGATCTGCCCTGGCGCGTCTCCGGCGCCGTGCGCATCTCTCCCGATGCCCTGGTGGCGGAAAGCATCGAGGCGATCTTAGGGGACGACGCCCGGCCCCTCACCCTGGCCGGCTCGGCCCGTTTCTCTTTTGGGCGGGCGCCCGGCCTCGACATGGTGCTGAACGGGCGGGCAGCGGACGCGGACCCGGTGCTCGGCGCCGGCGGCCCGGTGCGCTCTCCCGCAGAGGCCGCGGCCGCCCTCGCGCATCTGTTCACGGATCTGGCGCCGCCGTCCTTCCCGATCCGCATCGGCGCTGCGGTGGACCAGTTGACGCTCGGCGGCACGGTGGTCCGCGAGGCCCGGCTGGACCTCACCGGCCTGCCCTCGGGATGGCGGATCGACGGCGCGGAGGCCAAGCTTCCGGGCCAGACCTCGGTGCGCCTGTCCGGCATTCCCGCGCCCGCGCCATCCACGACCTTTGCGGGCGACCTTGTTTTGACGTCCCAGGAACCGGCCGCCTTCCTGCGATGGGCCGCGCCCGCGGCGGCCGGCGACTATGTCGGCATGCTTGCCGGGCCCGTGCGCCTCTCGACCCGCCTGGACATCGGTGCCGATCGCATCGCCGCCGATGCCGTCAAGATGTCGCTCGGCAATGCAGACATTTCCGGGCGAGCCTCCCTCGCCTGGGCGACCCCGCTCCGCGCGGTGGCAGACCTCACGCTGGCGGGATTGGATCTCGACCCGCTGATCGCCGGCCTCAAGGCCGGTCTTGCCGCCAGCGGCGGGCAGGTGGAGGGGTCGCTCGCCCTGCGCGGCCGGGAGCTGCGATTGTCCGGCCTTCCCGTGAGCCGCATGGCCCTCGCCGCCGAAAGCGCGGCGGGCGGATGGGTGTTGAAGAGCTTGGATGTCGAGGACCTCGCGGGCCTGAAGATTTCCGGACACGGGCGCTTCAGCCGGCTGGTCGCCCCGATCGAGGGCGACCTCGCCTTGGACCTGTCCGGCAGCGGCGCGGAGGGCATGGTGCCCCTGGCCCGGCTCGTGGCCGGAGCGGAAGCGGGCGACGTAATGGCCCGGCTCGCGCCCATCGCCGCGCCAGTGGCCCTCACCAGCCGGGCGAGGTGGAGCGGCGGGGGCAGCGAGACCTCGGCCGAGGGTACGCTCGGGCTTCTCTCCGGCCGAGCCGTGCTCGCGCGCGGGCGCAGCGGTGCGCCGGAGCGCGCGGAGATCGCCCTTGCTGCAAGCGATGCCGCGCGCGCCTTGGCTGCGGCGGGCTTTATGGACGCGAGACCCGGCCTCGGCGCGGCAAGGTTTGATCTGTCCCTGGTCCCGGCCCGCGCGGGCGCGGCGCGCCTGGAGGGCCGGCTCAGCCTCGC
>JBFMAV010000003.1:0-126692 GCA_040755535.1 Pseudomonadota bacterium | reverse complement strand
TGGACGGCATGAGCACGCTCTATTCGACGCTGGGCGTGCGGGCGGCGACGAGCATCGCCGTGAATGGCCGCTCGCTGACCCCGAGCCTGACGCTCGGCTGGCAGCACGCCTTCGGCGACACGACGCCAACCGCGCGCATGACCTTCGCCGGCGGATCGCTGCCGTTCCAGGTGTCGGGCGTTCCCATCGCGGAGGACGCGCTGCTGGTCGAGGCGGGGCTGTCCTATGCGGTCTCGGACGCGGCGTCGCTGGCCGTCTCCTATAGCGGCCAGCTTGCCGCCACCGCATCCCAGAACGCGCTCACCGCCCAGTTCGCGCTGAAGTTCTGACCGGGCACATTGTGATCCTTTCGCCGTGGGGTGGCGCGGCGAAAGGATCTCTGTCCGGTCACGCCCCTGCGAGAGGGACGGGTGCGCCGAACCAGGGCAGCAGGCCGGTTTCGCCGTGGCAGTTCAAATAGTCGCAGAATGTACCGGGCAGGAGCGCGAACACCTCGTGCCACGTGTAGACCTCGCGCTTTTCCTTGTGCAGGCGGTTCATCGCAATGGCATGGCGATAGATGTCGAGGTGGGTCTCGTGGCTGCGCGCCCACTCTTCCAGCTCGGTGAGGGACAGGAAATATCCGTGGACCGAGGTCTCGGCGCGCTCGCGACCGTCCGGGTCGAGGTTGGTCATCACCCGCAACGTCAAGGTATGGGTCTCGACCGGATGGCGCGCGAGATGGCCCATACCCCGCATCAACTTGGGCTGGAGTGCCTGGGTGTAATCGTCGGTCTGCTCGGCCCCTGCCCCCTCCCAGAATTGTCCGGAGCGGATGGAGATCATGTTGAGCGGGGAGTCGACCCGGATGCGCCGTCCCCGACCCTCGATAGCGCGGCGGGGCGGCATTTGCGGGAGCGGGCTTTCCAGCGGGTCGATGGACGACAGGGGAATGCGGTCCCGCATGGCGCCGAAATAGCCGTTCGTCGTGATGGGCACGCGCGATGAGCCGGGCGTGCGAGCGAGTCCGATGGCATAATTGGGGGTCGAATAGATCGTCTCGTGCCGATCATAGGGCACCCGCAGGGTTTCCCGCCACAGCCCGTGCGGCCCCGCGAGCCGCGCGGGATCGCGATACCACGCCAGCAGCGGGCACTGCTGTTCCCAGCGCGCATGGCGCGTCGCGTCGATCCAATAGGCGGCCACGACCGCATTGACCGCGCCTCGCGCGTCCGTGAAGCGCATGATTTCATGGCAGTCCGGCCCGTCGATGCGAAAGGCCGCCTCCACCCGGTCGAAAAAGGCCCGCTGCTCTGACCACGGCAGGCCGTCCCCCTGAAGGGCGAAATAGTCGCTGATGATCAGGCTGACGGGATGCTCCCATCTCAGCGAGAAGCGTGGCGCCGCAGGCTGATGGCCTTCCGGACGCCGCGCCGGGACCGTGCGCGGATAATCGACGTGAAACACCATGGGCGCCTCCGGTGGGCCGCGCTCGAAAGCCTGATCCGATCAGGTTGGATCAACCTGATCGGTGAACCAGTCTCTAAACAAACTGGTAGAGCGGCGGGACCCGTGTCACAGGGATCAGTTCAATGTCTTGCCGGCCCAGATGGCGGGGCCTTTCGCAGCCTTGGGCGGATAGACCGTGACGAGGCCATCGCCACGCCATTGCACGAAGATGGGAAAGGCGGTGCTGCTGAGCCCGTTTGCGTCGAATGCGGTGCAGCCGCCCGGAATGCCCGCGGCGAACCCGCTCCCGCACAGCTTCAGCGCGGCAATGGCATCGCGGATCTTCTCCGGATCGCGAGAGCGGGCCTCCTCGATTGCCCGGGCCATGTGCTGAAGGGCCGCCCCGTACATGATCACTTCATGGGCCATGAAGGTGCCATGCTTGGCCTCATATTGCGCCTCGATCTCGGGGATGAAATCGTAATTGGCGGGCGCCACGGAGAACACGCCCTCCGCATAAGGCCCGAGCCCCTTCTTGAAGTCGGGAATAATGTAGCCGGCCGCGCCACCCACCGTGGGAACCTCGATCTGCTGCTGACGCATCGCGCGGATGATTTGCAGCGCATCGTTAAAATAGGACACGGGGAAGACGATGTCGGCCTTTGCCGCCCGAAGCTTATTGATCAGAGGGGCAACGTCCGTAATGCCGAGCGGATAGGCCTCATCGATCACCGGAGCGAGGCCCGCGGTCTTTGCGGCCTCCCGCAAGCCCTTGGCCTGAGACGTTCCATAGGCCGTATCCTCATAGAAGATGGCGACCTTGTCGGACGGGGCACCGGCCTGCTTGGCCAGATCTAACGCATAATCGAGCTGTGCCTTGCCATAGGTCGTGGCCTTCGCCGTCACCTGGAAAATGTATCTGTAGCCGCGCGAGGTGATCTGGTCGGCGAAGGAGTGGGTGATCATCGGCACGCCCGCGCGCTCGGTCACTTCCGACGCCGCGAGGGTAATGGATGACACGAATGAGCCCACCACGCCGACCACCTGATCCTGGCTGATCAGGCGCTGGGTGGCCGCCGCTGCCGTATTGGGGCTCGGCACGTCCGCAACCACCAGTTCGATCTTCGCGCCGCCCAGGGCCTTGATGCCGCCAGCCGCATTGATGGCTTCGACCGCCATCTCGATGCCGTTTCGGCTGTTGATTCCGAATTGGGCATTCGGCCCGGACAAGGGCAGCACCACGCCGATCTTCACCGGCGCCGGCACCTGTGCGACGGCGGCCAGAGGCAGGACAAAGGCGCCTGCTGTCACGCCCGCCCAGAGCGCCTGTTTCAGGATCATCTGCATCCGCACGTTCCTTTTCTTTTTCCGGAAGGTGCAAAAACATGGCGAACAAAATCCCACATTGTCAATATTTTTCGACAACCAAAAAACGCACATCTATCCATTTTTTGCATGGCCTTGACGGAATTATAGGCCGCTTCATATCAAATTTTGTCGGACATGATCGACAATGATGCAATCGCGGGACGATCCACCCCGTTTCGCGCCAAAAGAATCGGCATATGTCGAAATTTGCGACATTTTATACTGCCAGCCAAAACGACGGACTTGATGAGAATTTTACAAATTTTTGTTTATTTTCATATATTTATACGAGATATGCAGACACATACACCTCCGGACTGGAGTAAGTCGATGGGATATTGACGGATTTTATCGACATGCCCTAAGGTCGATCTCGGCAGCGCACGGCGCGCCTGCCCCCTCAAGGGGCGGGATGCCCCAGCAAGCCGGCGGATCGGCGCACCGCCACCGGCATCGACGCACCCTGCTCCGCCCGGCGCTCCTCGCCTCCCCAAGCCTTAGGGATGTCCATGCTTCAGGCCCTGGTCGATGGAATACTTCTCGGGGGCGTCTATGGCGTCATCGCCACAGGACTGTCGCTCGTCTTCGGCGTGCTCGGCGTCGTCAATTTCGCCCATGCCGAATTTCTGATGCTCGGCATGTATGTGGCCTGGTTCGCCTGGCGCTATCTCGGCCTCGATCCGCTGGTCGGCTCGGTGCTCTCCTTCATCATCGTGTTCGGCGTCGGATATCTGGTCCAGCGCACGCTCATCGAGCGGGTGCTGCGCGCGCCGCCCGCCGCCCAGGTCTTCCTCACGGTCGGCCTGCTCATCACCATCGAGAATGCGGCGCTGATGACGTTCGGCTCCGCCTTCCGGTCGGTCAGCGTGCCCTATCAGGTCACGGGCTATCGCCTGGGGGATATTTTCATCGGCGCGCCCTATCTCTACGCCTTCGTCGCCGCGGTGGTGCTCGCGGTCGCCCTGTGGCTGTTCCTGGACCGCTCCTGGCAGGGCCGGGCAATCCGCGCGGTGGCGCAGGACGCGATGGCCGCAACCCTCGTCGGCGTGGACACGCGCCGCACCTATGGGCTCGCCTTTGGGCTCGGGGTGGCGCTCACCGCCTTCGGCGGCGCGGTGATCCTGCCCTACATCACGGTGAGCCCCACCATCGGCGGGCAGTTCGTGGTGCTCATGTTCACGGTGGTAGTGCTGGGCGGGCTGGGCTCCGTGGCAGGGGCTCTCGCCGGCGGCATCCTGGTCGGCGTGGTCCAGTCGCTGTCGACCCTGGTCTTTCCCATTCAGCTGCAAAACCTCTGCCTGTTCGTGATCTTCATCGCGGTTCTCGCCCTGCGCCCGCAGGGCCTCATCAAGGGCGCCTGAACCATGACCTCCAGTCTCACGCCCTCCCGCCTCGCGCTGGCCGCCTTCTTCCTGGCCGCCGCGCTGCTCCCGCTCGCCGTTGATCCGCGCGGCCATGTGCTGCGGGTGGCGGCCATGGTCCTGCTGTTCGCGGCCATGGCCCAGTCGTGGAATATCGTCGGGGGCCTTGCGAACCAGGTCTCCCTCGGACATGCCGGCTTTTTCGGCCTCGGGGCCTATACTTCCACGCTGCTGCTGCTGAAGTTCGGCATCTCTCCCTGGCTCGGCATGCTGGCGGGGGCGGGCGTCGCGGCGGGCGCGGCGGCCCTGCTGTCGCTGCCCACCTTCCGCCTCAAGGGCCATTATTTCGCGCTGGCGACCCTCGCGTTCGCGGAAGTCCTGCGGGTCGTGGCGAACAGTTGGGCCGGGCTCACCGGCGGTCCGGTCGGGCTTTCCATTCCCTTCATGGGGAGCCGGCCAGACCTGTTCGCCTTCCGTGCCGTTTCCTCCTACTACTGGATCATTCTCGGCCTTCTCGCGCTGGTGTGCCTGGTGTTTCACATGCTCGCCTCGGGCGCGATCGGCTACCGGCTGCGGGCGGTGCGCGAGAACGAAAGTGCGGCCGAAGTGGCGGGCGTCGATACCTTCCGCGTGAAGCTCACCGCGAGCGTCATCTCGGCGGCCCTCACGGCAGTATGCGGAACGGTGTTCGCTCAATTCACCTTCTTCTTCGACCCCGATTCCATCTTCGCCCTCTCCGGCATCTCAGTGCGCATGGCCATGATCGCGATCGTGGGTGGCCTTGGCACGCTGGGCGGTCCGATCGTGGGGGCGCTGTTCTTGATCCCCCTGGAGGAAACGGCCAACGCCTTCCTGTCCTCCAAGGCGGCGGGCCTGTCTCAGTTCGTGTTCGGCGTGATTTTGATCGCCGCCATCCTCATCCAGCCGCGCGGCCTGATGGCCTGGTGGCCCCGGCGCACGCGAACCTCACCCCTCCCACCGGCCGCCGCCGCGGCCGTCGCGGCGCGGGGAGCGTGAGCCATGACGGCGCTTCTTCAGGCGGACGGCCTCTGCGTCAGCTTCGGCGGACTTAAGGCGGTGGATGGCGTATCCTTTACCCTTGAACCCGGAGATATTCTCGGACTTATCGGCCCCAATGGGGCCGGCAAAACCACATTGTTCAATGCGCTGGTCGGCCTCCAGCCTTTGACCGCCGGAACGGTGCGGCTCGCCGGGGAAACCATTTCCGGCCTCAAGCCCCATAGGGTCGCCGCCAAGGGCATGACCAAGACCTTCCAGAACGCGGCCCTGTTTCCCGACATGAGCGTCCTGGAAAACGTCACGACCGCCGCGCTGCTGCGCAACGACCTGAAGGGTGCTCGGGTCAAGGCATTGGCGATACTGGATAAACTCGGCCTGACGGCGATCGCGCAAGCCGACGTGACTGATCTCACCTTTCCCCAGAAAGCCCTCGTCGAAATGGCCCGCGCCCTGGCGACCGAACCGCGCGTTCTACTGCTCGATGAGGTGATGGCCGCCTTGACGCCGACCGAGATGGACGAAGTGATGGCAGTGATCCGCGCGCTGAAGCGCGAGGGCCTCGCCTTCCTCGTGGTCGAGCACCACATGCGCGCGATCATGGCGTTGTGCGACCGCCTGCTCGCCGTGAATTTCGGCCGCCTTCTCGCCTGCGGCCGGCCGGCCGAGGTCGCAGCTCATCCGCAGGTGATCGAAGCCTATCTGGGCCACGGCGCCGCCGGACAGGAGGGTGCTCATGCTTGAGGTGAAAGAGCTTTGCGCCGCCTATGGCGGCCCAGACGTGCTGTGCGGCGTCACCCTCGATGTGACGGCGGGCGAGACGGTGGCGGTGCTCGGCGCCAACACCGCCGGCAAGACCACGCTGCTGCGTGCCATATCCGGGCTGATCCCCAAGGCGCGCGGCCATATTGCGTTCGAAGGCACGGCCTTGCTCGGGCGAGCTGCCCACAGCATTCCGGGCCTTGGCATCGGACATGTGCCCGAGGGGCGCCATGTCTTTCCGCGCATGACCACGCGCGACAACCTGATGATGGGCGCCTTCTTCCATCGTGGCGCACGGGACCTTGCGGCCCGGATCGAGCGCGTATTCGCGCTGTTCCCGCGCCTGAAGGAGCGGCAGGCTCAGCTTGCCGGGTCCATGTCCGGCGGGGAGCAGCAGATGGTCTCGATCGGCCGCGCGCTGATGGGTCAGCCAAAGTTGCTTCTGCTCGACGAGCCGAGCCACGGCCTTGCCCCCATCGTCGTGGACGAACTGCATGCCGCCATCGGCGCCATCAACCGCCAGGGTGTCTCGGTTCTGCTGGTGGAACAGAACGCCATGCTCGCGCTTTCGGTGGCCCATCGCGGCTATGTTCTGGAGGCAGGTCATGTCGTGCTTTCTGGAGCATCGGGGACCCTGGCCGCCGATCCCGGCGTCAAGCGTGCCTATCTGGGCGTGTGATCCGGCTGAGTTTCAAGGGAGTGATGAAGATGAAAGTGAAAGCCGGCGTCGCCCAGGTCGGAGCAGTCCCCTTCGACGTCGAAGGGTCCCTCGCCAAGGCGGAGGACTGGATCGCCAAGGCGGGCGCGCAAGGATGCGAGATCGTGGTGTTTCCCGAAGCGTTCCTATCCGTCTATCCGAAGGGCTCCGACTTCGACATCTCCATCGGCGTGCGCACACCGCGCGGGCGCGATGATTTCAGGCGTTATTTCGAGGCGTCCATCGTCGTTCCGGGACCCGAGACGGCACGGCTCGGGAAAGCGGCGGCGGCGGCCGGGACCTATGTCGTCATCGGCGTGATGGAACGCGAGCTCGGCACACAATATTGCACCGTGCTCTATTTCGGACCCGACGGGACCCTGCTCGGGAAGCACAGGAAGCTCATGCCGACCGCCGGCGAGCGCCTCGCCTGGGGCTTCGGCGACGGCTCCACCCTGCCGGTCTTTGATACGCCGATCGGCAAAATCGGGGCGGTGATCTGCTGGGAGAACTACATGCCCATGCTGCGCATGGCCATGTATGCCAAGGGCGTGTCTCTCTATTGCGCGCCCACCGCCGACGACCGCGAGACCTGGCTTCCCACCATGCGCCACATCGCCCTGGAGGGACGATGCTTCGTGCTCACGACGTGCCAAGTGGTGCGGCGCGGCGATTTCCCCGCCGACTATCGCTGCGCGGTCAGCGACGACCCGGACGCTTTCGTGATGCATGGAGGGGCCGCGATCATCGATCCCCTCGGCCGGGTGCTCGCCGGCCCCGTCTTCGACGAGGAAACTTTGCTCACCGCAGACCTCGATCTGGACGACCTGGCCCGCGCCAAGTTCGACTTCGACGTGGCGGGGCATTATGCGCGTCCCGACATCTTCACCTTGACGGTGAACGAGGCGCCCCAGCAGGCGGTGCGGTGCGAAGGTTGACGACTGCGCCGCAGGTTCGGTTCCGCGCGCGGGGCATGCAATGTCCCGCGTTTTCCTCCATTCTCCCGGCCGTGACCCCAGCCGGAAGACACGCGCGCCATGGACATGGAAGACAAGCTCGCCAAGATCGGCATCACCGGCAAGCTGTTCAAGCTATACCTCGCAGCCGTGGAACTCGGCGAGGCTCCGGTACAGGAGGTCGCCGCCCGCGCCGGACTGGCCCGGACCACCGCCTACGACGTGCTGGAGAGGCTTGAGCAGGAGGAACTGATCCGCATCGAAGAGCGGTCCGGCCGGCGCTTCGTCATTGCCGAAGATCCCGTTGGAATGCTCCAGCGCCTGGAGCTGAAGAAGCAGGTCATCGGTGATCTGATGCCGCAGATCCGCTCCCTCTACAATCGGGCCAAAGGCAAGCCGCAGATCCGTTTCTACGAGGGAGAGGACGGCATCCATACGGTGTTGTGGGACACCCTGACCTGCCAGAGCGGGACGCTGCGCGGCATCCTGTCCATGAACGAGCTGATAGAAACACCCGGCCTCGTCGAGATGGACACCTACATCGCCGAACGCGTCAACCGCGGCATCGCTCTGAAGGTGCTGCGCTCGCGCGACAAGGAGGTGGAGCAAATCTGGCCATCCGGCCCCGAGCAGTTGCGCGAACTGCGCTACGCTCCCGAGGGCATCACGCTCGGCGTGACCCAATATGTCTATGACGACAAGGTCGCCATCGTGTCGTCCAAACGAGAGAATTACGGGCTCATCATCGAGAGCGAGGATTTCGCCCGCGTGCAGTCCGTTTTGTTTGAGACGCTCTGGAGCATATCCACGCCGGCCGCGCCGCCCTCCCCCCGCCGCCGTTCTCCCGGCCGTCGGGTTGCGGAGAAGGCCTGAGCCGCGTGCGGGAGGAACGCCGAGCGGCATCACAATCCTAGCCGGATCAAGAACGCCCGAGGCGCCAGCCCTTTGTGCGTGGAGCGGTGCCTAGGATGCGATGCTGGTGGCGGCGATCGCGGGCGTCCTTGTCCCAAGACCGGATTTGGATGGCGGGGACCCTGTCGAAGCGTCTTGTGTCTTGTGCTCATTTGACATCGCGAGCCAAAGCAGGGCGGCTCTGTGCGCGAAAGCCGGTCACCCGGACAGGCGGTGCGCATCGATGCGCCTGGATGCCGCGTGGACCGTGAGCCTCACGTGATCGGCCTGCACGATCCGGGTCACGTTCCGCGGGCGGTGGGCGACGACGTTGGTCCCGCCGATCTTCCGCACGCTGTCATAGATCAATCCGTCGCCGCCTCGGGCGCGGATCGCTTCTCCGAAAGCCTGGGCCGCCACATAGGAGGACGAATCATAGAGATCCCTCCGGTGCGCGCCCGTCCCGCGCAGATCCAGATAGCGCCCTTTCAATACACAGCTATACGCGCGATAGGTCCGCGTCACGCTGCCCACCGCGCGCGCAAGAGCTTCACGGCGCAAGTGATGGGCGACCTCCGCAACCGCCGTATTGAGGTCGGCGGACGCATACCAGGCTCCAAGCTCCGGCCCGTTGAACCGCATGCCCCCTGGCGCGACATGAAGGAAGGCGGCCATCACGATGCTGGAATTGGGCTGGCCGAACACCCATTCGGAGCGATCCAGGCGGGCCAGCCGATCCGCTACGAGGCGGTCGTTCGTCCAGCCGGACAGGTCCATGACCGCTTCCAGATCGGAGGCGGTGGCCACGGTGTCGAACACTGAGATCGGCGGGAAACGGGACGGGATGAGCCGGTAGGCGGGCTTGGGCGCCGGCGCGAACCTGTCCGTCACGACCAGACGATGTCCTCGTCGCGGTAGGAGGCGCTCTCTTCCTTCCCCGGTCCGGGCGCCATGTAGAGGCCGCCCCGCGCGGCATCAAGGAAGCGCCGCGTGGCCAGGAGGGCATCCTGGGTTCCGCTGGACATGAGATCGAGCGGTGGCCGCCCCCCGAAAACCACTCCCTGATGCGGCCCGCGCAGCCAGCCAATGGACTCGCCTTCGGTGTCGTGGAGGATCCGCAGGGCGGACCAGATGCCAAGGACTGCCGAAATGCGGATCAGCGTGTCGAAATCGAGCGTGAGGTCCCTGTGCTGCTGGGCTGTCTTGACCCAATTGTAATAGGTCGAGCGCGCGGGACTGCCGAGCATGCGCAGGCGCTGCATTTCCGTGAGGTCCCAAAGGTCGGCAAGAGCGACAAACGTCCGAAGCCCGGGACCGCTCACGCGGCGACGCGCACCGGGCGCAAACATATTCTCCGCCAACACCTGGGGACCAGGAGATACAATCTGTGCAGGGTTTGGGCGAGTCATGAGCCGACCTCGATATCCAGATTCAATCATAGTCCAAATTTGGACATTCCTCAACCTGATCAGCACCTCCGGCACCGGTCCGTTCGCGGCGCCTTGCCCCCCAAATTCGTTCAGCCTTCCAATGATCATCCATTCCCAGTTCTGCGGTATGCCCTGAGATGAACGCGCGCGGCCGGAGGGCGCGCCCGAGCGCGGTTCACGCGCCCCACACCTCATGGGCCGTCACCACCTGCGTCTTCGAGCGCAGGGCGCTCAGCGCGATGCGGTGCACCGTCTCCGTCGGGGCGGTGCAGAGATCGCCGATCACCGTCACCCTGAAATCATCCGCTGCGCGGGAAAAAGCGGTGAAGACCACGCAGTTCTGGGTCATCATCCCGCACACCAGAAGCGTGTCCACGCCCGCAAGGTGGGAGGCGAGGTCGGTCTCCTGGAACGCGTCCGCGAAATGCTTCGTAACCACCGGCGCATCGCCCGCCGCCGCGAGGATGGCGGGATGGATGGCGATGCCCGGGCCATCCGCCGCGAACAGGCCGCTCGGCGCGGTGGAGACGTGGCGCACGAGAATGATCTTGTCGCCGGCGGACCGGGCAGCGGCGATCGCGGCCGCAATGCGCGCCTGCGTTTCCTCCACCTGCCAGAGCGGCAGAGCGCCGCCGGGGAAATAGTCCAACTGGATATCAATAACGAGCAAAGCGCGGGTCATGGCGTGTCCTCCCACATGAATGGCCCGTTTTAGCTCCTCCCCGCGCTCATCCGCAGGTGGCCCACGGGACATTATTTCATTAAATTGGGCCAATGCGCCTCGCAGTTCTCGCCTATGACGGCATCAGCCCGTTCATGATGTCCACGCCGCTCGCGGTATTCGCCGAGCCGTTCCTGCTGGGCGGGCACACAGTGGAAGTCTGCGCCGCCGAGCGGCGTTTTTCCGCCAGCGGCGGACTGGTCATGGAAACGCCTCATGCGCTGGAGCGGGCCGAAGCGGCGGATGTGGTGATGCTGCCCGGCTGGCGGGACGTGGACTCGCCCGTCTGCGAATCCCTTCTGCGCACGCTGCGCGTCGCCCATGCACGCGGGGCCATCGTCGCCGGCCTCTGCCTTGGTGCGTTCGGCCTCGCACAGGCGGGGCTTCTGGACGGGCGGCGGGCCACCACACACTGGGCGCGCGCCCGCCTTTTCGCGGAGCGATATCCTGCGGTGCAGGTGGACGCGACCGCCCTGTTTGTGGACGAGGGCCAGATCCTGACCTCAGCCGGCGTGGCCTCGGGGCTGGACTGCTGCCTGCATCTGCTGGCGCGGCTCTGCGGCGCCGGGGAGGCGAACCGGGTCGCCCGACACCTGGTGGTGGCGCCGCTGCGCAGCGGCTCGCAGCCGCAAATCCTTGACGCGCCGACGCTCGGCTCCCCCAAGGATCGGCGCATCGCACTGCTGCTCGAGCATTTGCGGGCCGATCCAGCCGCTGCGCACTCGTTGGAGGCGCTGGCGGAGCGCGCTGGCGTCAGTCGCCGCAGCCTGACGCGCCAGATCCGCGCCCGCACGGGCGGGAGCCTCGGCGATTTCATCCGGCGGGCACGGCTGGCCCGGGCGCAGGACAGCCTCGCTGCCGGGATGCGGGGACTGGAGGCCGTCGCGGCGCACGCCGGCTTTCCCGACAGCCAGGCGCTGCGCGCGGCCTTTCGCGCCGAATTCGGCCTCACCCCCACCCAATGGCTCGCGCGCCAACGCATCGAGGCGCAACCGGATCGTCCGCGCCCACGTGAATGGTGATATCGGACGGGCGTGTCCGTGGTTATGGTTGGCGAAGCGCCCGCGCGACGGGCCTGCGTGACGGTGTGTGGAGACGGGTCCCCGATGCGTGAAGGCGCCAAGAATCCCCTGTTGTCGGCTCTGTCCGTGGCGATGGTGGATCACGGGATCGAGGCGCGCACGACGCTCAAGATCGGCTTCCTCGCGCCACTCAGCGGAAGCCTGAGGGCCTGGTCCGAGCCCGGCCTGTTCGGCTGCATGATCTGGTGCGACCGCATCAACGCCATGGGCGGCGTGAAAATCGGCATGCGCCGGCACATGGTGGAGATCGTCCCGTTCGATACCTGCTATGAGCCCGAACGGGTGCTGGAGGGCATCCGCACGCTGATTCACCAGCACAATGTGAAGTTCATCCTCATGAACGGCGGCAATGACCTGACCGCCGAGGTGCGCGAGATCATCAGCGCGAGTCGGATGCTGGTGGCCTGCCTGCTGCCGAGCGACCTCTCGCCTGACGTGCCGACCCTGATCGCGCCCAGCGAGGTGCATCCGATCTATAACGTGACCGGCGTGGACTGGCTGAGCCGTACGGCGCCGCATCTGAAGACCGTGAGCCTGTGCGCGCAGAACGACCTGTTCGGGCTGCCTTCGGTGGCCACCTATCGCGCGGCGTTCGAGGTGGCGGGGATCGCCATCGTGCGCGAGGAATTCTTCCCCGTGGACACCACGGATTTCGAGCCCATCGTCGCCCGCATGCTGGCGCCCAAGCCCGACATTTTGTGCTGGGACACGGCCTATGAGCCGTTCGTCGATGCGCTGACGCGCGCTGCCCACCGGCAGGGCTTCACGGGCCAGCTTCTCTCCTGCACTTGCGACAATTACCGCCAGCTGATCCGCCAAACGAGCGCCGACTTCATGGAAGGGTTCGTCTTCCAATTCCCGGATTTCGACGATCCGGCCCTCGCGGACTCACAGGTGAATTTCGAAAATGCGGACGGCTTCTACCGGGAATATTGCGAGCGGTTTCCCGGCTCCTGGAGCGCGGTGTCGTGGGAATATGCCTCCACACTCGAACTCTGGCGCATGGCGGTGCAGCGCGCCCGCTCGGCGGAGCCCTTCTCCGTGCTCGCCATGATGAAGTTCGGCGGCGTCGGTCACCATGCCTTCGGAGAGGCGATCTGGTGGGGGCACGAATTGTTCGGCATCGACAACGCACTGGTGGGCGACTGGCCGGTGGTTCAGATCGAGGCCGGCAAGGCGCGCATCCAGGACATGGTGTCCATCCATGACTGGCTGAAACGCCATACCGATGTTCTGGTCCGGCACCTGCGGGCCATGAACCTCATGTGGGACCAGCGCCATGCCCGCGTCCTGAGCGGACAGGAGGAATTCGCTCAGGACGACGTATAGATCAGTTCCTCCTGCATGTTGGAAATATAGAGCCGCATGCATTCCACCGCGCTCTCGATGTTGCGGCGTTCCAGCGCCACATAGATGGACCGCAAGCCCTGCTTCGCCTCCTTGATACGCGCGGGGGTCAGCGAGCGGGTCTTGTTGAGCGACCATTGGGGCTGGCGGCGAATGTCGTGCATGATGCGATACATGGCGATCAGCAGCGCATTGTGCGTGCCCTCGCACAGGGTCATGAAGAAGTCCCGCTCCAGATCCGCGAATCGCCCCGCCTCGGTGGTGATCTCGTCCACCTGCTGAAGCACCGCGCCCAGCGCCGTCTGGTCGCGATAGGACATGTAGATGGCGGCGAGGCGCGCGATCTCCGGCTCGAAAATGGCGCGGGTGATGTTGATCTCGAACGGCGAGACCACATCCGCGAGCGGCGGCTCGTTCTCTTGCGCCGGCGCTTCGGGATCGGCGGGCGTCACGGCACCGCGATAGGTGACGAAGGTGCCGCTGCCGATGCGCTTGGCCAACATGTCGAAGCCTTCAAGAAAGGCCAGCACCTGGCGCAGCGTGGCTCGCGAGGTGCCCAATTCCTCCGCCAGAGCCCGCTCTGCGGGAATGCGGGTGCCATAGGGGTAGGCCCCGATGCGCAGGCGCAGGAAGAGTTCTTTCGCCATCACCTTCACTTCCGCCTTCACGAAGGGGTGGCTCGCCCCCTCCTCCTCCCATGGCGCCAAAAAGGCGTCCTTGTCCGTCATGCGTCGGGTTCCTTTGCGGGGGCGTTGAGATCGATGAGGGGCGCGAAGGCGCAGAAGGCGAGGCACGCCTCCAACTGAGCACGAAGGGTCTCTGGCGGATCGCAAGGCGGGCCGGCGGCTGCGATGTCCTCCACCTGCGCCGCCAGAAGGGCGCTCGCGCCTGCGGAGTCCAAGGCGCCGTCCCGCATGGCGCGCACCGCCGCATCCAGCAGCCGAGGCATCGGGGCCAGAGCCGCATCGTCGCAGCCGAGATGGTGGCGCAAGGCGTCCGGCGGCCCGCTGCGCGAGAGACCATTGGCCTGCGCGAGCCATCGCCCCCGCTCGGCAAGTGACAGCGCGCGGTGACGCAGGAACCGGGCGAACGGCGCGGCATGGCGGCTCGCGAGGCGCAGGTGAAAGGCGGAACTGCGCGCCGGCAGCGTCATCTCTTCGGTCAGCGCACGATCGCGAATCGCCTCCCAGGCGGAAATGGGCGCGTGAAGGTCAGCGCCCGCTAGATCGCGTCCAGAGAGCGCGGCGCGGTTCGTGAGGGCCACGGCCTGAAGCGGGGTGCCGGCAAACACATCCGCCGCGAGCCGCTCCGCCTCGACCCATCGCGCCTCAGCACAGCCGACATCCCCCACTTGAAGGGCGCGGAAGCCGGCGAGGGTCAAGCTGAACCATTTTTCACCTTCATGACCCAAGGGAAGATGCCTTCACCAAATCAAGCCGAATACAACCAAATATAACCAATCTTCTCACGGCGCCGATACCCCTCTCGCTTGATCCAAATTTAGGCAAGACAGCCGGAGTTTGATGAAGAATCGTTCTTGATGAGAAATAATTTTTATCTGAGATTAATCCAATCAGCCGCCCTTAAGTGACGGCCGCAACAATTTAAAACCAATTAAATAAAAACTGGTCCAGATTGGTTCCGCCAACCGAGAGGGGTTGCACACATGACGATGGAAGTCACCGCGCCCATTGCGCTTGGGCAGTCGAGTGAGTTGAAACGCGCCATCGATTGGCGCGGCGCCTTCTGGGTGGCGAGCGGAGTTCCCGCGCTCGTCCTCTTCTCCATCGGCGGCATCGCCGGTACCACCGGCAAGGTGGCGTTCCTGGTGTGGGCCTTCTCCATGATGATGGGCTTCATCCAGTCCTTCACCTATGCGGAGATCGCCGGCCTGTTCCCCAACAAATCCGGCGGCGCGTCGGTCTATGGCGCCGCCGCCTGGGTGCGTTATTCCAAGCTGATCGCGCCGCTCTCGGTCTGGTGCAACTGGTTCGCCTGGTCGCCGGTGCTCTCGCTCGGCTGCTCCATCGCGGCGGCTTATATCCTCAATGTGCTTGCGCCCATCCCCGGCGCAGACAGCCCGCAAGTGGCGGCCTGGATCGCCGCGAACGCAAGCTCGGTCACCGCCGAATCGCCCCGCGTCGCCGAATGGCTCGCGCTGAATGCGGGCAAGACCCCGCAAGATGCGGTCGCCGCCCTTCTCGCCCTCGATGGCGTCGCCGCCTTCACGCCGGCGCTGCGCAGTTGGACGCTGTTCTCCCACAGCCTCGGCCCGGTGAGCTTCTCGTTCAACGCCACCTTCTGGATCGGCGCGGTGCTGATGCTCATCACCTTCGCCATCCAGCATCGGGGCATTCTCGGCACCGCCAATGTCCAGAAATACATCGGCCTGCTGGTGATCGTGCCTATGCTGATCGTGGGCATCGTCCCGATCCTCACGGGGCAGATCAACTGGTCCAACTACACGCCGCTGGCGCCGCTCGCCGTGGCCTATGCGCCGGATTTGGGCGACTGGAGCATCGGCGGCTGGACGCTCGTGCTTGGCGGCCTCTTCATCGCCGCCTGGTCCACCTACGGCTTCGAGACCGCCATCTGCTACACCAGCGAATTCCGCGATCCGAAGACCGACACGTTCAAGGCCATCTTCTATTCCGGCCTGCTGTGCCTTCTGCTCTACACGCTCGTTCCCTTCACCTTCCAGGGCGTGCTGGGCCTTGAGGGCATGCTGGACCCCACCATCGTCGACGGCTCGGGCGTCGCGGCGGCCATGGCCGGCATGGTGGGCGGCGGCGCGATCATCTCGCACCTGCTGATCCTGCTGATGATCCTCGCCCTCATGCTGTCCATCATGACCGCCATGGCAGGCTCCTCGCGCACCCTCTATCAGGGCTCCGTCGACGGCTGGCTGCCGCGTTATCTCAGCCACGTGAACGAACACGGCGCGCCGACGCGGGCCATGTGGACCGACCTGATCGTCAACCTGTTCGCGCTCTCCGTCGCGGCGGCGGATGCCACCAGCTTCTTCTTCCTGCTGGCGGTTTCCAATGTCGGCTACATCATCTTCAACTTCCTGAACCTCAATGCGGGCTGGATCCACCGCATCGACAATGCCCATGTGAAGCGTCCCTGGAAGGCGCCCAACATCCTGATCGCGCTCGGCACCATCTTCGCCTTCGTCAATGCCGCCTTCATGGGTGCCGGCGCGAAGGTGTGGAACCCCTCCGCGCTCATGGCCGGCTTCATTACGGCGGCCCTCATCCTGCCTGTCTTCGCCTATCGCCATTACATCCAGGACAAGGGCGTCTTCCCGGCTCACATGCTGGAAGATCTGCAATTGACCGAGAAGGACATGGCGGTGCGCAAGGCCGGGATCTGGCCCTACGTGACGCTGCTCGCCGGCCTCGCCGTGGTGCTGATCGCCAACCACATCTTCGTCCTGCCCGGCTGAACCCAGCCATCCGAGATCGCCGGAGGGACGGCACGCCCCTCCGGCTCCCCGTAATGAGCAGGGAATGTTCAAAAATGCTGTCGCCGAGCATCTTCAGCAGGCCGCTCTATCCGGGCCTGCGCGTGGACCGGTTCGCTAAGGTCAATCTCATTCTGGCGGAGGGCGAGGGGGCGCACGCGATCCTGGATCTTGCCCAGAGCCCGGAGGCCACGCCCGCCTTTTTCGCCCGCGCCACGCTTCTGTTCTGCGCCAATGGCGCATCGATGGGGTCCGCCGTCGCCGATCTTGACGCGCTCGCGCCGGGGGCGCTGTGGACGCTGCCCACCATCGACACCACCATGTTCCGCCTGCGCGGCGTGCTCCAGACCGCCACCATGGGCACCCGGATCTATGCCGCCGGTACCGAGCCCTTCATCGGACGTGTGATCGCGGAGGCGGCCACGTTCGGCGTGGATCCACGATCTGTCATCACCGAGCATCGCGGCTCGCTGCGCCGGCGCGTCCAATGCGTGCATTGCAAGGGCATGATGGAGGAGGTGACCCACAGCCCCGTCACCTGCGCCCATTGCGGCCTCAGCCTGTTCGTCCGCGATCACTATTCGCGCCGTCTCGGCGCCTTCCAGGGCGTGTGCATCGATGCAGAAGCGCCCGGCGACATTCCCGCGGCCGAGGAGCTGTATCCATGACCGGCACCCCCTCCCTGTCCGTCCGCGTCGCGGAGACGGAAGCCCTGACCCCCACCGTCCGGCGCATCCGCCTCGTGTCCACCTCGGGCGCGGCGCTGCCGCTGTTTTCGGGCGGTTCCCATGTTGTGGTGAACCTGCCGACGCCGCGCGGCGTCCTGCGCAATCCCTATTCGCTGACGAGCTGCCCGACCGATGGCTCGGGCTATGAGATCTGCGTCCAGAGATCGATCACCTCGCGGGGCGGCTCTCTCTATGTGCACGAGGCGCTCAACCCCGGCGACACGCTGGACATCTCCTATCCGGTCAATCTGTTCCCCCTGGACCGGCGGGCGCGCAAGCATCTGTTTGTGGCCGGCGGCATCGGCATCACGCCCTTCCTCGCCATGATGCAGCAACTGGCGCAGGAGGGCGGCGCCTTCGAGCTGCATTACGCCATGCGCAGCCCGGAAACGGGCGCCGCGCGCGCGGCCGTGGAAGCGCGCTATGGCACCAGCCGGGTGCGCACCTATGTCAGCTCCCACGGCACGCGCATCTCCCTGCCGGACCTGCTGGAGGGCCAGCCGCTCGGCACCCACCTCTATGTCTGCGGCCCCTCGCGCCTCATCGACGACGTCTTGCTCCAGGCGCGCGAGGCCGGCTGGCCCGACGAGAATGTGCACAGCGAACGCTTCGCCGCGCCCCCGCCCGGAAAGCCCTTCGTGCTGGAGCTCGCGCGCAGCGGCCGCAGCATCCAGGTCGGCTCCCACCAGAGCGTGCTGGAGGCCATCGAGGCGGCCGGGTTGGACGCCCCCAATCTCTGCCGGGGCGGCGCCTGCGGCCAGTGCGAGACGGGCGTCGTCGCCTGCGACGGCGCGCTGGAGCATCACGACCATTTCCTCACGCCCGACGAGCGGGCGGGGGGACGCAAATTCATGATCTGCATCTCCCGCATCGCCGGCGAGAGGCTGGTTCTCGATCTCTGATTTCGTCCGGAGGATTTGCCGATGACCATCGTGTTCAAGGACGAGAGCTTCCGGGGCGATTACCGCTTCGCCAACAGCCCGGAAGCGATCCTGCGCTTTCCGTTCCCGTTCAACGAAGACACATACATGTATTCGGTGAACATCGAGCCGCACGTGCCCGGTGCGAAGGGCTCGGTCTATGAATTTCCCATCGACATCGACGAGCATTATGTCTCGGACATGCGCGACCGCGCTTTGACGCTGCGCGAAGACCCGCTGCGCTGCCAGTCCCTGCCCCACATGCTCACCGCCGAGTGGGACCTGCTGGAACTGCTGATGGAGTCGCTCTCCACCTCCTATCCGGACCTGTTCTCGCTCACCCGTGAGGGCGAGCGCTGGCACTGGATCAACCGACCGCTCGGCATCGACCAGGCCTTCATCTTTGGCGACATTGCCACCTTGCCCCAGCGGCCCATGGAGTACATCACCCGGCAGGTGCAGGGAGATTTCTGCCTCTTGGACCAGCGCCAGGGCGACCTGTTCGTGGATTCCGGCATGGTCACCTCGCAGGCCGACTGGTCGCTGGATTTCGACATCGGCATGAGCTTCAAGGAATGGCACGCGCCGGTGCCCTTCGCCCATGAGATGGGGATTTTCGAGCGGGCGCAGAAATTCCTGCTGGCCATGCCCATGGGCCGGCCGGTGCGGCGGCTCAACTGGACCATGACCATCAACCCGCGCCTCGACACCGCGCCCGAGACCTATCCGCTCTGGGGCGCGGACCGCGCGACGGTCACACCGGACAATGTGGGCGACAAGGTCCATCTGCGGGTGGAGCTTCAGGCCCTGTGGCGCCTGCCGCGCTCCAACGCCATCGTGTTTTCCATCCGGGGCTATCTGATCAAGCTCTCGGAGATCGCGACCGTCCCCAAATGGCGGCGCCGGCTGCATCGCGTGCTCAAAACGCTGCCGCCCGAGATCGCCGCCTATAAGGGCCTGACCCGCTATCTCGACACCACTCTCGGCTGGCTCGCCGACCGCGACGACGGCGCGCCCACCTCGCCGGGCTTCGGCCCGGAATAGCCGGCGGGCCGCCTCCGGCCCACCTGCCCACGTCTTCAAGCCACCGCCGGAAGGGTGCGTTCGGCGAACGAGAACGCATGTCTTTCAATCACCAAGAAGGGGAACCCAATATGTCCAAGCGCATTGCCATCCTGGGCGGCGGCCCCAGCGGCCTCGCCGTCCTGCGCGCCTTCGAAAGCGCCCGCCGCAAGGGCGCCGAGATCCCCGACATCGTCTGCTACGAGAAGCAGGGCGATTGCGGCGGCATGTGGAACTATAGCTGGCGCACCGGCCTCGACGAATTCGGCGAGCCGGTCCATGCCAGCATGTACCGCTATCTCTGGTCCAACGGCCCGAAGGAATGCCTGGAATTTGCCGATTACAGCTTCGAGGAGCATTTCGGCCGCCCCATTCCCTCCTTCCCGCCGCGCGCCGTGCTGCACGATTACATCAAGGGCCGCATCGAGAAGAGCAATGTGCGCGGCTATATCAAGCTCAACCACGCGGTGCGGCACGTCACCTATGACGCGGCCACGGAGAAATTCCTCGTCACGGTGAAGGATCTGAAAGCCGACGTGCTGGAGACCTCCGCCTTCGATTATGTGGTCTGCGCCACCGGACATTTCTCGACGCCCAACGTGCCCTATTTCGAAGGCGTGGAAGCCTTCCCCGGCCGCGTGATGCATGCCCACGATTTTCGTTCGGCGGACGAGTTCGCGGGCAAGAATGTGCTGCTGATCGGAGCGAGCTATTCGTCCGAAGACATCGGCATCCAGTGCATGAAGTATGGCGCGAAGTCCGTCACCTTCAGCTATCGCACGAAGGCCATGGGCTTCGACTGGCCGGAAGGCTTCTCCGAAGTGCCGCTGCTGGAGAAGGTGGTGGGCAAGATCGCCCACTTCAAGGACGGCACCCACAAGGAGGTGGACGCCATCGTGCTGTGCACGGGCTATCTCCACCACTATCCCTTCCTTGACGACGACCTGCGCCTGAAGTCCCGCAACCGGCTCTATCCGGAAGGTCTTTACAAGGGGATTTTCTGGGTTCCGAACCCGCGCTTCATGTATATCGGCGCGCAGGATCAGTTCTACACTTTCAACATGTTCGACGCGCAGGCCTGGTACGCCCGCGACGTGGTCCTCGGCCGCATTCCCCTGCCGGATGCCGCCGGCATGGACGCCGACATCAAGGCCTGGGTCGCCAAGGAGGAGGCGCTGGAAGACGCCTCGCAGATGATCGACTTCCAGACCGAATATGTGCGCGAACTGATCCTCGCGACCGACTATCCGCGCCTCGACGTGGACGAGGTGGCCCGCATGTTCAAGGAGTGGGAGCACCACAAGGTCGAGAACATCCTCACCTATCGCGACCGCAGCCACCGCTCCACCCTCACCGGGACCTTGGCGCCGGTGCATCACACCCCTTGGATGAAGGCGCTGGATGACAGTCTGGAGGCCTTCCTCGCCACCGCGCCCAGCCAGGCTGCGGAATGAGCGGCGCGCCGACCATGACCGCGCCCGGCGCCGCGCCGGTCCTTGCGACCGCCCCCCTCAACCGGATCCAGCCCACGCTGGCTCCGGGTGTGGAGCGTTATGTGGTGGCGGGCGGCGGCGCGCAGGTCTTCACCCTGGAGCCGGGCGATCGCATCGAGATCGCCCAGCTCGAAGGCGGCCAGCGGGTGGAACTGCTCGCCTTCGATGCGGTCGGGCGTCCCTGCGTGGAGGCGCTCGGCCTTGCCGGCACCGCGCGGGCGCAAGGTCTTCTCTCCATCCTCGGGTCCGGCGCGGAAGACGCCGAGCGCGTGCGTTTTGGCCTGTTCCGCCGCCAGATCGACCCGGCGGAGGGCCGTGCCGCCCACCTGTTCGGGCCGGACGCGGTGGCGGGGCAGTCGGTTCGTCTTTTTGCCGAGCAGATGCTGCATGTCATCGTCGCGGCGCCCGCCGCGCCCATGCTGATCTGGGAGCAGGACCCGGCGACCGACCTGCTCGTCTTCATCAACCGCGCCGAGGTGCGGCGCGGGCGCCTGGCGCGCCTGCCCGATCCGCTCGCCGAGCCGCGCCTGGACCTGCGGATCAACGTGGCCTCCGCCATCAGCTTCGAGGTGTTCGAAGGCGAGACCATCCAGATCATCGACATCGAAGGCCGCCAGTGCTCCGATTTCATCGCCTTCGGCCGCAAGGCGCTGGACAAGGGGCGCGTCCTCGGCCTCGACGCCACCACCACCCGCACCCTCAACGGTGCCGCCTATCCGCGCCCCGGCCTCTATTCGAAATTCTTCGACCAGGACCGCAACGCTCTGGTGGAGGTTGTGCAGGACACGGTGGGCCGGCACGACACCTTCAACCTCGCCTGCACCGCCCGCTATTACGAGGATCTGGGCTATTTCGGGCATGTGAACTGTTCCGACAATTTCAATGCCGCCATGCGCGATTACAGTGTCGGGCAGTATCGCGGCTGGCCGGCGATCAATTTCTTCTACAACACCAATGTCGCGGCCAATAACATCATCTGGTCCGACGAGCCCTGGTCGCGTCCCGGCGATTATGTGCTGCTGCGGGCGCTCTCTGATCTCGTCTGCGGCGCCTCCGCCTGTCCGGCGGACATCGACGCCTCCAATGGCTGGCACCTCTCCGAAATCCAAGTGCGCGTCTATCCCAAGCACATCCCCTTCAAGCGTGCGATCGGCTACCGCATGACCCCCGAGTCTCCCACCCGCCTCACCAAAGAGTCCGGCTTCCACCCGCGCACCAGCGCCCTCACCCGCGCCTTCACGGACTATCGCGGCTACTGGGTGCCCCAGCACTTCGCATCGGCCGGCGCCATCGGGGAATATTGGGCCTGCCGGGAGGCGGTGGTGCTCATGGACCTCTCCGCCCTGCGCAAGATGGAGATCGTCGGGCCGGACGCCGAGACCTTCCTCCAGGGCCTGCTGCCGCGCGATATCCGCAAGCTCTCGGTGGGCCAGATCTTCTACACCCCGCTCTGCTACGCGCATGGCGGCATGGTGGATGACGGCACGCTGTTTCGCCTGGGCGAGAACAATTTCCGCTGGATCGGCGGCGATGATGCGGGCCTGCTCTGGATCGAGGAACAGGCGGCCAAATTCGCCGGCCGCGTCAGCCTGAAGACGGCGAGCAACGAGATCCACAACGTGGCCCTGCAGGGGCCATTCGCACGCGACACCCTGCGCAAAGTGCTCTGGACCGCGCCGGGCCGCCCGACGCTGGACGAACTCGGCATCTTCCGCCTCACCCTCGGCCGCTTCGGCGGCTTCGACGGCCTCCCCGTCCTCATCTCGCGCACCGGCTATACGGGCGAACTGGGCTATGAGGTGTTCTGCCACCCCAAGGACGCGCCCGCCGTGTGGGACGCGCTGATGGAGGCGGGCGCCGAATTCGGCATCCGCCCCTTCGGCTTCGAGGCGCTGGACATGGTGCGCATCGAGGCGGGCCTCGTGTTCGGCGGGCACGATTTCGACAGCACAACGGACCCGTTCGAGGCGGGCATCGGCTTCACCGTGCCCACCAAGAAGGAAGAGGATTATATCGGCAAGGCGGCGCTCCAGCGGCGCCGCGAGCATCCCGCCCACAAGCTGGTCGGCCTTCAGCTGGAGGGCGGGGAAAGCCTGTCCCATGGCGACCCTGTTTTTCTCGGCCGCGCTCAGGTGGGGCTCATCACGAGCGCGATCCGCTCGCCTTTGCTCGGCCGCACCATCGCGCTGGCGCGCCTCGACGTCGCCCACGCAGAAACCGGAACCTCGCTGGAGGTGGGCAAGCTCGACGGCCACCAGAAGCGCCTTCCCGCGACCCTCGTGCCCTTCCCATTCTACGACCCCCAGAAGACGCGCGTTCGCGCCTAGCGCCCCGCGCCATTTCGACAAAGCGCAAGATCAGGACCAAGAACCATGCTCCAGGAAACCGCCATCAAAGCCGCGCACAAGATCGACGCGACCGGCATCGCCGACGGCGCCAGCTTCGTGCTCACCGTGTCCTGCACGAGCCGGCGGGGCATCGTCGCCGCCATTTCCGGCTTCCTCGCCAATGCGGGCTGCAACATCACGGATTCCTCGCAGTTCGATGATGCCGACACCGGCAAGTTCTTCATGCGCATCCGCTTCCGCTCCGAGGAGGGCGTGGGGCAGGGGGAGCTGGACGCCGCCTTCGCGCCCATCGCCGCGCAGATGGGCATCGACTATCAGCTCTATAGTGCCAGCCGGCGCATGAAGGTGCTGCTGATGGTCTCGCGCTTCGGCCATTGCCTCAACGATCTGCTCTATCGCTGGAAGATCGGCGCGCTGCCCATCGATATCGTGGGCGTGGTCTCCAACCATTTCGACTACCAGAAGGTGGTGGTGAACCACGACATTCCCTTCCACTGCATCAAGGTGACGAAGGAGAACAAGGCGCAGGCGGAAGAGCAGCTCCTGGCCATCGTGGAGCAGACCGGAACCGAACTCGTGGTGCTCGCGCGCTACATGCAGGTGCTGTCCGACGCGCTGTGCCGGAAGATGTCCGGGCGCATCATCAACATCCACCATTCCTTCCTGCCGAGCTTCAAGGGCGCCAACCCTTACAAGCAGGCCTATGAGCGCGGCGTGAAGCTGATCGGCGCCACCGCCCATTACGTCACCAGCGATCTCGATGAAGGCCCGATCATCGAGCAGGACCTCGCCCGCATCACCCATGCCCAGAGCCCGGACGATTATGTGAGCATCGGCCGCGACGTGGAGAGCCAGGTGCTGGCCCGCGCCATCCACGCCCACATCCATCACCGCATCTTCATCAACGGCAACCGCACCGTGGTTTTTCCGGCTTCGCCCGGATCGTATGCCTCGGAGCGGATGGGCTGAGGCCCGCCCACCAGAAACCCGAAGCCTTTGACAGAAAAGGGGAAAAACAATGACCATAAGCTGGCGCAACGCGGTCCTGGCGGATCGCCACCGGGCTCTCGGGTCGAAGCTCGAAGACTGGAACGGCATGCCCACCGCCTGGACCTATGACAAGGACATGGCGGCCGAACATGTGGCCATCCGCACCAAGGCGGGCCTCATGGACGTGTCGGGCCTCAAGAAGATCCACATGGTCGGCCCGCACGCTCTCGCGGTGCTCGACACCATCACCACCCGCGATGTCTCGAAGATCACGCCCGGCCGCTCGGCCTATGCCTGCATGCTGAATGATCGCGGCTTCTTCACCGACGACTGCATCATCTACCGCACCGGCCCCAATGCCTGGATGCTGGTCCACGGCTCCGGCTCAGGCCATGAGGAGGTGGTGAAGCAGGCCGCCGGGCGCAATTGCGCGATCCTGTTCGATGACGACCTTCAGGACCTCTCCCTGCAAGGCCCGCTGGCGGTGGACTTCCTCGCCAAATATGTGCCCGGCATCCGGGATCTCAAATATTTCCACCACACGTCGACCACCTTGTTCGGCGCGCCGGTGATGATCTCGCGCACCGGCTATACCGGCGAGCGTGGCTACGAGATTTTCGTGCGGGCGCAGGACGCCGCGAAGGTGTGGGACACCATCGTCGCGGAAGGCGCGGAGATGGGCATCATCCCCTGCTGCTTCAGCGTGCTCGACATGCTCCGGGTCGAGAGCTACCTGCTCTTCTACCCTTATGACAATTCGCAGATGTATCCCTATGCGGACCAGCCTCCCGGCGACACGCTGTGGGAGCTGGGCCTCGACTTCACGGTCAGCCCCGGCAAAACCGGCTTCCGGGGGGCCGAGGAGCATTACCGGCTGAAGGGCCAGGAACGCTTCAAGATCTTCGGCCTGCTGATCGACGCGGACGGCCCCGCCGACCTCGGCGACGAGGTGTGGGCGGACGGCAAGAAGGTGGGTGTCGTCACCTGCCCCTGCTATTCGACGCTGACCGGCAAATCCATGGCCATCGCCCGCCTCGACGTGGACAAGGCGGTGCAGGGCACGCCTCTGGAAGTGAGAGGCAAGTCCCTCTCTGCGAAGGCCATCGCCCACACCTTGCCCTTCGACGACCCGGAAAAGAAGAAGCGCACGGCGGTCGGCTGAGCCCGCTCCCTTCGTGGCAACGGCCCGGGCGCGGGAGCAGTGCGCGCCTGAGGCCGAAGCCAGAGGTCGCTCTTCGGTAGAAGCCATACCATGGTCTTACCACTTGAAAACAAGCGTATAAAACGAGCAGCCGTCAATCGAATACTCTGATCGCCGATGAAATGACACAGTACATCCATCGACAACGGAGTGATCGATATGTCCATCAAGCCCCTTGCTATCGCCACCGGCATCGCCCTCACCCTCGCCGCGTCGGGAAATGCCGCTTTCGCTGATCCCTATACACAGGTGGAGAACCAGCAGCAGTATGCCGTGTCCGCCCAGCAGACCTTGTTTCCGACCTCCAACGCGGCGGTCGTCCGCGATCAGATCGCGCTGAAGCAGCCCAGCGCATTCGGCACGCCAGGTCCCTTCTATGTGAACGACGTGCCGTTCCAGTCGGATGATCCTCATTCCGGTCCCGCCCACGACGCCGACCAGAACTGAAACCACATCCGACCCATGCAAGGGCGCCCGCGCGCCCTGACGCCAAGAGCAAACCCCGCCGATCCCTCGGCGGGGTTTCTCATTTTTCTGGCACGGACCCCGACACGGCGCTGTTCGTCTGCCGTCGGTGCCTCGCCACAGGCCGCGCGACAGACGCCAACGACCGGCTCGGTCCCGCGCTCGACTTGGGCGAAGCGGCGAAAGACGTGTGTGGCTGATGAGAGTCCGAGATGACGCATCGAGCGCCAGCTCATCGCGCGCGCCCTCCATCGCCGCCACGCGGTCTTTCTGCGTGGCCATCTGTCTGGTTTCAGTTCTGGAGCGCACGGCTGGGAGATATCCGCCCACCCGCGATGCTCGCCCAGGCCCCGTGGTCGGTCGGACGGATGCGGACTGCGCGCCGTCAGGCGCGCTCCAGCAGCAGCCCCTGCCCCAGCCGCTGCCCATAAGCTACGATGGCCCTGCCCACCGGCACGCGCGCCGCCTGATAGGCGGAAAGTGCCGCGTCGAGGTTGTCATGCCGCAGCATGGCGTCGCGCAGCGCGAATGCGTCACCGGCCGCCTTGGCGACCCCCATGGCGGTGTGTGGCCGCGCCACAAAGGCGGCGTCGCCGAGAAGCGCCACGCGGCCCTTGATCATCTGCGTAGGAGCATAGTCGAAGATCGCATGGATGAAGGGCCGGGGCTCGGCCGCAACCGCTTGGGCGAATGAGGATGGCAAGCCGTCCATCGCCTCAGCCCGCAGGCGCGCGATGAGGTCCGGCCTGACATGGCCCGGCGCCAACGAGAACGGGCGGGGGGTGCCGTCTTGCTCCACCAGGATGCGTCGAAGATCCGCGAGCGAACAGCGTCTGTACCAGACCCAATTGTAGCGTCGGCGTCCGACCTGCGTCGAACCGTCGGCGCCGGGAACAAGATAGCCCAGGATATGAGAGCCCGGGCTCTCATAGAAGGCGAACCGCTCGAACAGCTGGCGCTGCGCGAGGGGCGGCATCTCGCGTTCCGGTACGAGTCCGCGCCAAGTGGCATAACCCACATAGCTCGGCCTGGAGTGCGGACCATTGACCGCCGGGCGGACGACCGACCCGATCCCGTCGGCGCCGATCACCAGGTCTGCGTGCTCCTCGCGCCCGTCCGAAAACTCCACACGCGCTCTGCCCTCCTCGGCAGCGAGGCCCCCCACCCGCGCACCCGTCCGGTAGTGTGCGTCCGGCACCAGGTCTCGGAAGGTTCGGAACAACACGTCCCATGACAATTGCATCTGCGGCATGTGCTGGCGGTGGATGACGGCATCGTTGCGGTCGAGATAGATGCGCTCCTGTGCGGTCACACCCACCTGGGCGACATGTTCAACGCCGACCTCCCGCATGATGTCGAAGACCTCCCGCTGGGCCACGAGGCCCGCTCCGCGCCCCGCCAGTCCATGCTGGGATCGCTCCAGGATCGCGACGTCGAAGCCGGCGCGGCGGAGAAGAACGGCGGCGAACAGGCCGCCCATCGACCCGCCGACGATGAGGATGCGATAGCTCATGGCGCGCGCCTTCTTCCGGTGTCTTCAGGAAATGAAGTCGATGGCTCCGCCATCCACGCGCAGAGCGGCACCGGTGGTGGCGGAGGCGAGCGGCGAGGCAAGATAGACCACCATGCTGGCGACCTCCTCGACGCTTGCGGGGCGCCGGATCAGCGAGGAGGGCCGGTGCGTCTTCACGAAATCCGCGCCCGCCTCCTCGAGCGACTTTCCGTCCGAGGTCTCGGATTTCAGCATCTCCGCCACCCCCTGCGAGAGGGTCGGACCGGGAAGTACCGAATTCACCGTCACACCCGTCCCGGCCATGCGCTTGGCGAGGCCGCGCGCGAGCGACACGTCCGCGGTCTTGCTCACCCCGTAGTGGATCATCTCCACCGGAATGTTGAAGGCCGACTCGGACGCCAGGAACAGCATGCGTCCCCATCCCCGGTCCGCCATGCCAGGGAGATAGGCACGCGCAAGGCGCACACCGCTCATGACATTCACCTGCCAGTGGCGATCCCACACCGCATCGTCCGCCTCGAAGAAATCACGGGGCTGGAAGATGCCGAGATTGTTCACGACGATGTCGAAGCTGGGCTCGGTCCGCACCAGCTCTCGCGCGCCGTCCGCCGTCCCCAGATCCATGGCAATCCCGCGCGCCGCGCCACCGAGGCGCGCAAGGGCAGAGGCGACGCTCGCGTCCGTCCGGCCATTGATGACCACCGAGGCGCCCGCATCCTGAAAGCCCTTCGCGATGGCAAATCCGATTCCGGCGGTGGAGCCCGTGACAAGGGCGGACTTGCCCGACAGGTCAATCTTCATCTGTGTCTCCTATGGGACGATTGAGATCAGGGCGGTAGGACCGCGCGTAACCGGGGGCGAGCGTGCCCGGGCCCGGTTGGAAAGGTCTAAGGCCCGATGCCCCGCGGCGCGGCGGCAAAAACGCCGGGCAGCGCATGGCCAAGGGCGACGGCGGCGAAACACAGCACCAGCGACAGCGCGACGTAGAGCAGCGCCCGCCCGGGTTCGCCGCCCTGAAGCAGAGTGAAAGTCTGGAGGCTGAAGGAGGAAAACGTCGTGAACCCGCCGCACAGGCCGACAAGCAGGAACTGGCGGATTTCCAGCGGCGCGGACCACGCGCCTGCGCCCGCGAACAGGGCCGCGAACAGGCCGATCGCGAACGAGCCGCCGGCATTGATGAGGAGCGTACCCCAGGGGAGCGTATCGCCCAGCAGCAGGGTCAGCCAGCGGTTCAGCCCAAATCGCAGAAGGGAGCCGAGCGCACCGCCGAGGGCGACATATCCATAGACCATCTTGGGTCACATCTCCATCTGGCTGTGCCCTTGCCTGGGCACGAACACGAGGGAGACAGTTCCATGGGGGTCAGCTGGGGAACATTCTACATGCAGGTCGCCCGGCTGAACCATGGTATGGTCGGCCTGCTGCGATGGCCGCCGCGCCGCGGGGACCGACATGTCGAAACGGGTCGCACGTCCTTCCAAAGCGCGTAACGAGATCGGGCTCGGCGCCGCCCTGCATGCAGGTCAATAGCTGATGGCAATCCGAGCCTGCACGGTCACGTCGCCGGCCGTCGTATAGATGGCGTCCGTCAGCGCGAGGCCGGCGACGAGGGTCGCGGTGAGATTGCGGTTCAGGACGTAGTCCAGGCCGAGGCCGAGGCCCGCCAGGGAATAATCCGTCTTCGGAATGGGACCGAGCGCGCTCTCGAAGCCGTACAGGCGTCCCCATCCCACATCCACGAAGGCATAGGGCGACAGCGTGTCCGTCACGCCGGAAACACCCAGCGCGGACAGGACGGGAAAGGCCGGAGGGCGCAATTCGTTGCGCCACACGAGCCCGGTATCGACCGTGGCATCGTCCAGCGTATAGCCGCGTGTCGCATAGAGCCCGCCGAGGGTCAGTTGCTCGGTGTCCGGCAGCGATTGCCCCGCCGCGACGCCGGAAAGATCGCTCATCCAGCGCCAGCCGCCGGGCAGGCGCGTGACGCGGGAGAGATCCCCTATGCCGTAGACATAGGTGACATCCCGCACCCGGCCGCCGGAATATTCGGTCCAGTTGGCGGCGGTATTGCCCGCAAGCACGCCGCCGGGATTTCCCACCAGTTTCAGTTCAAGTCCCGTCGTTCCCCACTCGTCGGAGCGCGAGATGTCCCAGCCGAGACTCAGCTCGAACAGGTCCGCGCTGGCGCCGCCAAAGGTGTCCCCGGTGAAGTAGGAGGTGCGCGACACGGTCTTCGCGCTCGCCCCGAGGATCAGGTCGCCGGCGAACAGGCCGGGCACGAGGTTCGACACCGCCGTGTGGTAATAGACCGGGATTTCCAGCGTCGTATTGTCGAACGCGAACGTGGTGCCGAAGGCGTTCTGGCGCGTGGAAACATAATTGGGCACCAGCTCGATGCTCTGCCGCGCGCCGGTGGAAACGACGAAGCGCGCCGCCTGGCTGTAATAGCTCGGCTGAAGCGGCCCGGTGCCCACAGCGGCCGGATCGGTCCAGAAATTGGGGCTCCCCGTGATCTGGTAGGAGAGGAAGCTTTCCGGCATGCCGAGGATGGCGGCGCCGAAGCCCGCAAAATAGCGGTCAAAACCGGTGGCGTGCGTGCCCGTGTTGGAATAGCCGGCGAACACCTGCCAGGGCTTTTGCGGCGTCACCTCAAGGGTCAGGGTGCTGAGGCCGAGATCCTCGCCGGCGGAGAACACGCCATTCACCGAGCGGTAGGGAAAGCGGTTCAGCCAGACGAGGTCTTCTTCCAGGGCGAGGGCCGAGATCCGCTCCCCCGGGGTGGCGCGGACGCGGCCGGACAGCGTTGCCTCCGTGCCCGGCTCCGCCCCGCTCACGCGCACGGCGCCGGTGCGGAACTCCACCACGCGCAACACGAGGATGCCCCCTACCACTTCCTGCGGCGGAATGGTGACCGAGACGAAGGGAAAGCCCCCCGCGCGATAGACCTTGGCGATGGCGGCCTGGATGCCGGAGATACGCTTGCGGCTCAGCGGCTGGCCGAGAAAGGGGGCCAGCGCCGTCTCCAGCGCGGCGCGCTCGATGTCGCCGATGGCCCCGATCCGCACCCCCGGCCCGCTGCGGCGCGACAGCGCATCCTTGGGGCCGATCAGCGTGATGCCCGACAGCGCCACGCCGAGCGGGCTGTCGTCGGTGCTGCCGGTGAGACCCTGCGGCCCGATCAAAAGGCCGCCCTGTCCGCCCACCACGGGCGGCAGGTTGCGCTCCAGCGGCGCCACGCGCTGCGCCAGCGCCGGCGGTGCCGCCGCGGCTGCAAGCAGAGCGGCCAACAGACCGGCTGTGATGACCCTCGGCCGGTTCATTGGGCGCGGAAGGTCAGCCAGCGGCCGAAGTTGCGATTGTCGGAATGGGGTCTGTCCGTGCAGGCGCCCCCGCCCGCGCAGCCCGAATCGGAGCTGTTCGCGGATGCGTCCGAGCTGTCCGTCGTGCCCTGGGCGCTGATGGCGGCAAGCGAATCGGTTTGGATCGTGACGCTCCATTGGTCGGTGGGGGGCTGGGGAACGAGGAGCGAGGCCGAGATCAGGAGCGACGCGGGAATGACGATCGCGGCGTTCCCGGTCACCGCATTCTCGACCGGCACAACAGGCGTTGTGACCGGCAGGATCGCAAGCTCGCCCGCCACATAGGTGAGCGCATAATTGTCGCTCAGCGAGAGGCTTCCCTGAAGGATGGGATAAAGGCCGGCCGGGGAGGAGGGCGCGGCCGGCGTGGAGAGGCTTCCGGAAAAGGCATCCCCATTCACGAGGCCCATGCCGCCGATCAGATAAGTGAGCGGCGGATTGGCGGCGCCTTCGCTCCGGCTCTGATTCTCGGCCGTCGCCGTGATCGCGCGCGCCAAGACCGTGAGTTCGGCCCCCAGGTAAGCGAGCGCATAATTGGATGAGGCCGCAAGCGTGCCCTGGGTGATGGCGTAGCCGCCGACATTCGCGCTTGAAGAGGCCAGCGTCGCCAGCGCGCCGGTCAGGGTGTCGCCGTTCACCAGCGTACCGGAGGTGAGCGTGTAGGAGAGCGCCGGCACGGCGTTGCCATAGGTCATGGCCTGCGCGTTTGCGGCTACCGTGAGGGGACGGGAGGTAACGGTGACGTTCGCGCCGTCATAGGTCAAGGCATAATTGGGGTTGCCGAGCGTGCCTTGTGTGATGGCGTAGGCCCCCACATTCGCGGTGGACGAAGCGAGCGACGCAAGCGCGCCGGAGAGGCTGTCGCCATTCACCAGTGATCCGGAGATGACGCTGTAGGTCAGGGCCGGCGCGGCGTTGCCATAGATCATGCTCTGGGCATTGGCGGCGACCGTGAGGGGACGGGCGGAGATCGTCACATCCGCGCCGGTATAGGTGATCGCGTAATTGGGATTGCCGAGTGTGCCTTGTGTGATCGCATAGGTGCCCACATCCGCCGTTGACGAGGCGAGCGTCGCCAGCGACCCGGTGAGGCTGTCGCTGTTCACCAGAGACCCGGACGTGACGCTGTAGGTCAGCGCCGGCACCGCATCGCCATAGGTCATGCTCTCGGCGTTGGCGGTCACAGTGATGGGGCGGGCCGAGACCGTCACATCGGCGCTGTCATAGGTCAGGACGTAATTGGACGACGCAGCCAGCGTGCCCTGCGTAATGCCGTAGGCCCCCACATTTGCCGTGGACGAGGCAAGCGTCGCCAGCGACCCGGTGAGGCTGTCGCTGTTCACCAGAGACCCGGACGTGACGCTGTAGGTCAGCGCCGGCACCGCATCGCCATAAGTCATGCTCTGGGCATTGGCGGTCACCGTGATGGGACGGGCCGAAATCGTCACATCCGCGCCGGTATAGGTGATCGCATAATTGGAATTGCCGAGCGTGCCCTGCGTGATGGCATAGGTGCCCACATCCGCCGTTGACGAGGCGAGCGTCGCCAGCGCCCCGGTGAGGCTGTCGCTGTTCACCAGAGACCCGGACGTGACGCTGTACGTCAGCGCCGGGACTGCATCGCCATAAAACATGCTCTCGGCATTGGCGGTCACCGTGATGGGACGGGCCGAGATCGTCACATCCGCGCCGGTATAGGTGATCGCGTAATTGGGATTGCCGAGCGTGCCTTGCGTGATCCCATAGGTGCCGACATTCGCGGTGGACGAGGCGAGCGTCGCCAGCGACCCGGAGAGGCTGTCGCCATTCACCAGCGAGCCGGAGGTGATGGCATAGGTGAGCGCCGGCAGCGCATCGCCATAGGTCATGCTCTGAGGATCGGCCGCCACCGAGAGGGGGCGAGCCGTGACCGTCGTGGTGCCGGCGCCGTAAATGAAGACGCGATAGGTCACTCCGCCGGTGCTGGCCTGGCTGGCGTTGATGTTAAAGTCAGTGGCGGCGGTGCCCGCATTCGCGGTGGCATTGGCCGGGACGATGGTGCCCGCCAGGGTGATGCTGTCGCCTGAAGACCCGAAGGCATAGGTGGACGGCCCGCCGCTGCTTCCCGTGTAGCCCGTCAGAGTGCCGGTGCTGTTTCCGTAAACGCTGCTCGTCTCGCCGCCGGTGACGGCGATCACCGGATTGACTGAATAAAGCTGCGGATAATAGCCGCTGCTCGAAGGCGCCCAGGTGGAGGTGAAGCTCCAGGTGGAGGCGCGCGCCATAAAGCCCGCGGTGTCCTGGAACTGGGCGGTGGTCAGAGCCGTCACGCCGCTGGCCGTGCTGTTGCTTCCGACGCCGCTCGTGCGCCCCGTGGTCGTGGAGTCGAAAAAAGAGGAGGCGAGAGACGCCGTTGTCGCCAAGTTGCCGATCAGCCCACCCACATTGGTGGTCCCGCTGACGGCACCCACGGCATAGCTTTCTGAAACGGTTCCGGTGCTGGTGATCGACCCCACCAGCCCGCCCACATTGGCGGTCCCGCTGACGGTGCCGATGGCATAGCTTTGTGAAACGCTTCCAGTGCTGCCGAGCGTTCCGATCAATCCTCCGACGCCGTTGGTACCTGCCGGGGCATTGGTGACTGAGACGGCGCCGGTCGCATAGCTTTCTGAAACGCGTGCGGTGCCGGAGAGCAATCCGATCAATCCTCCGACTCCGTTGGTGCCTGCGGAGGAGAGTATCCCCGTGACGGCGCCGGTGGCATAGGATTTGGAGACGACAAGGGAACTGCTCCCCGTGCCAACGAGCCCTCCCGCATTGGTGCCACCATTGACGGCGCCGGTCGCATAAGATTGCGTGATCGTCGCGGCCGATCCGCTCCCCACCAGCCCGCCCGCGCCAGACCCGGTCGCGGTCACTTTTCCCGTGGCGTAGGACTGGGAGACACTGAAGCTGGATGTCAGACTCCCGACGAGTCCGCCCACATTCGCGGTGCCGGAGGCCACGTTGGACTTGACCTCTCCGGTCGCGAACGATCGGGTGATACTGCCGCTGGTTTGGCCGATACCGACCAGGCCGCCGACAGGGTTACCGGATGCCGTCACGTTGCCGGTGCTGTAGCTGTCCTCGATCCTTCCGCCGCTGGCGTTGCCGACCAGGCCGCCAATCGCTTGGGTTCCATTCACTGTCGCGCTTGAGTAGGACTTCGATACGGTGCTTCCTGTGCCCAGGATGCCGACGAGGGCCCCCGTGCTGGTCCCGCCCGTAATGGACCCGCCGGACAGACCGATATTGCGCAAGGTTGCATTGGTCGTGTAGCCGAACAGACCGGCAAAATTGGTGCTCCGGTTGATGGTCAGGCCGGAAATGACCTGCCCCAGTCCGTCGAATTTACCGGTAAAGTTCGTCGTGGAGGTGCCGATCGGCGCAAAACCCGCACCCGAGTTCCAGGTCGAGGTCGCGCTGGCGTCGATGTTCCGGCCAAGGGCATAAGCGCCGGACAGATTGGTGCTGACGTCCTGCAGATTTTGCAGCGTATTGACCAGCATGTATCCGGTAACGGCGGTGCTGGTGCCGGCGTTGCTCGAATAACTCGTCGGCGACGTGTAGCTTGTCGGATTATAGTAGATCGACACACCGCCGGAGGCCGTCGCGAGCGCGGACCCGAAGGTGACTGTGCCTGTCCCGGTGCCGGTGTTGTCCGCGCGCAGCGCGATCGCCGAACCCGTCGTACCTGTGAGGTTCCCATTGACCGTGATGTTGCGGTAGGCGGACAGGGTAAGCGTCGTCGCGCCGGTCCAGGTTACGTTGGTCGCAACCGTAATATCGCCCGCCTGGCTGCCGCCGGAGCCGGTGGTCACGGTGACATTGGCAGTCGCGAGCGCGTTGGCCAAAGTCGTGGCATTCAGCACGCTGTCATCGGCATTGGCGTTGAAGCCGTCCATGCCGCTGCTGGCATCGTCGGAAATGGTCAGGTTGTAGGGGTCCAGCAGCAGCGTGCCGAAGCGGCCCGGCGCGCCGGTCAGATCCGCCGTTCCTCTATAGGACAGGAGCGCCTTGCCCGAGACCTCCGCATCGCCGCCCGCGCTGGTGCCCCGGGCGCTGATGGCGCCGGCGAAATCGGTGGCGGCGTCGGACCAGACCACCACCCGTCCGCCCGCCCCAGCCATGCCGTCCGCCCGGATGGTCGCGCCGGATGCCACAGACACCGTCTGCGCGGTCTCGACCTCTTCCGCCAGATATTTCGTCGCGGCGTCCCGCCCGCCTTGATAGTCTCCCCCCACAAGGACCAGACCGCCCGTGCCGCCCGAGGCATCCAGAACCGCTCCCGTGGCGAGCGCGATGTCGCGCGCCGTGACGACGATGCGCCCGCCCGCGCCGAACGCCCCTTTCGTCTTGCCCCTCACGTCCAGCGTGCCGGACAGCACCGCCTTGCGGCCCGCGACGCGGATCGTGCCGCCGTCCCCATTGGACTTGCGCGCGGTGACGGTCTGTGTGACGCGCACGGTGCCGCCATTGCCGGCGGTGAGGAAGACGCGCCCGCCTCTGTTGGCGACGCCGGTCGCCTTGGTCACGCTCGCCGTATTGCCGGCGAGGGCATAGACGTTGCCGCCATTGGCCTTGAGCTCGACTTCCGCCGCCCTGATCACGCCGCGCGTCTTGGCCTCGGTGTCCGCGCCGCCGACCTTGACCACGAACTTGCCGTCGGAGAGGGCGCCGTCGCGCACCAGCACCTCATAGCCCGCCGCCAGCGCCGCCGTGCCGTTGGGCGCGGTGATGGTGCCGGCATTCTCCACCTTGCGGGCGATGAGGGCCACATCGCCCCCGAGCGCGCCGATGGAGCCGTAATTGATCACCGAGGCGGTGCTGGTGCTCCGGAAAGTCATGGCGCCGCCCGCCATGAATTCGGCGTCGCGCACGTCATGGGTGGAGGCGATGAAGGAGCCGCCGGTCACGATCTGCCCGGTCGGCCCGATGACGATGCCGTTGGGATTGACCAGGAACACGCTGCCGGTGGCGCTGAGGCTGCCGTCGATCTGCGAGGGCAAGGGGCCGGTGACGCGATTGAGCGTCGCGCCGCCGCCATTTTCGAATCGCACCGACTGGCCCGCGCCGATGGAGAAGGCGCCCCAATTGATGATGGCGTTCCGAGAAGACTGGGTGACAAGGATGCTGGTGGCGGTCGGAGCTGAGACCACCGCCGCCCCCGCTGCAACCGAAGGCGCGCTCGGCAGAACGGCCTGCGCCAGGACCGGCGGGCCGGACACAAGAAAAGCCACGCTCGCCAAAAGGCGGGCACCGTGCCGCGAGAAAGGGGCTAAGCTTCGGTGAGTCATTGTTTTTCTCCCCCGCACAATGCCTAAGCGCGCGCGAGAGGGGCCGACAATGCCAAAATTTAGTCGGGTACATACAATTTATCGAGAGCGGTGCGCGCCACGCTCGTCCCGCAGGCAGGTCAAGGCCCCCGCCCCTTTGCGCGCGCGATACCGGGCGCCCCGCGGAAGCCGGTGCCGTGAGGCGATCGCGAGAGCGAAATGCCGCGCGCTTTTCCAACGAACGGACCGGCTGAGCGGCGCCTCATGCCGGCAGAACCACGACCCTGGAGCCCATCGGAACACGGCGATAAAGGTCGACGATGTCCTGGTTGATCAGCCGGACGCAGCCCGACGACACCATCGTGCCGATGGTCCAGGGCTCTGTGGTTCCGTGCAGCCGATAGAGCGTGTCGACCCCATCGCGGTAAAGATAGAGCGCCCGCGGGCCCAAGGGGTTTTCCGGTCCGCCCGGAAGGCCGCCGGCGTAGCGGGCGTAGCGGTCCGGCTCGCGGCGGATCATGTTCGCGGTGGGTGTCCAGTGCGGCCATTGCGCCTTGCGGCCCACCAGCGCCGCGCCCTTGAAATTGAAGGCTTCCTGCTTTCCAACGCCGACGCCGTAGCGCAAGGCCCGCCCGTTCTCGCCGACCAGATATGCATAACGCTGCCCCGGATCGACAACGACCGTTCCGGGCAGGTGGGGCGTCGGATATTCCACGATCTGCCGCAGGAAACGCGGGTCCAGCTCGGACAGGTCCACGGCAGGAACGGGGAACGGCTCGCCCTCAAGAGCCGCATACATGGTCCGATGCATGGCATCGACCATGGGAGATGGCATCGTCTCATCGACCGCCGGCCGGGTGACGCAGCCGGACAGGAAAGCCGGCGCTGCGATGAGGACGGCGCGACGGGTCAGAGGCATGGAAGCGAACCTGTTTGGGAATGGACCCGCGGAAACAAGCGCCTCGCCTTCGCCCCGTCCATCGGCTATGAGGTGATATCAATCATAATCAGATGGCATAAATGGATCTCACCCTGGCCCTTCGCGCCTTTGTCCGCACCGTGGAGCGCGGGTCCATGACCGCCGCGGCGCGCGATCTTTCGGTGTCCCAGCCGGCCGTCAGCAAGCATTTGCGCAATCTGGAAGCGCATATGGGCCAGCGGCTGCTGGAACGCTCGGCGCGGCTCGTGCGGACCACGCCGCAGGGCCAGCGGCTCTATGAGGTCGCCCAGCCCGCGCTGGGCGCGATCGATGCGGCCCTGGAGGAGTCGCGCCGGGAGGCCGGCCTGATCGAGGGGCGGGTTCGCCTGCATGTGCCGAGCTGCATCGGCTCGAAGCACGTTCACCCCATCGTCAACGCCTTTCAGGCGGCCCATCCCGGCGTGAGCATGGAACTGGTGCTGGAAGATCGCGTGATCGACCTGGTGCACGAGGATTTCGATCTGGCCCTGCGCTATGGGCGGCCGGAGGCGCGGAACGTCATCGTGCGCCGGATCGGCTTCATTCGGCGCTTTCTCGTGGCCGCGCCCGCTTATCTGGAGCGGATCGGGGAACTGGACCATCCCCGGCGGCTCGCCGAGGTGAATGTGATCCTCGCGAGCGCCATCCCCGCGCCGTCCAACACGCTCACCCTCCAGCACGCCGACGGCGAACTCAGCGTGGCCGTGACCCCCATTTTGCGGACCAACAATGCGCAGGTCCTGGTCGCCTCCTTGTGCGAGGGGCGCGGGGTCGGGCCGGTGCAATATCCGCTCGTGGCCGACGCGCTCGCCGACGGGCGTCTGGTGCGCGTGCTGCCCGATTACAGCGTTCGGTCCACGGAAGCGTTCATGGCCTATCCGTCGGTCCGGTACATGCGGCCGGTGATCCGCGCGTTTACGGACTTTGCCATCACGCGCCTGCGTGCCATCGAGGGCATCAGCGCCACCGCCTGAAGAGCGCGAGCGCGGACGGCCCCCTCGGATCGACGGCCGGCACCGTGCCGCCGTCGATCACGAACTCCGCGCCGTGGATCGCGGCGGCGCGCGCGGAGGCCAAATCGGCGATGAGGTCGGCGACCTCGTGGGGCGCAGATGCCACGCGAGGTCGGGCTCTGGCGCGGGCGCACCAAACGAAAGTTCTAACCCTCTCGTTTCAAGTATAATTTCGCGTGTTCCCCAGACGCCTATGGTCGGGCTCTCCCGGTTTCAGACCCGATGGCGAGCCATGAGCGTGGACAGCGACATTTCCAGCCACACCCGAGCGGTCACGCCCCCTGGCGCCCGCTTCAGCGCCGTTTCGCAGGCAACCCTGGCACCGCGCCTCCTGTTCGGGATACGGCTCGCCACATCGGTCTGCCTCGCCCTGTACACGACCTATTACCTGGAACTGCCCAACCCCTTCTGGGCGGCGACCACGGCGGCCATCGTGTGCCAGCCCAATCTCGGCGCCTCGCTCCAGAAGGGACGCTTCCGTGCCCTCGGCACGGTCATCGGGGCGGTGGTTCTGGTGGCGCTGCTGGCGCTGTTTCCCCAGGATCGCCTGGGCTTCCTCCTCAGCCTCTCGCTGTGGTGTGGCCTGTGTGGGTGCGCTGTGGTGCTGCTGCGCGCCTCCGCGGCCTATGCGGCCGGCCTGTCCGGCATCACAGCAGCCATCCTGTTCGCGGACAGCGTCGCCGACCCCACGTCCGCCTTCTTTCTCGGACTGACAAGGGTCAGCGAGATCTGCATCGGCATTCTGGCCGTGGCCGTCGTCATGCTCCTCACCGAGCCGGGCGTCGCCCGCCTCGCGCTGGCCGGACTGATGGAACGCATCGCGTCGGAGCTTCGCGCTGGCTTTCTGCGCACGCTTGCATGCGCAGGCGAGACACCTCAGATGCAGGCCGCACGCCGCGAGGTGGTGAAAATGCTCACCCCTCTTCACGTGGCGATCGATGCCGCGATCGGCGAATCCGCGAGCCTCTACGCCCGCCGCGGCACGTTTCACAGCGCCATGGCCGCGCTGGCGGATGCGCTCGTCGGCTGGCGGACCGTGAGCCACCATCGCTTCCCGGACGACAGCGAAACGGCCGCGCTGCAACGCGGCCTCGCGGAGCGTCTGGCGCTGATCAATCCCACCTTTCCCGAGCACTCCGCGACGGACGCACAGGACCAGGCGCGCAGCGTCCTGGCGGACATCGAGGCGCTCGCGCAGGACACCCTCTCGGCCCGCCTGCTGGTGAGGGCCACTCGGACGGTCGCCGTCTGCCTCTCCGCGTTCATCGCGGCGGTGGTCCTCCTGCGCACCGGGGAGGGAGAGCGCACGCCGTCGCCACGCCGGCCGTTCGTGATTGCAGACGGCCTGCCGGCGCTGATTGCCGGGGTGCGAGCCTGTCTCTCGATGGGCGCAGTGGCCCTGGTCTGGATGGTCACGGCATGGCCCAACGGCCCCTTCGCCGTCGCCTTCGCTGCGGTCTCCACGCTGATCTTCGCCGCCTTCCCGGACGAGGGCCGCATGCGGGCGGCGGATTACGCGATCGGGGTCGGCGTGATGGCCGCTCTTGGAAGCGTGATCTATTTCTTCGTCCTGCCGGCGCTTTCGACCTTTCCCGCCCTGGTGGGGCTGCTGTTTCTCCTGTTCGTCCCGCTCGGCATGATGCAGGTGGGGAGCTGGCACAGTGCGCTGTTCCTCGCCATGTCGATCTCGTCCCTGCCGCTGCTCGGGATGGGCAATCCTCTCGCCTATGATCCCGCCGGCTACTTCAACGTCGCCTTTGCGATCTTCGCCGGCAGCGCGGTGGGGCCGCTGTTCTTCGTCCTCCTGGCGCCGCCGCCACCCGAGCAGCGGGCGGACCGCCTGATCCGCCTGTCGGTGCGTGATCTCAGACGGCTCATCCGCGCCCCCCGCCAACCGGATGGTGAGCGATGGCGCGCCTTGCTGACGCGCCGGCTGGAGAGCATTCCCCCGCAGGCCACCGCCGAGCAGCATGGTGCCCTGCTGTCCCTCTTGGCGATGGGGGAAGCCGTCGAGAACCTGCGCAAAACCGTGCCGGACGGTGTGGGAGCCGAGGTGTTGGCGACGGCGCTCACGGCGCTCGCCCAGGGCGAGACGACCAAAGCCCTCGAAGACCTGGAGAAGGTAAGCCGCCTCGCGGAGCCTGCCTCAGCCGCCGGCGGGCTGGATGTGCAGGTCCAGGTGGCGGTTCTCGCCGATTCCCTTCCCCGCCACGCCGCGCTTCTGGCGGCACTCGCCACCGGTCCATGGGCCCGGTCCCCCGCATGAGGAGAGATGTGCATGTTTTCGGAGATCAATATCCTTGGCGTCTATGTCGCCCCCTTCGCGGTGATGATGCTGCTCGCATGGTTCGCGATGATGCCGCTGAGCCTGATCGGCGAGCGCATGGGGGTGTCGCGCCGGGTCTGGCATCCGGGGCTGTTCAACCTCAGCCTCTACGTCATCATCCTCTCCCTCATCGTGATCCTCTGCGGAGCGCACACGTGACGCCCGCCGCCTGTGCGGCCGACGCCGTTCGCGCCCGCCCGTGCGGGCTCCCTCCCTTTCGCCGGACCGGATCGGCATGCGCCGCTGCGCGCCGCCCCCTTGGGTTTTCCTTCCCACCTTCGGAGCATCCCCATGACCACCCTCGATCTTCCCAGCCGCTCGGTCACCTCCTCCCTCACCCGCGCGCTTCGCGTTGTTGCGACCCTCGCGGTCGTCGCCCTTGCCGGTGTCCTCGGCTGGAAAATGTGGATCGCCTACATGTCCACGCCCTGGACCCGGGACGGCACGGTGCGGGCCTATGTGGTCAGCGTCGCGCCGCAGGTCTCGGGCCGCATCGTCGAACTCGACGTTACGGCCGACCAGTTCGTCCACAAGGGTGACCTACTGATGGTGATCGAGCCCGATGACTACCAGATCGCCCTCGCCACCGCGGACGCCAACGTCGCCCGCGCCAAGGCGGACCTGGAAAACAAGCAGGCCGAGGCCCAGCGGCGGGCACATCTCAGCGCGCTCGCCGTCTCGGACGAGGAAAAGCAGAGCTTCACGGCCGCTGCCGACATGGCCTCGGCCGCCTACGCGCAGGCCCTTGCAACCCGTGACAAGGCTCGGCTGGATCTCAGTCGCACCCGCATCGTTTCGCCCGTCAACGGCTATGTCACGAACCTGCTCACGCAGGTTGGAGACTTTGCGACGACGGGACAACGCGCGCTTTCCGTGGTCGACAGCGACAGCTTCTGGGTGGAGGGGTATTTCGAGGAAAACCTCCTCAACCACATTCACTTGGGCGACAGGGCGGAGGTCGCCCTCATGGCCTATCCCGCGCGCCTGACCGGCCGTGTGACCGGCATCGGCCGGGGCATCGCCATTCCCAATGCGCAGCCGGACGGCTCCGGCCTCGCCACCGTCAATCCGATCTTCACCTGGGTGCGTCTCGCCCAGCGGGTTCCGGTGCGCGTGGCGCTCGACGCCGTGCCGCCCTCGGTGACGCTCTCGGCGGGCCTCACCGCCACCATTGCCATCCTCGACGATCCCGCGCCGTCACCCCGCGGCACCCCACCTTCCACGGACCACCGCGCGCACGTGCTCCGCCCAGACTGACGCTTTCCGGCTTGAGGCCGCGCGCGCATCCGCCCGCGCGGCCCTGCCCGTCCGACGAACTGCTCACACCAACGTATGTCGCCCGCATCTTTCGATCTAATTCCACCGAAGGCCGCGCCGGACTTACCTGTTCAAGCCATGCCGAAGTCCGATCACGTCCCTGCGCGCCGCAGAGTCTTGATCCCGCGCTCGGCACTTCCCGAACACCTTTCACCGGCCGGAGCATTCCATGGGCGTCGCAAAGACCATTCGTCCCTATCCCCACCCCGCCGGCGGCTGGGGCGCCCTCAAGGCCATGGGCACGGCCCTGGTCGAACAGCATGTGGCCGTGTCCGGCATGGCGACCCTCGCCCGCATGAACCAGCCCGGAGGCTTCGATTGCCCCGGCTGCGGCTGGGCCGATCCGAAGCACACGTCGCCGTTCGAATATTGTGAGAATGGCGGAAAGGCCGTCGCCTGGGAGATCACGACACGGCGCTGCACGCCCGCCTTCTTCGAGGCCCACACGGTCACCGAACTCTCCGCGCTCGGCGACTATGAGCTGGAAATGGCGGGCCGGCTCACCCATCCCATGCGATATGACTCGACGCGCGACCGCTATGTGCCGGTCAGCTGGGACGAAGCCTTCGCCATTGTGGGCGAACATCTCACCGCCCTGCCCGATCCGAACATGGCGGAATTCTACACGTCCGGCCGCGCCTCCAACGAGGCGGCCTTCCTCTATCAGCTGTTTGCGCGAGAGTATGGGACCAACAATTTTCCCGACTGCTCCAACATGTGCCATGAGGCCACCAGCGTGGGCCTGCCCCAGTCCATCGGCGTGGGCAAGGGAACGGTGCTGCTGGAGGATTTCGCCCGCGCCGACTGCATCTTCATCTTCGGGCAGAACCCCGGCACCAACTCGCCGCGCATGATGACCGAGCTGCGCAACGCCTCGCGGCGCGGCGCGACGATCATGTCGTTCAACCCGTTCCGGGAGCGCGCGCTTGAAAGGTTCCAGGCGCCGCAGAGCCCGCTGGAGATGGCCACCCTCTCCTCGACGCCCATTTCCTCGCGCCTATACCAGGTGAAGGTCGGCGGTGACGTGGCGCTCATCAAGGGGCTGATGAAGCATTTGGTCGCGGTGGACGACGAAGCCCGCGTGCGCGGGCGGGCGAGCGTTCTGGACTGGGATTTCATCCGCGGCCACACCCGGGGCATCGAGGGTCTCATCGCGGACCTGAAGGCCACGTCCTGGGAGGATATCGAGCGCAGGAGCGGTATTTCCCGGCAAGATATCGCTTATGCCGGGGACGCCTACATGACGGCGGACCGGGCGATCCTGGTCTATGGCATGGGCATCACCCAGCATCGCCACGGTACCCAGAATGTGCAGCAGATCGCCAATCTCGCGCTGTTGCGCGGCAATGTGGGACGCGAGGGCAGCGGAATTTGCCCGGTGCGCGGCCATTCCAACGTGCAAGGCGATCGCACCGTTGGCATCACGGAAATCCCGAGCCAGGCGCTTCTGGATGCGATCGAGGCGCGCTACGGCTTCACCCCGCCCAAGGCGTTCGGCCACAATGTCGTGACTGCGCTGGAAGCCATGGTGCGGGGCGAGACCAAGGTCTTCATCGGCCTCGGCGGGAATTTCGCGGCCGCGATCCCCGACTGGCAGGTGACCCAGCAGGCCATGCGCACGCTCGACCTCACGGTCCACATCGCCACCAAGCTCAATCGCAGCCACCTTGTCCATGGCCGCAACGCGCTGATCCTCCCCTGCCTCGGCCGCACCGAGGTCGACCTGCAGGCGAGCGGTCCGCAAGAGGTGACGGTGGAGGATTCCATGTCCATGGTTCACGCCTCCAGGGGCCGCAACCAACCCGCCTCGGACGATCTGAAGAGCGAGCCGGCGATCATCGCCGGCCTGGCGCGCGCCACGCTGGGGAGCCGGTCCAAGGTGAACTGGGAGGCACTCGTCGCCGACTACGGGCTGATCCGCGAGGAGATCGAGGCAGTCTTTCCCATCTTCCAGGGCTACAATGCCCGCATCCGCGAGCCCGGCGGCTTTCACCTGAAATCGCTTGCGCGCGAGCGGATCTGGGCCACGCCCTCGGGCAAAGCCAACTTCCTTGTCACCGAAGGTCTGTGCGAAGACCCCCAAGTGGGCGGCGACGACGTCCTGTGGCTGACGACCATCCGGAGCCATGACCAGTACAACACCACCCTCTATTCCCTCTCGGACCGGTATCGCGGCGTCTACGGCCAGCGCGATGTGATCTTTGTCGGCGCCGCCGAGATGGCACGGCGTGGGCTGAAGGCGGATGACCGGGTGGACCTCGTGACCGTCTCGCAGGACGGGATCGAGCGGGCCGTGCGCGGCTTTCGTGTGGTGCCCTACGCATTCCCGGAGGGAAGCTGCGCGGCCTATTATCCCGAAACCAACCCTCTCGTACCGCTCTATGCGCACGATCCGCAGAGCTTCACCCCCTCTTCGAAGGGCGTGCCGGTGCGGCTCGTGAAATCCATACGCTCCGGCGCCGACTCCTCGGGCGAGAGCATGCGCTGATCAGGCTGCACCGCAGGCTGATCCGATCACGCATTCACTATCAATGAGTGAGAGGGCAATTCAGGCGCGGGGCACCCGCCCGCCCCTCACCACCTGCTGCTGCCCGCGCCTCCGGTTCTGGGCGCGCGGACGGTTCGCGCTTTCCATCCGTGTCATACCCGCCACCGCTATTCCATCCTCATGTATGTATCGCGCACCGCCACGTCTGACAGCACGGCCGCCTCACCACCTTGTAAGTTTTCGCCATTCATTTTCTTGGCAAACACTTGAAGGAGAGGCCCATGTCTTCTGGAAACGTCGCGCAACTGATCGTGGATACGCTTGTCGAAGCGGGCGTCGAGCGCATCTATGGCGTCGTGGGCGACAGCCTGAACGGCCTCACGGAGGCCCTGCGGATCTCGGGCAAGCTGCGCTGGGTTCATGTCCGTCATGAGGAGGTCGCAGCCTTCGCGGCAGCGGGCGAATCCCAGATCACCGGCAAGCTCGCGGTGTGCGCCGGCTCCTGCGGGCCGGGCAACCTGCACCTCATCAACGGCCTGTTCGATGCGCAGCGTAGCCGCACCCCGGTCCTGGCCATCGCCGCTCAGATTCCCTCCGCCGAGATCGGCGGCGGCTATTTCCAGGAAACCCATCCCCAGACCCTGTTTCAGGAATGCAGCGTCTATTGCGAACTGGTCTCCGACCACCGCCAGATGCCGTTCGTTCTGGAGAACGCCATCCGCGCGGCGGTGGGCCAGCGCGGCGTTTCGGTGATCGTCATTCCGGGTGACGTGGCGCTCCAGCCGGCCCCGGCGCGCGGCATCTCTACGCCGCAGGGCCTGCTGCCGCCGCTGCCGGTGGTGATGCCGGCCGACAGCGCGCTTGATGCGCTGGCGGATTTGCTGAACGGGGCGGAACGGGTGACCCTGTTCTGCGGCCGCGGGTGCGCCGGCGCGCATGCCTTGCTCATGCAACTGGCCGAGACCCTGAAAAGCCCGATCGTCCACGCGCTGGGCGGCAAGGAATATGTCGAATACGACAATCCCTACGATGTGGGGATGACCGGCTTCATCGGCTTTCCGTCGGGCTACGAGGCCATGCACGCCTGCGACGTGCTGCTGATGCTGGGCACCGATTTTCCCTACAAGCAGTTCCTGCCCACGACGGCCAAGGTGGCGCAGGTGGACATCCGCGCCGCCAATCTCGGCCGGCGCTGCAAGCTGGATCTCGGCATCGTCGGAGACGTGTCCGCCACCCTCACCGCCCTGCTGCCGCGCCTAAAGGTCAAGACCGACCGCCTGCATCTCGATGACAGCGTGACCCGCTACACCCACGCCCGCAGGGATCTCGATGCCCTTGCGCAGGGCACGCCGGGACGCAAGCCCATTCACCCGCAATATCTCGCGCGCCTGATCAGCGAGCGGGCGGACGCGGATGCCGCCTTCACCTTCGACGTGGGCACGCCCACCATCTGGGCCGCGCGCTATCTCAAGATGAACGGCAAGCGCCGCCTGGTCGGATCGCTGGTGCACGGCTCCATGGCGAACGCCCTGCCTCAGGCCATCGGCATCCAGGCGTCCCAGCCGGAGCGTCAGGTCGTGTCCCTGTCGGGCGACGGGGGGTTCGCCATGCTCATGGGCGACCTCATCACCCTCATTCAGGAAAAGCTCCCGATAAAGACAGTGATCTTCAACAATGGCGTGCTGGGCTTCGTCGCGCTGGAGATGAAGGCGTCGGGCTTCGTGGAAACGGGCACGGACCTCCAGAACCCGAACTTTGCCGCGATGGCCAACGCCATGGGTCTGCTCGGCGTGCGCGTGGAGGACCCCGCCGACCTGCCGGACGCGCTCGATCAGGCGTTCGCCCATGACGGTCCGGTGGTGCTCGACGTGGTCACCGCGACGCAGGAGCTGTCCATGCCTCCGACCATCGGCATCGAGCAGGCGCGCGGGTTCGGCCTGTGGATGCTGCGCGCCGTCCTCAGCGGACACGGCGGCGAGGTCATCGACCTTGCCGAGACCAATCTGCTGCCCCGCTGACCGGCCGCCTTCGCTCCCTCCGTCCTCACGGGCTCCTCAGATCACGGGACACTTCCCATGGACCTCACGCCCCTCCTGCTCTCGCGCATACAATTCGCCTTCACCATCTCCTTTCACATCATCTTTCCGGCCTTCACCATCGGGCTCGCCGCGTGGCTGACCTTCCTGGAGGCCTGCCATCTCATCACCGGCGAGCGCATCTACCGCCGCCTGTCGGACTTCTGGATGAAGATCTTCGCCGTGGCCTTCGGGCTCGGCGTCGTCTCCGGCATCGTGATGGCGTTCCAGTTCGGCACCAATTGGAGCGAGCTGTCGCGACGCACCGGCCCCATCCAGGGGCCGCTGCTCGGCTACGAGAGCTTCACCGCCTTCGCGCTCGAAGCCGCCTTTTTCGGCGTGCTGATGTTCGGCCGCGATCGCGTGCCCCGCTGGGCCTATCTCGCCGCCTGCCTGATGGTCTCGCTGGGCACCAGCCTCTCGGCCTTCTGGATCATGGTGAACAACAGCTGGATGCAATATCCGACCGGCTTCAGCCTCAATCCGGATGGCGTGTTCGTGCCGACCGACTGGTCGGCGATCATCTTCAATGAAGCGGTGTGGACGCGCTTTCCGCACATGATCCTCGCGGCCTATGTCACGTCCGCCTTCTGCGTGGCGGCGACGGGCGCCTGGTACATGCTGCGCGGGAAGGCCGTGCAGGAGGGGCGCACCATGGCGATCATGGGCCTGCGCCTCGCCGCCATCCTGGTGCCGCTCCAGATCGGATTTGGACATCTGGTCGGCGATTTCGTCCATGATCGCCAGCCCGCCAAGTTCGCGGCCATCGAGGGGCGCTGGAATGACCAGCAGCCGGCGAGCGAGATTCTCATCGCTTGGCCGGACCCGAACAGCGAGCGCAACGTCTTCGAGATCGCCGTGCCGTATCTCGGCAGCATCATCGGCTCGATGAGCCTCACCTCGATGGAACGGGGCATCAAGAGCTTCGCGCCGCTCGACCGTCCGCCCGTCGCCATTCCGTTCTTCGCTTTCCGCGTCATGGTGGGCTGCGGATTGCTGATGCTGGCGCTCGCCTGGGTGGGCACATGGCTCAGCTTCGGCGAAGCCATCCTGAAGGCGCGGGCCTTCCTGATCGCGACAGCCCTCTCGTTTCCGCTCGGCTTCATCGCGACCCTTACCGGCTGGTTTACGGCGGAAGTCGGCCGCCAGCCCTGGGTCGTCTATGGCCAGTTGCGCACGGCCGACGCGGCGACGCCGTTCCTGACGACACCGGACGTCGCGTTGACCTTTGCGCTGATCGCGGCGGTCTATGCGCTCATCTTCGGCTTCGGGGTCCTCTACATCTCCCGCCTGCTGCGCGCCGGCCCGATCCCCGCGGCGGACATATCGCTCTACGCCACCAATCCCAAGCGTCCCCTCTCCGTGCCCGGCGCGAGCCCGGGCGTGTCGGGCGCCGCCCCTTCGGGAGACTGACCATGATCACGTTCTGGGCTTCTGTTCTGGGTCTGGCCATCCTGCTTTACATCCTGCTGGACGGCTTCGACCTCGGCGTCGGCATGCTGTTCCCCTTTGCCGGCGGGGAGGCTGAGCGCCGGCGGATGCTGGCCTCCATCGCGCCCGTGTGGGACGGCAACGAGACCTGGCTGGTGGTCTCTGCGGCCACCTTGTTCGGCGCCTTTCCCGCCGTCTTTTCCATCATCCTGTCGGCCTTCTACCTGCCGCTCTTCCTCATGCTGGCGGGGCTGATCCTGCGGGGCGTCGCGTTCGAGTTCCGCTACAAGGCGACCGTCAGCCGCCCGATCTGGGATTTCGGCTTCGTGGCCGGCTCCTATGTGGCGGCCTTCGTGCAGGGGACGGCGGTCGGCGCCATCGTGCAGGGGCTACCCATCGCGCACGGCCAGTTCACCGGTGGCGCCCTGAGTTGGGCGAGCCCCTTCTCGCTGTTCTGCGGCCTCGGGCTGTGCATCGGCTATGCCCTGATGGGGGCCTGCTGGGTCGCGGGAAAGTCAGACGGCACGCTCCGCGACTTCTGCCTGCGGGTGCTTCCCGGGCTCATGGCGGCGCTGCTTGCCTTCCTCCTCGCGGTGTTCCTCTGGTCGCTGGAGATCCGCCTGGGGGTCCTGCACCGCTGGATCGAGCGCCCCGTCATGCTGCTGTGCCCGCTGGTGGGGCTCATCGCTTTCGCGGGCCTCGCAGCCTGCGTGCGCCGGCGCGACGCGCGCTTCCTGTTCCTGTGCGGGGCGATGATTTTCATCGCGGCGTTCGCGACCCTGGCAGGGTCGTTCCTGCCCTACATCCTGCCCTTCTCGCTCACGCTCTGGGAGGCGGCCGCCCCGCTCTCCTCCCTGAGATTTTTGTTCTGGGGCGCCGGCGTCTTCGTCCTGCCCCTGACGCTGGCCTACACGCTGATCGTCTATTTCATCTTCCGGGGAAAAATGGTCGGCGATCGGGAGTATTGAGACCGGCACCTGCGCGTGCTCCCGCGCGCGGTTCTCCGCAGAACACGTGAGGCGGTCGCTCGGAACGGGGCGGCCGCCTTTCGTTTCGCCCAGGCAGAGGTGCCGACGGGACAGATGACCATGCGGCGGGTCCTGTCCAAGCCTGTGCCTTGCTGGCAACGGTCTTGACCCGTAGCGAACCCCAGGGGCGTCGCAGACCGCACCTGGGTGCATTGCCAAATGAAGGGGGAACCGTTTCGCAAGAAGGAAATGGGCTGAAATGCTCTGGGCAGGGTCCAGAAGGTTTGACCAACTTGATGGTGCGGCAAGCGAACCAAACGCGCGCCAGGAAAGGGGCCGCGCGCGATCGCTGAGGTGCCCGTCAGCCGGCCGCAGCGCGCGGCGCGATCGGCCCGGCAGGTCCGGCTGGTCCGGCGTTATGGAGCGCCGTGACGCCGGAGCTCTCGCGCGCAATCTCCCTCCGCCGACGGGAAGGCGGGACGATCTGCTTCAACGCGAAAGGTCTCGGCCGGCAGACGCCGGCCGAGGCCGAGTTCGGGGCAGAGGGATGGCGCGGGGGGGCGCGTGGTCGATCCGATGGAGAAGGTCAGGCGTGGCGATGCCGGGCGCACGCCTGTAACAGGCTGGCGAGGATCGCGCAGCCGATGCCCAGGCCGCTGACGGCCAGCCAGCCGCCCGCCTGCCAGGCCAGGGTCGCCAGCGCGGAGCCGAGCGCGCCGCCGAGGAACATGGTGCCCATCAGGACGGTGTTGAGGCGGGCGCGGGCCTCCGGGTGCAGGGCGAACACGATGTGCTGGTTGGAGACCAGGGCCGTCTGCATGCCGAAATCCAACAGAATCACCCCCACCACAAGGCCGGTAAGCGATGTCCAGAAGCCAAAGACCAGCCAGGCCGCGAGGGTGACGATCACGCCGAGGATCACCGCCTGCGCGGGACCGCGCCGGTCAGCGAAGCGGCCCGCCAGGGGCGCGGCGAGGATGCCCACCGCACCCACCAAGCCGAACAGGCCCGCAATCTCCGCGCCGAAGCCGAAGCGGGGCTCCGCCAGCCGGAAGGCGAGCATCGTCCAGAACACGGTGAAGGCCGCGAACAGCGCGGATTGGGTCAGCGCGGCGAGCCTCAGCGCGGGATAGGCGCGCCAGAGGTGCCAGATGGAGTGAAGCAGCCGCGGATAGCTCAACGCCGCGTCCGGCCGGCTGCGCGGCAGGACGGCAGCCATGAGGGCGGCAGCGGCAATCGCAAGGGGGACGGACAGCCAGAACATCTCGCGCCATCCGGCATGGGCCGCCACGAAGCCGGCCAGGGTGCGGCTGAGCAGGATGCCGGTCAGAAGCCCGGCCATGACCGTCCCCACCGTCGCGCCGCGGCGCTCGGGCACAGCCAGGTGCGCGGCAAAGGGAACGATCTGCTGGGCCACCGTGGCAAGCAGGCCCACCGCCAGCGAGGCCGCCACCAGGGTCAGGGCATTGGGCGCGAGCGCGGCCAGGGCCAGGGCCAGGGCGACCGAGAGAATCGCGAACTGGAGGATGATAAGGCGCTTGCGCTCCACCAGATCGCCGAGCGGCACCAGCAGGAACAGGCCCAGCGCATAGCCGAGCTGCGTGGCCGTGGGAATGGCGCCCGCGATCTTGTCGGGCAGGTCCTGCTCGATCAGTTCGAGCATGGGCTGATTATAGTAGATGTTGGCGATGGCAAGGCCGGCTGCGGCCGCCATCGCGAACGTGGTCCCGTGGCCGAGCGCGAGGCGTGCGCTCTCGGCACGCCCGGGGCGGGCGCTGTCCTGAAGGGTCATGGCTCTCACCATCACGGAGGGGCAAGGATGCCGGCAGGGGTCCGCCGGCGGTATTGAGGTGTCGGGGACCGTCCCGCGCGCGGCGCGGCGACCCCGCAAATGGCACACAGGCCGCTCGGAAATGCTCTAGACGCGCTGCGTCGTGGCCTGCCGGAGCACCGCGACGAGGCTTTCAGCGTCCCGCGGCCCCTCATAGAAAAGGCCGTTGATGAACAGGCTCGGGGTTCCGTTCACCCCGCCGCGCACCCCGCCGAGGAAGTCCCGCTGGATCTTGTCGTCGTGGCGGCCTTCGAACGCCGCCGCGAGCAGGGCGCGGTCAATGCCGAGACGCGCGCCATACTGCGCAAGATCTTGGTCGCCGAGCGCATCCTGGTTCTCGTAGAGCATGTCGTGCGCCTCCCAGAACCGCCCCGCCTGCGCTGCGGCCTCGGAGAATTGGGCGGCCCGCAGCGCATGGGCATGGACGTCCACGAGCGGAAAATTGCGGAACACGAAGCGCAGCCTGGTCCCGAGCGCGTGCTGGACCGCTTTGAGTACGGGATAGGCCTCGCCGCAATAGGGGCACTGGTAATCGCCGTATTCCACCAGGGTCACGGCGAAGGTCGGGACGCCGAGGACGTGATCCTCGGCCCCGATCGGAGGGATGGGGTGGGTCATGGGGCGGCTCCTTCGACGGAGGTGCGCGCGGGGAGCTTTTCCAGCGCCTCCAATATGCCGTCCGCCCCGGGGTTGATGCCGAGCGGAGAGACGTAGGACCAGCGGATGATGCCGTCCGCGTCGATCACGAACAGGGCGCGGTCGGCCACGCCATCCGCTTCGCGAAAGACGCCGTAGCGTCGGGCGACCTCACCCTTGGGTTCGAAATCCGCAAGCAGCGGGAAATGCAGTTTGCGGTCCGCGGCGAACGCCGCGTGGCACCACACGCCATCCGTCGAGATGCCGACAAGCTGGGCGCCATGGCGATGGAACTCGGGCAGAACCGCGTTGAGAAGGCTCACTTCGTCCCCGCAAACCGGGCTCCAGTCCGCCGGATAGAAGGCGAGAATGACGGGATGGCCGCGCATCTCGCTGAGGGAGAGGGTCTGGTCCGGCGTCGCGGACAAGGTGAAATCCGGGGCCGGCGCGCCGGGGGGCAAATGCGGGCCTGACGCTGGGAGGGACGGGTTTGCCATGGTGCACTCCATTGTGCTGCGCGGCACAGGTGCGAAACCCGTGCTCTGATGGCAGCCATTCTCGAAGCGCGGGGCGCCTGGGTGAATCGACCGTAGGCGTGCGGCGCTCATACTTTGGTGGGATGGTGCCCCTCAACCTCGGGCTCGTGCGCTCGTCGCGGCGGTGGGGATCAGCGGGCTTCTCCCCGGCGTGGCGCGCCCCAAAGAACATCTATCTAAAACTTAAGTATACACACGCAGACCGCCCGTTCAATTCAGACATCAACACAGCTCGCCTAGATTTGATCTCGCAAGCAATGGCAACAGGAGATCACGGCCATGGGCAGGTTCCCGAGCGTTCTCGGATCAAAACAGATCTTGGACATCACGGCCGATGCGTCGACGGCGGTAACGGGCAAGGGTCGTCAGATGACCCGACGCGGGGTGTTCGGCATCGCGGCGGGCCTCGCGGCGACCACGGTGCTTCCGGCTGCTGCCATTGCGGCCAGTGCAAGCGCCACTTCCGGCGCGCACCCTCTCAGAGGAGTTCATCGGATGAGCAGCGGATTTGTGAAAACAGCGGACGGCACGGAGATCTTCTTCAAGGATTGGGGCCCCAAGGACGCCCAACCGATCCACTTCCACCATGGATGGCCGCTCTCGGCCGACGACTGGGACGCCCAGCTCCTGTTCTTCCTCTCCAAGGGGTATCGCGTGGTCGCCCATGACCGTCGCGGCCATGGCCGTTCAACCCAGGTGGACACCGACAACACGATCGACCGCTACGCGGCCGATGCATCGGCGGTGGTCGAGCATCTCAACCTGCGCAACGTGGTGCATATCGGCCATTCCACCGGCGGGGGAGAAGTGGCACGCTATGTGGCGCGCTACGGTCAGCCCCAAGGGCGCGTCGCCAAGGCGGTGCTGGTCGCATCCATTCCGCCGCTCATGCTGAAGACCGCCAGCAATCCCGGCGGCACACCCATCGAGGTGTTCGACGGCTTCCGCAGTGCGCTGGCCGCCGACCGGTCACAATTCTACATGGATGTGGCCTCCGGCCCCTTCTACGGGTTCAACCGGCCAGGCGCCAAGGTTTCGCAGGGCGTGATCCTGAACTGGTGGCGGCAGGGCATGATGGGCGGCGCGGTCGCTCAGTATGAAGGCATCAAGGCGTTCTCCGAGACCGACCAGACGGACGACCTCAAGGCGATCACTGTCCCCACCCTGGTTCTCCAGGGCGACGACGATCAGGTCGTGCCGTATCAGGACGCCGCGCTGCTTCAGGCAAAATTGCTGAAGAACAGCACCCTGAAAATCTATCCGGGCTTTCCCCACGGCATGCTGACCACCCATGCAGAAGTCATCAACCCGGACCTTCTGGCCTTCGTGAAGGGCTGAGGACATCACCCGGCGGATCACGGCCATCGTGGTCCGCCGGAACACGGCCTTGGGCCATGCGCCGCAAAGGCGATCCATCGCGCATGGCAAATCCGGCGCTAGGTCGCCGCATTCCTTCGGTATTCGCCGGGGGAGACGCCGACGTGCCGGCGAAAGGCGCGGGTGAAGGTGGATTGGGAGGAGAAACGGCAGGCGTAGGCGATTTCCGCTAGGCTGAAGGGGGTATGGACCAGCATGTCCTGCGCTCGCTGGAGCCGCAGCGAACTGATGAAGCGATGCGGCGGCACGCCCACGGCGGAGCGGAATGCGCGGGCGAAATGGTGACGGCTGAGACAGGCGATCGCCGACAGGTCGGCGAGCGAGATGTCCGTCTCCAGATTGTCGTTGATGTACTCAATAACGCGTCGCATGCGGAACTGCTCGATGGCCGGCTCCGACGGGTTCTGAACCATGCCGCCGCCGTATCTGGAGACGAGATAGGCGGCCATGGAGCGGGCAAGGCTATCCACCAGAAACGGTCCGACGGACGACTCGTCCTCAAGCTCGGCGCGGATGCGGTAGCCCACCTGACGGACGAACTCGTCGTCGATATCCGCCCGATAGGCGATGTTTCCCACCGAGGCGGTGCGGGACGCCGCGGCCGAAACGTCGGCCAGGACCTCCTCTGCGATATACATATGCAGGATATCGCTGAGATCATCCGTGATGCGTATGGAATCTTCCACCACGCCGATGGGGCAGAGCCAAATCGTGCCGGGCCGCGCCGCCGTATCCTGCAACTCGCCGTTGCCCCGGCGCTGCACGCGCCCGGTCGGCGATCCAAACAGGGCGAGGGTGACCTCCATCTGCTGGGGGACAGGCGGAGGAATTTCGCCGGCTGGGTGATTGCGGATTTCAGCGGCCATGCCGGTCCAGTTCCGCCCTGCGGAGCTCACCACCACCGCGCCTCGGGGGAACTTGCGCCGGCCGAATTCATGCACGCTTGCCATATGCAACCCCTCAAATCGCAGTGCATAGCTTCGCCCGACCGACGAGCATGAGACCTGAAGCGTCACCGGCCAAGGATGTCAATTCAGGCAAACTCTATGCCAATCCGGGCAAAGACGCACCATGCACCATCGGCTAGGGTCGGCTCCGGGTCAGCGGCATTCCCTCGCGCGTCGATGGCTCCGCGACGCCCCGATCCACCAGAGGCGACCATGAACTCAAGAAGTCATGTTCCGGGCGCCTTGCTCCAGGGCAGCGTGCCGGCTCCCAACAGCCCCTATCTGCTCAGCAACGCGCTTGCCGGCCGGCTGGACCGCAAGGATGCGGCGTGGTGGTGCGGATTGACGGTCACGGCCCGCACGCGGGAGGCGGGCGTCGATCACCTGGAGGTGACAGACGCGGACAAGCTGTCGTGGCGCATCCTGCTGGCCGACTGGAACACTCCGCAGTCCGAACGGCTCCAGAGCGAGGCCGCGATCGCTCTGACGCTCGGGAGCGATCTTGCGGAACCGCCCCAGTTCCGCGGCGAGCAGGACCGGTTCGCGCTGATCTATGCGCCGCGCGCGGCGCAGGTGCTGGCGGATCGCCCCTCTGGCTCCGCGCACATTGAGGCCCTTCTCGACCTCGCACTGGCCGCGAGCGAGACCCTCATGCGGGTCCACGAGGCCGGGATCACGCATGGCGGTCTCTCCCCCAAGCGCATGCTGGTCGCACCGGAGGGGGCTGTGCGCCTCACCGACTTTGCGGCCGTAGCGGCGCTCGAGGGGTACGCTGCCGCCGGCGACCTGCGGCTCTCGGGGGGAGACATGGCCTATGCGGCGCCCGAGCTGATCCGGACCGCCCCCTTCAGTGCGGATGCCCGAACGGACCTCTACGCACTGGGTGTCATCCTCTATGAGCAACTCGTGGGCGCCCTGCCCCTCCAGGCCGACTCCCTGCCGGGCTGGCTCCATGCCCATGTGGCGATGGAGGCCCCATCGGCGCGCCTTGTACGGCCCGATATCCCCGCCGTGCTCGATCGCATCCTGCTCAAGCTCCTCAGCAAGGATCCCAAGCACCGCTATCAGACCGCGCGGGCGCTGCATGCCGACTTTCGGCGCGTCGCGACTTCCCTTGCCACCGGCGCCGGCGCTGCGGACTTCGTGCTGGCGCGCGGGGAATTTGCCGAGCCTTCGGGGAGGCCCGGTCATCTGGTCGGGCGCGAACGCGAACTGGAAACCCTGTCGGACCTCTATGCTGCCTTTCGTGCCGGCTCCAACCGGCGCATCGTGCTGGTGACGGGGGAGCCGGGGGCCGGCAAGTCGACACTGGTGGACGCCCTCTTGAAGGAGCTCGACGGCACGAACGCCCTCTGCGTTGCCGGCAAGGGCGTGCAGTTGCGGCAAGGAACGCCGTTCGCGCCCGTCGTCCAGGCGCTGCGCACAGCACTCGCCCACTTTATGGGAGGCGAGGAAGCGGCATTGGAGGCCGCGCGCGCACGGCTCTGCACCATTGTCGGCGGCTCGCGCGCATTGGCGGACCTGGTCCCAGACCTCGCCTTCCTGCCCCCCGAGGCGCCTGCACTGGGCGATGTTCCGGCCCATCTCGCGCAGGTGCGGTCCGCCCGCATCCTCGCGGAAACCTTCGGAGCCCTGGCCTCGGCGGACGCCCCCCTGGTGCTGTTCCTCGATGACCTGCAATGGTTCGACCATGCCAGCATCAATGTCGTCCGCCAGCTGTGCAGCGCAGCCCCGGCGCATGTGTTCCTGATCGCCAGTGCCCGGAGCGACGCCCGGAACCGCAGGCTGGTGCGCGATCTGCTGGAGGGCTTGGGCCGGGCGCCCGACTTCGCGCGGGAGGTGCACGTCCAGCCCCTGCGGGAGCAGGACACCACCGCCCTCGTCGCCCACATCCTGAAAAGCACGCCCCCGGAGATCCGTCCCATCGCCGCACGGATCCATCGCGAGACAGACGGGAATCCCTTTTATATCGGTCAGCTCCTGCGGCGCTTCCTGGATGCGCGGATCCTGCGGTTCGACATGGAAACGCAGAGTTGGACCTCCAGCGAGGAACCCAGTGGGGAGCCCCACGAGATGGCGGACCTGATGACCGAACGCATCAAGGCTCTGCCGGATCTCCAACGCCGCTTTCTCCAGCGCAGCGCGACGCTCGGCGGACGATGTTCAACGGCGTTCGCGGCGCAACTTTCCGGCGCGGGCCTGGATGAGACGGTCCGCGCGGCCCACGCACTGGTGGCCGCCGGCCTTCTCGTGCGATCGGAGGGCGATTTTGCCATCGCCCATGACCGTGTGCTGGAAGCCGCCTACGCGACTCTCTCGCAGGCCGAACGGGCGCGATGCCATTTGGGCAATGCCCGCCAGCTTCTCGCCGCCGATCCCGCGCCCGGCACGGAGTGGGCCTTCGACGTCGCATCGCAGATCGAGCGTTGCGATCCGGCCGATTTCTCCGCCGGGGAAGGCCCCTCCTTCGCCCGCATCCTGTTGCTCGCGGCCCGCAAATGCCGGTCAGCGGGCGAGGCGGATCGCGCCGTCCACCTCGTGGAGCTGATCCGCCGGGTGTTGCCTGTGCCGCCGCCGGAGGAGATGGCGGCGCTTGTGTTCGATGCCGAGTGGCTGCATTGCGACGGCCTGCTGGCCCTCGGCCGCGTGGATGAGGCCCTGGCGGCGCTGGACGCCCTGCCCCGGCCCGGCGACGATCCTGTCGCCCTGGCCGACATCTATCGGCTGAAGGCGTTCGGGCTGACGGTCAAGAGCGCCTATGACCCCGCGATCGCAGCCGCCCTTGCCGGCCTGCGGACGCTGGGCATGGATCTCGCCACCAGCGCGACGCCCGAGGAACTGGAGGCCGCCTACCGCAGGTGCCGTCACCAGATCGATACCCTCACCCATGAGCGCCTGATGGCCTTGCCGGAGATGACGGACCGAACCGCCCGGGCCGCCATGTCGCTCTTGTCCACCCTCATCGCGGCCTTCTTCGTGAAAGGCGACCTGCGCTTCCTACATGTCATCAAGATCGTCGAACTGACCCTGGCCTATGGGACGGCCCCGGAGACCGCCTATGGGCTGGGCTGGTTCGGCGTCCAGGGCGCACTGTATTTCGGCGACTACGAACGCGGCACCGAGGATGCGACGGCAGCCCGCGCCCTGGCGCTGCGCGACGGCTATGAAGCACAGCGCACCGCGGCCCTGATCGCCCTGGACCAGATCAGCGCCTGGACCCGCCCCATGCGAACCGCCTTGAGCCATGCCCGCGAAGGGGCGAGGATCGGGCAAGCGGCGGGCGACCATGGCATGGTCTGCTATGCTCGCAATCACATCGCATCGGACCTGCTGGCCATCGGCACGCGGCTGGACCTGGTCCGCTCCGAGCTGAGCGACAGCATCGCGATGACACGGGAGATCGGCTACGCCGACATCGAATGGATCCTCCAAGCGCAGCTCGATTTCGTGGAGGCACTGCGCACCGGCGAGATGCCGGGGCCGGTTCCAGACCCAGACCTTAAGAGTGCCTCCGTCGCGACCCAGTTCTGGGTCAAGCACTTTTCCGGCCTGCGATTTTTTCTGCTCGGCCATTTCGAAACCGCCCTCACGCTGCTGGAAGAGGCCGAAGCCATGGCCTGGGCGGCGGCGGCCCATGTCGATACGGCCAATACCTGCTTCTTCCTGGCCCTCGCCCATGCCCACATTGCCCGGCCGGATCTACTGCCGGAGGATCGGCTGCGGCACATGTCCGTGGCGCGCGACCGCTTCCGTTTCTGGGCGGCGCTCAACGCCGAAACCTTCTCCTGCCGGCACCTTCTTCTGGAAGCGGAAGCCGCGCGGCTCGCCGGCCAGCGCGCCGAAGCCATGGATCTCTACGAGCGTGCCGCTCGGGCGGCGGCCGGCGCGTCCTTCGTCCACGAGCAGGCCCTGGCGCAGGAGCTCGCCGCGCGCTTTTACCGCGACATGGGCCTGCACGCCCCCGCGCAGGGCTGCCTGCAAGCCGCCCTCCAAGGTTACCAGGAATGGGGCGCGCAGGCGAAGGCGGACCAGCTCGCCGCGTCCGTGGGCGCGGGCGCAGGCACAACGCCCTCAGCGCCCTTCTCCACGGCCCGCAGGATACAGCAGGAGCTCGACCTGACGGTGATGACGGCCGCCTCGCAGACGCTGGCGGAAGAGGTCGGCCTGGAGCAGGTGGTGCGAACGCTGATGAAAAGCATGCTGGTTCATGCGGGCGCGCAGTTCGGCCTGCTGCTGTTGTTGCGTGACGGGGCGCCGGCGAGCGAGGCCGTCGCCCGCGTGAGCGGACAGGCGATCGACATCGCGTTCCGACCGGCACAGACGCCGGAAGACCTGATGCCAGCCGCGGTGCTGAAGACGGTGCTGCGCACCCGCAGACCCGTGACCTTGGCGGATGCCGCGAGCGAGGCGCCGCAACGCGGCCTGTCCCTTGGCGGGCGCCCCATCCGATCCCTTGCCTGCATCCCGCTCATCAAGCGCGGCGAGCTGATCGGCATGCTCTATATGGAGAACGCACTCAGCGCGGACGTCTTCACGCCCCAGCGCATGGCGATGCTGGAGGTGCTGGCACCCCAGGCGGCGATCTCTCTCGACGCCGCGCGGCTGTATGGCGACCTGATGGATGAAAATCTGCGCCGCGCGCAGGCCGAATTCGACCTTCGCGAAGCCCGCAGCGATCTGGCGCGGGCGAACCAGCTGACCGCCATGGGCAGCTTCGCCACCTCGGTCGCGCACGAGATCAATCAGCCCCTCGCGAGCCTCGTGGCCCAGGCCGAGGCGGGCCTTCGCTGGCTCCACAGGCCAAAGCCCGACCTCGCGGAGGTGTCGAACAGCCTGGAGAGCATCCGCAAGTCCGGCCGGCGTGCCGCCGACATCATCACCGCCTTGCGCGCACTGGTGAAGCAGGCACCCTCGCCGACCGACCGGGTAGCGGTGGAAGACATGCTGGACGAGGTCCTGAAGATCCTCGCCCCCGAGTTCGCCACGCACGGCATCGCGCCGGTGCTCGTGGCGCCCGCCGCGCGCCACGAGATCCAAGCGAACCCCATCCAGATTCAGCAGGTGTTCTTCAACCTGATCACCAACGCCATCCAATCCATGGCCCATCGCCCGGCCGGCGCGCGGGAGCTGCGCATCTGCGTGTCCGCGCGCGGGGACATGGTCGAAATCGCCTTCGCGGACACCGGGTGCGGCATGCCGCAAGAGATCGCGGCCCGGATCTTCCAACCCTTCTTCACCACGAAAACCTCGGGCATGGGCGTCGGCCTCGCCATCTGCCGCTCCATCATGGAGCTCCACGCCGGCACGCTGGAGGTGCGCTCGACCGAAGGACAAGGCAGCACATTCTTCGTCCGCCTCCCCCGCGACGCGCCGCCGGCGTCTCCTCTGCAGTGACAGGCGACCCGTCGTCCCAACGGCGATGGAGGGACCCGGGATGGGTTGTAGCGTCAGAGGGAGCGCTGGAGAGCATCGACAAAGACAAGCAACCGACGCTCGAAAAGCCTGACCGCGTTGTCGTCGCTCTCCTCAGCTTCGAAGTTGCCTCGCCTAGGCGAGCAAGGAGAGACGGCCCGCTCGATTGGGGCAAATGTCGCGCAGGCGGCCGCAAAAGGTCTCCAGGAGGGGCGCTCCTGACTGGGTCACCCCGGACGGTTCACAGGTGGGCATCGCGATACCTCCGCTGTGCTGAAAATGCACGCGCGGCGGTCCGCACATCTGCCATGTCCCGTTCAATGTCGCGGACCGCGCTGCAGGCGAAGTCAGCGATTTCTCATCCGATCCCTCAACAGCGGCTTCCGCTGCGCCTCTGGCTGCATCAGGCCACGGCCTTCCTCAGCCGCCGGGCGAAGCCCAGCCATCCGGAAGCACTCTCGCCCCAACGCGCGCTTTCACATTGCAGCGGACAGACACCGCCCCCGTGCCTTGCAGAGGTCGTCGCGGGCTGTCGTCCACTTAATGGGCGCTTTCAGCATCGACACGGCCCGCCCCTCGCAGAAACGGCTGCGCCTCAGTGTCCTTGGCTGGTCGCTGGACCCCGATTTTTCCTGACGGAACCGCAGCGGCACACGCGCCGACATCAACGCACATGAGCGCTGGCATTCCTTAGCTCGCCCGGATATGAGGGAAAAATCGCCGGGTTCTCGAATGGTCCCGCGCGGAGAAGCGATGACTTTTTTTCAACCCCTCACCGAGGGGGCACGTACAGTTCTGTCAGGGACGCGATCCTGCATCGTTAGCTGGAACTCCAGATATGCGCTTAGAACGCCTTATTTACGCAAGATCGTCCGAACTCCAGCATCTCTATTTGCGCCCTGAGTCTTCCGACTCCGAGGTCGTCGGACAGATCTTTATGGACAAGTCCTACGACCTTCGCCCACTCAGCCGATTCCCAGAATTTCTAAACCTTTTAGCTCAGATCCGCTCGTTAAATAAGCGGCCGCTGATTATTGATGCCGGCGCCAATATTGGCATTTCCTGCATTTATTTCTGCGCTCAGATCAGAGATGCGGTCGTCGTCGCGATTGAGCCCGAGACTGATAATTATACAATTTTGAGAGAAAATGTCCGAAATTTACCAGTGATTCCTGTGCGGGCGGCCCTTTCCTCTGCGCACAATCGAGTCAAGGTTGTAAACCCGGATGCGGGTTTCTGGGGTTTCCGCACTGAGAGCACAGACGACACGGAAAATTCCGTGGACACCGTCACCATACCTGAAATCCTCGCCGCCCACGAAGATACCTGCAGCCCGTTTATCGTAAAAATCGACATTGAAGGCTATGAGGAGCATGTTTTCAGAGAAAATTTCGACTGGATCGACCACATTCCAATTCTAATTGTCGAACTCCATGACTGGCTTTATCCGAAGAATGGTACGTCGAAGACATTTTTAAAGGCGATCGCAGACCGAGATCGCGACTTTATAAACATTGGAGAGAATATTTTTTCAATTCGAAACAATCTGAATATTGAAGTGTAAATGAGAAAAAACGCGGCGATATCAGTCAAGGGAAGTTAGTATGTCGACTTACGAATCTCATCTGAAGACCTTTATCGAGTCGCACGCCCAACCGGCGTCAGATTTGGATTTTACGTCTGCCTTGACACTCTTGACCTATTCCGAAATGGAGCTGAAAGCTGAGAGAGACCGCCTTTCGCAAGAAGTGGCGGCGCTCCGGACTTATCAGTCTGAGTTACTGCATGATAAAAGTGATCTCTTAAATAATATTTCAAAGCAGGCAACCGACATCGACGGCCTGGACAATCAGAACATCGGCTTACGGCAACAGGTCGAAACATTAGAGAAAATTAAGAGCGTCCTAGAGGCGGAACAGAATGAGGTTCGCCGACTCCAGCAGATATTGGCGCGTGAGGCGGGCGAACTGAGGACCTCCCTTGGCGCGGTGCAGATTGAGCGTGATTTGCTCGAAAGCGCACTGTCGGATCGCCAAAGCCTGATCGCACGTGTCGAGCAAAACGAAGCGGAAAAGAATACCGCACTCCATAACATTCTCGAATTAGAACGCCGCATTCGAAATTCCAGCGCATGGCCTCTCGTGAGGCTATTCAGGTCTATTCGTCGGCGGATCGATTCAATTGGACGCACCGCAAATTCCGCGCTGGCCCATGCCAGTGCCGCCCCCGCACCGCAGCCGGCGATCGACGTCGAGTCCGCTTGGGCCTTCTTGGCCGAGAAGGAATCCAAAGGGTTATTCAATAACGGATGGTACGGATCCCGCCCCCTGTCTGCGCCTGATCGCTATTGGCAGGAGGCGATTCCGGAAGCCCTCCTTCCTCTGGCGCGAAAGAAATACGACCGCGACACCGCACGGATCGCACAGCTTTATCCTGGGCACTCCTTTTCATGGACACCGTTTGATTTGTGCAATTTTAGGATGATCGAGGATTATTTTGATAACCGCACGCACACCGAAGCGCCGCCCTCCGGTTCACCTTCGACCTTTTCCTTCGTGACGTCGTTTTATGGAAGTAAGATTTATTTCGAACAGCTCGCAAAATCGCTTGCCGACCTGCATCACGAGTGGGCGTCCGGCAAAGTTGAATGGGTCATTCACAATGATGACCTGTCAACCTCCAATCATGAATTGATGCAGCTGACGCCGGCCTCTATTCATCAATTCGTAAGGATTGTCGGAGGAGACCGCCATCGCGGCGTCGCGGGTGGGTTAAATGCAGCAATATCTGCCTCGCGTCACGAATGGCTACTGTTCGTCGACTGCGACGACCTGATCCCTTCTGAGACAATAAATATTCTTCAGCACTATATTCGCCGATTCCCGCAGTGCCGCTATATTTCGTCGGGCATGATCGATATTGGTCAAGGGAATGAGGTTCTGCGCTACAGGCGCCACGACTCTCCGCCAACGCAAATCTTCCAGCGCGGGATGATTGCGGGCCACCTCAAAGCCATCCGGCGCGATCTTTTCTCCGAAGCAACCCATCTTAACGATCGGTTTGATCTCTCTCAAGATTATGACTTCGCTCTCGATGTGGCCGGAAAAGAAAATATTCTATTAATACCTGAATATCTGTATTGCTACAGATGGCATCACAAGACTCAGTCTGTATCTCAGAGCGCCAAACAGAAGTGCGCGTGGCGAAATATTATCCGGCACCATGTTACAAAAATTTTCACCGCGACAGCCAGCCATGAGACACCGGTCATTTCGGCTCGGCCGAGCGTAGAGGTGAAGAGCGCGGCGCAACTGTCCCATGGCGCGGCCATCGTTCGTACCCAAGGTTCACGGCTGGACCTGCTTGCCGAGACTTTGGCGTCGATTGAGAACCAGCAGTTTCCAACAACCCCGATCCTGTCGGTCCATGGTGACGCCTCCACCTTTTCAAAAGTGCGGAGTTTTTGCGCGGACATCGGTTCGCGCGCGCTCGTACTTCACGCCGGAGAACCTCATCGGCTTCGCGGATACCCATGCAACGTCGGGATGGACTACGTCCTTCAGAATTGCTCTAAATATGACGTCGTTTCGTTTCTTGATGACGATGACATCTATTATCCAAATTATTCCGAACGCCTGATTGGCGCCCTCCATCTCACAGGCGCTGACCTTGTCTATTCACAAACAAACAAGAGAGAACCATGGTTCGAACATGTTGAAGGACCACATCTCTTGCCTTCTGCCGCCCTCGTTACGGGGAATTTCATCACAAACAGCAGCTTTTTATTGAGAACAGATGCCTTGGCTCGATCCAAAGTGCGTTTCCATGAAGATATGGAGTATCTGGAGGACTGGCTTTTCCTGCTGCACCTTCTGAACGCAGGAATACGTTTTGCACCGCTGTTCGAGACTTTATCGGAGTTCCGCATTTTTAGTGATGGCAATACAGCGACAAAGCGCTTCCCGGAGATTTACGCGGTATGCCAGAAGCGTTGCTTCGATGCCGGAAAGGCGGCCGCAGTTCGGCTCGGCCTGCCCTATTTTTATGAATCGGTGTTTGCCTTTGATTTTGACAGGCGCCCCCCTCTTGACCGGGGCGCCATAGACCATATCACGTCGGCGCGAGAAATTTTCGAGGCCGAATGGTCAACGTCGACTCCCTTACGGTGAACACCAAGAGACCCATGAAATGCCTGCGCCTCTTTCGTTTAGTGTTCTCCTCCCCACCTTCATCCAGGCGGGCGCCCCCAAGCGAGTGGACCAACTCCGATCCGCCCTGTCTTCCATTGTCGATCAGCAGATCAGCGTCCCGTACGAAATCATCATTATCGATGATAACAGCCCGGTGCCGATAAGCGAACTCCTGGCCGACGCTCCACTCGGGGTTGAGGCGGACATCCGCTGCGTGCGACAGCCTCGAGGCAACGGGCTGGTGCAAGCGCTCAATCGCGGGCTGAGCGAAGCGAAGTATGATCTCATCGCGCGGCTCGATGACGATGATATCTGGCTGCCTGGAAAGATGTCGCACCAGCTCGATCGCTTCGAAAATGACCCGGATCTGACGATCCTCGGAACGGGCATGACTTTGGTTTTCGAAAGCGGCGATGCGCCGGTCGACCACATTCGACCTGACGGATGGTCCCCCATACTTAACTTCTTTTGCCAGGTCGGCTGCCCATTTCCTCATGGCAGTATTCTGGCTAAGAAAAACATATTTAATCTTCTGGGACGCTATCCACAGACCGCAGCCGTCCGCCATTGCGAAGATTACGCTCTATGGTCGATCTGGATCCGCTTTTTTAAACCCGGAATGGTGGAGCAGTCTTTTTACAACTACACTGTCTCTGAGCGTTCTATTTCTTCCGTGCACGCCTCCCGCAGCCGGGAGATTTCCCAGAGGATATGCGGAACGTTTACCGACCTCAAAATCAACGATATCATCCCGCGTGCGATGGACGATCTTGCCGCCTCGCTCGACATTACCCGCCTCCAGGCCGGGGTTGTCGCGTTCAGAATGTGGCACTATGGCTGCTCCGCAACGTTGCCGAGGAGCGCTCTGTCTCCGTTGCGTGCCCTGATGCCCGACCGGACGATCTTTTTCGAAGATCCAAGCGATCGCTCGATCGCCCTGAATGATCTTCTCGCCGGCTTTGGCTCCGCGCCCTTGGAGTCCGCCGGCGGTGATCCTGTCACGATCAGCTGCCGCTAAGCTCTGCGCTCCAGAAAGAGAACACAGGAAATGTCAACACCCATCAATACGCTTGGCCCGCGGCGGGTCATTCCGTTAAATGCAAACAGTTTGACGTCCGAAGAAATTAATGCCGCCAAAGCGGTTCTCGACTCTGGATTCCTGACCATGGGTCGAAAGGTGACGGAGTTTGAATCCGTCTTCGCGAACTATATTGGCGCCAAACACGCGATCATGGTGAACTCCGGATCATCCGCGAACCTGATCGCCGCTTTTGCCTTGGCGGATGGCTTCCTCAAAACGGGCAGTGGTAAGCGACGCATTCAACCCGGAGACGAAGTGATCGTACCGGCGCTGACGTGGTCGACGACCGTGTGGCCGTTCGTGCAGGCCGGCGCCGTACCGGTCTTCGTGGATTGCGATCCGGCAACGCTTCAGGTTCCGCCCGAAGCGATCGAGAACGCCATTACCGATAAGACCCGCGCCATCGTCGTAGTCCACGTGCTAGGCGGTGCAGTGAACATTCCGGCCATTCGTGCGATTGCCGAAAAGCACGGACTTTGGCTGTTCGAAGACACCTGTGAATCTCTCGGCGTGACCTGGAATGGGCAGCAGGTCGGCACCTTCGGCGATATGGGCAGCTATAGTTTCTACTTCGCGCACCATATCACCACCATTGAAGGCGGAATGGTGGTAACCCAGGATGACGATCTCGCGGATCTCCTGCGCGCGCAGCGATCCCATGGATGGGTTCGCCACATGTCCGCGGGGGCACATCATGCGGCTGAAACGCCTGAGATTGATCCGCGCTTTTTGTTCGTGACGACCGGCTTCAATGTCAGGCCGACCGAAATCAACGCGGCCATCGGATTGGTTCAGCTCAGCAAGCTTGACCAATTCAATGACAGGCGGCGCGCCGTTGGTCTGCGTCACGATCAAATGCTCCACCGGTTGATTCAACGCGGCGATCTGTCCGTGATGTCATTCGATGCACAATGCGCTCCTGCCCCCTTTGGCTACCCTGTGATCTGCAGGTCGCGCGAGGATCGCAATGCTCTGCAAAGCCATCTTGAGGCTCATGGCATCGAAACGCGCCCGGTTATCTGCGGAAACCTCGCCCGCCAACCGGCGATGAAGCATATCACTCATCGGATATCGGAAACCTTGAGTGGGTGCGACACCGTGATGGATCGTGGCCTTTATTGGGGCACTCATCCTTTGATGACGGACGAGGATGTGGACTACGTCGTGGCTCAAGTCGAGGCTTTCTTTAAATGAAACGCGCCCTCATCACTGGCATAACGGGTCAGGACGGCTCTTATCTTGCTGAACTCCTGCTCGAAAAGGGCTATGAAGTACACGGCATCATACGGCGGTCTTCGTCTTTCAACAGTGGCCGCATCATCCATCTCTTCAAGGATATCCATGAAGCGGATGCGCGACTTCTGCTGCATTACGGCGACCTGACAGATGGAAGCCGGCTGGAGAAGCTCATCGAGCAGATTCAGCCCCATGAGGTGTATAACCTCGGCGCTCAAAGTCACGTCCGCGTTTCTTTTGATGAACCTGTATACACTTCCGATGCTGTGGGCCTTGGAACCCTTCGGATGCTTGAAGCCATTCGGAATGTGGGAGCCTCGCAAACGGTTCGCTTTTATCAGGCGTCGTCCTCGGAGATGTACGGGCTCGTTCAGGCGGTCCCGCAGAACGAGTTGACGCCGTTCCACCCCCGATCTCCGTACGCGTGCGCGAAGGTCTACGCACACTGGCAGGTCATTAATTATCGTGAAGCCTATGGCATGCACGCCTCGAATGGCATTTTGTTCAATCACGAGAGCCCGCGCCGCGGCGAGACATTCGTAACTCGCAAGATTACGCGCGCCCTCGCCCGCATTCTTTCAGGTAAAGATCGCAAGCTTTATCTGGGAAATCTCGATGCCAAGCGAGACTGGGGGTATGCACGCGATTATGTTGAAGCAATGTGGTTAATGCTTCAACAGGACGAACCAGACGACTACGTTATCGCTACGGGGGAAACGTGGACCGTGCGCGACTTTCTTGATCGCGCCTTTGCTTGCGTCGGACTTGATTGGAATCAATACGTCGAGTTCGATAGCAGGTACCTTCGGCCTTCCGAGGTCGACCTTCTAATCGGCGATGCGACGAAGGCAAAGCAAAAGCTCGGATGGCAGGTGAAGACGTCGTTTGACGAACTGGTTCGTATCATGGTGCGCGCGGACCTGGAGGCCGAGGGGCAGAGCCATCGGATGGTGAATTGATGTACCGCTCTCGCGTTCGCAAACCGGACTTTCACTCCGACACCCAGCACTTTTTCGCCGGGCGGAGGGTGGCCATATTCGGCGGGTCGGGCTTCATTGGAAGCCACGTTGTCGAAATGCTGCTGGAACTGGGAGCATCTCCCGTTGTCCTGTCGCGCTCGACGACGCCCCCTTTCCTCTCCCACCTCACCGGTCAAGTCGAGGTAATTGCAGGCGACCTGCGGGACTATGAGGCGGCGACGCGCACCGTTCGCGGGTGCTCCGTGGTGCTGAACCTGGCGGCAATGGTCGCCGGGATCGAATGGAATGCCAATCACCCCGCGTCGATGTTCATGAATAATATGGGCATCTTCTTCAATGCTGTGCGGGCGTCGGTCGACCATAGGGTGGAGCGCCTGCTCGTCACGAGCTCGGCATGCGTCTACCCCCGTCATTGCTCTGTTCCTACGCCGGAAAGCGAAGGCTTTCTGGACGTCCCCGAACCCACCAATGCCGGATATGGATGGGCGAAAAGGATGGAGGAGTTCCTGGGTGCGGCAGCGGCCCAGGAATACGGGATCTCCGTCGCAATTGCCCGACCATACAATGCGTATGGACCCCGGGATGATTTCGATCCACAGACCTCGCATGTGATCCCGGCGCTCATTCGCAAGGCGCTGGAATCCACTGATGGATCGTTCAAAGTGTGGGGCGACGGCTCACATTCGCGGAGCTTCCTTTATGTTGATGATTTCGCGCGGGGCCTGATTGAAGTGGCGGCCCGATACCCCGAGGCAGATGCTGTGAACATCGGCACTCCGGAGGAGGTGACTATTAGAGATGTCGCCACGAATATAGCGAGCATTGCCAGCGAAATCCTTGGCCGCTCCATTTCGCCGACGTTCGATCCTCAAGGCCTAACGGGACAACCCCGCCGCGCGTGTGACATCACGAAGGCGGTGAATTTGCTGGACTATCGTGCCCGCGTGCCGCTATCCGATGGCCTGCGCACCACTATGGATTGGTATATCTCATGCACGTCACACTCTGCATCCTGACCAGAAATGAACGTGAGTGCGTCGAGATTGTATTTCCTCAATTGCCACCTCCTGGACCCGCGTCTGGATTTGACGATGTGGTGGTGATTGACGGCGGCTCGACAGATGGCACTGTCGAATATTTTCAAGAGCGCGGCATTCGCGTTCTGGGACAGAGCAAGCGTGGACGAGGTGAGGCGTTTCTCATTGCGTTCGACCAAATCGCGAGTGACGCCTATTTATTCTTTTCTCCAGATGGCAACGAAGATCCGGTCGATCTACCCAAATTTCGCGCTCGCCTGAGTGAGGGCAATGACATTGTCATCGCCTCACGGATGATGCCGGGGGCTGTCAATGAAGAAGACATTCACTGGTTCCGCCCGCGCAAATGGGCGAACAATGCCTTCAACATAATGGCCAATGTCGCATTTCGGAAATCAGGACCGTTTATTACCGATTCCATCAATGGGTACAGGGCGATTTCAGCTAAAGCAGCGCGCCAACTGGCGCTCGACGCGTCCGATTACACAATCGAATATCAGATGACAATGCGAGCATTTAAGCACCGTTTGAAGATTGCGGAGTTCCCGACAATCGAACACCAGCGCGTGGCTGGCGGTACTCAGGCGCACAGTTTTTCGACGGGGCTTCGCTTTATTCGCGCTTTTTTCCGCGAACTCACCGGGTCGCCGCCGCGCCCTTGATTGATTGCCAGACACTCTTCTGGAGAAGGCGCGCGCCGCGACATCCCTATGACCAAACGCTCTTCCACGCTCATTTTCCTATTCAAGATCATGGTGTCCATCGGCGCGCTTTTCTGGGTCTTCCGGAAATTTTCAAATGAAATGCCGCCATTATCCGACATAGATCCGCGGTCGATTATTTTTTCGTCCGCTCTGTTGTTCGCTCAACCGGTATTGATCGGATTTCGCTGGAAAAAAATACTGGAGATCTACGGCGCGCGCCCGCGCGTGACGCGTCTCGTGGAGATCACGTGGATATCGGTTTTCTGCAACCAGTTTCTTCCCGCCGGCGTGGGAGGGGATGCAGTCCGCGTCCTTATGGCAAGGCAAGAACAGATCAGTCTTCCTGTTGCCCTCACATCGGTGGCCATCGACCGGGTGGTCGCTTTGCTCGCACTGGCGTTTTCCGTTTTGGTGTTCACCCCCATCTTGGCCCCTCTGGTCGATGTCTCAATCCTGGTCATCTGCGCGTTGATCGGCGGCATAGGCGTGGCCGTTGCGTGGGGCCTGTCGCTCTGGCTCCTGAAATATCCAAACGCGGTGCCGACCTCCCGCATTTTGGCCAAATTGATGCTGGGTCTGCGTTTCGTGCTGTATGTGCTGTCGGACTTTTGGCGGAGCCTCACGGCGTTTCTCCTGAGCGTCATGGTCCATTTTCTGTCTGCGATCGCCTTCGCCTTTATCGCTCTGGGGGTTGGGATTGATCTTCAATTCCTGGACTTAATGTCGGTCGCTATGATCCTGACCTTTGCTCAGGTTGTGCCCATCTCCATTGGCGGCTGGGGCGTGAGAGAGGCGGCGGCCGTAGGGCTGTTGGCACATTTTGGCGTAGATGGAGGAATGGCGATCATCGCCTCGGTCCTGCTCGGCGTTGCGTATCTGATCGCAAGCCTGCCCGGCGCCGCCATCTGGCCGTTCCGCGCACGGATGCGCGCGCGGGAGCTGTGACGGCGCGTGCGTCTTCTCTTGGACATCACGGCCCATGGTTTTGGCCACCTGTCTCAGACGGCTCTGATCATCAGCGCCCTCCGGCGCCGGAGGCCGAATCTCAGCTTGGTGGTCCGCTCGGGCCTGGATCCTCAAATTTTGGCCGCGCGGCTCGGGCCTTCTATCGAAACATGGCCATCTGATACGGATTTTGGCTGTGTGATGGATGGCCCCTTCCGCGTTGACCGGCAGCGGACATTTTTTCGATATCAAGAGCTCTTTGATCGCCTCGATCGTGTCGTGGATGGGATCGCAAAGGGTCTTCAACGACACTCGATTGATGCCGTCTTCAGCAACATTTCGTTTCCGGTTCTGATCGCCGCGCGGCAGTGCGGCACTCCATCTGTCGCTTGCTCGTCGCTCATTTGGAGCGAGATGGCAGAGTTTTATTTTCAGGGCATCGCGGATTCAAAGCCGATTGTGGAGGGAATGCGGGCGGCTTACGACACTGCCACAGGGCTGGTTGCGCTTACGCCGGGCATGCCAATGAGTGGTCACCAGCCTGCCCGCGTCCAACAACCGATTGGGCGACGCGGCCGCAACAGGCGGGGAGAGTTGATCTCGCGGCTTGGCGGCGACGCGGCTACCCGCGTTCTGCTCTGGGCGTTTGGCGGGATGCAGCCGAACCCTCCACCCTATCTGCGCGCGGTGTCGAACACCCTCTCGCTTGGCCCGAGCAGCTGGGGAGACAGCGTCATTTCCGCTGATGGCTTGGGGTGGCCATTTGAGGACCTGATCGCCTCATGCGACGTCGTCATCTCCAAACCGGGATATGGCATCGTGGTGGAACTGGGCGCCAACGCCAAGCCAAACATTCTCCTCAGCCGCGGGGATTGGCCTGAAGAACCGCATCTCATCGAATGGCTTAAAAAAGTTGCGCCGTGCCGATTGGTCTCGTCTTCCGAGAACGTTGACGCATCATCGTTCTCGCAGATGATTAGCGAGGTGCTGGCCGAACCCACGAAATCGCCGGCGGCGGTCGGCGGCGAAGATCAGGTGGTGGACCTCTGCCGTCAGTTCTGGGCCATTTAGCGCCGACCGCAATGCCGCAGGCGATGAGCGCGCCTGATACGCAGATCAGAATTTCACTGACTTCTCTCAATGAACTGGGGCAGCGTCGACGATGAATGCGAACAAAATCAGAGCGGAGATTGAAACCGTAATCGCGGAGCATGGCCCCTGATCAGCGCATGATATCGACCTCGGCCACGGTTTAACAACGATGAACCGCGGACTGCAATAGAAGTGGCGGGTCGATTGGATCGGCTTACTTATCGCCACCGATCGCGGCAGCGATGCTCAGAGACGCCTGGGACGATTTGCGAAGAGCCTGGGCCTGTCTCGCCTGTATCTGTCTTGGTTGCTTCACCGGACACGGATTCTGGATCTTGCATGCCTTGTGGGTCTTTTTACAATCGAATTCGCGCGGATGGGCGCGTCGACTGTGGGCATCGAGATCCGCGACACTCATCTTGCGAAGGCAAATTTCTCGAAACGTACGCTCAATCTGGACACCTGCTCTTTTGTCAAAGGAGACGTTCGACACATAGACCCTTCTCTTGGAAATTTCGATGTAACAATTTGCGCCGACATACTTTATCATCTAGATTTTCCAGATTGCGTTTCTTTTTTAAGCGATATCGCGGACCGGACATCTGATATCCTTATAATTGATAGTCATTTGGCCTATGATCATATCAATGAATCGGTTCTACCCCTAAGTGAAATGAGATCATATGAACATGGTGGTCGGACCTACCGTGGCCGCGCAATAATTGAGCATGCCCATCACGTCACAGCAGACGAGAAAGCGAAAGAGCATATTTGGGCGTCTATCGATAATGACGTCAGCGTGTGGCTGCACGAGACTGATTTAGTCAACCTTTTCAAAGAAAAAGGATTCAATCTAGTCGCAAATCGGTTTCCTAATGAGAGTTACAAACGGACGACTCCGGATCGGCCGACATTGGTCTTTAAGCGATCACAAGAGGGCGCATGATCTGTATGTGCTCCCACGGGCGTGGCCGTGACCAGTGAAAACGACCCCACGAGGGTGAGCCGGCCTGTTGGAGATGAGAGGAAACCGCGTGGCGACGGATCGGACCCTGGATCCGGAGGCCGCGCGGTCTAGTGGGCTTCGGCGAGGCGGTGACCCAACATCGCGACCACCAACCCGAGCTCCTATGCACGGGTGCAAGAAGGCACGATATTCCCTCTTTACGCCCCCCCTCACATCTGGTCGAAATCCACCACCACGCGGGGGCTGGTGGGATGGGCCTGGCAGGTGAGGACGAAGCCGGCTTTCACTTCCCAGGGTTCGAGGGAATAGTTCATCTCCATCTCGGTGGTGCCTTCCACCACCTTGGCGCGGCAGGTGGAGCACATGCCGCCCTTGCAGGCGAAAGGCAGGTCCATGCCGGCGCGCAGCGCCGCATCGAGGATGGATTCGCCCTCCGCGACGCCCACTTCGCGGCGTTTGCCATCGACGATGAGGGCGGCGAGATGGGCGGGCGGGGCGTCGGCCTTCACCTCCGCCTTCGGGCGCGGCTTGCCGCCATGGGCGGAGACGAAGCGCTCCACATGGATCTGCTCGGCGCCAAGCCCCAGGGCCTGGAGCGTCGCTTCCAGTTCGTCGATCATGCCCGAAGGGCCGCAGACGAAGGCGTGGTCGACGGCGGCGGCCGGCACCATGGCGGTGAGCAGCAGGCGCGCCTTTTCGGCGTCCAGGCGGCCGTTCAGCACGGGCAGGTCCTGCTCCTCCTGGGAGAGGACATGGAAGACGGAGAGGCGGCCGAGGAAGCGGTCCTTCAGCTCCTCCAGCTGTTCGCGGAAGAGAATGTCGCCGGTGGATTTGTTGCCGTAGAACAGGAAGAAGCGGCTGTTGGGCTCGCGGCTGAGCACGCCGCGCACGATGGAGAGGATGGGCGTGATGCCCGATCCCGCGGCAAAGCCCACATGCAGGCGCCCGTCCTCGGCGGCGGCGAGGCCGAAGCGCCCGGTGGGGGTCATGACCTCCAGCTCGTCGCCCGCCTTCAGCGCGCTGTTCACCCAGCCGGAGAACAAGCCGTTCTCCACCTGCTTCACCGCGATACGCAATTCCCCGTCCAGCGGGCCGGAGCAGATGGAATAGGAGCGGCGCACATCCTCGCCCTCCACCATGGCGCGCAGGGTGAGATACTGGCCCGGCGCGAAGGCGAAATCCTCCGTGAGATGCACGGGCACGTCGAAGGCGATGGAAACCGCATCGCGCGTCTCGCGCTTCACATCGCGCACCGTGAGGCGGTGGAATTTCGGGGTCGCGGCCTTGGTGCCCGTCGAGACGGGAGGGACGGCGGCTTCGGTGGCGGGCAGTTCAGCGGCGGGCAGGTCTAAGGCGGGCATGGCGTCACCCATCAGTGGCATTTGAAATAATCGAAGGGTTCGCGGCAGGTCTTGCACTGCCACAGCGATTTGCAGGAGGTGGAGCCGAAGGGCGCCAGTTCCGCGGTCTCGGTGGAGCCGCATTGCGGGCAGGCCACTTCTTCCTCGCCGAACAGCGCGCGGCGGCCGCCCCCCTTGGCGGGCGGGGCGATGCCATAGGCGCGCAGCTTGGCGCGGCCCTCCTCGCTCATCCAGTCCGTGGTCCAGGCGGGCGAGAGCACGGTCCTGATGCGCACCGGGCCGAGCCCGGCCTTGGCGAGGGCGATCTCGATCTCCAGCGCGATCATGTTCATGGCCGGGCAGCCGCTATAGGTGGGCGTGATCGCCACCTCGATCGCCCCGTCCACGATCTCCACGGCGCGCAGCACGCCGAGATCCGCGATGGACAGAACCGGAATTTCCGGATCGGTGACCGCCCCGGCGACGCGCCAGATTTCGCCGCGCAGCGCCTCCGCGTCGTGAAGCGCCGCGTCCATCACCAGGTCGCCCCGGGGAAGGCGCGCTGCATATATTGCAGGTCGCTCAGAAGATGGCCGAGATGCTCGGAATGCTGGCCCGTGCGCCCGCCCTTCTGCATCCAGCCGCCCTGGGGCAGTTTGAGGCCGGCCTGCGCCACCACCTTGGCGACGCTCTCCTGCCAGACCGCGCGCAGCGCCGCCGGGTCGGGCACGAGGCCCTCCGCGATCAGGGACTGTTCGCCGGCATCGGTCTCGAACATCTCGCCGGTGAAGGCCCACAGAGTGTCCAAAGCGTCCTGGGCGCGGCGATGGCTTTCCGGCGTTCCGTCGCCGAGGCGGATCACCCATTCGGCGGAATGGCGCACATGATAGGCGCTTTCCTTCTCCGCCTTGGCGGCGATGGCGGCGAGCGTCGCGTCGCGCGACGCCATGAGGGCGCGCCAATAGGGATCGATGAAGGCGGAATAGAAGAGCTGGCGCACCATGGTCGCGGCGAAATCGCCATTGGGCTGCTCCACGAGCAGCAGATTGCCATAGCCGCGCACGTCGCGCAGATAGGCATAGGCATCCTCGTCGCGCCCGGCGGCTTCCACCTCTCCGGCGTAGGTATAGAGCGCACGCGCCTGGCCGATCAGGTCGAGGCCCATATTGGCGAGCGCCATCTCCTCTTCCATCATGGGGGCCTTGCCGCACCATTCGGAGAGGCGATGGCCGAGGATCAGCGCGTCGTCGGCGCGGCGCAGCAGGTAACGGACCAGCGGGGTCTCGGCGACAATGATGGACGCTGCGGCCATGGTGTTTCCCTTGAATATCTTGATCTTTGGCGCGCCGAACCGCCCGGCGCGCGCACGCTCGCCCGCGCCTCATGGGCGCCGGGCCCCTCGCCCGCTGCCGGGCGCTCCCGCCCCGATGCCGCAGGTCAGGGCGCGCACGCCCCCCACCCGCGCGGCGCGGTCCTCACATGTGGCCGACTTCGTCGGGCACTTCGTAGAAGGTGGGGTGGCGATAGATTTTCGAGGCCGTGGGCTCGAACATCATGCCCTTGTCCGCCGGATCGGAGGCGGTGATGGCATTGGAGGGTACGACCCAGATGGAGAGCCCTTCGCCGCGCCGCGTGTAGAGATCGCGCGCGGACTGGAGCGCCAGCGTGGCATCGGGGGCGTGCAGCGAACCCACATGCTTGTGGGCAAGGCCGTTTCGGGAACGGATGAAGACTTCCCAGAGGGGGATAATCTGGCCGGTCATGGTGCGTTTCCTCGTGAGATGGGCGCGCCTCGGCGGGCGCGCCTCGCTTGGGTTCAGGCGGCGGCGGATTGGGCGCGGCGCTTCTCGGCGAAGGCGAGCGCCGCCTCGCGCACCCAGGCGCCGTCCTCGTGCGCCTGCCGGCGCGCGGCCATGCGGTCGCGGTTGCAGGGACCGTTGCCGGCGATCACCTGCTTGAACTCGTCCCAATCGATGGTGCCGTACTCCCAATGGCCAGTCTCTTCGTTGAACTTGAGATCGGCGTCGGGGAGCGTCAGGCCGAGATAATGGGCCTGGGGCACGGTGGCATCCACGAACTTCTGGCGCAGTTCGTCATTGGAGAAGCGCTTGATCTTCCACTTGGTGGACTGGTCGGAATGCTGGCTCGCCGCATCCGGCGGGCCGAACATCATCAGGCAGGGCCACCACCAGCGGTTCAGCGCGTCCTGCGCCATGTCCTTCTGCTCGGGCGTGCCCTTGGCGAGGGTGAGCATGATCTCGTAGCCCTGGCGCTGGTGGAAGGACTCCTCCTTGCACACGCGGATCATGGCGCGGGCATACGGCCCGTAGGAGCAGCGGCAGAGCGGGATCTGGTTCATGATCGCCGCGCCGTCCACCAGCCAGCCAATGGCGCCGATATCCGCCCAGGTCAGGGTCGGATAATTGAAGATGGAGGAATATTTCGCCTTGCCCGAGAGGAGCTGGTCCACCAGTTCCTCGCGCGAGGTGCCGAGCGTTTCCGCAGCCGCATAGAGATAGAGGCCGTGCCCGCACTCATCCTGCACCTTGGCGAGCAGGGCCGCCTTGCGGCGCAGCGAGGGCGCGCGGGTGATCCAGTTTCCCTCCGGCAGCATGCCGATGATCTCGGAGTGGGCATGCTGGGAAATCTGCCGCGTCAGCGTCTTGCGATAGGCCGCCGGCATCCAGTCATTGGGCTCGATGCGATCCTCGTCGTCGATGCGCTCCTGGAAGCGCGCCATCAGCGCGGCATCCTCAATGACCCGCTCGGAATGGTCCGGATTGGCGTTCAGGGCCTGAGTGTACATGCGGCTCCTCCCTATGTTGGAACCACTATATGTGACAAAATGGAGCGGCTCAATTCTTTTTTGTAACATATTAGCTCACGACCGCCGCCATATGGGATCCGAAAGCCGGCAAAGTCCCTGATTTCGCTTGCCTTATGCGTCACAAAGCAGTTGCATCCCTCAGGCAAGCCTTGCCCCACATGTTCCGGCCGTATGTTCCTCAAAACCCGCGAAGAGGCTCCCGTGACCGAGATGCGCACCGAAACCGACAGCCTGGGCGAAGTTCAGGTTCCCGCGGACAAGCTCTGGGGCGCGCAGACGCAGCGTTCGCTGGAGCATTTCAGCATCGGCAAGGACCTGATCCCGCGTGAGATGATCACCGCTTATGCGACGCTGAAGAAGGGCGCGGCCGCCGCCAACCACAAGGGCGGGCGCCTGCCGGACGAGCAGTTCAAGCTGATCACCGCGGTCTGCGATGAAATCCTTGCCGGCCAGCATCACGACATGTTCCCGCTGCACGTCTGGATGACCGGCAGCGGCACCCAGTTCAACATGAACGTGAACGAGGTGGTCTCGAACCGCTGCTGTCAACTCGCGGGCACGGCCATCGGCAGCAAGACGCCGGTCCATCCCAACGACCACGTCAACATGTCCCAGTCGTCCAACGACAGCTTTCCCTCCGCCATGCATATCGCGGTGGGCGTCAACGCCACCTCGCGCCTCATGCCGGCGGTGGCCGCGCTGCGCGACGCCATCGCCGCGAAGGCGGAGGAATGGGCGGACATCGTCAAGATCGGCCGCACCCACATGCAGGATGCGACGCCGCTCACGCTCGGACAGGAATGGTCCGGCTATGCGGGCATGCTGACCGACGATCTGGAGCGCATCGAGCACGCGCTCATCGGGGTGTATCGCCTTGCGCTGGGCGGCACGGCGGTCGGCACGGGCATCAATGCGGCGCCCGGCTTTGCCGAGGCGGTGGCGGGCGAGATCGCCAGCCTCACCGGCCTGCCCTACATCACCGCGCCCAACAAGTTCACGGTCCAGGGCGCCCATGACGCGCTGGTGCAGTTCTCCGGCACGCTGCGCACCCTCGCCGCCTCGCTCTACAAGATCGGGAACGACATCCGCCTCATGTCCTGCGGCCCGCGCGCGGGCTTTGCGGAACTGATCATCCCGGAGAACGAGCCCGGCTCCTCCATCATGCCCGGCAAGGTGAACCCGACCCAGGCCGAGGCGCTCACCATGATCGCCGTGCAGATGATGGGCAACGACGTGGCCGTCGGTTTCGGCGGGGCCAGCGGCTATCTGGAGATGAATGTCTACAAGCCGCTGATGATCCACAATATCTGCCATTCCATCACGATCGCGACGGACGGCTGCATCAATTTCCGCAAGTTCCTGGTGGAGGGCACCAAGCCCAACCTCAAGAAGATCCAGGAATATGTGGACCGCTCCTTGATGCTGGTGACGGCGCTCGCCCCGGTGATCGGCTACGACAAGGCCTCCAAGATCGCCCACCACGCCATGGACAACGACCTCACCCTGAAGGAAGCGGCGCTCGACCTCGCTTATGTCACCGAGGAGGAATTCCACCGGGTGGTGGACCCCTCCAAGATGGTGAAGCCCTACGTGGCGCAGGAAGACGCCTGAGCCTTCCCTGTCTCGATGGCGGGAGGGCCGGACCCGGCGCTCCCGCCGCCCCTTCCGCCCTTCCCCGTCCCGACGACGGGCCTGCCACAGAAGAGACCCCCATGTCCGCATCGCTCACCGGGCCTGCCCTCCTGCACGATCCCGTCCTCAATCGCGGCAGCGCCTTCCCCGTGGAGGACCGCGCGCGGCTCGGCCTTGAAGGCCTGCTGCCGCCGGTCGCCGACACGCTGGAGACCCAGGTCGCGCGCGTCCATCTCCAGTTGGAAACGCTGGACAACGACCTCCAGAAATACCTGCTGCTGAGCGACCTTCAGGCGCGCAACGAGACGCTCTATTACGCCGTGCTCCAGTCCGACCCAGCGACCTTCATGCCGCTGGTCTATACCCCCACCGTGGGCGAGGCCTGCCAGAAGTTCGACCATGTGCTGCGGGCGAGCCGGGGCATGTACCTGCCCATCACCGCCAAGGGGCGGATCAAGCAGATCCTCGGCAACTGGCCGCAGAAGGACGTGCGCTTCATTGTCGTCACGGACGGCGAGCGCATCCTGGGTCTCGGCGATCTCGGCGTGAACGGCATGGGCATCCCGGTGGGCAAGCTCGCCCTCTATACCGTGTGTGCCGGCGTGCCGCCGGAGCTGACCCTGCCCATCACGCTGGATGTGGGCACCAACAACCCGCAATATCTGGACGACCCGCTCTATCTCGGCCTGCGCCAGCACCGCGTGCGGGGCGCCGACTATGACGCCTTCATCGAGGAATTCGTCACCGCCATCACCGAGCTCTATCCCAAATGCTGCCTGCAATGGGAGGACTTCGCCAATATCAATGCGGTGCCGATCCTGGAACGCTACAAGGACCGCACCTGCACCTATAATGACGACATCCAGGGCACGGCGGCGGTCGCGGTCGCGGGCATCTATGGCGCGCTGCGCATCTCCAAGCAGAAGCTCACCGACCAGACCTTCCTGTTCCTGGGCGGCGGCTCGGCGGCCACCGGCATCGCGGAACTGATCAGCGAGGCCATGGTGCTGGAGGGCCTGGCCATCGATCAAGGCCGCGCGCGCAACTGGCTGTTCGACGTCAACGGTCTCATGGTGAAGTCGCGCACCGACCTCGCGGAATTCCAGAAGCCGTTCGCCCACGACCATGAGCTGGTGACCTCCTTCGTCGAGGCCATCGAGCAGATCAAGCCCACCGCCATCATCGGCGTGTCCACGGTGCCCAAGCTGTTCAACCAGGCCGTGATCGAGGCCATGTCGCGCATCAATGCGCGGCCCATCATCTTCCCCTATTCCAATCCCACCTCGCGTTCGGAATGCACGGCGGAAGAGGCCTATAAATGGTCCAACGGGCAGGCGATCTTCGCCTCGGGCAGCCCGTTCCCGCCGGTCACGTTCGGCGACAAGACCTTCGTCCCCGGCCAGGGCAACAATGTCTATATCTTCCCGGCCATGGGCATGGCGGTGCTGGCCACCCAGGCCACCCGCGTCACCGAGGACATGTTCATCGTCGCCGCGCAGGCGGTGGCGGAACTGGTGACGCAGGACGACCTGGACAAGGGCCTGATCTATCCGCCCCAGCACGACATCCGCAAAGCCTCGCTGCACGTGGCGGCGCGCATCGCCGAGCGCATCTTCGACAAGGGCCTCGCCCGCGTGCCGCGCCCGGACGACATCGCCGCCCATATCGAGGCCCTGGCCTACCAGCCCGCCTATCCGGCGGTCTGACATGGCGGGGGGTGTCCCGGCCGGCGCGGCGCCCGCCGACCGCGCCGAGGCGCTCGCTTTGGTGGAGGGCACGGCGCGCCTCCTCTTCACCAACGGCCAGACCACCGAGCGGACCATCCATGCGGTGGTCCGGCTCGGCAAGGCGCTGGGCTTCTCCTTCGAGGTGACGGCCCGTTGGGGCGAGTTCACGCTGCGCATCCTGGAACGGGACGGGTCCGACCAGATCATGGTTCTGGCGCTGGCGCCGGCGGGCGTTGAAATGCACAAGGTCATGGAGACCCTGCATCTGGTGGACCGGGTCTGCGCCGGCACCATGAGCGTTGCGGATGCGCGCGCGCGGCTCACCGTGATCTCCCATCTGCCCCCGGTCTCGCTGCTGCGGTTCGCAAGCTTCGCCGCGCTCGGCGCGGCGGCGCTTGCGGTGATCGGCGGCGCCACGGACTGGCGCGTGCTGCTCATCATCCTCGCCAGCGCCTTCGCCGGCGCCTGCCTGCGGCGCGGTCTGGCGCACACCTTTGCAAGCCCGCTCCCCCAGCCCCTGGGCGCGGCCTTCCTCGCCGGGCTCGCGGCCTCCGCCTCCGCGATCTTCCTGCCGCCGGAATCGGTGTTCCTCATCGCCTTGTGCCCCTGCATGGTGCTGGTGCCCGGCCCGCATCTGCTGAACGGCACGCTGGATGTCGCCCATCTGCGCCTGCCGCTGGGCGGCGCGCGGCTCGCCTATGGCGGAATCGTCATCCTGCTGATTTCCATCGGGCTCATTTCCGGCCTGTCCTCCGGCGGGCGGAACCTGCCCCTGACAGGCGGCTCGGACGATGTGCCCCTGCTCGTGGACATGCTCTCCGCCGGGCTTGCGGTCGCGGCCTATGGCACCTTCTTTTCCATGCCCTGGCGCATGCTGCCCTTCCCCATGGCGGTGGGCATGGGGGGCCACGCGCTGCATTGGGCAGCGCAGGCGGCGGGATCGAGCCTTGCCCTCTCCGCCTTCCTCGCCTGCCTGTTCGTCGGTCTCGTGGTGACGCCGCTCGCCAACCGGCTGCATCTGCCGTTCGCGGCGGTGGCCTTCGCCTCGGTGGTGTCGCTGGTGCCCGGCTCCTTCGTGTTCCGGATGTGCGACAATCTCCTCCAACTGGTGGGCGCGCCCGCCGCCGAGGCCTCGTCCCTGCTGCTCGCGGCCATGGTGAACGGCACCAATGCGGGCGCCATCCTGGTGGCGATGGCGTTCGGGCTGATCCTGCCGAAGACGCTGATCGAGGATTTGATCCCCCCGCGCGATCCGCCGCCCGCCCGGAAATAACTCAGGGCGCCGCCCCGCCGAAGCGCCGCCACAGGTCTGGCGCGGGCGGGGGAAGCGGCGTGCCGTGCTCGGTCACCGCATGCTCGTCCAGCCAGCGCTCCGCGCCGGGCAGCAGCGCGCCATAGACCTCGGCGCACAGCGCGCGGGCGGCGGTGCCGGGCCAACCCTCCGGCAGGATCTCGGCGGGCAGGAGCGGATCGCGCAGCACGATGCGGCGATATTCGTGGATCAGCAGCACGCGCGCCAGCAGACAGGCGAGGTCCGACAGCGTCTCGCCACCGGCGAGCGCCGCGCGCAGCGGGCCGAAGGTCTCCAGGAAGCGCGCATAGGCCGCGCCCGTCGCCTCCAGCGCGAACGCGCGGGCGGCGAGCGCGCGGCAATCCTCCCGGCTTCCGGTCACGCTGAGGCGCACCAGGTCGCGCGCGGGCAGCGCCGTCCCGCCGGCGGCGATCCACAAGCCGGGGGCGAGCGTCCCGAAGCCGGCCGCCTCCAGCAGCGGCCGATCCGCCGCCTCCCCGCACACCAGTTCGAAATGCCCCGCCCAGGGCGGGGGATCGGCGGCATAGATATGGGCGGTCGCCTGGCGGAACACCTCCCGCCCTTTTTCCGCGAGCCGGTAATAGGAATTGCGCCCGACCTTGGTGCGCTCCAGCCAACCGTCGGAGGCGAGGCGCGACATGGCGGTGCGCACCACACCGTCGGACAGGCCCATTTCGCGAAAGAAGGCCGAGAGCGTGCCAAGCCACACGCTGCCGCCGCGCGGCACGATGGCATCGCCATAAAGCGTCACGATGATGGACCAGGTGCGCGAGGGCTCGGCGCGGATATGGTCGAGAATGGCATCGAGCGGATGGGACATGGGTCCGATCCATAAAGCGCGGCACGCCCTTGCGGAAGCCTCCCGCCGGGAGGGCTTGGCGTTCTCGCTGGCGATAAGCCGCCCTCAGGCGATCTGGTTGCTCCGCGCCCGCGCCGCGCGCGGCTTGCGGGCCGGCTTCTCGCCCGATGCGGCGCGTTCCGGCTGGGCGGGGGCCACGGAGGGGCTTTCCATCCCCACCGCCGCCACCGCCTGTGCGGCGCCGCCGGCAACCAGCGCGGTCACGAGGCGGGCATAATCGGTACGGGTCAGGCCCTTGCCCTCGCGGAACCAGAGATAGTGCCAGTTCAGCATGCCGAACAACGACATGGTCACCGGCTTCAGGAGCGCCCCGCGCCCCACCTCCGGCACCGCCTCGGCGATGGCATCGGAGAACAGCACCACGAGCGCGCGCTCCATGCCGCGCAGGGTCTCCTGGCGCTCCTGCGGCAGCAGTTTGAGATTCGCGATCTGGATCTGATGCTCCGCATCCGCGTCCCGATAGGCTTCCAGCAGCGCGGCGCAGATGGCTTCGAGCCGCGCCTGCGGCCCCTCGGCGGCGGCGGCGGCGGCCTCCACCGCCTGGATCAGGCTCTCCAGATGGGCGGAGATGATGTCGAAGAGCAGGGCTTCCTTGTCGGAATAATAGTGATAGAGCAACGCCTTGGACACGCCGCAGGCATCCGCGATCATGGTGATCGAGGTGCCCGAATAGCCGAAGCGCGCGAACAGTTCGGCGGAACTGTCGAGTATCGCCTGGCGCTTCGTGTCGTAATCCTGTGCGCGGGTGCGAGCCATCCCTGATCCATCCTTCACCGAGGCGCGGGGCCGCGCCCGCGCCCCGTGCAACCGACCGGCGGTTCAAACATTGTCCGGTTGGCCGATCAATGTAACGGAACAGCGCGGCATCCGCCACGGATAAGATTGACCAATCGGTCGGTTAATCTTAGATTGGCTTCGTCGTCCGCCTTCCCTAAGGTGGCGGCGGGGAAGCGGGCCAACCCGCTCCTCTTCGATCAGGACCCTTTCGGGAGGAACGCCACATGGGAACGTCCGTGACCGGACGCTGGGCGCTGCGCGCCGTCGCGCTTGCCGCCGCCATTTCCACCAGCCTTGGATCCAGCTTCGCGCTCGCGGCCGACCCGGTGAAGATCGGCTCCGTCGTGTCCGCGACCGGCCCCGCCGCCTTCCTCGGCGACCCGGAAGCCAAGACGCTGAAGCTCTATGTGGACGAGCTGAACAAGAAGGGCGGCCTGCTCGGGCGCCCGGTCGAGCTGGTCCTCTATGACGATGGCGGCGATGCCAACAAGGCCAAGACCTTCGCCACCCGCCTCGTGGAAGACGACAAGGTGATCGCGATGGTGGGCGGCACCACCACCGGCACCACCATGGCCATGATCCCGGTGTTCGACGACGCGAAGATCCCGTTCATCTCGCTCGCCGGCGCCATCGAGATCATCGAGCCGGTGCGCGAATTCGTGTTCAAGACCCCGCACACCGACAAGACCGCCTGCCAGAAGATCTTCGAGGACATGAAGGCGAAGGGCTTCACCAAGATCGGCATGATCTCGGGCACCGACGGCTTCGGCAAGTCCATGCGCGCCCAGTGCCTGAAAGTGATCGGCGATTACGGCATCAGCGTCGTGGTGGACGAGAGCTATGGCGCGTCGGATTCCGACATGACGCCCCAGCTCAACAAGATCAAGAACACGGCCGGCATCCAGGCGGTGCTCAATCCCGGCTTTGGCCAGGGCCCGGCCATCGTGACCCGCAATTATGCCCAGCTCGGCATCACGCTGCCGCTCTATCAGAGCCACGGCGTCGCCTCCAAGAGCTTCATCGACCTCGCCGGCCCGGCGGCGGACGGCGTGCGCCTGCCCGCGCCCGCGCTGCTGGTGGTGGACAAGCTGCCTGCCGACGACAAGCAGAAGGCGGTCGGCATGGCCTATAAGGCGTCCTACGAGGCGGCCACCGGACAGCCGGTCTCCACCTTCGGCGGCTATGCCTTCGACGGCATCCAGCTTCTGGTGAAGGCGATCGAGACGGCGAAGTCCACCGACTCGCAGAAGATCCGCGACGCGCTTGAGACCACCAAGGGCTATGTGGGCGTGACCGGCATCTACACCATGTCGGCCAAGGACCATCTGGGCCTCGGCACCGACTCCTTCCGCCTGCTCCTCATCAAGGGCGGCGACTGGGTGATCGAGGGCAAGTAGGCGCTCGCCGCTTCGGCGGAGCCTCCTCCCGGCCTCTTCCCCCTCCCCAGCCCTCTCCCGCGTGCGGGGGAGGGTTGGGAGGGGGCAGCTCCAGCGGGTGCGCATCGCACCGCGTCCCCGTCGCACGCCCCTCGCCTCGTCCGCTCGCTTGACCCGACCGACTTCCCCTTTCCCGCGCGCGGGAAAGACAACAACCTTTCCTCCTCAGGACCCGACACGCACATGGCCGAGTTCCTGCAACTTGTGTTTTCGGGGCTGACGGTGGGCGCGGTCTATGCGCTCGTCGCCCTCGGTTTCACCCTCATCTACAACGCCTCCGACGTCATCAATTTCGCCCAGGGCGATTTCGTGATGATCGGCGGCATGGGCACGGTCTTCCTGGCCGCCGCCGGCATCGCGCTGCCGCTCGCCGCGCTGATGGCCATCGTCGGCGCCGTGATCGTCGGCCTGCTGCTGCACAAGCTCGCCATCGAGCCCGCGCGCGACGCCTCGCCCGTCGCGCTCATCATGATCACCATCGGCGCCTCGATCTTCATCAAAGGCATTGCCCAGGTGGTGTTCGACAAGCAGTTCCATTCCCTGCCCGCCTTCTCGGGCGACACGCCCATCCAGGTGGGTGGCGCCACCATCCTGCCCCAGAGCCTCTGGGTCATGGGGGTCGCGCTGGCGCTGTTCGTGGCGCTCTATCTGTTCCTGGAAAAGACGCTGCTGGGCAAGGCGCTGCTGGCGACCGCCGCCAATCGCCTCGCGGCGCGCCTTGTCGGCATCAATGTCACCATCATCCTCGCGCTTGCCTTCGGGGTCTCCGCCGCCATCGGCGCCATTGCCGGCGTGGTGGTCACCCCCATCACCCTGACCCGCTATGACGTGGGCACATTGTTCGCGCTCAAGGGCTTTGCCGCCGCCATGGTGGGCGGCATGGGCAATCCGCTCGGCGCCGTGGTGGGCGGCCTGCTGATCGGCCTGCTGGAGGCGTTCGGCGCCGGCTACATCTCCTCCACCTACAAGGATGCGGTCGCCTTCGTGGTCATCCTGCTGGTGCTGTTCTTCCTGCCGCGCGGCCTGTTCGGCGGGCGCTCGGTGGAGCGCGTGTGATGGCCGCAAAGCTTCTGAATTCGCGCCTCGCGACCCTGGTGCTGCTGGCCGCAATCATCGCCATCGTGCCGCTGCTCGCGCCCTCCGCCTTCTATCTGCGGGTGGCGGCGGTGGTGTGGGTGTTCGCGCTGGCCGCGCTCGGCCTCACCATTCTCATGGGCTATGCGGGGCAGGTGAGCCTCGGCCATGCGGGCTTTCTCGGCATTGGCGGCTATGCGGTCGCCATCGGCCCCGCTCAGTTCGGCCTTCATCCCGCGCTCTGCCTGGTGATCGGTGCCGTGCTCGCGGGCCTGCTCGCTTATCTGGTGGGACGGCCCATCTTGAAGCTGAAGGGCTATTATCTCGCTATCGCCACGCTCGGCTTCGGCGTGATCCTGGCCCTGATCTTCCACAGCGAGAGCCAATGGACCGGTGGGCCGGACGGCATGCAGGTGGCGCGCGTCACCCTGTTCGGCTGGCGTCTCTCCGGCGCCGCCAACTGGTATTGGGTCACGGGCGGCGCGCTGATGATCGGCGCCTGGATCGCGCTCAATGTGGGCGCGAGCCCCACCGGGCGGGCGCTGAAGGCGCTGCATGACAGCGAGGTGGCCGCCGCCGGCTCGGGCATCGATGTGAGCGCGAAGAAGCTCGCCGCCTTCGTCATCGGCGCCATCTATGCCGCCGTCGCGGGCGGGCTGCTCGCCGCCATGAACGGCCTCATCACGCCCGACGCCGCCGGCTTCATGCATTCCATCGAGCTGGTCGCCATGGTCATTATCGGCGGGCTCGGCTCAGTGTTCGGCGCCGTAGTGGGCGCGGCCTTCCTGGTGGTGCTGCCCCAGGCGCTGACCTTCATGCACGATTACGAGCAGGCCGTGCTGGGCTTCCTCATCATGGCCTTCATGATCTTCCTGCCGGCGGGCATCGTCCCGACCTTGCGCAAATGGCTTCTGGAGCGCCTGTCATGAGCCTCCTTTCGGTCGAGGGCCTCGGCATCTCCTTCGGCGGCCTCGTGGCCGTGGACAATGTGGGCTTTTCGGTGGAGGCCGGGCAGGTCTTTTCCATCATCGGCCCCAACGGGGCGGGCAAGACCACCCTCTTCAATCTCGTGACCGGCATCTACAAGCCGCTGCGCGGCCGCGTCACCATGGGCGGGGACGACGTGACGGGGCTCGCGCCCCATCTGCTCGCCAAGCGGGGCATGTCGCGCACCTTCCAGAACCTCCAGATCTTCTTCCGCATGACCGCGCTGGAGAATGTGATGGTGGGCCGGCACATGGCGGAACGCTCCTCGCTGCTGGCCGACCTCCTCGGCCTGCCCGCCGCCGGCCGGCAGACCCGCGCCACCCGCGAGACCGCGCTGGCGCTTCTGGAGCGGGTGGGCCTTTCCGATGTGGCCGAGACCACGGCCGGCGGCCTCTCCTACGGCGTACTGAAGCGCCTGGAGATCGCCCGCGCGCTCGCCGCCCAGCCCAAGGTGCTGCTGCTGGATGAGCCGGCGGCCGGCTGCAACGCGGTGGAGACCGAAGCCATCGACCATCTGATCGGCGAGATCGCGAAAAGCGGCGTCGCCGTGGTGCTGATCGAGCACGACATGAAGCTGGTGATGAAGATTTCCGACCGGGTGCTGGTGCTCGCCCAGGGCCGGCACCTCGCCGAAGGCCCGCCGCGCGAGGTGCGCGACAATCCGGCGGTCATCGCGGCCTATCTCGGAGACCACGGAACGCGGGAGGCGGATCGTGCTCACGGTTGAGAGCCTAAGCTCGGCCTATGGCCGCATTTCCGTGCTTCATGAGGTGAGCCTGGAGGTGAAGACGGGCGAGATCGTCGCCTTGGTGGGGTCCAACGGCGCCGGCAAGACCACGCTGCTGCGCACCCTCTCCGGCGTCCAGCCGGTGAGCGGCGGCCGTATCCTGTTCGAGGGGCGCCCCGTGGAGCGGCTGGAGCCGCACGCCCGCGTGGCGCTCGGCATCTCCCAATCGCCGGAGGGCCGGCAGGTGTTCGGCCCGCTCTCGGTGGAGGACAATCTGCGCCTCGGCGCCTTCCGCCGTCGCGCGCCGGACAAGAACACCCTCGCCCATGTCTATGAGATGTTCCCGGTGCTGGCCGAGAAGCGGCGCATCTCGGCCATGAGCCTGTCCGGGGGGCAGCAGCAGATGCTGGCCATCGGGCGCGCCCTCATGGCGGCGCCCAAGCTGCTGCTGCTGGACGAGCCCTCGCTCGGCCTCGCGCCGCTGCTGATCGACCAGATCCTCAACGCCGTGGTGAAGCTGAAGGCCGAGGGCATCACCGTCCTCCTGGTGGAGCAGAACGCCTCTGCAGCGCTGGCCATCGCCGACCGGGGCTATGTGCTGGAGACGGGACACATCGTGCTCGAAGGGCGCGGGCAGGCCCTGCTGGACGACCCGAAAGTGCGCGCCGCCTATCTGGGCATGTGAGACTGCCCAACCTTTAGGCAGTTTGGCATTGCGGATTGCGGCGCCCAAAGCGCCGGGCGCATGGCATATGGCTTGCTTGACCCTGGGGTAAACCCTGGGAGACCTGCATGCGCCCCCTCCTCTCCACGCTCGCCCTCGCCGCCACCCTGTTCGGCGCCACCCTGCCCGGGCGGGCCGACACGGACATCAAGTTCGCGCTCGACTGGAAGTTCGAAGGCCCCTCCGCGCCCTACTTCGTCGCCATCGACAAGGGCTTCTACAAGGCCGAGGGTCTGAACGTGACCATCGACACCGGACCCGGCTCCGTGGCCGGAATCGCCCGCGTCGCGGCGGGGACCTATCCGCTCGGATTCTTCGATATCAACTCGCTGGTAAAATTCCGGGATCAGAACCCGGAAAAAGGCGTCAAAGCCGTACTCATGGTCTATGATACCCCGCCTTTTTCCATTGTTACTTTGACGAAAACGGGCATTTCCAAGCCCAAGGACCTGGAAGGGAAGGTGCTCGGCGCCCCCGCCCCGGACGGCGCCTTCGCCCAATGGAAGGCCTTCGTCAAGGTAAACGCCATCGACGCCGACAAGGTGAAGATCGAGAATGTGGGCTTTCCGGTGCGCGAGCCCATGCTCGCGGACGGCAAAGTCGATGCCATCACGGGATTTTCCTTCTCCTCCTACTTCAATCTGCTTCAGAAGGGCATCAAACCGGACGATATCAAGGTGATGCTCATGGCCGATTACGGCCTGCTTCTGTATGGCAACGCCGTCATTGTGAACGAGGACTTCGCCAAGGCGAACCCCAAGGCCGTGGCCGGCTTCGTGCGCGCGACCATCAAGGGCATTCAGTATACCGTCGCCAATCCCGAAGATTCCATCAAGTCCGTCATGAAGCGGAACGAGACGGGGGACGAAAAAATCGAGTTGGCACGGCTCAAAATGGCAATAAAGGACAATATCGCTACGCAGTGGGTCAGCGCCAACGGCATTGGCGGCATTGATCGCGACCGTATGAATAAATCGATCGACCAGATCGCCGTCACCTACGACTTCAAGAACAAGCAGCCGGTGGCGACAGATATTTTTATCGAAGACTACCTGCCGCCTGCGTCTGAGCGGAAGCTTCAGTAGGACGACACCGAATGCGAGGGCGGCACCCCTTTTCTGACAGGAGAGGGGCAGCCGACCGCCCTATTCCTGCTCCCGCGGCCCGCTTTTCTTTAAGGATCTGCCCGTGATCCGCCTTCTGGATGTCACGCTCTCCTATCCCGGTCGCAGCGGCCCGGTGACCGCCCTCTCCAACACCTCCCTGACGGTGGAAAAGGGCGAATTCGCCGCCGTCGTCGGCCCCTCGGGCTGCGGGAAATCCACCTTGATGAAGCTCGTCACCGGCCTCATCCGCCCCACCAAGGGCAAGGTGGAGGTGGAGGGCCAAGATGTTGAAGGGCCTGTAAAAATTGCCGGAATGGCATTTCAGGCCGCCAACCTTCTGCCCTGGCGCAGCGTGATCGACAATGTCATGCTGCCCCTGGAAATCGTCTCGCCCCATCGCGGGCGCCTACGCCGCGAGAAGGCCGCCTACCGCGCCCGCGCCATGGATTTGCTGGGCGTCGTCGGCCTCAAGGACTTCGCGGACCGCTACCCCTGGGAAATGTCCGGCGGCATGCAGCAGCGCGCCTCCCTGTGTCGCGCCCTGATCCATGAGCCGGCCCTCCTGATGCTGGACGAACCCTTCGCCGCGCTCGACGCCTTCACCCGCGAGGAATTGTGGGTGGTGCTGCGCGACCTTTGGCAACGCCTTGGTTTCACGGTGATTCTCGTCACCCACGATCTGCGTGAAGCCGGCTTTCTGGCCGATACCATCCATGTGATGAGCGCGCGCCCCGGCCGGATCGTGGAGACGCGGACGGTTGACTTTTCCCGCCCGCGCCCGCTGGACGTTCTCTATGCCCCGGCCTTCACCGACCTCGTCCATTCCCTGCGCAACAAGATCGCCGAAGTGAGGCAGGCATGAGCAAGATCACTGCCGAGGATCTGACGCCCATCGCCTTCACCCTCGCGGTGTTCGTGCTGTGGGAATTGGCCTGCATCGTCTTTCGGATCGACAGCTTTATCCTGCCTGCGCCCACCGCCGTCTTTTCGGCCATGGGCCAATATTGGTGGCCGCTGCTGCGTAATTCTTTCGTGACGCTGTGGACGACCGTGGTCGGCTTCATTCTGGCGGTGGTGTTCGGCATCGCGCTCGGACTCGTGGTCGGCTGGTCGCGCGCTATCTATCGGGGCCTCTACCCGGTCATGATCGGCTTCAATTCCATCCCCAAGGTTGCGGTGGTGCCAATCCTCATCATGTGGTTCGGCATCGGCGAGATCCCGGCCATCCTCACCGCCTTTCTGATCTCCTTCTTCCCCATCGTGGTGAATGTGGCCACCGGCCTTGCCACCACGGAGCCGGAGCTTGAGGACGTGCTGCGCGCGCTCGGCGCCTCCAAGCTCGACATCATGCGCAAGGTGGGCATTCCACGCACCGGGCCCTATCTGTTCGGCGCGCTGAAAGTGGCCATTACGCTTGCTTTCGTTGGGGCCGTTGTCTCCGAAACCATCGGCGCCAATGCGGGGCTCGGGCACCTCATGGTGCAGGCCGGCTCCAACTTTCAGATGCCCCTTGTGTTTGCCGGTCTGATGGCCCTCGCGATCGAGGGCATCCTCATGTACGCGGTCTTCGCGGTTCTGGAGAAGCGCATGGTCAGCTGGGCCTTCCGCTCCTCTTCAAGCGCGGCTGGATAGACCATGTCCGGGCGATGTTGGAACCAGTGCGCGCGACGGAAAACCCGTCAGATAATGAGACAGAGCGTTCCGGTTTCCCGGCGGTCTCTTGAAGCCTCCCGCGGGCGGATTTCGGCGAGCCGGCGGCGTCAATTTTTGACCCCTTGCGGTTCGGCCATGGCGCTTCCCCGAGGGCCTGGGCTAGACAATTCCGGTCACTCCCCTTTCGGGCAGGATCTCCGCATGCGCATCCGTCTCACGACCTTCGCCGTCGCCTCGCTGCTGCTCTCAGGCGGTGCCGCCTGGGCGCAACAAAATCCCATTCTTACCTATTGCGAAGCGGACATCGCGCGCCTCTGCAAGGGCGTGCCGGCGGGCGACGGCCGTCTGCTCGCGTGTCTCCAGTCCCATGGACAGCAGATCAGCGTCGGCTGCGCCAAGGCGCTGCAACAACTGAAGAAGAACATGTGAGGGACCTCGGCCGTGGCCGGTCTCCGGCCATGGCCGTCTGGCAAGCTCCAGCCGGCGCGCGCCCCGGAATTTTGGGACCCGCCGGCCAAGACTCGCAGCGGCCTATCCCTCAGCCACATGATTGTCGAAGCGCGGGCCTCCGGTCTGCCGGGCGGCGACACCGACCTGCCCGTTTTCCACCGCGACGATGATGATTTCTCCATAGCCACTGGTGGCAATGAAGCGCGCAGCTTCGGGCGTCGCGGCAAGGCCGCAGCCGTCCATGAGGGGCACTGCCCCGACATAACGCCCCTCGCGCGTCCAGACCGCCACACGGTTTCCCCGAGGGGTCGCGCAGGCGACATAGGCGCCGGAGCGGTCGATGGCCACAGAGCCCACATAGCCGCGCAGCGCACGCAGTTCACCATCCGGCGCCTCAAGAGGGGACAAGGCCCCGTCCCGAGCGATGGAAAACAGAAGCGGGCGGGCGATGCCATCCTTCAGCAGATCCTGCGCCGCGACCACCGTCCAGCCCCTGCCGTCCCGCGCCAGATGGCGTAAGGACAGGCTCGCGAGGTCGTCCGAAAGCTGCCCCTCTCCGCGCACGGCGCCGGTCGAGGGATCGAGGAGAGTGATGCTGCTGCCGGTGCTCTCGGCGTCGCGGGCCTCGGGTGTATTGGGCTCGATGCCGCCATTGGCCACCACGAGCGCCCCCCCGGAACGCATGAGGTCATGGGGACCATCGCCCATGCTCGGCCATTCGCCGACAATCTCGAAGCTCGCCTCGACCCTGCGGGCAGCGACGATTCCACGTCCCATGCCCCGTGCCTGCCCCCCTGGGGCGCGCTCGATTTCCGTGGTGAAGAACAAGGACCCGTCCGGCGAAAACCGGCCGTGACCGGCAAAGACGCGCCCGTCTCCCGGATCGAATTCTCCGACCCTGCCGCCCTTCTCGCGATCGAACACAAGGGCGACACGGCCCGGCCGACGGCCGACGGCCACGGCCAGCGGGCCGGTGGGGCTCGCCTCGATCCCGTGCAGCCGAACCGTCGCGCTCGCCCGCTCCGCCGCCTCCATACCCGGCCCGAGAACGAAGGCTCCGAATGCCTCGCCCTCAGCCGCCGTGGTCAGCCACCTAGCATCCTGCGCATGCGAGCGGGCATGCAACAGGGCGTTCGCCTCAGCCAGCGCGGCCCGCGGCCCAAGAAGCGATGTCAGGCCGCCGGCCAGGAGCGCGCGCCGTGACATCATGCCTTCAATCCCCATCCAGGGCGTTAAATCCAAGCGAAATGCCGAAATAGGCAGCGATGGGCCGATAGACCGTAATTTGCGCCGCCTTGAAGGCCTTCAGCGCCGCCTGGATCTTTGCTGGCCCGTCACTGGCTTGCGCCGCCGCGCCAAGGTCGGCGGGAAAATCGGTCGCCGCCTTGTCCGCAGCCGTCGCGGCCTTGTTCACGGCCCATTGGGTGCGGCTGGGCAATTGCTTCGCGATCTCCTGAAGCAAGGCGTCGGCGGATGTGATCATCACTTTGACCACCTGACCCGAGCGGCCCGAGCGCCACCCCTCCGCCAGCAAGGGCTTGGGGTCCCCATTGCCCAGCACCGGCAGGATGCGGGTGTCCGAGACGCGCTGATAGGCGCCAGACAGGTCCGTGAGGATCATGCCCGGCACCGCCGCCGCATCGGGAAAAAAGACCGGATCACCCTTGCCGGACACCACCGCGCCCAATGCGCCGGATGTGCGGTCGCCCCAGCCCGCCCGCACATCCTGCGCGATGGCGGCAAGGTTGATGGCGATCGCGGTTCCGTATCGGCATCTCACAACCGCCTCTCCGCCGCTGGCGAGGGCTTCGGGTGCGCCGGGTTCGTACAGCAGGCGCTCCAGGGCCGGAAGCCCCTGCGCGGCCGCATTGGACTTGGCGAAACGCTCCGCATCGAAGCGGCCCTCGTCCGTGCTGGACATCACCTCGGCCATGCCGCGCTGGATCGCATTGCGCCGATCCGGGAAGAAATTGAACCGGTCGGCGCGCAGGGAGAGGCTGATCGGCCCCATGGTGACAAATTCGACGGCGGTCCAAGCGTCGGCGGTCTTGAGATACGCATCCTTCAGCGCACCGATGCCGGTTGCGGAGGGCGCGGCGCAAAAGGACGTCCAGGCAGCCCGCTGCTGGGCGCTGGCCGCTGTCAGAGCGTCATAGCGCGGCAGAAGCCAGGTCTCGATGAGCGGCACGGGATCGAGCGCGGGCGCGGCCTGGACGGGCGCTAGGCTGACCGCCAGCGCGAGCGGGACGGCGGCGAAGCGTGCGGCGAGCGACATCATGGTCTCTGCTCCCATCCTGGGGTCTTAGAGGTTCGACACATAAGCGATCAGGGCCGCACGATCCTTGTCCGACAGAGCCTCAAAGGCCCTGCGCGCACTGTCCGCCTGTCCGCCATGCCAGGAGATGGCCGCAGCCACCGACGGCGCGCGGCCATCATGAAGGAGCCCCGTGCCGCGCGCGAGGGCGTCGGACATGCCCGACAGGGGTGCCGTTCGCCATTCGCTGGCTTTGACGCCGGGCTCCGACAGAGTGTCTGCGAGGCCCGGACCGAGATCATGCAGGAGGAGGTCGGTGTAAAGGGGCGCTGCGCCCCCATTGGCTAAAGGCAGGCTGGGGCGATGGCATTGCGCGCATCCGGTGCTGGCAAACAGGGCAGCCCCCTTTGGATTCTGTTTCGCGGGGGGAACCGGCAGGGAGGCCACAAACGCCACGACGCGGTCCACCAGCACCTGCGGGATCTCCACCGCCCCTTCTTCTTCGCGCCCATGGGGCGCGGCGCGACACGCGGGCTGGAGCGCAGTACAATCGCCCCAGGGCTCGGGGTGGAGGGGCGTCGAAAGGCCCATGTCGAGAAAGAAGGCTTCGGAGCTCTGGGCCTCCAGTGTGGGCTGCGAGGCCTTCCATCCGTATCGCCCGAGCGTTATGGCTCCATCCGGGCCGACCACCCGGCGCACCCGGCCACGCACCGCTTCAGGCTGAGAGGCCGCGACGGCTTCAGCGGTCTCGAGCGTCACAAGCTCCAGACGACCGCGTCCCCGCAGGTCGGGCGCGGCCCGCAAGGACATGCCGGTGTGCGGATCAAGCGGACCTTGGGCCAAATGGCGGGGTGCGGGCACGCGCGCGAGACGTCCATCCGGGAGCGGGCGCCCTTCTACGGCAAGCACACCTTCCGGCGTCAGGCCGGGCACTGCATCGATCTGCAAGCGCCGTCCGTAGACCGGATCGCCGGAGCCGTCCGGCCGGCCGAGGACCAGCACCGCGCCGCGCCCCTCCAGAGTGCCATCCGCATCCACACGGATCATGCCGCGTCCCTCGCGGGGGTGGCAGGAGGCGCAGGACCTGGCGTCGAACAAGGGGCCGAGGCCGTCATCGGCCTTGGTTGAGGCGCCGGCAATCACCCAGGCGCGATCGAACAGCGCCTTGCCGATCTTGAGATCCAGATCATCAAGGCCCGCAAGCGCGTTCCCTCCGATCGCCACGAGCGCGACCACACCCGCGCCGAAAGCCCAGCGTGCGCGCCTCATGCCACGCGGAACCAGCCCATGAGGCCGGTGTCCATGTGTTCCAGGATGTGACAGTGAAACACCCAATTGCCGCTCACCGCCTTGAAGGCGAACTGCACGCTCTCATTGGGTTCAACGATGACCGTGTCGGCCAGATACTGCGGCATGCCTTTCTTCTTGGATGAAGAGAGCACGCGAAAGACGTGGCCGTGCAGATGCATGGGGTGCACATGCTTGGTGACATTGGTGCAGGTCACCACATAACTGGTTCCGGCGGACAATTGGCTGAGCGGTGGCGGCAGGCGCAGCGCCTCGTCGGTGGGCCAGGAATCCCGGCTGATGGCCCAATGGGTCTTGGCGCCGACGCACAGCGAATCCACCAGCGCCTTGGCGAGCGGATCATCCGCCGGCAAAGGTGGGCTGACGATGGTCGGGCCGGCAGAGACCTGCACCAGATAGTCCAGCGGCGTCGGGCGCGCGAGATCGGGCTGGGGCGCCGTGGACGCGGGCAGCGCCTTGGGCTTGAAAGCAGTCTTCTTCAGGCCCTTGTCTACGGCGACCAGGGTGGTCAGAAGATAGGGCTCGCCAGTGCGATAGTCATAGACCTTCACCTCCTGGCCCGGCCCCGGCATGCGCACCTGGAGGTCGGCCCGCATGGCGGGCCCCATGCGCCAGATGCCGTCCGGCAGGTTGTCCAGCACACGCGGGGGCAGCAGGGCCTGGCCGTCCACCGCGATGAGGGCGGCATCGTCATGGTCGGTGCCGAGATCGATGACGCGCGTCGCGTCCGCCACAATCACCCGCACCCGGGCATCGCCATAAGCGGGCACTTCGACGCGCGGCGGCGTCACGCTGCCATTGGTGGCCCGCACCGTGCCGAATGTGCCGGCGGTGGCGGCGCCGTCATCGGTGCTCATGCCCATCCATTGGCCGTCCTCGGCAAGGCGCCAGTCCTTCACCACGATGAAGCATTCGGCGTCGAACTTGACCTTCCGCTCTTCCGGGTCGTCCACGATGAGGAGCGCGAACAGCCCCCGTCCCACTTGCCCCGTCTCGTCGCAATGGGGGTGGAAAAAGTAAAAGCCGCTGTCGGGAAGGGGCACATTGTAGCTGAAGGTGCCGCCGGGCTGGATCACCTCCTGGGTCAGCGGCGCCACGCCGTCCGACACATTGGGCACGCGAATGCCATGCCAATGGACCGTGGTGGGGTCGGGCAAACGGTTGGTGAAGTCCACGGCGAGGCGCGTGCCGCGATCAAATCGGAAGATCTTGAACGGCTCGGCGTCATAGGCGCAGAAGTGTCGCGTCGCCGGCTTGTCGGGACCGAGGAGGCGAACATCCATCTCGCCTGCGGACAAGGCGATGCGCTTGACCGGCGCGGTCGGCGGCAGGGTGTCGATGGACGGCGGCACCTGCCCGATGGCGGACGGCATGGCCGCCACAAGGCCCGCCGCCGCCCCGCCCAGTATCACTCCACGCCGTGAGATCATCTCTCCCCCCGCGCCGTGCGCGGCTCCTCATGCGCCCCGGGCGGGGGCGACGCCCCCGGTCCGGCCCAGCGTGCGGCCGGCCGATACCAAGCTCGGCCAACCACGCTTGACAGTAGCGGACGGCGGACGCCCGCCGTGCCTCACTTCTTCTTCGCAGCCTCGGGGTTATCGAGGCTCTCGGAGCCTTCGACCTTGATCTGCAACTTGAGAACGGCCACGCCGCGCTCGATGGCATGGGCCTGGGCGACCAGCGCATCGACGCCGGCCTGGACAAGCTTGTTGCCCTTCTCATTCCCGTCCGCGAGCATCATGTCGTAATACATCTCGCCGCTGTCGGCGGTGTCCTTGATGGCCTTGAGGGCGGCAAGCGCAGCGGCCATCTTCGCGTCGATCTCGTCGGCCACCTTGGGATCCGCGGCGCGCACGAGGTCCGCTACCGAAGGCCCGCTCATGGTGGAGCCGTCGATCTTGGTGAAGCGGCCGTAATAGATGTCCTGGATGCCGACTTCGTCGTAATAGTGCGAATTGTGCGTGTTGTCCGAGAAGCAGTCGTGCTCTTCCTCGGGATCGTGCAGCAGCAGGCCGAGCTTCATGCGCTCGCCGGCCAACTCGCCGTAGGACAGCGAGCCGATGCCCGTGAAGATGACGGCCAGGGCGGGCTTGTCCTTCTTCTTCAGCAGGGCGGCGCGCGCCTTGCCCTTGGGGCCCCACGCATCCGCCATGTCCTTCAGGTCAGCGACCAGCGTGGCGGTGGCGACTTTAAGATATTCCGCCCGCCGCTCGCAGTTTCCGCCGGTGCAGGCCTTGGTGTCGTAATCGGTCCAGGGGCGCTCGCCCGCGCCGCGCTGCGTGCCGTGGAGATCCTTGCCCCACAACAGGAATTCGATGGCGTGCCAGCCGCTGGCGACGTTGGATTCCACGCCGGCCGCCGAATTCAGCTGGTGCAGAAGCTGAGGCGTGATCTTGGACACATCCACCGTCTTCTTGCCGATGCGGATCGTCTTGCTGGCGATCACGTTCGCCGCATAAAGGGGGTTCTCGTCCGACGATTGCGGGCGCGACTTGTCCAGATAGTCGATCAGCCCTTCATCCAGCGGCCAGGCATTCACATTGCCTTCCCACTCATCCACGAGGGGATTGCCGAAGCGGAAGCCTTCCGTGATCTGGTAGGGGTCGCGCGCCTTCTTCCAGGCATCCTTGGCGGCCTGATGGGTCGCGGCGCTGGGATTGGCGAGGAAGGCGGTGATCGCCGTCTGCATCTCCACCGCGGCGAGATAGGAATTCTGATACATGGCCTGCGCCTGGTCGGCGTAATGCACCACAACGTCGCGCGCCTTCAGCGCCGCGGGTTTTGCGGCGCCGACCTTGGGCGCGGTCTCGGTCTTCGACGGCGCGGCAGGAGCCTGCGCAAGGACGGGGCCGGACAGGCCCAACGCAATGGCAAAGGCGGCGGCGGCAACAGGCGCACGCATGAGTGAACTCCCATCATGAACGAACCGGCACCGGGCCGGACGGCGGTGGGGCCAAAGCGGCGCCCCCAATCACACCCGACGCACCCTAAACACGCCAGCGGAACCGGAACAAGATTTCCGGACGATTATGGAATTATTCTATATTTTTTCTGAGCATCTACGCTCCGGTCACGCAAGGGCTGCCAACGGAAACGACCGCTCGGCATCGGCGGTGCGGCATCATGCTGCCGCTTCGATTTTCACGCGGCGCGCGTTACCGGCGCACAGCCCCCGGGAAAGCTCATAAATATTGAGTTTTCACGCTTTCAAGACCGGGCGCGCCGGGCGAGACCGGCGCGGAGAGGGGTCCCCCCTTCCCGTGCGCCTCTTTCCTGCTGCGACGGCCTTGGCCAGGTGGCTCGAAGGTCTTCCCCTTGGGGAAAGCTACATTTTAGCGATTCCAATCCTTCCTCTCGTCCGATGACAGCCGAAACGCGCCCGTGTACCAAAATATAGGTCAAGCATTTCGAAACGTAGGTCTGTCCGGCGACCTGCCTTGTCTTAGACGGAAGGCCGCGATGGCCGAAGGGGTGGGCCGGCCCCCCGTGAAGCGGGAAAGGCTCCATGCTCGCAGCCCTCATCATCGTTTTCCGGGAAGTGCTGGAGGCCGGCCTGATCGTCGGCGTCATGCTGGCAGCGACCGAAGGCGTCGCCGGCCGTGGGCGCGTCATCGCGCTGGGGATCGGCGGAGGTGTTCTCGGCTCATGCCTTGTCGCCCTATTCGCGGAGCGCATCGCCACCCTGTTCGACGGCTCCGGCCAGGACGTGCTGAATGCGGCGATCCTGGCGATCGCGGTGGTCATGTTGGTCTGGACCGTGGTCTGGATGGCGAGCCACGGCAAGGAAATGGTCCTTGAGATGAAGACCGTCGGCCGTGAGGTGCGCGAAGGCAGCAAGCCTCTTGCCGCCGTCGGCATCGTGGTCGGCATGGCGGTACTGCGCGAGGGCGTGGAAGTGGTGCTGTTCATGTACGGCATCGCCATCAGCGGGGAATCCGCCCTAAACGTCGCTTTGGGCTTCGCGCTCGGTGTGCTGGCGGGGGCGGCGGTGTCCTTCGCGCTCTATCGCGGGCTGGTCGCCATTCCCGTGAAGCTGCTGTTCAAGACCACAACCATCCTCATCACGCTGCTCGCCGCCGGCCTTGCCGCGCAGTCGGTGGGGATTCTCCAGGACACCGGGTTCATCCAGTCCTTGTCGGATCCCCTTTGGGATTCCTCCTGGTTGTTGTCCGACGATGGGGCGGTCGGGCGGGTGCTGCGGACCATGGTGGGCTATCGGGCACAGCCCACGGGCATGCAAATCATCGCCTATGTGGGCACGGTGATCGTGATCGTCGCGCTGTCGCAAATCGTCAATGGCCGGATCGCGAAGGCGAAGCAAAGGAACGTGTCGGCAAAGCCGGCGTGATCGAAGGCTTCACATCAAAAGAGCGCCGAGGCGGTCGCCCCGGCGCTCTTTTTGTTTCGGCTGAGGTGAGAGGCGCGCGTCACTTCTGCGGCAGGTTCAGGCGGATGTGCAGTTCGCGCAACTGCTTGGCCGTCACGTCCGAGGGCGCGCCCATGAGCAGGTCGAGCGCCTGCTGGTTCATGGGGAAGAGCGAGATCTCGCGCAGGTTCGTGACCCCGCACAGCAGCATCACGATGCGGTCGATGCCCGCCGCCATGCCGCCATGGGGCGGCGCGCCATATTGGAAAGCGCGATACATGCCGCCGAAGCGGTCGATGACGGTCTGCTCGTCATAGCCCGCCAGCTCGAACGCCTTCACCATGGCCTCGGGGCGGTGGTTGCGGATGCCGCCCGACGCGATCTCATAGCCATTGCAGGCGATGTCGTACTGGAACGCCTTGATGGAAAGCGGCTCCTGGCCGTTCAGCGCATCCAGCCCGCCCTGCGGCATGGAGAAGGGGTTGTGCGAGAAGTCGATCTTCTTCTCGTCCTCGTTCCACTCATAGAAGGGGAAGTCGACGATCCAGGCCAGCTCGTAGCGGTCGTGGTCGACGAGCTTCAGCTCCTCGCCCACGCGGGTGCGGGCGAGACCGGCGAACTTGTAGAACTTGGACGGGTCCCCGGCGACGAAGAAGGCGGCATCGCCGGCCTGAAGGCCAAGCGCCTGCCGGATCGCCTCGGTCCGCTCGGGACCGATATTGTTGGCGAGCGGGCCGGCACCCTCATTGCCTTCGCGCCACATGATGTAGCCAAGGCCCGGCTGGCCCTCGCCCTGCGCCCAGCTGTTCATGCGGTCGCAGAAGGCGCGGGAGCCGCCGGTGGGGCCGGGAATGGCCCAGACCTCGTTCTTCGGGTCTTCCAGCATGCGGGCGAACACCTTGAAGCCGGAGCCCCGGAAGTGCTCGGAGACGTTCTGCATCACCAGCGGGTTGCGCAGGTCCGGCTTGTCGGACCCGTACTTGCGCAGCGCCTCCGCATAGGGAATGCGCGGCCAGTCCTTCGTCACCGGCTTGCCACCCGCAAATTCCTCGAACACGCCGGTGATGACCGGCTGCACCGCCGCGAACACGTCTTCCTGCTCAACGAAGCTCATTTCCAGATCGAGCTGGTAGAACTCACCCGGCAGGCGGTCGGCGCGCGGATCCTCATCGCGGAAGCAGGGCGCGATCTGGAAGTAGCGGTCGAAGCCGCTCATCATGATGAGCTGCTTGTACTGCTGGGGCGCCTGTGGCAGCGCATAGAACTTGCCGGGATGGATGCGCGAGGGGACGAGGAAGTCGCGCGCGCCTTCCGGGGACGACGCCGTGAGGATGGGCGTCTGGAACTCGAAGAAGCCCTGGCCCTTCATGCGCTGGCGCAGGCTGTCGATGATGCGGCCGCGCGTCATGATGTTGTTGTGGATGCGCTCGCGCCGCAGATCGAGGAAGCGGTAGCGCAGGCGGATGTCTTCCGGATAATCCTGCTCGCCGAACACGGGCAGCGGCAGTTCGGCCGCAGGCCCCAGCACTTCAAGTTCGGTGGCGTAGATTTCGATCTTGCCCGTCGGCAGGTCCGCATTCTCCGTTCCCTCGGGCCGCAGCCGCACCTTGCCGTCGAAGCGCACCACCCATTCCGCGCGCACCTTCTCGGCGGCGGCGAAAGCGGGGCTGTCGGGATCGACCACCACTTGGGTCAGTCCGTAATGGTCGCGCAGGTCGATGAACAGCACGCCGCCATGGTCACGGATGCGGTGGCACCAGCCGGACAAGCGGACGGTCTCGCCCACCTGCGCCTCGGTGAGCGAACCGCAGGTGTGGGTGCGGTAGCGGTGCATGGACAGCGGCCTTTCGGACAGAAGAACAATGCGCCGGCGCCGGGCGGCGCCGCAGGCCGCCGGAAGGTGCATGCGAACCCTGCCTTGTCAAGCGCAGCACCCGGTCGCCGGTGGTCGCTCCCACCGAGGGACCTGCGCGGCGCGCCTTTCGAGCACCCGAACATCGTACCAAATTGTTTCCTGAAACAGGATGTTAGTCTTTGATAGGAACGAATGACAGTATGCAAACATTCTCGGAGTGAACGCGGAGGAGACCTGCTCGGTCTCACCTGTGGATCACCCCGGCCCTCGGACGAAGCTGTGCGAGAAGCGACAGAGGCCGGGATCCGGGACGCGTTGAGTGCCGCGAGAGTCAACAAGGAATCCGCAGCGGCGGGTGCGCCCCGCGCATCTATTGCCGGAAGGAACGAATGAGTGACGGGACACAGAGAGGGCGGTGTGCCCGTGAGAGACGGCGCAGATGCCACCCTCCCGCTCGTCAGCCGCAGCACGCAGCGGCTGAAGCGCCTTGCGGGCCTCATCTGCCTCGTCGTCATGGTGGTTGCTGGCTTGTTGGCCTACCGCGCCGGCGAGCGAGCCATATCGGATCGCAAGCGCGAGCTTGAGAACCTTGCCCTGACGCTGGCGGGTCAGACCGAACGCGCGTTCCAGGCCGTGGATCTGGCCCAGAGGGCGTTGCTTGAGACCATCACCTCGTCCCGCGTGGCGAGCCGTGAACAATTGGATGCGCTGGTGCGCGGCGAGACCATGCACCGGCTCATGCGCGATAAAATCGACGCGCTGCCATATGTGGACGCCGTCACGGTCATCGACGAAACAGGTCGGCTGCTCAATTTCAGCCGCTTCTGGCCGGTCCCCGACGTGCAGGTGGCGGATCGCGATTATTTCCAGGCGCTGCGCGCCGAGAACGCGCCGGCCGTCTTTGTCAGCGCCCCGGTGCCGAACCGCGCCACCGGAACCGAGACCATCTATGTGGCGCGGCGCCTCAACGCACCAGACGGACATTTCCTCGGCCTTCTGCTTGTGGCCCTGCGGCAATCCTATTTCGATGAAATTTTCAGCGGCATCGATTTGGGAGCGAACGCGGCCATCCTCATGTTCCGGTCGGACGGGACCTATCTGGCCGGATATCCCCCATCCCCGATGGCTCCCTCCTCCCGTGACACGCAAGCGCTGGCCGCGCTTTTGTCTCATCCACCGCAGATCGGGAGTGCGGACCCGGGCCTCATCGATTCGACCGCCCGAATTTTCGCCGCGCGCAAGGTGGCGGGGTTCCCTCTCAGCATTCTCGTCACCGACACGCAGGGCGCACTTTCACGTCGCGCCTGGAGCCAAGCCCTGCCCATCGTGGCGTTCGCGCTGCTGGTCTGCTTTGGCGTGGTCGCCGCAGCGATCGGCACCGAGAACCGCATCGACCATCAGAAGAAGCTCGCGCGCGCGCTCTATGCGGCGGCCCGCCGCGACACCCTTACCGACTTACCGAACCGGCTTGGCCTGGTCGAATATCTGGAAGGAGTGTTTCAAAGGGCGCAGACGGGGCCGCACTGCGCCTTGCTGTTCCTCGACCTCGATTACTTCAAGTCGGTGAACGACACGCTCGGGCACGCCGTTGGCGACCGCCTGCTGCGCGCGGCTGCCGAACGGATCTGCGCGACGGTTCCCCAGGCCCTCATTATCTCGCGACTGGGGGGCGACGAGTTCGCCATCGTCCTCGCAGAGGCTGAAGAAGAGGCGGCCCTGGGCGTTGCCGCTTCCGTCATTCGCGCCATCAAGGACCCTTTTGATCTCGACCATCATCGGATCGTCGCCGGCGGCAGCATCGGCATCGCCCTCTGCCCACACCATGGACGGGGGCTTGAGGAACTCTTGAAAAGCGCCGATCTCGCCCTCTATCGGGCCAAGGGGGACGGGCGGGGCCTCGCACGGGTCTTCCAGCGCGAAATGGAGCGCGTGGCCCTGGCCCGGCGTGTGCTTGAGGTGGACCTGGATACGGCCTGGCGGCAAGACCAGTTCTTCGTGGTGTATCAGCCGATTTTCGATTGCCAGACTGGACGGGTCAGGGGGTTCGAGGCGCTGGTCCGCTGGCGGCATCCCAGCCGGGGCATTGTGAGCCCCGCCGCCTTCCTGCCGGCGGCGGAAACCATCGGGCTGGTTCTGCCGCTGGGCGGCTGGGTGCTGGAGCAGGCCTGCCGCGCAGCCTTGGCTTGGCCGCAGGACATTTTCATCTCGGTCAACATTTCCGCGCTCCAGTTCCGGGCGAGCCGCGTGGTCGAGCAGGTGTCCGCCGCGCTGGCGGCAACCGGCCTGCCCGCCCATCGCCTGGAACTGGAAATCACCGAGACCGCGCTGATGCAGGAAGGCCCTGTCGCGACCGAGATCATCGAGGGATTTCGCCGGCAGGGTGTGCGAATCGCTCTGGATGATTTCGGCACCGGCTATTCGTCTTTCGCCTATCTGCGGACGCTTCCGGTCGATCGCATCAAAATCGACCACGCGTTTGTCGAGGGCCTCGGAGTGGAGCGCCAGAGCCTTCCGGTGCTCCGCGCCATTCTCTCCCTGGCGCGCGCCTTGCCGCTCGACACCACCATAGAAGGCGTGGAAACGCTGGAGCAGCTTGAGATTCTCAAAGCAGAAGGATGCAGCCTTGTCCAAGGCTGGCTGATGGGGAAAGCCATCCCTCCCGAGGACACCGCCGCGTGTATCGCGAGCGGTTTTTCCACCGTTCAGCAATAAGGCCCTTTCAAGGCACTGTTTCCGCGCGCTATGGTTTGCACATGGATCCCATCACCTCCACAGAGGCGTTGGCTGCCGCCTGCGCCCGACTCTCTCGCCATGATTTCGTCACCGTCGACACCGAATTTTTGCGCGAGACGACATTCTGGCCCAAGCTCTGCGTCATCCAGGCCGCGTCCATGGAGGAGGCGGTCATCATCGATGCCTTGGCACCGGATATCGATCTCGCGCCATTCTTCGAGCTGATGGCCAATCCGCGCGTGACCAAGGTGTTCCACGCGGCCCGCCAGGATATCGAAATCGTCTGGCACCGCGCTGGCCTCATTCCTCACCCGGTCTTCGACACGCAGGTCGCGGCCATGGTGCTCGGCTATGGCGACAGCATTTCCTATGACCAATTGGTCCAGCGGGTGTGCGGCCACGCGCTCGACAAGTCCTCACGCTTTACGGACTGGGCGCGCCGGCCGCTGTCGCAGGCGCAGCTCACTTACGCCATCGCCGATGTCACGCACCTGCGGGACATTTATCTCTCCATGCTGCGCGATCTGGAGCGCCGGGGGCGGGGCGAATGGGTGGGCGAGGAGATGCACATCCTGACCTCCCCCTCGACCTATCGTCAGGAGCCGGAGCGGGCCTGGGAACGGTTGAAATCCCGCGTGCGCAAGCCCCGCGAACTGGCGGTGCTGATCGAGGTCGCCGCCTGGCGCGAACGCGAGGCCCAGGCACGCGACCAACCGCGCGGCCGCATCATCAAGGACGAGGTGATCGGCGAGATCGCCCTTCAACAACCGCAGACGCCGGAAAAGCTCGCGGAACTGCGCTCCCTGCCGAAGGGCTTCGAACGCTCACGCTATGGGGAGGCCGTGCTGGAGGCCGTGCGACGCGGAGTGGAGCGCGATCCGAAGACCCTGCCGCGCATCGAGCGCGACCGTCCCATCCCCAATGGCGCCGCGGCCACCGTAGAATTGCTGAAGGTGCTGCTGCGCATGACGGCGGAACAGCATGCCGTCGCCGCCAAGGTGATCGCCACCACGGAAGACCTTGAGCGGATCGCGGTCAGCGACGAAGCGGACGTGCCCGCCCTCAGCGGGTGGCGGCGCGAACTGTTCGGCGAGCGCGCATTGGCCCTGAAAGCCGGGCGCCTCGCACTGGCTGTGGAGCGGGGCCGCGTCATCGCGGTGGAGCGCGAGGCAGAATGAGGGCGGGGGCGTTTTTACGCCCTCACTCCTCCCCTGTTCCCATCTCCTCGTCCGCGCCCACCGTCGCAGCCTTGCCGCGAAATCCCGTGGCCAGGACGTAAAGCTCCGCAGAATCCTGGCGGCTCGCCGCCGGTTTCAAATGCTTCACTTGAGTGAAATCGCGCTTGAGGTTGACCAGCAGGCTGCCTTCCGTGCCACCCTGGAGCACCTTGGCGACAAACGCCCCGCCCGGCGCGAGAACCTGGCGCGCGAAATCCGCCGCAAGCTCCACCAGCGCCACAATCTTGAGATGGTCGGTGGCGCGATGACCGGTGGCATTGGCGGCCATGTCCGACATGACGAGATCCGCCTGCCCGTCCAGCATGGCCATCAAACGCTGCGGCGCGTCCTCGTCGAGGAAATCCATCTGGGCGAAGGTGACGCCAGGAATGGGGTCCATCTCCAGCAGGTCGATGGCCACCAGCTTGCCCTTGCCCTCCTCCAGGCCAATGCGCTGGGCCGCCACCTGGCTCCACCCTCCGGGCGCCGCGCCGAGATCGACGACGCGCAGGCCCCGCCGGAGCAGATGCACCTTCTCATTCATCTCGATCAGCTTGAACGCGGCGCGCGAGCGCCAGCCCTCGCGCTTTGCGCGGGCGACATAGGGATCGTTCAATTGACGCTGGAGCCATTTCTGCGACGAGGTCGTGCGGCCCCGCGCGGTCTTCACCCGCACCTTGAGCGGCCGGCCGTCCGGCCCCTTGGGAGGCGCGCTCATGGTGCGCCCACACCGGTGCCGGCTGCGCCCGACCGTCGCCACACGCCGTCGGCGCGCATCAGCTGAACCAGCATGCCCTCCCTCAATCCCCGATCCGCCACCCGCAGGCGGTCGGTCGGGAAGGCCCCGCGGACCGCCTCCATGATCGCGCAGCCGGCCAGCACCAGGTCGGCCCGCTGGGCGCCGATGCACGGATTCGACACCCGCTCCTCGAACGACATTCCCACCAGTTGATCCACCACTTGATTGATGTCCTTCGCGCGCAGCCATGCCCCGTCCACCCGGGTCCGGTCATAGCGTTGCAGCCCGAGATGTATGCCGGCGACGGTGGTCACCGTGCCGGACGTGCCGAGCAGATGCATGCGCCCCGGCGCCCGCAGCCCCCAGCTTTGCCGAACCCCCTCCAGCCGTTCGGCCACCTCCGCGACCATGGCGTCGAACAGGTCGCGCGACACCTTCACGCCGCCATGGCGCTCGGCCAGTGACACCACCCCCGTCGGCAGGGAGGCCCATGAGCGGATGCGCGCGCGCGGCGGTCCCTCGTCCCCCGCCCCGCGCCGGCCCAGCCAGACCACCTCGGTCGAGCCTCCGCCGATATCGAACAGGATGGCCCCGTCGCATGTGGGATCGACCAAGGGCGCGCAACCCGCAGCCGCAAGCGATGCTTCGGTCTGTCGGTCGACGATTTCAAGCTGCAGGCCGGTGCGGGCCTCGACCAATGCGCGAAAGTCCGCTCCATTGGCGGCGGCCCGGCAAGCCTCGGTGGCGATGATCCGTGCGCGGGAGACGCCACGTGCGGTGATCTTCGCGGCACATATGTCGAGCGCCGCCAAGGCTCGCTCCATGGCCGCGGCGCCCAACCTGCCGCTCGCGGCCACGCCCTCCCCGAGCCGGACAATGCGCGAAAATGCATCGATCACGCGGAAGGACCGACCGGTGGGCCGCGCAATGAGAAGGCGGCAATTGTTGGTGCCGAGATCCACGGCGGCATAGACGCGTTCATCTCGTACCGCGCCGCCCGTGCGTGCGTGATCCGGTTCTCCCGTTGCGCGGGGACGCTCCTGGCCCGATGGCGCCGGATCCCCTTGGGATCCGAGCGTCTCGTTCCTCATTTTGAACCCCTCGTCGCTCCTGCCCGGCGCGCAGCGAGGCGCACGAAGCCGGAGCCTTTATTGATCAATTCACAAAGAGTGTATCAGGCGGACCGGCGCGCGCAATCCGCAGCCCGCCGGGTGCCGCCGCTAACCCTCTATTGACCACGTTTGGCGGGGGTGGCGCGTGCGAAAGAGTTGGGAAAGGGTGCCTGGGGAGGATGGTCAGACGGGACGCAGGAGCATTGGGACCACACGATGATTGCGGCGGACATGGTTGAGCGGATGGCAAAGGGTGCGCACAGCGCGGCACGCGAACGCTATCCCCTGCTTGAGCCTTGGGAGCGCCTTTCGCCGGACCGCCAGGCCTATCAATGCGCCCTGATCGCCAAAGCTCTCGCCGCACTGACCGCACGCGACGTGCTGAACCTCGCCAATTGCGTGCCGGAGGTGGTCGTGCTGCCGGCTGAGCCGAGCCCGTTCGCGCTCGCCGAACTCCAGGAAGCCGCGATCGGCGACAATGGAACGGTCAGCGATGCCCGCCGCCGCTATGGTTCTCTTCTGGCCGTGGCGGCGCATCCCTTGCGCCAGCGGGCGAGCCTGCCGCGCTCCGCCGGCTGAAGGGGCACGGGGCCGTTCAGACCACCGTGCGCCGGGCCACCTGATCCCCGACATTGAACACCCGCTTGTATCGCTCGACTTCGTCCGCCGGCCCCATGGCCTTGGTCGGATTGTCCGAGAGCTTCACCGCCAGATGGCCGTTGGCGGACACGACCTTGCAGACGATCGAGATGGGATCGAGGGAGCCGTCGGGGGCCAGGCCGCGAAAATCATTGGTGAGCAGCGTGCCCCAGCCGAAGCCGAGCCGCATGCGCCCAGCAAAGCGCGCGTTGATTCGCGCGACCTCTTCCACATCCAGCGCATCGGAGAAGATGGCGAGCTTCTCGCGCGGGTCCTGGCCGCGCGCGCGCCACCAAGCGATGGCTTCCTCGCCGCCCTCCAACGGATCCTTGCTGTCGATCCGGATGCCGGTCCAGCCGTCGAGCCACGCCGGCGCATTGGCCAGGAACCCGGTCGTGCCGAACGTGTCCGGCAGCATGATGCGCAGGTTGCCGTCATATTCCTCCTGCCAGTCCGCGAGCACCTGATAGGGCGCCCAACGCAGTTCCTGGTCCGAGCGGGCAAGAGCGGCATAGACCATCGGCAGTTCATGGGCATTCGTGCCGGCTGCCTCCACCTCCCTCCGCATGGCGATGAGGCAGTTCGAGGTGCCGAGGAAGGTCTCGCCGAGCCCTTCGATCAGAGCCTGGACGCACCAGTCCTGCCAGAGGAAGCCATGGCGGCGGCGCGTGCCGAAATCCGCGATGTTCACCGGCCCCAGGGTCTTGAGAAACGCGATCTTCTCCCACACCCGGGACATGGCGCGCGCATACAGGATCTGAAGTTCGAACTTGCCCAGGCCCTTCAAAACGGCCCGGGAGCGCAGTTCGTTGATGATGGCGAGGGCCGGGATCTCCCACATGGTGGTCTCCACCCAGGGCCCCTCGAAGGTCAGTTCATACTGCCCCTCCCGCTTCTCCAGGTGATAGGCGGGGAACCGGAAGCGTTCGAGCCAAGCCACATAGTCGGGCGAGAACATCTGGCGCTTGCCATAGAACATGTTGCCGCGCAGCCAAGTGGACTCCCCACGCGTCAGGCTGAGCGTGCGCACGTGGTCCAATTGCTCTTTCAACTCGCCGATGTCGATGATTTCGGCGAGCCGCACGTGACTGGATCGATTGTGAATTCCAAACGTCACCTGCACCGCCGGATGCCGCCGGTGAATGGCTTGGCCCATGAGCAATTTGTAGAAATCGGTGTCGAGGATGGACCGGACGATGGGGTCGATCTTCCACGTGTGATTATAGACCCGGGTCGCAATGTCGATCATGACCATATCCTGTGGGCCAACGGACCCCGCCGGAAGATCCGGCCATACGAATCGCTACCACCATGCCGCAGGCGCGCGCGCGGCGAAACCGCAAACAGCGGATAGCGCTGCGCCGGGGCCATGGCCAGGCCGCTTCCGGCAACGTGCGTGACGGCCGACGGCATACGGCGTTTCCCTGTGTTGTATGCACTGCAGGCAACACTTATCGCATGAGCCCATGTCATTCCCTCCGCGCGGGGAGGAGGTGGAGAACGGTATGGGCGAAAGCTGCTTGCGGGCCAGTGAACGGCATATTCCAGAAACACAGACCGAGCCTTTGGATCTCGCCGCCGCGCTGGGCGCGTTGCGCGCTCTGTTGGCGCTTCAGACCCAGTCCCAACAGGGGCTGTTCGACGCCTATCTGGCCGCGGCGAAATCCATTTTCGGCATGCGCACCGGTGTGATCGGTGCGCTTCGCGGCGAGATGCTGACCTTCCTGCGCGTGGTCTCCGAGGTGGACGTCCCATTTGCCGACGGAGCATGCCGCCCGGTGCGCACGCTGTTCGTCTCCGACGCTCTGAAGTCCCGCACCAGCCTGCTCTGCCATAACATCGCGGCCAGCGAGAGCCTGCGCGCGCATCCCATTTACCTCGAAGGGCAGTTCGAATCCTACGCTTCAGCTCCCATTCGCGTGGGCCCAACCCTCTTTGGTGTGCTGAGCCTGCTTGATCCGGAGCCCCGCACGTCGCCGTTCGATGCGACCGATCGCGCTTTTCTCGAGCTGCTCGCCGACACGCTTGGACGCGCCATAGAGCGCCAGGACCTGGAAGCGCGGCGCCGCGCGGCGGAAACGCAGCGGCGCGAAGCGAGCCTCATGTTTTCAGCAGCATTTGCCAACGCCCCCATCGGCATGATGATGGTGGGCCTCGACGGGCGCTTTCTGGAGGTGAATGCGGCCGCCTGCGCCTTCCTGGGCTATGCCGAGCCAGACTTGCTCCTGCGGGATTTCCAGTCGATCACGCATCCTGATGATCTGCCCGCCGACCTCGAACTCGTCCATGCGCTTCTGACCGGCGTGGCACGGGATTATCAGATCGAGAAGCGCTATCTGCGCCCCAACGGAGAAGCGGTCTGGGCGCAGCTCAATGCCACGCTGGTGCGGTTCGAGGACGGGACGCCGCGCTGCTTCATTGCGCAGATCCAGGACATCAATACGCGCCGCCTGCTCAGCGCCCAATTGGCGGAGCGCCAAGCCGACCTTGAGGCCGCGAACCAGAAGCTCCAGGCCCTAGCGGACATCGACGCCCTGACCGGCATTCTCAATCGCCGCGCCCTCGACCAGAAGATCGAGGATGCGCTTCGGCTGGCGGAGCGGGAAGGAACAAAGACCGGCTTCATCATGGTCGATGTGGATCACTTCAAGGCGTACAACGACGCCCACGGGCATCTGGAGGGCGATGCCGCCTTGAAGGGGGTCGCCCGCGTTCTGGAACGGTGCGCGCGCAAAACCGATGTTGTGGGCCGATTCGGCGGCGAAGAATTTCTTGTCGTCCTCCCCAAGACAGACCCGGCCGCAGTGCGGGATGTCGCAGAGCGAATCCGGCGCAATGTGGAGCATGCGCAGGATCTGCGTTGGCCCCTCACGGTGAGCGCGGGCCTTCATGTGGTCCTGCCGCAGGGACGGCCAATTGATCCGCAGGAGCCCATTTCCCGCGCCGACACCGCCCTCTATCTGGCCAAGCAGAACGGACGAAACCGCGTGGAGATGGCCTAGCCGCCGCCCCTGTCGGCGCGATGCTATTATTTCCAAATCGGAATTAATGTACTTCCAACCCTTGCCATAGAAGCAAGGACGATCCTGGCGTATCCCTTTTGAAAATCAAATTCGGGAGGAAGCCATGGCTCGCATGCGCGCCGTCGACGCCGCGGTCCGCGTTCTGGAAAAGGAAGGCATCTCGTGTGCCTTCGGTGTTCCGGGCGCCGCGATCAATCCGCTCTATTCCGCGCTGAAGCTGCGCGGCTCCATCCGCCACGTCCTGGCGCGCCACGTGGAAGGCGCCTCGCACATGGCGGAAGGCTATACCCGGGCGGTCGCCGGGAATATCGGCGTGTGCATCGGCACGTCCGGCCCGGCCGGCACGGACATGATCACCGGGCTCTATTCGGCCTCGGCGGATTCCATTCCGATCCTGTGCATCACCGGCCAGGCGCCCCGCGCACGTCTCTACAAGGAAGACTTCCAGGCGGTGGACATCGAATCCATCGCCAAGCCGGTCACCAAATGGGCGGTCACGGTGCGCGAGCCGGCGCTCGTCCCCATGGTGTTCCAGCAGGCCTTCCACATCATGCGCTCGGGCCGCCCCGGCCCGGTGCTCATCGACCTGCCGATCGACGTCCAGTTGGCCGAGATCGAGTTCGACGAAGAGACCTACGCGCCCCTGCCCGTCTACAAGCCCAAGGCGACCCGCGCCCAGGCGGAAAAGGCGCTCTCCTTCTTCCTCGACAGCAAGAAGCCCCTGATCGTCGCGGGCGGCGGCATCATCAATGCGGACGCCTCCGATCTTCTGGTGGAGTTCGCCGAGGTCACCGGCGTTCCGGTCATTCCCACCCTCATGGGCTGGGGCACGATCCCCGACGACCATCGTCTGATGGCCGGCATGTGCGGCCTTCAGACCTCGCACCGCTATGGCAACGCCAATCTGCTGGCCTCCGATTTCGTGATGGGCATCGGCAACCGCTGGGCCAATCGCCACACCGGCTCAGTCGAGGTCTACACGAAGGGCCGCAAGTTCGTTCACGTGGACATTGAGCCGACCCAGATCGGACGAGTGTTCGGGCCGGATTTCGGCGTCGTCTCCGATGCCAGGGCGGCGCTTGAACTGTTCGTGGAGATCGCCCGCGATTGGAAGGCGGCCGGCAAGCTGCCCGATTACACCGACTGGGCGGCGGAATGCTTCCAGCGCAAACAGACCCTGCTGCGCAAGTCGCATTTCGACAATGTGCCGCTGAAGCCTCAGCGCGTGTATGAGGAGATGAACGAGGCGCTCGGCCGAGACGTGACCTATGTCACGACCATCGGTCTCTCGCAGATCGCCGGCGCGCAGTTCCTGAATGTCTACAGCCCGCGCAACTGGATCAATTGCGGCCAGGCCGGCCCCCTCGGCTGGACGCTGCCGGCAGCCCTCGGGGTTCGCGCCGCCCGGCCCGACGCGAAGATCGTGGCGCTCTCGGGCGATTACGACTTCCAGTTCCTCATCGAGGAGTTGGCGGTCGGCGCCCAGCACAAGCTGCCCTATCTGCATGTGGTGGTGAACAACTCCTATCTGGGGCTGATCCGTCAGGCCCAGCGCGGCTTCGAGATGGACTTCGAGGTGTCGCTGGCCTTCGACAACATCAATTCCGAAGATGCCGGCGGCTATGGCGTCGATCACGTTGCGGTCGCCGAGGGCCTCGGCTGCAAGGCGATCCGGGTGCGCACGCCCAACGAGTTCAAGGACGCCTTTGCCCATGCCGAGAAGCTGATGCAGGAGCATCAGGTGCCGGTGGTGGTTGAGTTCATCCTGGAGCGGGTGACCAACATCGCCATGGGCGTGGAAATCGACAAGATCAACGAGTTTGAAGAAATTCTCGACGTCCCCGTCGAGAAGGTGCGGCAACCCGAGCCCGCGGAGTGACCTCCCCTCCAAACATTGGGTAGACTTGACCCTCCGGCCGTGCGCCGGAGGGTTCTTTGCGACCGGCACCCCGTGCCGTCGCCCTTACATTTCAAGCCAAAACCAAGGCTCAGCCACGCGGAGAGGTGAATGCCCGAATTCGCTGCCAATCTCACGATGCTCTGGAACGAGATCGACTTCCTCGACCGCTTCGAGAAGGCCGCCACGGCCGGTTTCACCGGCGTCGAATATCTCTTCCCCTATGCCTATCCCGCGGAGCAGTTGAAGGAAAAGCTGGAGGCGCACGGGCTCACCCAGGCGCTGCACAATCTCCCGGCCGGCGACTGGGCGGCGGGCGAGCGCGGCATCGCGGTCCTGCCCGACCGGGTCGGGGAATTCCAGGACAGCGTCGGCAAGGCCATCGACTATGCCAAGGTGCTGGGAACGCAGACCTTGAACGTCCTGGTCGGCCTCACGCCGAAGGACGTGCCGGCCGAAAAGGTGCATGAGACGCTGGTGTCGAACCTGAAGTTCGCCGCCGCCGAACTGAAGAAGGCCGGCATTCCCTTCGTCGCGGAAGCCATCAACACGCGCGACATACCCGGCTTCCATTTGTCGGGCACCAAGCAGGCGATCGTGCTGTTCGACGAGGTCGGCGCGGACGACATCTTCCTGCAGTACGACATCTATCACATGCAAATCATGGAGGGAGACCTCACTCCGACGCTGCGCGCGCTGATGCCCCGCATCAAGCACATCCAGCTCGCGGACAATCCCGGTCGCGGCGAGCCGGGCACGGGCGAGATCAATTATCCCTTCGTGCTCAATGCCATCGACGAAGCCGGCTACACCGGCTGGGTGGGCGCCGAATACAAGCCCAAGACCACGACCGATGCCGGCCTCGGCTGGCTCGCCACCTATCGTTGAGCCGTTGGGCGGCGCGGCTTTAGAGCCTGATCCGATCAGGTTGGATCAACCTGATCGGTGAATCAGTCTCTAAATTATTGGTAGAGAACGTTTTACCGATCGGATTGCGATGCAATCAGATCGGAACGTGCTCTCGGGGCCGCCGCCCTTGCCGGCCGGCATGATCCGGCCGGCCCTTAAGAACAATCAGCCTGGAGGCACGCACATGAATGTGGGTTTCATCGGTCTCGGCATCATGGGAACCCCCATGGCCGGACATCTCATCGACGCCGGCCACACGCTCTTCCTCTATGACGTGGTGAATGTGCCCGCCGAACTGACGGGCAAGGGCGCGACCGCCTGCGCCTCCTCGGCCGAGGTCGCCCAGAAGGCCGACGTGGTCATCCTGATGGTGCCCGATACCCCCCATGTGGAAGAGGCCCTGTTCGGCGCCAAGGGCGTGGCAGAGGGATTGTCCGCCGGCAAAATCGTGGTGGACATGAGCTCCATCTCGCCGGTCGCCACCAAGGGCTTCGCCGAAAAGATCAACAAGCTCGGCTGCGACTATCTCGATGCCCCGGTTTCGGGCGGCGATGTGGGCGCGAAGGCCGCGTCCTTGACCATCATGGTGGGCGGCCCGCAGGCGGCCTTCGACACGGTGAAGCCGCTGTTCGAGAAGATGGGAAAGAACATCACCCTGGTCGGCGGCAATGGTGACGGGCAGACGACCAAGGTCGCCAACCAGATCATTGTCGCGCTCACCATCGAAGCGGTCAGCGAAGCCCTTCTGTTCGCCTCCAAGGCGGGTGCGGACCCGGCGAAAGTCCGCCAGGCGCTGATGGGCGGCTTCGCCAATTCGCGGATCCTGGAAGTGCATGGCGAGCGCATCGTGACGCGCAATTTCAATCCGGGCTTCCGCATTGAGCTGCACCAGAAGGACCTCAATCTGGCGCTGTCCTCCGCGCGCGCGCTCGGCCTGTCCCTGCCCAATACGGCGACGGCGCAGGAACTGTTCAACGCGGTGGCCGCCCATGGCGGCGCGAAGCTCGACCATTCCGCCATGGTGAAGGCCCTGGAAATGCTCGGGAACCACGAGGTCGCGTGACCGCGGTCCTCGGGTTGGAAAATGCAATCTCATCCCTGACCGGGCGGCGCGGCCGCTCGGTCGGGTCACAGTGACGAGATGATCCCGGCGCACAATAAGGACGTGACGCAGCGGAGCTATTCCGCTCAAACTGCCGCCCCCGCCGGGTGATCAATGCCACGCCGCAGGGTAACTTGAACTTGAGCGCCGGTTCCCGAGCGGATCGGGATGGCAGCTCACGCGGATCAGACAGGGGAGGAAGCGAGCCATGAGACGCAACCGGTCCACCAAGATCGTCGCCACGGTCGGGCCAGCCTCCAACAGCCCGGAAAAGCTCCGCGCGCTCTTTCTCGCCGGCGTGGACGTGTTCCGCCTGAATTTCAGCCATGGCACGCAGCCCGATCATGGGGCGGTCATCGACCGCATCCGGGCGCTGGAGGCCGAGACCGGGCGGCCCATCGGCATCATCGCCGATCTTCAGGGGCCGAAGCTTCGGCTTGGCCGGTTCACCGACAGCGCCATCACCTTTGCGCCCGGCAAGGTGCTGCGTTTCGATGCGGATGTGGAACGCCTCGGCGACGAGAACCGCGTTCCGATCCCCCATCCCGACATCATCGAGGCGCTCACCATCGGCGCGACCGTGCTCTGCGACGATGGAAAGGTGCGCCTGAAGGTGGTGGCGAAGGGACCGGGCTGGCTCGATGCCGAGGTCATCAGCGGCACGCGCCTCTCCAACAATAAGGGCTTCAATATTCCCGACGTGGTGCTGCCATTGTCGCCGCTCACGCAGAAGGATCACGCCGACCTCCATTTTGCGCTCTCGAAGGGGGTCGAGTGGATCGCGCTCTCCTTCGTCCAGCGGCCGGAAGACATCCACGAAGCCCGCGCCATCATCGGCGACAAGGCCGCCGTGATGCTGAAGATGGAAAAGCCCTCGGCGGTGGAGCATCTGACAGAGCTGGTCCAGCTCTCCGACGCCATCATGGTGGCGCGCGGGGATCTGGGCGTGGAATTGTCCCTGCCCGAAGTGCCCGCAATCCAGAAGCGCATGATCGCCGAATCGCGCCGCTTCGGCCGTCCGGTCATTGTCGCGACGCAGATGCTGGAAAGCATGATCACCGCCCCGGTTCCCACCCGTGCGGAAGTCTCCGACGTCGCCACCGCCGTCTATGAGGGCGCGGACTGCGTGATGCTCTCGGCGGAAAGCGCGGCGGGGCAATATCCGGTGGAGGCGGTCGCCTTCATGGATGAGATCATCCGCAATGTGGAGCGCGACCCCGAATATCGGCGCACCCTTGATGCCACGCCCGCACCCATTGGCCACTCCATCGGCGGCGCGGTGATCAAGGCTGCGACGCAAACCGCGACGGCGGTGGAGGCGAAGGCGCTGGTCGCCTATACGCTGTCGGGCACTACGGGCCTGCGCGCCGCGCGCGAGCGGCCCGCGCAGCCCATCCTCGGCATTACCAGCCGCATCGAGACGGCGCGCCGCCTCGCTCTGTCATACGCCGTGCATGCGGTTCACGCACCGCAGGACATCCATTCCTTCGGCGAGATGGTGGACAATGCGGTGCGCATCGCCGTCCGCGAAGGCTTCGGCGCGCCCGGCGACCGGCTGGCCATCACGGCCGGCGTTCCCTTCGCACGGCCGGGCACTACGAACATCCTGCGCGTCACCGTGATCGGGGATACCGATCCGCCCAGCAAGCATGATGTGGAGGACGACGCGGTCCCTCCGCCGCGCGTGGGGTAGGCTTCCCAACCGGCATGACTGATGCCCGCCTTTGTCCGTCGGCACCTCGTCGAGGCCGCCGGCGGCATTTTGATCCGCGTTGGATATCACTTTTTGCTTTCCCATTACGTCAAGGCGCGCCACTGATAGGCGGGTCCAACGATGTGGAAAGCACCCATGGCGGTCGAGATCGAACGGAAGTTCCTGGTCGTGTCGGACAGTTGGCGCGAGGGCGCGCGGGGGCGCCGGTTTCGGCAGGGCTATTTGTGCGTGGCTGCCGACGCCACGGTGCGGGTGCGCCACGCGGAGGATCGGGCCTTCCTCACGGTGAAGGGCGCGACCTCCGGCATGAGCCGGGCCGAGTTCGAATATCAAATCCCGCCAGCCGACGCCGAAGTCATGCTGCGGGACCATTGCCTGAAGCCCCTCATCGAGAAGGTCCGATACGAGGTGTCCTTCGCCGGCAAGCTCTGGACCATCGACGTGTTCGAGGGCGAGAATGACGGGCTGATCGTCGCCGAGATCGAGTTGGAGCACGGCATCGAGGACGTGCCGCTGCCGCCCTGGGTGGGAGAGGAAGTTACGGACGATCCCCGCTACCGCAATTCCTCCCTCATCAGCGCCCCCATGTCCGGCGGCGAGACCTGAAAGCAAAAGCCCGGCCGCCCTGCATGGCGGCCGGGGCGCGGCTCACATGGCCCGCAAATGGCGCACCGGACGGCCCGGCGCCACCGACTGGGCGGCGGCGATGATCGCGGCGGTGTCGATGCCGTGATGGCGGTAGAGGTCGGCGAGCATCCCCGTCTGTCCGAAATGCTCGACACCCAGCGCCCGCGCGCGGTGCCCATGGACGGAACCGAGCCAGCCCAAGGTCGCCGGGTGGCCATCGATGACGCTCACCAGTCCGCAATGGCGCGGAAGCGGAGCGAGCAGACGCTCCACATGGCTCAGGGCGTCCCAGCGCCCCGCTTCCCGGGCGCGCGCCGCGGCGGTCCAGCCGGCATTGAGCCGGTCGGCCGAGGTCACCATCAGCAGGCCCACGTCCCGCCGGTCTTCCGCCAGCAAGCCCACGGCGGCGATCGCCTCCGGCGCCACCGCGCCTTGAACGGCGATGACCACCTCGCAATTGGGGCCCGGCTCACGCAGCCAATAGGCTCCATCCACCATTTGGCGCTTCTGGAGGTCGCTGAGCGTGCGGGCCGGCTGTTCCAGAGTGCGGGTGGAGAGGCGCAGATAGACCGAGCCACCCGTTTCGTCACGCAGCCAGTTGCGTACATCCGGCTCGGCATCCCCGTCGCGCTGCACATAGTCGAAGGCGAAGCCCATGATGACCGCGAGCTCGTCCACGAACGCCGGCTCGAACGCGGCGAGCCCGTCCTGCGCCATACCGATGAGCGGGGTGGAAATGGACTGATGGGCCCCACCCTCCGGCGCCAAGGTCACGCCTGAGGGCGTCGCCGCGAGGATGAAGCGGGCGTCCTGGTAGCAGGCATAGTTCAGCGCATCGAGGCCCCGGCAGATGAAGGGGTCATAGAGCGTGCCCACGGGAATGAGGCGCGCGCCGAACAGGGAGTGGGAGAGGCCGAATGCCGAGAGCATGAGGAACAGGTTCATCTCGGCGATGCCGAGTTCCATATGCTGGCCGGACGGCGAAAACTCCCAATTGAACGTGGAGGGAATGCGTTCGCGCTTGAAGACGTCCGCAAGCGCCCGTTCGGCGAACAGGCCCCGCCGATTGACCCACGGACCGAGATTGGTGGAAACGGTAACGTCCGGCGAGGTCGTGACAATCCGCTCGGCCAGCGCGCTGTCGCCGCGCGCGAGATCCTGGAGAATAAGGCCGAAGCCGGTCTGAGTGGACAGGCTCGCATTGCGCGGCGGCTCGACCGCCGGCACCGGCAAAGCCGGAGCCTCATATCGGCGCATGCCGGCCTGGCGGAAAGGAACCGCCTTCAGAAAGGCCGCAAGCTTCGCGGGCGAGGTCGCAAGGCCCTCGAAGGGATCCCATTCATGGCCCGGGCGGATGTTCATGGCCGCGCGCAGCGCGTCCATCTGGGTCGGCGTCATCAGGCCGGCATGGTTGTCCTTGTGCCCGGCGAGCGGCAGGCCGAAGCCTTTGACCGTATAGCACAGAAAGCAGACCGGCCGGTCGTGGTCGATGCTCTCGAAAGCGGAGAGGACGGTCGGCAGGTCGTGGCCGCCGAGATTGGTCATCAGCGCCGAGAGTTCAGCGTCCGAGCGTGCGCCAATCAGCGCCGACACCGCGCCTTGGTCCCCCAGATCATCCATGAGGCGCTTGCGCCAGGCCGCGCCGCCCTGGAAAGTCAGGGCCGAATATTCGCTGTTGGGACAGGTATCGATCCACGCCTTGAGCCTGTCGCCTCCCGGCTCGCGGAATGCCGCCTGCTGGAGCGACCCATATTTCAGGATCACCACCTGCCAGCCCATGGCCTCGAACAGGCCCACGAACCGCTCATACAGACCTTCGCGCACCACCGCGTCGAGGCTCTGGCGATTATAGTCGATCACCCACCAGGTGTTGCGCAGATCGTGCTTCCAGCCCTCCAGCAGAGCCTCGAAGACATTACCCTCGTCCAGTTCAGCATCGCCCACCAAGGCAATCATGCGTCCTTCGGGCTGCTGCAACAGGCCATGGGCGCGTACATAATCCTGCGCCAGACTGGCAAACAGGGTCTGAGCGACGCCGAGCCCGACCGATCCGGTGGAGAAATCGACGTCGTCCGTGTCCTTGGTCCGGGACGGATAGGACTGAGCGCCTTTAAAGCCCCGGAAGGTCTCCAGCTTTTCCCGTGTCTGATTGCCGAGCAGATACTGGATGGCGTGAAACACCGGGCTCGCATGAGGCTTCACGGCCACGCGGTCCTGCGGACGCAGGATATGGAAATAGAGCGCCGTCATGATGGTGGCGAGCGAGGCGGAAGATGCCTGATGACCGCCCACCTTCAGGCCGTCGGCACTCTCGCGCAGATGGTTGGCATTGTGGATCGTCCAACTGGAGAGCCACAGGGCTTTGCGCTCCAGTTCGGCCAGGATTTTGAGGGTCTGCGCGTCGACGGCCACGTTCGGCCTCTTCTTCTGGAATGGCGATGGTGGATCATATCCTCAAGCGCGGGCAGAAAACGCGCCATTTTCGCTACCGTACGAACGGTTTCAGCAATATTATTCTGGATTGAATCAATCTGCTGGCAAATTCATGCAAATCGACAGCATCGACCGTAAAATCCTCTCGCTGCTGCAGGAAGACGGGCGCATGTCCGTCTCCGATCTCGCCGGTCGCGTGGGACTGTCGCCTTCGCCCTGCCTGCGCCGGGTGCGCGCCCTTGAGGCCTCCGGGCTGATCGCGCGCTATGTCGCCGTACTGGACCAGAGGGCCGCCGGTTTGCCGGTGAGCGTGTTCGTCTCGGTCAAGTTGGAACGCCAAAGGGAGGATGCGCTGGAGGCGTTCTCGGTCGCAATCCGTCGCTGGCCCGAGGTGCTGGAATGCTATCTCATGACCGGCCAGAGGGATTATCTGCTGCGGGTCGTGGTGGCGGACCTCGACAGCTATGAACGCTTTCTCAAGACCAAGCTCACACGTCTGGAGGGCATCGCCTCCATCGAGAGCTCATTCGCCTTGGAGCAGGTGAAATACTCCAACGTTCTGCCGCTCTCCTGACGCCAGGGCCAGCCGGTGAGGACAGCCACACGCAAGCTTGGGATGCTACCGTCGCAGCCGTTCCCTTATTTCTTTTTCCGGATTTCCCATCGGCCTATTGTAGATTGCGTGAAGGACAAGGTCGGATCAGGGTCCGCGACGAAACCGAAGCGAGGCGTCAATGATCACTTCCGTGAGCGCTGTCGGGAAGGTCGACGAGGCATCTGCCGTCGCCAAGCCCTTGAACGATGATCTGCGTGCTAATCAGGCGGCGGCATCCTTTCTCCATCAGGCGCCAGCCCTTGCGCCCATCCCCCCGGTCTATGTGGGGGGCGACAGCACTGTCAGCGATTTCATTTATGATGCTGCCGGTCATGTGGACATTCCCGCCCGCCCGGTAGGCTCGGTGTCCATTCCCGGCATCGGCGTCGTGCCCGGCCTCTCAGACGACACTTATTCTTCAAGCCCGGTTCGCTACGAAATCAAAGTGGGCGGAGTGCTGGTTGCCCGCGTTCACGAAAATGGCGTGGTGGTTTCGGTCGAGGGCTTCGACTTTGCCCGCATGGGCTTCCCAGCCTCCGAGGAACGGGGGCAGAGCGGCGCGCAGGTCGCGTCCAGCCGCTTCACGAAACTGACCACCTATCTGTCGGAGCTTCCGCTCCCGTTCGAGGTCGCATCCAAGTCGAGCGGCGTGCTGGCGGTCAACGAGGAGGGCCAGCCCGCCTCCAGCTCACACCCCGTCGCGATGAAGGTGCTGGAGCCGGTCGCGACACCTTATGGAACGGTGCTTCAGGAGAGCATTCGTATCTCGCAGGGCACGCCCTCAGCCTGAACGGCACGCGGTTCCCCTTCACGCCGCCGCCGGCGGGTCGGGGGGCGTCGTTGCGGGCGCAGCTTCGGCCGGCGCAGTCTTGCGCCGTGTCGTCCGCTTGCGCCGCGCCGGTGTGTCATAGACATGCAGGATAACGGACGTTCGCGTCAGCACGGCGAACATGAGGGCGGTGGACGACCCGAACAGCAGCATGCCATTGGCGGCCGTGATGGGGCCGATGATGCGCCAGCGCGGGGTGGCCAGAATATCCCCGTAGCCGAGCGTGGTGAAATTGACGAAGGCGAAATAATAAGCTTCGCCGCTCTTCACCGCCCCGACGAGTTCATAGGCCAGCGCCCATATCCAAACCTGAACCATGTGGGAAAAGGTCAGGACGGCCGTGGTGCACATCATGGTCGCCGCGAGCGCCAAGACACGATGGCGCTGGATCTCGCGCCCGGTGAGCTTTCGCATGAACCGCACGAGCGCGACGATCACCACGCAATGGATCGCGATGTTGAGCAGGCTCACGCACATTCCATAGAGAAGCTCGACCGGTACCCAGCCGACCGTGACCGCCCCGCTGTCCGCCATTCGTCCCCTCCCCGCTCCCGCAATCCGGCGCGCCCGCGCCCTTGGGAGGACGCAAGTTCGCAACCTGATAGCAAGTCCGCGCCTGCTTTCCGACCATCTCGATGGCGCGAAGCCGGAAAAACTCACCCCTTCGGAACCTCACGCAAGCCCCCAGCGATATAGGTCGGGGCTGGTCTGAAAGGAGATCCGCCATGACCACCAGCAGCGATTCCCCGAACCGCGCGCCGGTCAAACTCCAATATTGGTCAGCGTCTCACTCCGTGACCGCGCCGGAAGCCTGGCCCGCACCTCTTGAATTCGAGACGCTGGAGGATGCGGTGGTGTTCGCGATGACGCAGGCGCCGGCCAATCGGGAATTGGCATGGCTGCGCACCGCCGAAGGGCGGGTCCTGAAGCCCGACCAGATCCGCCGGGCCTTCGAAATGCGCCGAACGTGATCCGGCAAAACCGAGCCAGGGAGGCCATGCATTGATTTAAGCGCATCCTCGTGTATTTTTGCGCCGCAAAATTGACCTGGAGCGGACCTGAGTGATTCAGGCCCGCCTTTTGCCGCTGGAATCCCATGAAGCTGCGCAACATCGCCATCATCGCCCACGTCGACCACGGCAAGACCACCTTGGTGGACGAGTTGCTGAAGCAGTCCGGCGCCTTCCGTGAAAACCAGCGCGTTGCAGAACGCGTCATGGATTCCAACGACCTGGAAAAGGAACGCGGCATCACCATTCTCGCCAAGGCGACGTCGGTGGTGTGGAAGGACACGCGGATCAATATCGTCGACACCCCCGGCCACGCGGATTTCGGCGGCGAGGTGGAGCGCATCCTGAACATGGTGGATGGCGCCATCGTGCTGGTGGATGCCGCAGAAGGACCGATGCCGCAGACCAAATTCGTGGTGGGCAAGGCGCTCAAGATCGGCCTGAAGCCCATCGTGGCCATCAACAAGGTGGACCGCTCGGATGCACGGGCGACCGAAGTGATCAACGAAGTGTTCGATCTCTTCGCGGCGCTGGACGCCACCGACGAACAACTCGATTTCCCCATCCTCTACGGCTCCGGCCGCAACGGCTGGATGGCGGACGCCCCCGAGGGACCGCAGGACCAGGGCATGGCGCCGCTCTTCGATCTGGTTCTGAAGCACGTGCCGGAGCCCAAGGTGGACGCCTCCGGTCCCTTCACCATGATCGGCACCATCCTGGAAGCCAATCCCTTCCTCGGCCGCATCATCACCGGGCGCATCGCGTCGGGCACGCTGAAGCCGAACCAGACCATCAAGGTGCTCACGCGCGACGGCACGCAGCTTGAGCAGGGCCGCGTCTCCAAGATTCTCGCCTTCCGCGGCATCGAGCGCCAGCCGATCGAGGAAGGCATTGCCGGCGACATCGTCGCCATTGCCGGCCTGACCAAGGGCACCGTCGCCGACACCTTCTGCGCGCTCGAAGTGACGACGCCCATGGAGGCGCAGCCCATCGATCCGCCCACCGTCACCATGTCCTTCATCGTCAATGACAGCCCGCTGGCCGGCACTGAAGGCGACAAGGTGACGAGTCGCGTTATCCGCGATCGCCTGCTGCGCGAAGCAGAAGGGAACGTGGCGCTCAAGATCGAGGAATCGGCGGACAAGGATTCCTTCTTCGTCTCCGGTCGCGGCGAATTGCAGCTCGCGGTGCTGATCGAGACCATGCGACGCGAAGGCTTCGAACTGGCCGTGTCCCGTCCCCGGGTGGTGTTCCAGAAGGACGAGGCCACCGGTCAGACGCTGGAGCCCATCGAGGAAGTCCTCATCGACGTGGACGAGGAATATTCCGGCACCGTCGTTCAGAAGATGAGCGAGCGCAAAGCCGAGATGATCGAGATGCGGCCCTCCGGCGGCAACCGCCAGCGTCTCGTCTTCTACGCTCCCACCCGCGGCCTCATCGGCTACCAGTCGGAACTCCTGACCGACACGCGCGGCACGGCCATCATGAACCGCTTGTTCCACGAATATGCCCCCTACAAGGGCGAAATCGCGGGACGCATCAATGGTGTGCTCATCGCCAATGCGGCGGGCGAAGCAGTGGCCTACGCCCTGTGGAACCTGGAAGATCGCGGCCCGATGATGATCGAGCCCGGCTGGAAGGTCTATCAGGGCATGCTGGTTGGCATCCACAACCGGGACAACGACCTGGAAGTGAACGTGCTGAAGGGCAAGCAGCTGACCAATATCCGCACCACCTCGAAGGACGAGGCGGTGCGCCTGACTCCGCCGATCCGCATGACGCTGGAGCGCGCCCTGGCCTGGATCCAGGATGACGAACTGGTGGAGGTGACGCCCAAGTCCATCCGTCTGCGCAAGCGCCTGCTGGACCCCAATGACCGCAAGCGCGAAGAGCGCAAGCGCGAGAGCGAACTGGCCTGAACCAGCCGTCTCTATTGCGGAGAAAAGAAACCCCTCCTCGCGGAGGGGTTTTTTATGGCGCGCCGCTGCCGTTCAGCGCCGCCTCGACCTCCAGCAGGTCACGCCACACCATCCGCTTTCCAAGAGGCGTGCGCAGAAGATAGGCGGGATGGAAGGTCGGCATGGCCTGGATGGTCCGCGTCCCGGTGTCATAGGGGAAGAAGCGTCCCCGGGTCTTGGTGATGCCCTCGGTCACGCCGAGCAGCGTCTGGGCGGATGGGTTGCCGAGACAAATCAGGATATCCGGATCGGCAAGCTCGATCTGGCGGCGGATGAAAGGCAGGCAGATGGCGGTTTCCTGGGGCGTCGGGGTGCGGTTGCCCGGCGGACGCCAGGGAATGACATTGGCGATATAGGCGCTCGTGCGGTCCAGCCCGATGGAGCCGAGCATCAGGTCCAGCAGCTTGCCCGAGCGGCCGACAAAGGGAAGCCCTTGGGCATCCTCATCCCGCCCGGGCGCTTCCCCCACGAACATCACCTTGGCGGCCGGATTGCCGTCGGCGAACACGAGACGGGTGGCCGTGCGCTTCAGCGGACATCCCTCGAACCGCTCGAGCATGTCCCGCAACGCCTCAAGCGATGCCGCAGCGCGCGCAGCCTCGCGCGCCGCCATGACCGCCTCGTCGGGCGGCTGCGCGGCCAGATTGGGGGCAGGCATTGCGGCAGCAGCCGGCGGCGCCGCGCGTGGCCGCTCCGGCGGGGGCGAATTGCGCGGAGGGTCCGTGCGCGAGGCTTGAGGACGCGCGCCGATTGGGCTCGTCGCAGAAGCCTCCCGCGCCGCGGCGGCACGCGCGAAGCGATTCACCGGCGCCTCGTCGAGGGCGATGTCGATCCCCGCCTCCACATGGAACGCGAGGATGTCGGCGAGGTTGGGCAAGGTATCGGTCATCGGTCCAGGCATGCTGGCACCACCATAGATCATCGGCGGCAGCACCGCGATTCCGCATGACGGACGGGTGCGGTGGAAAGCGAATTGTCAGACGCCTTCAAGCATGGAAGAACTCCAGGGAATGGTTTGATGCGCAAGGACGCGGGAATGTCAGAGGTGGAACTGCCCGAACGGGACGGCATGGACTACGACGTTGTGGTGGTGGGCGCGGGGCCCGGCGGCCTTGCGACCGCGATCCGCCTCAAGCAGATCGCCGCCGAACGGGGTGAAGAGATTTCCGTCGTCGTGGTGGAAAAAGGCTCCGAGGTCGGTGCCCATATCCTGTCCGGCGCCGTGATCGACCCGATTGGTCTCAATGCCCTGTTTCCGGGCTGGTCGTCCGAAGGGGATGCGCCCCTGGTGACGCAGGTGACAGACGACCGCTTCTATCTGCTCGGCCCGGCCGGCGGCGTGCGCCTGCCCAATTTCGGCATGCCGCCGCTGATGAACAATCACGGCAATTATATCGGCTCGCTCGGCAATGTGTGCCGCTGGCTCGCGGCCCGGGCCGAGGGAATGGGTGTCGAGATATATCCCGGCTTCGCCGCCTCCGAAATTCTCTATGACGCGGCCGGCGCGGTGCGCGGCGTCGCGACCGGCGACATGGGGGTGGGTCGCGACGGCGCGCCCAAGGGCGAATTCACCCGCGGCATGGAATTGCGAGGCCGCTACACGGTGTTCGCGGAGGGCGCGCGCGGCCACCTCACCAAGCAGTTGATCGCGAAGTTCGCGCTGGACGCGGGCCGGGAGCCGCCCAAATTCGGCATTGGCCTCAAGGAATTGTGGAAGGTGAAGCCCGAGAAGCACCATCCGGGCCTCGTGCAACATGCCTTCGGTTGGCCGCTCGACAGCAAGACCGGCGGCGGCGCCTTCCTCTATCACATGGAAGATGAGCAGGTGATGGTGGGCTTCGTGGTCCACCTGAACTACCAGAACCCCTACCTCTCGCCCTTCGACGAATTCCAGCGGTTCAAGACGCATCCTTTCTTCAAGGACACGTTCGAAGGGGCAAAGCGCATCTCCTACGGCGCGCGCGCCATTACGGAAGGCGGCTGGCAGTCCGTGCCGAAGCTCGCTTTCCCGGGCGGGATGCTGGTGGGCTGCGCGGCGGGCTTCGTCAATGTGCCCCGCATCAAGGGCAGCCATAACGCCATGCTCTCCGGCATCCTGGCGGCGGATCACCTCGCGGTCGCGCTCGCCGAGGGCCGCGCGCAGGACGAGTTGTCCTCCTACGAGACGAGCTGGCGGTCTTCCGCCATCGGCCAGGACCTGCACAAGGTGCGCAACGTGAAGCCGCTCTGGTCGAAGTTCGGCACGTTCGTTGGAATTCCCTTGGGCGCGCTCGACATGTGGACCAACACGCTCGGCTTCTCGCTGTTCGGCACGCTCAAACATGGCAAGAGCGATGCTGCGAGCCTCAAGCCGGCGGCGCAGTGCAAGCCCATCGCCTATCCCAAGCCCGACGGCGTGCTGACCTTCGACAAGCTCTCGTCTGTCTTCGTCTCCAACACCAATCACGAGGAAGATCAGCCGATCCACCTCAAGGTGAAGGACATGGCGCTTCAGAAGGCCTCGGAACACGACGTGTTCGCCGGCCCCTCAAACCGCTATTGCCCGGCCGGCGTCTATGAATGGGTGGAGGATCCGGACGGCCCACGCTTCCAGATCAACGCGCAGAATTGCGTCCACTGCAAAACCTGCGACATCAAGGATCCCAACCAGAATATCATCTGGACCGCGCCCGAGGGCGGCGGCGGGCCAAACTACCCGAACATGTGACGCCCCGGCGCCGCCGGCTCACACGAATCGCGATTTTGGCCCCGGCCCGCGCCGGGGCCTTTGCGTTTCAATGGCCGGGAAAGTCCATCAATGTGCGCACGGGCACGCCCATGCCCCGCAGCTTCTGCGCCCCGCCGAGATCGGGCAGGTCGATGATGAAGCAGGCCGCGACCACCTGGGCGCCAATATTGCGCAGCAGCTTTACCGCCCCTTCCGCCGTGCCGCCCGTGGCGATCAGGTCGTCCACCAGGATGACCCGCTCGCCGGGCGCGACGGCATCCACATGGATTTCCATCTCGTCCTCGCCATATTCGAGCGCATAGGCCATTCGCACCGTCTGGTGAGGGAGCTTGCCCTTCTTGCGGATCGGCACGAAGCCCGCCGACACCTGATGGGCCACCGCTCCACCGACGATGAAGCCGCGCGCCTCTATGCCCGCCACCTTGTCGATCTTGGCGCCAGCCCAGGGCTGCACCAGTTCGTCAATGGCGCGGCGGAAGGCGCGGGCATCTCCGAGAAGCGTGGTGATGTCGCGAAAGAGAATGCCGGGCTTGGGATAATCCGCGATGGTCCGGACAGCGCCGGACAGATCATAAGCGGGCAGATCGGACATGAGAGGCGGCTCGTTGGCAGGCAAAAGATCCTTCTGGCTATCACTGCATCCCGCATTCACGCCAGGGGGCAAGCCGCCTGAATCATGGGCTCACCCGTCGATCGGACAGATCATGGGCGCAAACTCCGCTCCAGCACGTGCGCGGCGGCAGGCCGGTGCATGATCCGCCCTCACCAAGAGGACGTAACTTCCCCGTGGGCCGCGCCAATGGACCCCTAATCCGATGCCCATGGAGAGACGCATGTTGCTCACCCGCCGCCGATTTGCCGCCGGAGCCCTTGGCCTCCTGCTCGCCGCGGGCGCCGCCCCAAGCCGCGCCGCAGCCGCGTTCCAACCCTATTCGGCGGACGCCTTCGCGAAAGCCACAAAGGCGGGCGGCCCGGTCTTCGTCCATGTCTACGCCCCCTGGTGCCTTCAGTGCCGCGCACAGGAGAACATCCTCTCGCAGCTTATGACGGAGCCGAAATTTGCAGGGGCGACGTTTTTCCGCGTGTCCTATGACGGCCAGAAGGACGTGGTGGACGCGCTGAAGGTTCCGCGCTCTACGCTGATCGCCTACAAGGGCGCGCGGGAGACGGGGCGCATGTCCTGGGGGGTGACGCAGGCGGATGTCCTGAAAGTCCTCGATTCCGCTTATTGACAATGTTGCTGCTCAGTTTCCTGGCCGGGCTTCTGACCATCCTCAACCCGTGCGTCCTGCCTTTGGTCCCGGTGGTGGTGGCGGGGGCTGCCGCCTCCAGCCGGGCCGGCCCCGCAGCCCTCGCCGCCGGACTGGCCCTCAGTTTTGCAGTCAGCGGAAGCGCGCTGGCGGCTGCGGGGATCGAGTTCGGCTCCTGGTGGCCATTGCGGGGTACGCATCCGGCGTAGGCCGCAGTCAGGCAGCTACGGCTTGATCCTGATGGGGTGCCGCGGCCCAATTCCATGGCAGGAGTTCAGGCAGCCGGCTTTGGGGCATGTCGGCAATGCGGGCGAGGA
>JBFMAV010000002.1:0-128802 GCA_040755535.1 Pseudomonadota bacterium | reverse complement strand
GCGAGAGACGCTTCAATCATTTCCTGCCAGGCGGTGGCCGGATTGCCCCCACCGAACGCACCCGGAGATGTCCAGGGCGAACGCACCATCATCTCCGCAAAGGCATCGACCCACGGATTTCCCGTGCGCCGTCCTCCGGAACTCATCATGGCGGCGAGCCCGTCGACCCACGGGTTTCCCGTCGGTTCTGGCTGTCCGCTGGCGCGCGCGAGCATGCCTGCCAGCATCTGGTTAAGCGCGCCGGAGGCCGCGAGGGACTTCGTCAGGCCCCCCATCAGCAGCGCCGCGAAGGCGGGTGTCATCTGCTTCACGACGGCCACGCCCAGGCCGGTGGATGCGGCGGCGTGATTCATGACCGCCCGTGACACTTCGGGGGATCCGAACACCGCATCGAGCACATTTGCGCCCGGCTGAGACAAATCCATGGGCGAAGCGGGGCTGCGGTCATAGAGCGCGGCGTACGGCCCGCGCATCATGAGGACCATCAGATTCGCAAGACCCTCGGGGCTCTGCATCGATTTTTGCAGCCCCATGGCAAAGGCCGGCATCAACGCCTCGGCGGCGGTCTGGGCCTGTTGAACCGAAAGCCCATAAAGCCGGGCGAGGTTGTTCAGGCCCTCGCCCCCCTGAGCCGCACGCACCATCTGTACAAAAGGATCCATTGGCCGCCTCCTGGAAGAAGTCTATGCCATGGTCCTGCCAAAATCACGGACTGATGCGCACGCCGCCCGGTTCGATGCGCATTGACGCACGTCAGCCCGAGAATTCCGTCTCGTGTGAGAGCACGTCCTGGGCTTCGGCATTGAGAGGACGCGCCGGCTTTTCCGGTTGAGTCAACGGTTCGGGCTCCAGCTTGCGCGTCGGCATCAGATCGAGGCCGGCATAAAGCCCCTCTTCAACCTGGCGTTCAAGCCGCGCTCGGTCCTTGGCGCGCACTTCGGCCACCAGGCTCGCCACGGCCTCGCGCTCAAGGCCGAGTGCCTCGAGGGTGCGCGCCCCGAAGGAGAAGGCGGAATCAAGCGTCTCGCGCATCTCGTAATCCACGCCTTTGCGCAGCAAATCCATGGAATGCGCCCGATCGAAGCTGCGCACGTGAAGGCGCACATGGGGCATGGCCGCCTGGACCATATCGACGATCCGGTCGGCGGATTCGCGGTCATCGATGCAGACCGCAATCACCTCCGACTGGTCCGCGCCTGCGGCACGCAGCACGTCCAGACGCGTGCCGTCGCCATAATAGATGTGCACCCCGAACCGTCCCGCGCTCTGGATCATTTCCACGTCGTTATCGATGATGGTGACATCCACGCCTTCGGCCAGCAGGCACTGGGAGACGATCTGCCCAAACCGGCCGAAGCCGATGACCAGGACGCGCCCTTCCGCATTGGAGAAGTCGTCGGGCTCAGGCTCCGGCGTGTTGCGTCGAAACTTGGGCAGGATGTGCGTGACGCCGGCGAAGGCGAGCGGACCGACCATCATGGTGATGGCAGCAGTTGCCGTCAGGAACTCGCTCTGGTCCCGGCTCAGCAGGCCGCTCGCCAAGGCGAGCGGGAAAAGGACGAAGGCAAATTCGCCGGCGGGCATGAGCAGGGCGCCCGCGCGCGCCGCATCCGAACGCGTCGTGTGATCTGTGCGGTAGAGGGCGAAGACCACCAGAAATTTGATCGCCGTGATGAGGAAGGCGGCAGCGACCAGGGGCAGAATGTGGGGCAGCAGGACCTTCATATCCAAGGACATGCCGATGCCCATGAAGAACAGGGACAGGAGCAGGCCGCGGAACGACTCGATGTTTGCCTCAAGTTCGTGGCGGAACGTGCTTTCGGACAGGAGAAGGCCCGCGAGGAAGGCGCCGAGCGCCATGGACAAACCCACCGCCGCCATGAGCCCGGCCGCGCCCAGCACCACCAGCAACGCGGCGGCGGTCATCGCTTCGCGCGCGCCGGAGCGGGCCAGAAGGCGGAACAGCGGATTGAGAAGATAGCGCCCAGCCAGGACGATCGCCCCCACCGCCAAAACGGCGGCACCTGCCTTGAGCGCCACGTCCAGCGGCTCGGCATCGCTCTGGACGGCCGCCGGCGCGAGGAGCGGCACCAGCGCCAGCAGCGGAACGATGGCGATGTCCTGAAACAAAAGAATCGAAAAGGCCCGCTGGCCATAGCCGGAAGGGAGGTCGCCGCGCTCGTTCAGGATCTGGATGGCGATGGAAGTTGCAGAGAGGGCAAGCGCCATGCCGGCGATGAACGCGCCCGGAAGGCTGAGGCCCAGGCTCCAGCCGACCACCGTGATGAGCAGGCCGGTGACCAGCAGCTGGGCGGTGCCGAGGCCGAAAATATAGCGCCCCATAGAAAGGAGGCGCGAGGGCTGAAGCTCCATGCCGATAAGGAACAGAAGTAGCACGACGCCGAGCTCGGCCACGGTGATGACCACATGGGGGTCGGCGACGTCAAAGCCGGCGGGGCCGATGGCAACGCCGGCGAGCAGATAGCCCACCACCGGAGACAAGCCGAAGCGTTTGGCGAGTGGAACCGCAATCACAGCGGCAAGGAGGAAGGCGAGCCCCGCTAGAAAAAGCGTGTGGTCCGTGCCGTGCATGCGCCCATTGCCTCCGCACTGCCGCGCTCAAGCCCCGTGGACCTTCTGGGCATGGCGTGTGGCCAAACAAAGCCCACCATACGAATTCCTCAAGGCACCGAGCGAAGGCGCCCGGCGCCCCCGCTATTTCAGCGCATCAAACCCCGGACCGAACCCGTTGAGGCTCATGGGAATGCCAATGCCTTCTTCGGGTGTCTGGAAAATGATGAAGGTGGCTTGCTTGCCCTGACGCAAACGCGTGATCAGCGCGTCGTCCATGACCACCTCGGCGACGCAGCCATTGGGCAGGCATCGCACAAAGCCGGCACGGCCCACATCCGCATCGTCGATCTTCAGGCCGAGCCCGGAGGGAATCAGCACGCCGAGCGGCGCCAGCACGCGCAGAAGACGGCTCTTGCCGTCCGCCGTCTTCAGCACGATGACCGTCAGCCCCACATTGGGCCGGTCTTCCGCCTGCACGCTCTGCAACAGGACGCATTGTTCACCCTGCGCTCCGGGCGGGGTGTCGCAGCGAATCTGCCAATCATTGAAGACCTGCTTCACGACGCCCTGCGCGGCCGCAGGTGAGTGAACCAGGCAGGCGAGAATCATGACGGCCGCGGCGATCAGGCCTGACGTGAGGAAGGGGCGTGAGGCTCTCGCGACCGACAAGTCGATTCCCATGAAATCTGGCTCCAAATAACGCGCGGCGACCCCGCTTCACTCTCAAGCGGTGCAGAGCCCGCCGGGCCCTCGCTTCGGCTTAAGAGCCTGACCGTGCATGTCAAGGATGCGAACGGCAATTTGAAGACAAAACGGCATTTTGTGGCGGTTCCGGGGTCGGTGCGGCAGAGAACGGGCTTAGCCTCTGCCGGAAAGTTTGCGCCGACAAAGGATCCCGTCCAGGCGCGCATGCGCCCCTGAGCCGCAATTGCGGCCCCTGGGGATTTGTGTTTGATGTAAATCAAAGAAGGGCGTCCACGCTCCCAGGGTCCCGGCAGAGGTGGCCCACGGATGGCGAGCTGAGGGCGTGGTGATCGCTGAGGGAGAGAAATTCGTCATGAGGTCATTCTTTCGCAGCTCAGCACTTGCCGTGGCGGCCGGCGCCTCCACGTTGCTTGCGAGTGCAGCCGCGTGGGCGGGAATGGGTCAGCCCTCTGACTGGCAGATCAACCTCCAGGACGCGGCCACGCCCGTCATGGAGAATATCCATTCGTTCAACATCTTCCTGCTGGTGATCATCACCGCGATCGTGCTGTTCGTGATGGTGCTGCTGGCCATTGTGATGGTCCGGTTCAATGAGCGGGCCAATCCGGTCCCCTCGAAGACCTCGCACAACACCCTCATCGAGGTGGCCTGGACCGTCGTGCCGGTGCTGATCCTGGTGGCGATCGCGATTCCCTCGTTCCGCCTTCTGCATCAGGAACTGCATATTCCTGAGGCCGACCTTACCGTGAAGGTGACCGGCCATCAGTGGTACTGGTCCTACGAATATCCCGACAATGGCGGGTTCAGCTTCGATTCGCTCATGGTGCCCGAGAAGGACCTGAAGCCCGGCCAGCCGCGACTTCTCGCGGTGGACAACGAAGTGGTGGTGCCGGTCAACAAGACCGTGCGGATTCAGGTGACCGCCGGGGACGTGATCCATTCCTTCGCGGTACCCTCCTTCGGCGTTAAGATCGACGCGCTGCCGGGCCGGTTGAACGAAAGCTGGTTCAAGGCGACGCGCGAAGGCATCTTCTATGGCCAGTGCTCGGAACTGTGCGGTCGGGACCATGCCTTCATGCCCATCGCCGTGCGTGTGGTGAGCGAGGACCAGTTCAACGCCTGGATCGCGCAGGCGAAGCAGAAATATGCTGCCGCCCCCGCTTCGACGACCGTGGCCGGCGTTTCCGCCAACGGCCTCGTGCGGGTCGCCGACGCCAATTGATCGTGAAGCCCGGATAGTGCCGGGCTTCCCGCAGGGCCGAACCGGGCCATGCCGCATGTGCGGATCGGCGCGGTTCAGATGACGCAGATGAACGATCTGGACAGGACGACCAGGCGGAAAGACCGGGAGCGGAGCAAGCTCCGAAATCCGGCAACGCCTCGATAGCAAGGACGCACCCCATGGCCACCGACGCGCACGCGGCGCATGCTGAAGTTCATACCGCCGAGCACCACGGCGATCCCACGGGGTGGCGGCGCTGGGTCTTTTCGACCAACAACAAGGACATTGGCATCATGTACCTGATCTTCGCCATCGTGGCGGGGATCGTGGGCGGCGCCTTGTCCATCGGCATTCGCATGGAGCTGATGGAGCCGGGGCTCCAGTACTTCAAGAATCCGCAGGTCTTCAACGTCTTCACCACCGGCCACGGCCTCATCATGATCTTCTTCATGGTGATGCCGGCGCTCATCGGCGGATACGGCAACTATTTCGTGCCGCTGATGATCGGCGCGCCCGACACCGCCTTCCCGCGCATCAACAACATCGCCTTCTGGCTGATGCCGCCGGCCTTCGGCCTCGCCATCATCTCGCTGTTCGTGGAAGGCGCGCCCGGCACGGACGGCTTCGGTGGCGGCTGGACCATTTATCCGCCGCTCTCGGCGAAGCTCGGCCATCCCGGGCCGGCGATGGATTTTCTGATCTTCGCGCTGCACATCGCGGGCGCCTCGTCCATTCTGGGCGCCATCAACCTCATCACCACCATCCTAAACATGCGCGCCCCGGGCATGACGCTGCACAAGATGCCGCTGTTCGCCTGGTCGCAGCTCATCACGGCCTTCCTGCTGCTGCTGTCGCTCCCCGTGCTGGCGGGCGCCATCACCATGCTGCTGACGGACCGCAATTTCGGCACGACCTTCTTCGATCCCGCCGGCGGCGGCGACCCGATCCTGTTCCAGCATCTGTTCTGGTTCTTCGGGCACCCTGAGGTCTATATCCTCATCCTGCCCGGCTTCGGTCTGATCTCCCACATCGTGTCCACCTTCGCGCGCAAGCCCGTGTTCGGCTATCTCGGCATGGCCTATGCGATGGTCGCGATCGGCGTGGTGGGCTTCGTGGTGTGGGCGCATCACATGTACACGGTCGGCCTGTCCGCCGCGACGCAGTCCTATTTTGTGGCCGCGACCATGATCATCGCGGTGCCGACAGGCGTGAAGATCTTCTCCTGGATCGCCACCATGTGGGGCGGCTCGGTGCAGTTCCGGACCCCCATGCTGTGGGCGATCGGCTTCATCTTCCTCTTCACCGTGGGCGGTGTGACGGGCGTGGTGCTCTCCAATGCGGGCATCGACCGCTCGCTGCACGACACCTATTACGTGGTGGCGCACTTCCACTATGTGCTGTCGCTCGGCGCCGTCTTCGCCATCTTCGCGGGCTGGTATTACTGGTTCCCGAAGATGAGCGGCTACATGATCCCGGAATTCTGGGGCAAGCTGCACTTCTGGGTCACCTTCATCGGCGTGAACATGGTGTTCTTCCCGCAGCACTTCCTGGGTCTGGCCGGCATGCCGCGTCGCTATGCCGACTATCCGGATGCGTTCGCCCACTGGAACTATATCTCGTCCATTGGGTCCTACATTTCCGGTGTGGCGGTCATCATCTTCCTGGTCGGCGTTTTCGTCGCCTTCCGGCGCAAGGAATTGGCGGGGCCCAATCCCTGGGGTCCGGGCGCCACGACGCTGGAGTGGACCCTCAGCTCTCCTCCGCCCTTCCACCACTTCGACGTGCTGCCGCGTATCAAATGAGGTGGATACCGAGGGCGCCGTATGACCGGCGCCCCCGGATAGGACGTAAAAATAATATGCCGCGCGGCGGTGAGCCCGCGCGGCATCCGCGTCTCTCAGGCGTTCTGCCAGAGATGAGCGTGGGACTGGCGGACGGGGCGCAGGCGAGGTCAGGACGACGTGATGAGTGATGTGAGCGTGAGCATGGACAAGAGCCCGGCCGCCGCGGAATTCGCGGAAGGCATGGCCTCGCCCGGCGATTTCCTCGCCCTGCTGAAGCCACGGGTGATGTCGCTTGTGGTGTTCACCGCGCTCGTCGGTCTCGTGCGGGCGCCGGACCATGTCCATCCCGTCATCGCCTTCACCGCGCTGCTCTGCATCGCGGTCGGCGCGGGGGCGGCCGGCGCGCTGAACATGTGGTGGGACGCCGATATCGATGCGGTGATGTCCCGCACGCGGCGCCGCCCGATTCCCTCCGGTCGCGTGACCCCGCGCGAGGCTCTGGCCTTCGGCCTGACGCTCTCCTTTTTCTCAGTGGGCGTGCTCGGCCTTCTGGTGAATGTGCTCTCGGCCGCCTTGCTGGCCTTTACCATCTTCTTCTACGTCGTCATCTACACCATGTGGCTGAAGCGTTCGACGCCACAGAACATTGTGATTGGCGGCGCCGCCGGAGCCTTTCCGCCCATGGTGGCCTGGGCGGCCGCCTCCGGTTCGGTGGGCATGGAAAGCCTGCTGCTCGTCGCCATCATCTTCTTCTGGACTCCGCCCCATTTCTGGGCGCTGGCGCTGTTCCGAGCCGAGGATTATGCGCGCGCCGGCGTGCCCATGCTGCCGGTCACGGCCGGCGCGGACGAAACGCGGCGGCAGATCCTGCTCTACACCTTGTTCCTGGCTCCGCTGGCCGTCTCGCCAACGCTGCTCGGCTATGCCGGGCTCGGTTATGGCATCGTGGCCTCGGTGACGGGCCTCGGCATGGTGTGGCTCGCCTATCAGGTCTACCGCATCCGCACGGGGGACGCGGCGGTGAAGGCATCCCGCCGCCTGTTCGGATTTTCCATCCTCTATCTCTTCCTGCTCTTCGCCACCTTGCTGGTGGGGGCATTCGTTCCGGGGATCTGAGGCATGGCGAAGGTGAAAGGCCCGACCGAGCCAGAGCGGCCGGACGGGGTCGTGTTGAGCGAGGAGCAGAGGCGGCGGAGACGGGCACGTTCCATTGCGATCGCGTCTGTGCTCGGGTTCCTGGTTCTGCTTTTCTATGTGGTGACGATCGTGAAACTGGGGCCGAACGTTTTGAACCGGCCGCTGTGAGGGAGACGGGACAGCCGTGAGCGAGGCGAAGGACATGCAGGACGCAACGAGAGGGGGAGCCCGCAAGGCGCCGCCGCATAAGCTCGTGGCCGCTGCCTGCGTTGCCTTTGTTGCCGCTATGGTTGGCATGGCCTATGCCTCCGTGCCGCTCTACGCCATGTTCTGCAGCCTGACGGGCTTTGGTGGCGCGCCGCGCGTCAGCTCCGAACTGCCGCAGGGGACGTCGGAACGGACGGTCACGGTGCGGTTCGACGCCAATGTCGCGCCCGGTCTGCCGTGGGTCTTCAAGCCCGAGCAGCCGTCCGTGACGGTCAAGGTGGGCGAGACGAAGCTGGTCTATTTTCGCGCCGAGAACAGCTTCGATCGCCCCACGTTCGGACAGGCCACCTTCAATGTCACGCCCGGAAACAGCGGCTTTTATTTCGTGAAGATGCAATGCTTCTGCTTCAATGAACAGGAGCTTAAAGCCCGAGAAACCCTGGAGATGCCGGTGGTGTTCTACATCGATCCGGCAATCGAGCAGGATCCGGACATGGCATCGGTCAAGAACATCACCCTGTCCTACACCTTCTTCCCCGCGAAACCGGCGGCAGCGAAAGCGGCCTCGGTGGGGGAAGCGGGCAAGGGCGGGTGAGGCGCTCGGCGCCAGGCGAGGAACGAGACAGATAGCCGCCGGGCGTTGACCGGCACGGACAGGTGAGCTGGAAGGGGAGGCGGCCGAAATGGCCCAGGCACACGCGAAACAGCACGACTACCATTTGGTTGATCCGAGCCCGTGGCCCATTGTCGGGGCGGTGGCGGCCTTCATCCTCACGGTCGGTGCGGTCGTGTGGATGCATGGCGGCACCACGATCCCCATGATCGTTGGCTTTGTCGGCGTGCTCTACACCATGTTCGGCTGGTGGCGGGATCTGATCCGCGAAGGCGGAAAGGGCTTCCATACGCCGGTGGTCCAGATCGGATTCCGCTACGGCATGATCCTGTTCATCGCCTCCGAGGTGATGTTCTTCGTGGCGTGGTTCTGGGCCTTTTTCGACGCCGCGCTGTTCGTCAACGAGGGCATCAATTACGCCCGTGTCGAAGCCACCGGGGGCGTTTGGCCGCCCCATGGCATCGAGGCGCTCGACCCCTGGCACCTTCCGCTGCTGAACACCCTCATTCTGCTCACCTCCGGCACGACGGTCACCTGGGCGCACCACGCGCTTCTGGAGAACGACCGGGAAGGGCTGAAATGGGGCCTGGTGTGCACGGTGGTCCTGGGCGTGCTGTTCAGCATGTGCCAGGCTTATGAGTATTCCCACGTCCATTTTGATTTCTCGGGCAACATCTACGGCGCCACCTTCTTCATGGCGACTGGCTTCCACGGCTTCCATGTGATCGTCGGCACGATCTTCCTCGCCGTCTGCCTCGGGCGGGCGCTCGCCGGCCAGTTCACGCCGGAGCGTCATTTCGGCTTTGAGGCGGCGGCCTGGTACTGGCATTTCGTGGACGTGGTTTGGCTGTTCCTCTTCGCCTTCGTCTATGTGTGGGCGGCGAGCGGAGCGGCGGGCCACGGCTGATCTCCTCTTTCCGAAGAGGTTGGAGCGGGGCGCAGCTGCGCCCCGCGTCGCATCGAGGCGCCCGCCATGGCCATGACACCCTATTACGCACCTGTCTCGCCCTTGGCGGTCGGCCTCTCCTGCCGCTGTCCGCGCTGCGGCAAGGGCCGTCTCTTCAAAGGCTTTCTGGACACCGCGCCCTCCTGCGATGCCTGCGGGCTGGACTATGGCTTCATCGATGCGGGCGATGGACCTGCTGTGTTTGTGATTCTCATCGCGGGTTTCCTGGTGGTCGCCCTCGCGTTCTGGGTTGAGGCAACGTGGCAGCCGCCGCTGTGGGTGCATGCGGTGCTTTGGGTTCCGGCGATCCTGCTCTGCACACTTGGCTTGCTGCGTCCCCTCAAGGCCACGCTGATCGCCTTCCAGTTTCGCAACAAGGCCGCAGAGGGCCGGCTCGATCAGCGCCCGGGAGCATGAGAGCGCGCGGCTTGCTGGTTCCCTCGCTCGCCGCCGCAATGGCTCTCGCGGTGCTGGTGGGCCTCGGAACCTGGCAATTGGAGCGGCTGGCCTGGAAGAACGCCTTGATCGCCCAGGTGCAGGCCCGCACCACGCTCCCGCCCGTTCCCGCACCTCCGCCGCATGAATGGCGCAGCGTTGATCGTGTGCGGGACGAATATCTGCCGATCACGGCGTCGGGCCATTTCGATCACCGCCGCGAAACGCTCATCTATACGGTTCTGTCCGAGCCGAAAGGACCTTTCAAGGGGCCCGGCTTCCTGGTGGTGACCCCGCTTATTCAGGCGGACGGATCCGCCATCCTGGTCAATCGCGGCTTCGTCCCCGAGGATCGGCGCGATCCCAAGACGCGCGCGGCCGGACAGATTGCCGGGCCGGTCACCGTCTCCGGCCTTCTGCGCCTGCCCGAGGAGGCGAACTGGTTCGTTCCCGACAATGCCCCCGAGCGCAATGCTTGGTTCCGCCGCGATCCCTTCGAGATCGGCCGCGCGCGGGGCCTGGCGGACGTCGCGCCGTTCACCCTTGATGCGGACGGCACGCCAAATCCCGGCGGACTGCCGCAAGGGGGCGAAACGCGGCTCAGCTTCCCCAACAAGCACCTGGAATATGCGCTGACGTGGTATGGGCTCGCGGCAACCCTGGTGGGGGTCTACATCGCCTTTGTCATCACGAGGCTGCGCACCGGGCGGATGCCGCGACCCACTCCCTCAGGCTAGAGCGCGATCCGATCAGATTGAAACAATCTGATCGGTGACCTCGCCCTCTCACTCTTTAAAAGAGAATGCGTGATCCGATCAGCCTGCGATGCAGGCTGATCGGCGCATGCTCTAGCAAGGCCGAATCGCGGCCCACACGCCGATATGCACCGGCGCTTCGTCTCACGGCCATGCTTGTATGCCGCGCGCGACGCGGATTGGCCGTCCAAAGTCTTTGCGCTTGATCGACGGGAAATGCGCGGCAGGATCAGGTTGTCGATAATCTGGAGCAGCGATGGCTCGGGCGGACGTTCTGGTGCTTGGCGCGGGCATGGCGGGCGTGGGAACGGCGCTCCATTTGCGCCGGCGCGGTCTGTCGGTGGCGTTGATCGACCGGCGCGCGCCGGGAGAGGAGACCTCCAGCGGAAATGCTGGCGTGATCGAGGGCAGCGCGCTGTTTCCGGTGTCCTTCCCCCGCGACCTTGGTGTCGTGGTGCGTCACGCCCTCAAGCGTGCGCCGCAAAGCAATTACCGGTTGGGTGCCCTTCCCGGCCTTTTGCCCTGGATATATGCCTATTTCCGGGCGTCCGCGCCGGCCGCGCTGGCGCAGAGCGCGCGCGACTTGCGTCCACTCATGGAACGCGCGCGGGATGACCATCGCGCACTCGCCGAAGCGGCCGGCGCTTCGCACCTGTTACGGCCGACCGGCTGGGTGAAGATCTATCGGTCTCAGAAGGATTACGCGGCAGCCGCGCCGGAACGCGCGCTTGCGCGGGCGCTCGACGTTCCGTTTGAGGAATTGGACGTGCGGGGTGTCCTGAAACTCGAACCCCATTTGCGCCCGGACTTTCTGCGCGGCTCCTTTTGGCCGGACTGCGACAATTGCAGCGATCCGGGTGGCCTCGTGAAGGCCTATGCGCGACTGTTCGAAGAAGAAGGTGGACTGATCCTCAAGGGGGACGCACGCACCCTCTCCCGTGCGAACGGACGCTGGCGCGTCGCCTGCGAGGCGGGTCCCGTCGAAGGGGAGGGCGCCGTTCTGTGCCTTGGCCCCTGGAGCATGGACCTGCTTCGGCTCTTGAAGCTCAAGCTGCCGTTCGCGGTGAAGCGCGGCTACCACCTGCATTTCCCGCCCATGGAGGGCGCCACACTCTCGCGCGCCGTGGTGGACCGTGCCGGCGGCTTCTGCTTGCAATCGACACGGTTTGGCATCCGCGCGACGACCGGAATCGAATTCGCGCTGCGCGATGATCCGGTGGACCCCCGGCCGGCCCGTGTGGTGGCGCCCCTCGCGCAGCGTCTGTTTCCACTTGGTCCCGCGCGCGAGGCGGAGCCCTGGCTCGGCCGCCGTCCAGCCTTTCCCGATTCGAAGCCCGTTGTCGGGCCCGCGCCGGGACAGCCTGGGCTGTTCCTGAATTTCGGCCACAGCCATTGGGGCTTTACACTCGGCCCCACCACCGGCGTCCTGCTCGCCGATATGATGACAGGGGCGACGCCCTTTACGGACCCCGCTCCCTACGCCGCCGAAAGATTCATCGGATGAAGAAGGCCGTCGGCGCGGGTGCTTCGCGCATATAGGCCCAAAAAGCCACGGCGCCCACAACCTGCGCGAGGATCGAAGGCAGCAAGGTCGCCAGCGCATCGGCCGTGAGTCCGTCGGGCGAGAGGGCGTTGCGGATGCCGAACTGGCAGACGATGGACACCAGCGCCCAAAGACCCATCAAAAGCGGCGCCAGGAGGAGGGCGAGGCGCAGGCGCATCACCGTCACCACCACGAAAGCCGCCGCCCAGACGAACAAGGCCAACTGAGGGAAAACGCCGAAACGCAGGATTTCGCTCTGCAGGCTGGGCCCGGACAGGGCATCCACCACGGCGGAAACGGTGGCTTCCGGTCCGATGGTCGCGATCAGGGTGAAGGGCCAGGCCAGTTGCGCGGCTGTAATGCCGCAGGCGCTCCAGAAGATCAGCGCCAACACGCCTTTGAGGCCGGGGCGTGAGGCATCGCGAGTCCTGCGAACAGGCGTTACGGGAGGAACGGCGCTCATGGGGCGGATGTGGCTCGCAGTTGGGGACATGTGGAGTGAAGCCGGCGGCTCAGCCGCCAGCAAGGGAATTCGGTCCGCTCAGCGGCGCGGGAACAGGTCCCGCCAGGCTGGCAAGGCATTCGAATAGGGCAAGGCGTGCGCCTCGTACACAGCGCGTGCGATTGCCCGTGCCATGACCAGCGCCGCAGCGCCGCCGATGAGGGCTTCGTCCTTCAGGTCTACCGCACCGGGCCGCTGGCCCGTGGCGAGCGAAAACAGGCAGTCTCCGTCCAGCGGCGTGTGGACGGGAAAGAGTGCGAGAGCGAACCCATCCTGCGCCATCACAGCGAGCCGGCGCGCCTGGGCGGGGGTGAGAGCCGCATCCGTCGCAATGACGCCGATCGTGGTGGCGGCGCGGGTGGCACCTGTCTTGAGCGGCGGCGCGGCGGCTTCATCGGTCCAGATGGCGGGCAGGCCCAGGCCCCCGAACTCATCATCACGTTCATAGGGCGCGGCTCGGAATTGCGGACCTCCGCCGAAGAGGGGCGAACCGACCGCATTGACCGCCACGAGCGCGCCCACCCAATGCCCGGTGGCGGTTCGCGCCGAGGCGGAGCCGAGCCCGCCCTTGACGCCGGCACAACAGGCGCCCATGCCCGCGCCGACCGTTCCGAGCGGAAAGGCGCCATCGGTCGCGCTTTCCATTGCCGTACGGGCGAAGCCTCGGTACGGCGGCTGCGCACCCCAGGCCTTGTCGCCGCCGTTCAGCAGGTCGAAGAGGATCGCCGAAGGCACGATGGGCACGCGCGCGGTCCCCACCGGAAACCCTCTGCCGTGAGCTGCCAGCCAATCCATGGCCCCCGAAGCCGCATCGAGGCCGAAGGCTGATCCGCCCGACAGCACGATGGCGTCCACGCGCTCCACGCTCGCACCGGGAGACAGCAGATCGGTTTCCCGCGTTCCGGGGCTGCCGCCGCGTACATCCACGCTCGCGACCGCTGGGGTATCGCACAGGACCACCGTTGTTCCGGACCCAAGAGCAAGGTCGCCGGCATTTCCGACCTTGAGCCCCGGCACGTCGGTAATCAGATTGAGCCCGCCCATGCGTTTCCCTTTCGTCTTTCTCCTTGCCCAAAGCGGGTCCGCGATTCAAGGGCATTCGAGAACGTGAATCACAACAGGGCGATCAGCGTATCGATGGGCTTGCCCAGGCGCGCCAACAGGGCCATAGCGCGGGCATGGCCGATGTCACTCTTCCCGCCGCCTTCCTCGCTGGCCTCGCCAGCTTTTTGTCACCCTGTGTGCTGCCGCTGGTGCCGCCTTATCTGTGCTTCATCGGCGGAACGACCCTGGAGGACCTTTCCAACGCGCGCCCCCTGGAACGTGTCGCAGCCCGCACCTTCGCCGGCGCCGTGCTGTTCGTGGCTGGCTTCAGCGTCGTGTTCGTTACGCTCGGCGCGGGCGCTTCGGCGGTCGGGGAACTGCTTCGCGCCCATCTCGAACTGCTCTCGGTGATCGCGGGCCTTGCGATCGTGGTGATGGGGCTGAATTTTATTGGCGTTTTCCGCATTCACCTTCTCTCGCGCACGGCACGCAAGGAGGTGGCACCGCCGACCGGGATTTGGGGCGCCTTTGTCATGGGGCTGGCTTTCGCCTTCGGCTGGACACCCTGCCTTGGGCCGGTGCTCGGGGCCATCCTCGCGGTGGCGGGGAGTTCCGCCACGGTCGAGAAGGGCGCCCTGCTCCTCGCGGTTTATTCGGCCGGCCTTGGCGTGCCATTTCTTCTCGCTGCTCTGGCGGTACGCCCCTTCCTCAACGGGCTGCGCCATATGCGCCGGTTTCTGCCGACGATCGAAAAGGCGATGGGCGTGTTGCTCATCGTCACGGGGCTGGCCTTCATGTCCGGATGGTTCGCCCACGCCTCCTACTGGCTGTTGGAGACGTTTCCGGTCCTGTCCACCATCGGCTGACCCACCGCGACGTCAGGTCAAAGGCGTCGCCACCGCCTTCTGGAAGGCCGGACGCGTGCGGATGCGGGCGTACCAGTCCTCCAGGTGGGGCAGGTGCGGGCGGTCGATGGGCATTTCGAACCAGAGATAGGCAAAGCAGCCGAGCGGAATGTCTCCCATGCGGAACGTGCTGCCGGAGAGATAGGGCGCGCGGGCGAGCGCCGCATCCAAGCGGGGCAGCAGGGCGCAGCAGGCGGCATGCCCGCGTTCCACCGCCGCCTGGTCCCGCTCCTGCGGCGTCGCTCTCACGAGATTCCAGAACACGTCCCGGAACGGGCCGGCAAAGGTGGTTGTGGCCCAGTCCATCCATTTGTCGCCGATGGCGCGCTCCGCCGGATCCTCGGCCCAGAGCGTGCCGACCCCGTGTTGGGCGGACAGATAGCGCACGATAGCATTGCTCTCCCACAGCGCAACGCCGCCGTCCTGGAGCAAGGGAATGACGCCGTTGGGATTGAGCGACAGGAACGGCTCCTCCTTCACCAGCCCGAAGGCACCCCCGGCATCGACGCGCTCATAGGCGACCCCCACTTCCTCCAGCGCCCAATAAGCCTTCTTTACATTGACTGAATTGATGCGTCCCCAGAGCTTCAGCATGGTGCGTGTCCCTCTCCGCGGTCTTTAGGCGCCCGTGGGCCGGGCGCGCTTGCCGCCATTGGTAGAAGGTCTCCTGCAAAAGAAAAGGCCCGCGCTTTGCGGCGCGGGCCAAACCTGGATCAATGCTCCGTCACAGCTCGCTGTAGCTGCCGTTCTTCCATTCGTAGACCACATAGTCCTTTTTCGTGATGTCGCCCTTCTTGTCGAAGGTGAGCGGCCCAAGCACGGTCTGGAACGTGGCGCCGGAATGCATGTAGTCCGCCAGCTTCTTGGGGTCGGTGGACTTAGTGGCTTCCATAGCCTGCTTCATGATCTGAACGGCAGCATAGGAATAGAGCACGTAGCCTTCCGGATCGATGCCCTTGGCCTTGAACTTCTCCACCACCTCTTTCGCGGCCGGGTTCTTGCGCGGATCAGGGCCGAAGGTCATGAGCGTGCCTGCAGCGCCGGGGCCGGCAATGGTCCAGAATTCCTTGTCGGTGATACCGTCACCTGAGAACAGAACCGTGTTCAGTCCCTGGTCGCGCATCTGGCGCACCAGCAGGCCGGCTTCGGGATGCAGTCCGCCATAATAGACGAGGTCCACACCCGCCGCCTTCATCTTGGAGACGAGAGCCGAATAGTCCTTCTCTCCGGGATTGATGCCCTCGTAGATGACTTCCTTGACGCCGCCCTGGTTCATGGCCTTCTGTGTCTCGTCCGCCAGACCCTTTCCGTAGGGGGTCTTGTCATGGACGATGGCGACCTTCTTGCCCTTGAAGTTCTTGGCGATGTATTCGCCCGCCACAGCGCCCTGCTGGTCGTCGCGGCCGCAGGTGCGGAAGGTGTTCCACAGCTTGCGTTCGGTGAAGGTGGGATTGGTGGACGCCGGGCTGATCTGGAGGACGCCAGCCTCTTCATAGTCCGTCGAAGTCGGGATGGAGACGCCCGAGTTGAAGTGGCCGACCACATATTTCACGCCGTCGGAGATGAATTTGTTGGCAGCGGCCTTGCCTTGCTCGGGCTTGGAGGCGTCATCGCCGACATACAGTTCGATCTTCTGCCCGTTGACGCCACCAGCCGCATTGATGTCCGCGACCGCCTGCTCGGTGCCGGTCTTCAATTGCGCGCCGAACGCGGCATTGGCGCCCGTCATGGGGCCGCCGACACCCAGTTTCAGCGGGGCTTGAGCATGTGCGACGCCACCGAGCGCGAGGCCTGCGCCCAGCGCCAAGCTCGCCAATAAGAGCTTCTTCATCCGGTTCTCCTCTGTCCGCCGCGGCCGGTTCCTGCCGGTTTGCTCCGCGGAATTGGCTGTCCCAAGGTCATTCTGCCCGTTTTGCGGGGAGTGTCGATGGCCGCGCTCTCACGTCTGCGCGTCTTCATCTGGAGCGGTCCGCGCCGTCCACACCAGCGGTCCGGCGGGCAGGAAAAGCCAGTCGTAGCGCCGCACCATCTGCCTCTTGCGCACCGAGCGGAACCCGAGGGTGGCAATGGAGGCGAGAAGCACGAGTTCGAGCAGATAATAATCGTAAGCGCGCAATGTGCCGTTGAAGAGCGCGAAATGGCAGAAACGCACCGCCGCTGTCAGCAGCGCCGAATAGACCGGAACCTGCCAATAGGGGCTCCAACCCCGGGCCACAGCGCGGCCGGTCAGCCAGGCGGCGCCGCCGCCGAGAAACAGCGTGACCAGCATGAAGTCGCCCGTCGAGACCTCCACCACGGAGCTTGGATGGACAAAGAAAAGGACCAGGATGGTGGCGAGCGCCAGCGCCGGCAGGACCACCATGGGAGAGGTGGCGCGGCCTGGGTCGGGGAGGCGAGCATGCGGTTCGGCCATGTCACGCGCCTCCTTCCAGATAGGCGGCTTTAACGTCGGGGTTTTCGAGCAGTGCCCGCCCCGTGCCGGACAGCGTGATGGTGCCGTTCACAAGCACATAGCCGCGGTGCGCGAGCTTGAGGGCGTGGTAGGCATTCTGCTCCACCAGACACACGGTCAATCCCTCGGTCGCGTTCAATTCACGCACCACATCGAAGATCTGGCGCACAACCAGCGGCGCGAGACCCAGGGACGGTTCGTCCAGGAGCAGAAGACGCGGACGGCTCATCAGCGCGCGGGCGATGGCCAGCATCTGCTGCTCACCGCCGGACAATGTGCCGCCGCGCTGGTGCAGCCGCTCCTTCAGGCGCGGGAAGAGTTCGAACATGCGTTCGAGGTCGTCCTGGAAATGGGCGTAATTGTCGAGCGCCGCGCCCATCTGGAGGTTTTCGAACACGCTCATGCGCGGGAAGATGCGCCGTCCCTCCGGCGACTGGGCGATACGCAGCCGCATGATGTCGTGGGTCGGCATCCGCGTGATGTCTCGCCCCTCGAACAGGATGCGCCCCTCACTGGCGCGGGGGGCGCCGCAGATGGTCATCATCAGCGTGGATTTTCCCGCGCCATTGGCGCCGATGATGGTGACGATCTCGCCCTCGTTCACGTCCAGATCGACGCCGCGCAAAGCGATGATCTTGCCGTAATGGGTTTTGATCCCCTCCGCGCGCAGCATGGGCATGCTCATACGCCCACCTCCGCTTCGACGGCTTCCACGGCATCTTCCTCAACGCCAAGATAGGCGGCGATCACGCGCGGATCGGTGCGCACTTCCTCCGGCGTGCCGTCGGCGATCTTGCGGCCATATTCGAGGACCACGACGTGATCGGAAATGCCCATCACCACCGACATGTCGTGCTCGATGAGAAGGACGGAGGTGGCGAAGTCCCGGCGGATGGAGAGGAGCAGCTCGTTGAGCGCCAAGGACTCCCGGGGATTGAGGCCCGCCGCCGGCTCATCCAGGCAGAGGAGGACCGGCTCCGCGCACATCGCGCGCGCAATCTCCAGGCGGCGCTGGTCTCCATAGGGCAGATCGCCGGCCGGATCGTCCGCGCGCTCAAGCAGGTCGATGCGCTCCAGCCATGCCACTGCCCGTGCCACGGCGGCCTTTTCACGGCGCTGCCAACTGGGGAAATTGAACAGGGCAGCGGGGGACAGCAATCCGGTCTCGGTCAGTCCCATATGCTGGGCGACCAATAGATTCTCCAGCACGGTCATGCCCGAAAACAGGCGGATGTTCTGGAAGGTGCGCGCCACCTTGGCGACCGAGGCCACCTTATGGTCGGGCATGCGCTCCAGAAGGTGCAGGCTCCCCGCCGCCGTGCGCACCGACGCGCGGCCGAGACGCGTCAGGTCGTCGATGTCCTGCGGCGTCGGCGCGCCACCCTGGGCGAGGGCGAGACGCCCCACGCTCGGCTTGTAGAAACCGGTAATGCAGTTGAAGACCGTGGTCTTGCCGGCGCCGTTCGGCCCGATGACGGCGGTCACTTCGCCCCGCCCCACCTTGAAGGAGACATCGCCCACTGCCAGGAGGCCGCCGAAGCGCATGCTGAGATGGTCGATGGTGAGGATTGGATCGCGCTCCCAGGACCTCATCCATGGCCCTCCGCCACCAGGTCACCGGAGACTTTCTTGCGGTGCTTGAGGAAAATCGTCGCAAGGCGGCCCGATACCAGACCGCGCGGACGAAAGGCCATCACCGCGACCATCGCGAATCCGAAAATCAGCATCCGGTACAGGCTCGGGTCGAAGTCCGGCCCAAGCAGCCAGGGCGCCTTGAGGAATGTGAGATTGCGCAGCATCTCCATGCCGCCGATCAGCAGGATGGCCGACATGGCGACGCCGATCTGCGAACCCATTCCCCCCAGCACGACGATGGCCAGAATGACGGCCGACTCCATGAAGGTGAAGGATTCGGGCGAAACAAAGCGAATGCGCACGGCGAAGAACGCGCCCGCGAAGCCACCAAACATGGCGCCGATGGAGAAGGCCGTGAGCTTGGTCAGGGTGGTGTTGATGCCGAGCGACCGGCAGGCGATCTCATCCTCGCGCAGTGCCTCCCAGGCCCGGCCCACCGGCATGCGCCGCAGCCGCACCGTCGCCAACGCGGTCAGTGCGGCAAGGCTCAGGATGACGAAATAGAGGAAGATGTTGCGGTGCATGGGATCGAACGAGAGCCCGAACAGGCTCGCGAAGCCGCCCTCGCCGTTGGAAAAAGGGATCCCGAAAAAGGTGATGGGGGGAATGGACGAGATGCCCGCCCCGCCATTGGTGAGATCCACCCAATTGATGAGCACCAGCCGGATGATTTCGCCGAAGGCCAGCGTCACGATGGCGAGGTAATCGCCCCGCAGACGCAGCACGGGGAAGCCCAGGATCATCCCCCATAGCGCAGCGAGCAGACCTGAGACCGGCAGGCAGACCCAGAAGCTCCAGGCCTTCCAGAAATCCACCCCCAAGGCGCCGTCCAGGAACTCCCCCAGGGGAATCGATGTGGACAGAAGCGCAAACGTGTAGGCGCCGACCGCATAGAAGGCGACATAGCCAAGGTCCAGCAGGCCCGCGAGGCCGACCACGATGTTGAGACCCCATCCCAGCATGACGTAGGTGAGGATGTAGATGCCAAGGTCAATCCAGTAGCGGCTCGGACCGAGCCCGCCGGAGCCCAGGACCGCGAGCACCGGATAGGTGATCAGAATGCCGAAGAAGAGGGGCTTGAGGATGGGCGCTGCCCGATCCCCGAGATCGCCCAGCGTGCGCGTGCCGCTGCGTCCCGCATGTGTGCGGCCGGGACGCCACACGGTGAGCAACAGGACCAGCCGCAACACCCCGACAATGGCCGCGAAGATGGCAACAAGACCGAATCGATAGGTGAGGATCAACGGCCCGCCGCCATCCTCTGTCGCCCGCAGGCCCACCAGCGGCAGGAGGAGCAGTGCGGTCAGGGCCGCGCTGATCAGGGCGTCTTTCAGAGCCGCGCCGAATGCGCCCGGCGCGGCGCCGGACACGGGTGCAGCCGGCATCACACCTTCTCCACTTCCGGCCGGCCCAAAAGGCCTTGGGGCATGAAGACAAGCGTGATGGCGAGGATGGAGAAGGCCGCCACATCCTTGTATTCGATGGAGAAATAGGCGGACCAGAAGGTCTCGATCAGGCCGATGAGCAGACCGCCCAGCACCGCTCCGGGCAGCGAACCAATACCGCCCAGCACAGCCGCCGTGAATGCCTTGACGCCGGGCACGAAGCCGTCCGCGAAATTCACCACGCCATAATAGGTCAGGTACAGCACACCCGCGACGGCCGCGAGCGCGGCGCCGATGACGAAGGTGAGCGAAATGGTGCGGTCCACGTCCACGCCGAGCAGCGCCGCCATCTTGCGGTCCTGCTCGCAGGCGCGCTGGGCGCGTCCGAGCGGAGTCTTCTGCACCAGCCACCAGAAGGCGAACAGCAGGACGGCCGTCACCACCATGATGAGGATCTGCTTATAGGCCAGCGTCACCTGGTAGGATCCGCTGTCCCACACCACGATCACGTCCGGCAGGATGGGCGGCAGCGCCTTGTTGCGCGGGCCTTGGGCCACCTGGACGAAATTCGACAGGAGGATCGACATGCCGATGGCGGAGATCATCGGCGCAAGCCGGAAAGATCCGCGCAAGGGGCGATAGGCGACCCGCTCGATGGCCCAATTGACGACGCCGGTGAAGGCCATGGCCACAACCAGCACTATGGCCAGCACCAGGAAGATGGAGGTGATGCCCAGCACGGTCGTCAGCAGCAGGAAGGCGATCAACGCCGTGAAGGTGCCCACCATGAACACGTCGCCATGGGCGAAATTCACCATGCCGATGATGCCGAAAACCATCGTGTAGCCGATGGCGATGAGGCCGTAGATGGAGCCGAGGGTCAAACCATTGATGAGCTGCTGCAGGAATATATCCATGCCGCCTGAAACCCCTCTGTCTGGTGGGCGCTGATTGTATGCCTCATGAATGGGCGCGCCTCATCACAAGTCATAGCGCGGTCGGTTGCAGGTGACAAATGGCTCGCATATGCGACTTTCGAGCGAGCCCTTGGCTTGGCAATAGCGCCTGAAACTGCAGTCGGCCGCCCTGGCGCAGGCTGCCGCTGCGAAGAGGCTGGGCACGCAAAATCTGGTATACACTGATCAGGTTGCGGTCTAGAACCGCCACGTTCTGATCGGGCGCGTTCTTACGCCCCGCTGAACTAATAAATTCGCAGGCGAGTTCTTAAGGGATGTCGTCCGCGCAGTGGGGGCAAACGACTGAGGGGTATCGTTCCTAAGACCCCGATATTGCGATGCTGGCTCGACTTAAAGTTGACCCGTTTGTTATTGCTCTAGTTTTTGTGGTGGGTGCTGCAGTGGCGTGGCCGGAGCCCGGAGAGACGGGCGGACCGCTCCACGCCGACAAGGTGGCCAGCTACGGCATTGCGGTGATTTTTCTGCTCTATGGCATTTCCCTGTCGCCTGAGCAGATGTGGCGGAGCATGGGGAAGTGGCGGGAGCACATTCTGGTGCAAGCCTCCACCTTTCTGCTCTTTCCCGTCATCGTGTTCGCCTTGCAGCCCCTGACGGAACGGCTGTTCAAGCAGGAGATTCTCACAGGGCTTTTCTTCCTCGCCGCGCTGCCCTCGACCGTCTCCTCCTCGGTGGCGATGACGTCGCTGGCGCGCGGAAATGTGCCGCTCGCCATTTTCAATGCGAGCATTTCCAGTTTCATCGGGGTGTTCGTGACGCCCCTCCTGATGGCCTGGTACCTGCACACGACCGGCACCACGCTGCCCCTGCATACGGTGATCCTGAAGCTGGTCCTGCTTGTGCTGCTGCCGATCGCGGTGGGCCAGTTCTTGCGACCGCTCGCGGGTCCCTGGATCGCCCGCCACAAGGTCGTGGTCCGCATTGCCGACCGGGCAGTGATCCTGTGCATCGTCTACAATTCGTTTTGCGACTCCGTCGCGGACGGGATCTGGAACTCCCAGGATGTGTGGACGCTGCCAGTGTTGGCTGCAACGGTCATCGGCCTCTTCCTGCTGGTCTATGCCATTCTCGACGGAATCTGCCGGCTGGGGGGAATCAAGGTGGAGGACCGGATCGCGGTGCTGTTCTGCGGCTCCAAAAAGTCGCTCGCGACCGGTTTGCCCATGGGGGGCATCATATTCGGAGCCGGTCCGGCGACGGCCCTGATCATCGCGCCCTTGATGATGTTCCACTTCTTCCAGTTGCTGATCGTCAGCTTCATTGCCGCCGCCTATGCGCGCCGGCCGGAGGAGGGCGGGGCGCCCGCGCGCGCCATCGAGACCAAGGAAGCGGCTGAGTAGGGCGCTTTCTTTTAGGGCGCTTTCTTTTAGCAAGAGGGACGGGGCGTGCCGAGGTTCGAGCAAACGGCTCGAAGGACGCCCCGTTTGTGTCTTGACCCGTGCTTCTCGCCAGCGTCACACTGGAACCAATAAAATGAAAAACACTGCGGACGCCTTGGTTCAGGCCAGCGTTCGAGGGAGGCCGCAATGACGACCATTTCCATGACCGTGAACGGCAAGTCGGTATCCGCGGAGGTCGAGCCGCGGATGCTTCTGGTGCAGTTTCTGCGTGAAAAGCTGCTTCTGACCGGCACCCATGTGGGATGCGACACCAGCCAATGCGGCGCTTGCGTCGTTCATGTGGGCGGGTCGGCGGTCAAGTCCTGCACCATGCTGGCGGTTCAGGCGGACGGCACGCAGGTGACCACCATCGAGGGGATCGCGCCGGCGGGCGCGCTGCACCCCATGCAGGAAGCCTTCCGCGAACATCATGGCCTGCAATGCGGCTTCTGCACGCCCGGCATGATCATGTCCGCGCTGGATATGGTCAGTCGGCTCGGACCAACGATCGATGCAACGACCATCCGAGACAATCTGGAAGGCAATTTGTGCCGGTGTACCGGCTACCACAACATTGTGAAGGCGATCGAGGCGGGCGCGGCGACCATGGGCGCGAGCGCCCAGCGGACAGCGGCCGAATAACATAAGACGGTCAATCCGGTCCTTGAGGGAGGACATCATGAACGCCAGCGCTGTGACCCCCATCGGCGCCCCTGTCCGGCGCAAGGAAGACCATCGATTCATCACCGGGAAGGGCCGCTATACCGATGACCTGTCCCGCCCCGGACAGGCCCACGCCTATTTCCTGCGGTCTCCTTACGCCCATGCCCGGATCCGCCGCATCGATACGGCCGCAGCCTCCGCCATGCCCGGCGTTATCGCCATCCTGACGGGGGCGGACCTCGCGGCGGATGGGCTCGGCGGTCTCATTTGCGGCTGGATGATCCACTCCAAGGACGGATCGCCCATGAAGGCCGGCGCACATCCCGCTTTGGCCCTGGACAAGGTGCGCTACGTCGGTGACCACGTGGCTGTTGTCATCGCCGAGACACTGAATGCCGCCAAGGACGCCGCGGCCTCCATCGACGTAGATTACGAAGCGTTGCCGGCAGCTGTCGACCTGGTTGAGGCCCAGAGCGAGGCGGCCCCCGTGCTTCACGAGGTGGCCCCCCGCAATACGGTGTTCGAATGGGAATTGGGCGACAAGGCCGCGACAGAGGCCGCCTTTGCCCGAGCGGCCCATGTCACCACCTTCGACCTCGTCAACAACCGCCTCGCGCCCAATCCGATGGAGCCGCGTGCCGCCATCGGCGAATATGATGCGGGAGACGACAGCTTCACGCTCTGGACCACGAGCCAGAACCCGCATGTCGCGAGGTTGGTCCTCTCTGCCTTCATCGGGCTCGCGCCAGAACACAAGCTCAGGGTGATCGCCCCGGATGTGGGGGGCGGCTTCGGCTCGAAAATCTTCATCTATGCCGAAGAGACGGTATGTGCCTGGGCAGCGAAGAAAGTCGGTCGTCCAGTGAAGTGGACCTGCGAGCGGAGCGAGGCCTTCCTGTGCGACGCTCATGGTCGCGATCATGTCACCCATGCGGAGCTCGCGCTTGATTCAGATGGGCGCATCCTTGGCTTCCGGGTGAAGACCATCGCCAATCTCGGCGCCTATCTCTCCACCTTTTCTTCCTGCGTGCCGACCTACCTCTACGCGACGCTGCTCTCCGGCCAATACGCCATCCCCGCTATCTATTGCGAGGTGGATGCGGTCTACACGAACACTGCGCCCGTCGATGCCTATCGCGGGGCTGGGCGGCCGGAGGCGACGTTCCTGGTGGAGCGCATCGTCAACAAGGCCGCCCGTGAGATGGGGATCGACCCGGCGGACTTCCGCCGCCGGAACTTCATCACGTCCTTCCCGCACCAGACCCCGGTCATCATGTGCTACGACGCGGGCGACTATCCCGCGTCGCTCGATAAGGCGCTGGCGCTTGCCGACTATGCGGGGTTTCCCGCCCGCAAGGCGGAAGCCGAGCGGCGCGGACGGCTGCGGGGCATTGGGCTTTCCAATTATATCGAGGCCTGCGGCATCGCGCCGTCCGCGGCTGTGGGCTCGCTTGGCGCGGGCGTCGGCCTGTGGGAGAGCGCCGAAGTGCGCGTGAATCCGACTGGAAACGTGGAAGTGCTTACCGGGTCCCACAGCCACGGGCAGGGGCATGAGACCACCTTCGCCCAACTCGTATCGGCCCGCCTCGGCATCCCGATCGACCAGGTGAGCGTCATCCATGGCGATACCGACAAGGTGCAGTTCGGCATGGGCACCTACGGCTCGCGTTCCGGCGCCGTGGGCATGTCCGCCATCGTCAAGGCTTTGGACAAGGTGGAAGCAAAGGCAAAGAAGATCGCCGCCCATATTCTGGAAGCGAGCGAAGGCGACATCGAATTCAAGGACGGGCGCTTCTCGGTTGCCGGCACCGACCGGGGCCTTGCCTTTGCCGAGGTGGCGCTCAACGCCTATGTCGCGCACAAATTCCCCACCTCCGAAATCGAGCCTGGATTGAAGGAGGGAGCCTTCTACGACCCCTCAAACTTCACCTTCCCGGCCGGGTGCCACGTCTGCGAACTGGAAGTGGATCCGCAGACCGGCGTCACCGAGATCGTCAACTGGGTCGCGGTGGATGATTTCGGCACCGTGATCAACCCGATGATCGTGGAAGGCCAGGTTCATGGCGGCATCGCCCAGGGCGTGGGACAGGCCCTGATGGAAGGGGTGTCCTATGACCGGGATGGCCAACTCGTGACCGGCTCCTACATGGATTATCAGATGCCGCGCGCGGGGGACCTTCCCTCGTTCCAGCTTGGACTGACCGAGACCCGCTGCCCGTCCAATCCGCTTGGCATGAAGGGCTGTGGGGAAGCCGGCGCGATCGCCGCGCCTCCGGCGGTCATTAATGCCTTGGTGGATGCGCTCGGAACCGAAGACATTTCGATGCCCGCCACACCGTCGAAGGTGTGGGCCATCGCCCAGGCGCGCCTGTCGCGCCTCGCGGCCGAATGAGGGGAGGACAGCCATGTATGCCTTCGACTATCAACGCCCGGCCCAGGTGCAAGACGCCGTCTCCCTGCTTCGGTCCCTGGACGACCCGAAGCTGCTTGCCGGTGGCCAGACGCTCTTGCCCACGTTGAAAATGCGCCTCGCCCAGCCGGGTGCGCTCGTGGACTTGGCTTTGGTCGGAGAATTGGAGGGCATCACGCTCGACGGCAGGATTCTGCGCGTCGGTGCCATGACGCGCCATGCCCATGTGGCGAGTTCTGCAACGGTTCAGGCGCAAATTCCCGCTCTCGCCGAACTCGCGAGCATGATCGGAGATCCTGCGGTTCGCAATCGCGGAACCATGGGTGGGTCGCTTGCGAACAATGACCCCTCCGCCGACTACCCGGCGGCCGTGCTCGCCCTGGGCGCGACCCTCGTGACGGATCGGCGTCGCATTGCGGCGGATGATTTCTTCCGGGGTCTGTTCGAGACCGCCCTTGAGGACGACGAATTGATCGTCGCCATTGAATTCCCGCGGCCCGAAGCGGCTGCCTATCGCAAGTTCCGAAACCCGGCCTCTCGCTACGCCATGGCGGGCGTTTTTGTTGCGCGCATGGATGACACCGTGCGTGTCACGGTGACCGGTGTGGGTCAGGAGGGGGTGTTTCGATGGGACGCGGCAGAGCGGGCTTTGACCGGACAGTTCGCACCATCGGCCTTGGACGGTTTGGAGCTCGATGCGGACAATGCCATGAGCGATCTCCATGGCAGCGGCGCCTATCGCGCGCATCTCGCCACGGTCATGGCGCGCCGCGCCGTTGAGGCCATAGCGGGTTGAGGACGGAGACCGGCGGGATCGGGCGTCTCAGGTGCGGGGTGCGGCGGAGTCCAGCGGAACCACCGGCGCATTCTTTGCCTGTTTCAACGTGAGTGCGGTGCGCACATTCTTGACGTTGGGTGTCGCCGTGATCTCGAGCACGAAATTTTGAAACGTTCGCAGGTCTGGCGCAACGCACAGCATCAGGAAGTCCACCTCCCCGGAGAGCATCCAGGCGCCCCGCACGAGCGGCCACCGCTCGATGCGCTCCAGGAAGGCCGAGAGGTCTGCTTCCGCCTGACTCACCAGGTGCACCATGGCAAAGGCCATCAGGTCATAGCCAAGGCGCTTCTCATCCAGAAGCGCCCGATAACCCTGGATGAAACCTTGCTCTTCCAGATGACGGACCCGGCGCAGGCAGGGCGGCGCAGAAATGCCCACGCGCCGCGACAATTCCACATTGGTCATCCGCCCGTCGCGCTGAAGCTCGGTGAGGATTTTCCAGTCCACAGCATCGAGATCAACAGGCAAGGCAGTCCTCCGGTCGGCGCGGGCACCTTAGTTCAGGTTTGCGGCGGCGCAACGAAATAATATTGCTCGCACCCTGGCGCTCGTGGATGACCCCTGGCGCCTTGGCCCTTCGTCTTGTGGGGCCGGGGCCCCGCCCCTACATTGATGCATAGCTCCCGCCTCTTTACGTAGTCGACCGAGCTTTACCGCCAACCGGCGCCGTGTCCGCCGTCCGAGGAAGTCATGTCCACGCAGCACGCCAAGGTCGTCATCATCGGGTCCGGCCCCGCCGGTTACACGGCCGCCATCTATGCCGCCCGCGCCATGCTTGAGCCGATCCTGTTCGAGGGGATCCAGCCGGGCGGCCAACTGACGATCACGACGGATGTGGAGAATTATCCTGGCTTTGCGGATGTCATCCAGGGCCCCTGGCTTATGGAGCAGATGCGGGCACAGGCCGAGCATGTGGGCACGCGAATCGTCTCCGACCACGTGGCGAGCCTGGATGTGACATCGCGGCCCTTCCGGCTGATGACGGATGGGGGCGTGACTTATCTCGCGGAGACAGTGATCCTCGCCACCGGCGCGCAGGCGCGGTGGCTCGGCCTGCCCTCCGAGGAAACATATCGCGGCTTCGGAGTCTCTGCGTGCGCGACCTGCGACGGATTCTTTTATCGCGGCAAGACGGTGGTCGTGGTCGGTGGCGGCAACACCGCCGTCGAGGAGGCTCTGTTCCTCACCAATTTTGCGGCAAAAGTCATTCTGGTTCATCGCCGCGACAGGCTGCGCGCGGAGCGGATCCTGCAGAATCGGCTGTTTGCGCATCCCAAGGTGGAGATCATCTGGAATTCGGAAATCTCGGAAATCCTAGGCCTGGAAGAGCCAACGCGGGTAACCGGCGTGCGGCTGCGCGACGCGGTGAGCGGGGTGGAGCGTGTCGTGGCGGCGGATGGCTTCTTCGTTGCAATCGGCCACGCCCCGGCCACGGCGCTCGTCGAGGGCAAGGTGAAGTTGAAGCCCAACGGCTACGTGTGGACGGCCCCGGATTCGACCGCGACCTCCGTCCCCGGGCTGTTTGCGGCGGGAGATGTGGCGGACGATGTGTATCGCCAGGCGGTCACTGCCGCAGGTCGGGGCTGCATGGCCGCCCTCGAGGCGGAACGGCTTCTGGCGCGGGAAGAGACGCCGCTTGCCGCCGAGTAACGCCTGCTGCTTGGAACGGCGCTGGGCGTTCCTTCACCGGCTGATGACGAATGTTCGGATGCGCGATGCGACCGCGCGCGATGAGAATGACAACAGGGCGGAAGCGCGAGCGCGCAGGCCAACCAGGGGCGGGCGAAAATGGACTGGGATAAACTTAAGGTTTTCCATGTCGCTGCAGAGGCAGGGTCTTTCACCCATGCCGGCGAGACCTTGGGCCTGTCCCAATCGGCGGTGAGCCGGCAGGTGTCCGCGCTTGAGCAGGAACTGAAGGTTCCGCTGTTTCACCGCCATGCGCGCGGCCTGATCCTGACGGAGCAGGGGGAGTTGCTTTACCGCACTGCCCACGAGGTGTTCCTGAAGCTAGAATCGGCGCGGGCGCAACTGACGGACAGCCGCGAGAAGCCAAATGGCGAATTGCGCGTGACCACGACGATGGGCCTCGGCACCCATTGGCTCACGGCCCGGGTCGGGGAGTTCGTGGACCTCTATCCGGACATCCGGATCCAACTGATCCTAACCGACGAGGAACTGGATCTCGCCATGCGCGAGGCGGATGTCGCCATCCGTATGCGCCAGCCGGTGCAACCCGATCTGGTGCAGCGCAAGCTGTTCACGGTGCATTTCCATGCCTATGCGTCGGCGGACTACATCAAGCGCCATGGCCACCCACGGTCCTTGGACGAGTTGGACAAGCACCGCATCCTGCTTTTGGGCGGACCGATCCCGAGCTATTTCCAGGGCTTGAACTGGCTGGAGCACGCCGGACGGGAAGGGGGCGCACCCCGGGTGCCCGCTTTTGAGGTGAACAGCGTGCTGGGTCTGCGGCGGGCGGTGGAGCGCGGGGTAGGAATCGGCACCTTGCCGGACTATCTCACCGACGACGCGTCGTCCCTGGTGCAGCTCTTCACGGATCGCGAAACGCCGCAATTGGAGGCATATTTCACATATGCCCAAGAAATGCGCTCGGTGGCGCGTATTCAGGTGTTCCGGGACTTCCTGATCTCTAAGGCCCAACGCTGGAATTACTGAAATATGACGGTTTTTCCGCGCTTTGGCGAAAGTTCCGCCAGAAGCTAAGCGCCGGGAACATGCCTGATATGCGGTCATCCCGCATTGCAATCTGCCTATCTGGCGGGCATCTTGTCCTGGCGCTGCTGGCACCCGCGCGGTGCCGCAGCTGTTCCCCTCTGGAAGGTTCGCCGCTCTGCGGCGATACTTGCCGGGCCTCCGATCGGAGGTCCGGCATTTTTCTTTTGTGATCTTGGCGGTGCCGAGGTTACCCGGGAACGGGTCCGGATGTCTCGCGTTTTGAAACAATGCCGCTTGAAGCCCGCCTTGTTCCTGGGGCGGGCGGAGCGAAGGGCGCGAGGGACCTGTGGAACAGACATCAACGACAAGGCGAGTTTTCCGATCGGATGGCTCGAGTGCTCACTGGTGGTCGGTCACGCGACACCCACCTTGCGACCATCTCGTTGGGATTTCGGGCCGCGTTTCCCTGATCTGTGCTGCAGGCCCTTTTCCCGATCCCGGGCGGTCACCTGACCCTCCCGTCTTTCCGCCCGATCCGATTGAAGATCCGCCGGATGGACCCGACCAGGCTCCTGATCTTCCGCCTCTGCCCGATGGTGACCCATTGAGGGATCCAAGACGTGAGCCGTATCCCGAGCCCGATCCCATTGACGATCCGGCGCCGGGGGGCAACGATCCCTTGATGAATCGGCACTGCCAATAGGCTGCGCTTGTGGATCCTGGTCATGTGCGCCGCGGCGTGGGGGCCAGAACCAGAGCCAGGAACGGGGCGCCTGATTTGTCCGGTGGGATGGATTAGATCCGTCTCGTTGACGGCGGCAGATCGGAACAGGGCGGATCGAAGACAATGAATGAATCCACGGTGGGGGCGGCCCTGGCCGCCGGCTTTCTGGGCCTCGCTACCCCGCCCGCGACGGCCCTGTCCCGTCCTCCAGAATTTGTCAACGTGAATGACCTCGTCTCAGGTGCCCGATACGACATCCGCTATTTCACAGGTGAAAATTTCGTAGGATCACGGATCGACGGGTATGAGGCTGCGATCTGCTATCTCACGCGATCGGCGGCGGATGCCCTTCGTCGCGTCGCGCTTAATGCCCAGGCGGAAGGTCTCGGGCTGGTGATTTTCGACTGCTATCGCCCTGCGCGTGCCGTGGCGCATTTTGCTCGCTGGGCCGCCGATCTGTCCGACCAGGCACACAAGGCCGTCTATTATCCCCACATCTCCAAACAAGACCTGTTTAAGGAAGGCTATATCGCCGAACGCTCAGGGCATTCGCGGGGCTCGACCGTGGACCTGACGCTGTCCGACAGGGCAACCGGCGTAGAATTGGACATGGGGACCCCGTTCGACCTGTTCGATGCCCGGTCCTGGACGAATGCGCCCGATATCACACCGACCCAGCGGGCAAACCGGGCGAGACTGCAAAACCTCATGGCTTCGGCCGGCTTCAAGGGGTTCGAGAAGGAATGGTGGCATTTCACTCTGGAGAATGAGCCGTTCCCCGACACTTATTTCGATTTTCCCGTCAGATAGGTGGCGGACGCCATTAGGCCGCCCGTCGATCGCGCATCTCCTAGATGCAACGTGGTTAATTGCGGGTGACTTCCTCCACCTGCATGCGACGTCCCCAGGCATCGAAGAAGGCGCCGGAATTGAGCGTCAGTCGGTCTTCCTTGACGCGGCTCTCAAGCGCCCGCAGGCGGGCGCGGGCCTCAGCGTTTAGAAGGGGACCGCCGGCATCCAGAACGGGGAAGAATGCCGCGCCGTCCCACGCCCTGCCGGAACCGGCGAACAGGTTGGCGATCTCCGCCCAACGCGTCTCATCGCCGATGAAGCTGATGAACGTCGAGGCGAGCGGTTCGACCTTCAATTCGCCGATGGCGACCAGGATGACCAGGGCTGTGAAGGCGCCCTCTTGGTCATAGGTCTCTGCCAACCATGCATCGAACTCGGTCATGTCCTTGCCGGGTCCGCGGCGAGAGCCGCCCGACCGCGAGGGGCTAGAAGTCGACAAGGGGGGTCTCCGGCATATAATGCTCGAACAGATACCAGAAGGACGTCTCCCGGGTTGCGGCGTACCACGCTTCGAACGTGGCCATCGCCGCGGAGGGGTCAGAGGGCGGAAGGTCCGCCGCCTCGCATTCGCTTGACGAAACGGCGCGATGGATGGCGAGGGCGACCGGCGCGAACTGGTCCATCACGTCGCGCCGCGCAGGCGTGACCTCGTCCCAACCGAGACGATTGCGCAGATAGGTTTGGGCCGCACCGCTGGCCTCCTCTGCGGAGGTGGCTGTTTCCAGCACGGGGGCCAAGGCCTTCAGGAAGTTCATACGTCGAAAGGCCTCTGCGCGCGCGGCCGCAAGGGCACGCGTGCGCGCTTCGGCCTCGACCTTGAACGCGTGCTCGGCGTCTGCCGCGGCTACTGCCGCGCGTTCGAGGGATTGGAGATAGGTCGCAAAGCTCATGGCAGACCTTTTGAGCGCCCGGTGAAAAAAGATGTCATCGATTTGCCTGACCTAAGGCTTGCGCCGCGCGGCCGGCAGGGTGGCTGGCGGAAGAGAGTGGGAGTCGAACCCACCAAGGACCGGCTCGCGGCCCCTCCCGGATTTGAAGTCCGGACGCCCCACCAGGGACGCTTCTCTTCCATCGCCCGCGGGGCGCCGCACGCTCTCGCCGTCCTGCGTTGCCGGAACATCATCCGACAGCGGTCGAAATAGGTCCAGTCGGTGTGGATTCGTGCGGCGCAGATCTCCCCTGCGCAAGGTCACGCCATGCCGATCGAAGAACTCCAGGATCTGGATGGCGACCTTGCGGCCATTCTCCACCTCATCCCGGAACTGTGCCGCCGTAAAGGCGCCCGCATGTTCCGCGTCGAGCCGCTCCAGGATCAAGACCATTTCCGCCACTGTTGCCCGAAGGAAGAAATGGTCATGGGCGACTTCGTCCACTCTTCCGAGCCGACTAAGCAATTTCAGCAAGCGCCGGATATCAGCCTCCGGTTCACCCAGCAGCCCGGCGATGTCGCGCACGCGAGGCGGGCGGAAACGTTCGGTGCCTGCGATCAGTGGGCGAACATGAGCCCAGAGAGATTCGTCCTCTCCCGTCAGGCGAACCGCGAATCCGGCACGGCGGATCCAGGCCCCTTCTCGCGAGATCAGACCCTCCTGCGCCAAGCTATGGAGAGCCGCCGCGAAGACTCGGACCGGCAGGCGCGGCTGGAGCTGAAGACGCATCCGCTCGCTACCAATTCCCGGAAGGTCGGGATTGTCGTGATGGTACCCGTCGAGATGCTCCAGCAACCCGGTCCGAAAACCCTCCCAGACCGATGCGCCAATGACCTGAAGGCTTTCACCAGCGGCCAGCGGAACGAGCGCCAGGTCCTGGACCAAGTCGCGAGGAAGCTCCGCCGGCAAGGCGCGGTCGCGGCAGAAGGCCGTGAGGTCAAGCACGAAGGGCGGTATGTTCAGCAGTGCCGTAACGGCGGCGCGGGCATCCTGTAGGCTGTGAGCGCGCAATTGGTCCAGGCGTTCCGGTGTCCGCCGCTTGCGGGGCGGCGCGCGCAGGTCCAGTAAGCGGCCTCCGCCGATGGTACGCTGGGCGGACGTGTCGCGCACCACGAAGCGATCCCCGGATGCGACCGCGATCGGCCTCTCCAGCACCAGTTGCACCAGGCCGGTCTCCCCTGGCGCGAGCGCATCCGTAAGCAGAACGATGCGTGCCGCGACATCCTGGGCCCCGGTGTGCAGTCGCACCGGAAGCCATTGGGACAAAGATTTGCGTTCGCTGGCGAGCAGGCGGAGCTCCGCATCGATGCGATCCGTCGGCGCATCGAGGCTCGGATCGAGCACCACGTCGCCACGCGCGATGGCCTCTTTGGAAATTCCCGAACCGGCCAAATTCAATCCACATCGATCGCCCACCCGCCCCATGGCGGCAGGCCGATCTTGAGCGCGGATGGACCGAACGCGGGCATCAAGGCCAGAAGGACTGATGCGCACGCGATCTTCGGCTCTCACCGTGCCTGAAATCACGGTTCCGGTGACGATCGTTCCGGCCCCGGCCAGGGTGAAGGAGCGGTCGACCGCGAGACGAAATCTTTGGGCGGAGGGCCGGGACTGTCCGCTTCGGGCGGCTTGCGCAAGATGATCGCGCAGGTCCGACACGCCCCGCCCGGTTGCGCTGGACACTGGGAAGATGGGGGCGCCGTCCAGGCCTGTGCGCGCCAACACCCCAGCAATCTCATCCTCGACGATGCGGATGCGATCCGCGTCCACGAGGTCCGCCTTGGTCAGCGCAACTGCGCCCCGGGACAGGCCCAGCAAATCGAGAATGGCCACATGCTCGCGGGTCTGGGGCATGACGCCGTCATCGGCCGCGACCACGAGCAGGGCGAAGTCGATGCCACTCGCGCCTGCGAGCATGGTGTGAACAAACTTCTCGTGCCCCGGCACGTCGATGAAGCCGAGCGTCTCTTCTCCATCGACGGGCAGATAGGCGAAGCCGAGGTCGATGGAAATGCCCCTGGCTTTTTCTTCCTTGAGCCGATCCGTGTCGACCCCGGTCAGGGCGCGCACCAGGGATGTCTTGCCATGGTCGATATGGCCCGCAGTCCCGATGATCACGTGCCTGCTCCCGGCAGATTCGCGCGCGCGCGACCTTCAGCGTCCATAGCTTGAGCAGGGGATAAGGCGGAGCGCACCGCTTCAAGGAAGGGAGCGGCGAGGCCGCTTCCCCCTTCATGGCCGCGCAGCAACCACTCATAGGCGACGACCGGATCGCGCGGCACGCCCGCCCCAAGATGATACGCGGCGCCGAGCATGGCCTGGCCGTCCGCATCGCCGCGCTCTGCCCCGGCACGCCACCAGTTCGCGGCCCGCACCGCATCACGGTCCACGCCCAGCGCATTGTGATAGAGCATGCCGAGCCGAGTCATCGACGATGCGATGTCCTGCTCCGCCGCGCACTGTGCCCAGTGCCGCGCAGCCGGGAAGTCGGACGGAACCACTTCGCCTTCCAGCAGCATCCAGCTCAGCATGTCCTGCGCCGGCCCGTCGCCCTGCTCGGCGGCAGCGCGGTAAAGCTCGGCGGCGCGGCCATAATCCTGGGCGACCCCTTCGCCCTTGAAATAGAGGGCCGCGAGGTTCCGCTGACCCACGGGATCGCTCGCGGCTGCGGACAAGGAAAGCCAGCGTTCGGCCAAGGCCGGATCGCGGTTCAGGCCGCCCAGCCCTTCGGCGAAGCAGGCGCCGATATTGTTCTGCGCGCGCCCATGGCCCGCGCGTGCCAGCCGCTCCCAGATGTCGAGCGCGGTCGCGTAATCTCCCTGTTGAGCGGCGGCGAGTGCCCGCTCCATTTCGGTCTCAGGGGAGGGGGGAGAAGTGCCTCTCAGGCGGTTAAGCCAGCCCATGGGGCAACTCCAGGGCGCGCAGGGCGGCGAGGAAGGCCGTCTCGTCCTCTAGGCAGCGCAGGTCGAGCAGCACGGCCCCGTCGACCATGCGCCCGATAATTGGCATCGGCAGGCTGCGCAGGGCGCCGGCGAGCGCGTCCGCCGCGCCGCCGCCGGCCTGCGGGCGCAAGGCGAGGCCAAAGCTGGAAAGGGTTTCCGTGGGCAGGGCGCCCGAACCGATCTGGCTGCGGCAGGGTGTCGGCACCACATCGAAGTGGCGTCCAAGACAGGCTTGCACATCCGGCGCGAGTCGACGGGCGACCGCCTCCAGCTCCGCGCCGGTGCGCGCCAGGAGCCGCAAGGTGGGCAGCCGCTGGGCTAGCCGATCAGGGTCCGCATAAAGCTTGAGGGTGGCCTCCAAAGCGGCGAGACGGATCTTGTCCACCCGCAGCGCCCGCTTCATGGGGTTCTTGTTGATCGCCGCGATGAGGTCCCGGCGCCCCACGATGAAGCCCGTCTGAGGCCCCCCCAGCAGCTTGTCGCCCGAGAAAGTGACGACATCCGCCCCGTCCGCAACGCATTCGCGCACGGTGGGCTCATGCGCGAGGCCGTACCGCGCGAGGTCGCACAGGGTGCCGGAGCCAAGGTCGTGAAACACCGGCACGTCGTGCCCGTGAGCAAGCTGGGAGAGATCCTTCGCCGGCACCTCGGCCGTGAAGCCCTCGATCCGGTAATTGGAGGTGTGAACCTTCACCGCGAGACCGGTCTGCGGACCAATGGCGGCGGCGTAGTCCCTGAGGTGGGTGCGGTTGGTTGTTCCCACCTCCACCAGCCGCGTGCCGGCCCGCGCCATGATGTCAGGCATGCGGAAGGCGCCGCCAATCTCGATCAGCTCGCCGCGCGACACAAGGCTGTCCTTTCCGGCGGCGAGCGTGTTCAGAACCAGGAGCACGGCGGCGGCATTGTTGTTCACCACCGTCGCGTCTTCCGCGCCGGTGAGGTCGCATAACAGCGCCCGCACATGGTCGTCGCGCTCGCCGCGCCGTCCGGTGGTCACGTCATATTCGAGCGTGACCGCCTCGCGCATGGCAGCAGTTGCGGCCTCGATCGCCTCCTCAGCGAGGAGGGCGCGACCGAGGTTTGTATGGAGGACTGTGCCGGTCAGGTTAAGGACCGGCTGGAGCGAGGGGCGCGCAGCCCCATCAAGGGCATCGCACGCGTGCCGGGCAAGGGCGTCCGCCGTGCGCGGGGCGTTCCGTCCGGCGCGCAGATCGGCTCGCGCGGCATCCAAGGCTTCGCGGATGGCGCGCGTCATTGCCACCCGCCCATGGCGTTCGATGCCGGCGCTTGCGGCCTTCAGCACCACATCCACCGCAGGCAGGGCACGCAGGGCGTCCGCAATCTCGTGCGCCGGCGGGCACAAGGTGGGAGGGGAACTGGAGGGCGCCGTCATCGCTCCTCAGAACCCCAGCAGGAAGGGATTATAGGCGGCCCGGCGATATGGCCCGGCCCGCATGAGCAGATCCAGGCCCAGGGAGGCGACGTCGTCCGCGAACGGGTCCACGGCGAGATCCTTGCCCTGGTAGAGAACCTTCACATAGGACCGGCATTCGTCGCAGGTCTCCGCCTTCACCGCGCCGTTTCCGCCCTCGACTTCCTGGAGGCCGATGCCCTTGGTGGAGCCGCAGGCGACGCAGCGCACGCGAACATGGTTCCACAACGTGCCGCATAGCGCACAAGCGCAATAGCGCGCGCCGGGCGCGCTCGGCCAGTCGACGATGAGGCTCGCCATGGGCGGCCCTCCGCAGCAGGGGCACGCTCCCTCTGCGATACGCGCCAGTCGCTTGGCATCCAGCGTGGCGGCGAGCCGCGCGAAATGCACCTGAAGGGCACATGTCACATACAGATGTTCGGCAAGGCTTTCAGCAGGCAGGGAATCGGCCAATACGCCCCGCACCATGGCATCGCGTGCCGCGGGGCCTGCGCGCATGACCCGGTCTAAAGCGTCGGCCGCGGGCGCAGGCTTTTCGATCGCATCAGCGCCAGCCAGCAATTGCTCCAGTGTGGCCTCGAAGGCCGCATCCAGCGTGAACCGGCCGCGATCCAGAGGCGGCATCGCGAACTCGCTCGCGCGCGCGATCATGTCATCATCCGGCCCCTCGACAGGCGGCAGAGTCGCCAGGATATCGCGCTGGACGCGGGAGAGGGCGGAGAGAAAGAGGAGGTAGGGTCCCAGGTCGCTCGCTTCCGCCAGGGCTGCCAAGCGGCGGGCGCGCGTATCGAACAGCGTATACGGGTCCGGAGGCAGGGCATAAGGCGGCTGGGCAATGCCGCCGATCTGCGAGGGATCAGGCTGAACGCTTGTGAAATCCGACATGCCATCCTCACGAACCCCACGGGTCACGTGGTGCTGAAAGTCATCCGCAGCAAGGCTGCACTCTACCATGCGAGAACCGGCAGGCCGCGCCTGCCGGTTCGAATGTTCATTCCATCTGCGTCACGCGAGATGGGGTGGAACGTCACTCTGCCGGTGTACCACCCGGACGACGTCCCACCAGTTCGCGCAGCCATTTGCGATGGTGGCGCCAGGCCCATCCGCCCGTGACCTGTCCCTTGGTCATGGCGGAAATGGTCCCGCGCACCCAGATCGCGGCATACACGTGGATGATCCACACGCAGATGATGGCAATGGCCGCCAGAGCATGCACCAGGATCGCCACCCGCTTCTGCGGAATGGTCGTGAACTCGTAGAAATACTGGTCCCAAACCGCGATGCCGCTGGAGATCAGCACCACGATGAGGAACGACATGGCCCAGAAGACGAACTTCTGGCCAGCATTGTATTTCCCCAGCTCTGGAAGCTTTTCCTCGTGCCCGCCGATCACATCGCGGATGCGCCGCAGCCAGGTGCCGTCTTCGCTCTTCCAGAGGTTGGCCTTCCAGAAGCGCAGGAACAGCCCCAGGAAGGAAAAGAACAGCACCACGCCGATCCAGGGATGGATGGCGCGGGTGAGCTGGCCTCCGCCGAACAAAGCGGTGAGGAAATAGAGCTGCGGGCTGAACAGCGCCATGCCGGACAAGGCGAGCAGGATCAGGCTAATGGCCGTGACCCAATGGTTGATGCGGGCCGCCAGTGTGTAGCGGTCCACGATGACGGGGTGCCCGCGATGCACCCCGTCGCCGGTTTCCACGTCATACGGCTTGCTCATGAGCGTCCGCCTCCCGCCAGCTTCTCGGCGTTTTCCTCATCCTCGGCGGAGACCTTGTTTGGCCCCGCGACGAGATGGTGGAACACGCCGGCCACAGCCGCGAAGCCGATCACCGCGAAGCCGAAATACTTCGTGGCGCCCTTCCACAATTCCACCACGGGACTGATGGTCGGGTTCTTCGGCAGGCCGGCATAGATCTCCGGCTTGTCGGCATGCTGGAGCACATACATGACGTGCGTGCCGCCGACGCCGGGCGGGTCATAAAGGCCCGCATTCTTATAGCCGCGAGACTTGAGATCCGTGATGCGGCCGTCGGCCCACTTCTTCATCTCGTCCTTGGTGCCGAAGGCGATGGCCTGGGTGGGGCACGCCTTGGCGCAGGCGGGCCACTGGCCCACCGCCACGCGGTCGGAACACAAGGTGCACTTATAGGCCTTGTTATCGACCTTTGAGATGCGCGGAATGTTGAAGGGGCAGCCCTTCACGCAATAGCCGCAGCCGATGCAGTTGTCGTGAATGAAATCCACGATTCCGTTGGAATATTGCACGATGGCGCCGGGCGCCGGACAGGCCTTGAGGCAGCCCGGATCCTCGCAATGCATGCAGCCATCCTTGCGGATGAGCCATTCCAGATTGTCGGTTTCGGGATTCACCCATTCGGTGAACCGCATCAGCGTGAAGGAGGCCGGAGTGAGGTCCGGCGGGTTGGTATAGGTGCCGTTGAAGGTCCCGATCGTCTCGTCGAGATTGTTCCACTCAAGGCACGCCGCCTGGCAGGCCTTGCAGCCAATGCACTTCGACACGTCGATGAGCTTGGCCACTTCGGTCTGGCGGGGGGAAGCCGGCGTGATGGTGGACGCCGACTTGCGGACCAGGTCCTTCTCCCCGAAGCGCTCGGGGGTCGGGGTGATCGGAGGATTTGGGGCTGGGGGAAACATGCTGACGACCTCCCTCAAGCCACCGGCCCGATTGCGGGCTCGATATTGACGCAGAACGCCTTGAACTCAGGCGTCTCGATGTTGGCATCGCCCACGAAGGGCGTCAGCACATTGGCCGGGAAGCCCTTCTTGGCCGCCCCGACGAAGCCCCAATGGATCGGGATGCCGACGATATGCACCGTCTTCCCATCCACCGTGAGCGGCCGGATGCGCTTGGTCACATAGGCTTTTGCAAGCACGTTGCCGCGCTTGGACGACACCTTGACCCAGCCGGCATTGGCGATGCCCTTCTCCTTGGCCAGCTGCTCGGAAATTTCCACGAAGAATTCCGGCTGAAGAACAGAGTTCACATGGTTGTTCTTCGTCCAGTAGTGGAAATGCTCCGTGAGCCGATAGGAGGTCGCGGCATAGGGGAATTCTTTCGAACCCACCTCCGCGAACTGGGCAAAGTCGTCCTTGAACACGCGGGCGACCGGATTGCCCCGGACTTTCGGGGCGATCACGTTGGCGACCGGGCTCTCGAACGGCTCGTAATGCACCGGGAATGGCCCGTCGCGCATCATGCCCCGGGTGAACAGGCGGGACACGCCTTCCGGGTTCATGATGAAGGGGCCCACATCCTGCGGCTTGGCGGTGGGCGCGATGTCGGGGACATCGTAGCCCGTCCACTTGCTGCCGTCCCACCACAGGAGTTTGCGGGTTTCGTCCCAGGGCTTGCCGTTGATGTCGGCCGAGGCGCGGTTATAGATGATGCGCCGGTTGGCCGGCCATGCGAACGCCCATTTCAGATAGGCGCCCGTGTCGTCGGGATCGGAATTGTCCCGGCGCGCCATCATGTTCCCCGCCTCGGTGAACGAGCCGGAATAGATCCAGTTGCCGCAGGCGGTTGACCCGTCGTCGCGCAGGACGCCGAATGTCGCCACCTGTTTTCCGGCCTCCAGGAGCTTTTTCGTGGGATCGTTCGGATCGGCCACGTCGGAGACCACATAGCCGTTCATTTCCTTGGCGAGTTCCGCCGCGGTCGGCTCGTGGGCGTCCTTATAGTTCCAGGTGAGGTTCAGGATCGGATCGGGGAAGGCGCCGCCTTCCTTGGCGTACAGATCCTTCAGCCGCAGATGGATCTGCGACATGATCCACACGTCGGTCTTGGCCTCGCCGGGAGGCGAGCCGGCCGGCCAGTGCCATTGCAGCCAGCGCCCCGAATTCACCAGCGCGCCTTCGTCCTCGGCGAAGCAGGTCGTGGGAAGCTGGATGACCTCGGTCTGGATCTTGGCCGGGTCCACATCATTGTAGATGCCGTGGTTTTCCCAGAACCGCGCGGTCTCCGTCTCCAGCGGGTCCATGATGACCAGCAGCTTGAGCTTCGACAGAGCGGAGGCCAGCTTCGCCTTGTTGGGGAACGCCTGCAGGGGGTTGAAGCCCTGGCAGACATAGGCGTTCATCTTGCCCTGGTTCATCAGCTCGAATGCGCGCAGCACGTCATAGGCCGGCACATCGAGCTTGGGCAGATAGTCGTAGGCGAAGTTGTTCTCCGGCGTGGCCGCCGCACCCCACATGGCCTTCTGGAAACTGACGAAGAACTTCTTGTAGTTCTGCCAGTAGCTCATCTGGTTCGGCCGCAGGGGCTTGAATCCCCGGGTCGACATGTAGGTGGCGAAATCGGCTTCCTTTTCCGTCGGCAGGGTCATGTAGCCGGGGATCAGGTTGGACATAAGCCCGATGTCGGTCAGCCCCTGGATGTTGGAGTGACCGCGCAACGCATTCATGCCGCCGCCGCGCACGCCGATATTGCCCAGGATAAGCTGGAGCATCGCCATGCAGCGGATGTTCTGGGAGCCCTTGGAATGCTGCGTCCATCCCAACGCGTACATGGACGTCATCGTCTTGGTGGGCGTCGACGTTTCCGCGATCATCTCGCACACCTTCAGGAACTTGTCCTTGGGCGTGCCGGTGATGCGCGAGACCATGTCCGGCGTGTAGATGGAAACGTGTTCCTTCAGCAGGTTCCAGACGCAGCGGGGGTTCTGCAAGGTCTCATCGACCATGGCATAGCCGTCCGGACCGATCTGGTAGTCCCAGGTCGACCGGTTATAGTCCCGCTTGCTTTCGTCGTAACCCGTGAAGAGGCCATCCTGGTAGGAGAAGCCATCCTTCACGAGGAAGGCGGCATTGGTGAAGGCTTTCACATACTCCCACTGCACCTTGTTGTTCTGCATGCAGTAGTTGATGACGCCGAGCAGGAAGGCGATGTCCGCTCCCTGACGGATCGGCGCATAATAGTCCGCCACTGCCGCGGACCGCGTGAAGCGCGGATCGACGACAACAAGCTTCGCACCACGGGTGGCTTTCGCCTCCGTGACCCACTTAAAACCACACGGATGCGCCTCGGCGGCATTGCCGCCCATGATGACCACGAGATCCGTGTTCTTGATATCCGTCCACGAATTGGTCATCGCACCACGGCCAAAAGTCGGGCCCAAACTGGACACCGTGGGGCCGTGTCAAACGCGCGCCTGATTGTCGAACACCACCATTCCGGCGCTGCGCACCACCTTATAGGTGCACCACGCCGTTTCATTGGTCGTTGCCGAGGCGGCGAGGAAGCCGGTGGTGGTCCACCGGTTCACGGGCACGCCGTCATTGTTTTTCAGGACCAGATTCTTGTCGCGATCGTCCTTCAGGACCCGCGCAATCTTGTCCAGGGCAACATCCCAACTCACGCGCTCGAACTTGTCCGATCCGGCCTTGCGCATCATCGGATAGGAGAGGCGCTGCTTGGAATGGACGATATCGAGCAGGGCTGCGCCTTTCGGGCAGAGCGTTCCCCGGTTCGTCGGATGGTCGACGTCACCTTCGATATGGGTAATCTCGGCTTTCTCGCCCTTTTTCAGATCACCCTTGGAGAAGATGAGAATGCCGCAGGCGACCGAGCAATAGGTGCAGGTGTTGCGGACCTCGGTCGTATTCACAAGTTTGAAGGGACGGATCGCGCTCGCCATCGCCTCTTCGACGCCGCCAAAGCCAAGCGCGCCGAGGGATGTGCCTGCGATACCCGCACCCGCCGTTCGTAAGAACTGGCGCCGCGAGAGCTCCATGTTCATCGAAGATGACCTCCGATTGGGCGCCCCGCACGGGGGACATTTTGAGGGGCGATGATCGCCCCGCGCCGGGATTCCGACTTGAAGGCAAGGCTAATTTTGAATTGGAACCATGTCAAACTGTACAAGGGTATGTACACGCGGATTTGCTTAGCCGTGAGCAGCGTTTGTCTTTGGGTGAATGTCACCGGCCTGCCGGCATCTGCGGAAGCGCAAGGAGGTGGAACAAAAATGCTGCAAGTGCGAATGTAAAATGAAGATAAGATGGGCATTTATGTTGCATTGCATCTTATGCCTTGGGCGGATTGACTGGATCCTTCGCGAGGCGCACCCTTAGGAAGTGGTTTCGATCACCGCTCCCGAGGCTCGGGGCTCTCATGGCTTGTCGCGGCTCCGCCGTGTGATCCGCGCCCATCCCGCGCGCCGGCCGGTTACGCTTGCGGTGCTGCGCGCTTTCTACCTTGGCCTCGCTTTTGCCGTCGCGCTCCCGGCTCAAAGCTCGGCGCGGGCCGCCGAGACTGTCGGGCTGGAGCCGGTCGCGCCGCTCGCCCTTCCGATCCTGCGTCTCGACCGCCTGGACCCGCCCGGCGGCGCGGACGCTTCTCTCGTGCTGCCACCGGCGGGGCCGAGCATCCTCCATTTCTTCGCCACCTGGTGTGAACCCTGCCGGGAGGAAATGCCGGCGCTTTCAGCCTTTGCCGCCGCCGAGGGTGTGCGGGTGATCCTGGTGGATGTGGCGGAGCCCGAAGCCCGCATTCGTCGCTTCTTCGAGACGCTCCCGGCACCGGGCGTGGTGCTGCTGGATCGGGACCGAACCGCTGCCCGGGCCTACGGCATGACCGCTTTGCCCGCGTCCCTCATCCTCAGGGATGGCGTCCCCCATCTGCGGGCGCAAGGCCCGGTGGATTGGGCCGATCCTCGGGTTCGCGGCCAGATCCGCGATGTCCTTACGCCGACCTCGTCGGCCCCTTCCAGCCTGCAACACTAACAAGACGCCAGGAGAGGTGACATGACCAGCCGACGCGACATCCTCAAGGGCGGGCTTCTCGCCGCCACCGCATCCCTGCTGCCGCGCGCGGTGTTCGCGCAGGCCGCTGCGCCCGCCGTCTTTGCCCCGCAGGTGGGAAAATGGCGGAGCTTCCAGATCGTCACGACCGTGGAAATCTTGAAGCCGGAAGGCAAGGTCCAGGCTTGGCTGCCCGTCGCCTCCTTCGGCAATCCGGACTGGTTCAAGCCAGGCGAGAACAGCTGGACCACCAATGCGGCCGCCGCAAAGCTCGTGCGCGATCCCGCGTCCGGCGCGGAGATGCTTCATCTGCAATGGGAGCCGGGAACCGCAAGCCCGCGCGTGGACCTGACCAGCAAGGCCGTGACCCGCGACTGGTCCGTGGACCTTTCGAAACCCGGCACGCCGGCCGCCCTGTCAGCGGATACGCGGCGGCTCAATACCGCCACCACCGTTCTCATCCCAACCACGGGCATCGTGAAGGAGACATCGGACAAGATCGTCGCGGGGAAGACGGACGAGCTTCAGAAGGTGCATGCGATCTTCGATTGGATCGTCGAGAATACCTATCGGAACGCCGCAACCCGCGGCTGCGGCATCGGCGACATCGCCGCCATGCTGCAGAGTGGCAATCTCGGCGGCAAATGCGCGGACTTGAACGCGCTCTTCGTCGGCCTCGTGAGGGCGCAGGGCATCCCGGCGCGGGATGTCTATGGCTTGCGCGTCGTTCCTTCGCAGTTCGGCTATAAGAGCCTCGGTGCCAATTCGGACATCGTTACCAAGGCCCAGCATTGCCGGTCCGAAGTCTATCTCTCGCACTTCGGCTGGGTGCCCATGGATCCGGCGGATGTCCGCAAGGTGGTGCTTGAGGAGCCGCCGGGCAAGCTGGCGCTGGACGACCCGAAGGTGGTCGCCGCCCGCAAGGCGCTGTTCGGCAGCTGGGAAGGCAACTGGTTCGCCTACAATACCGCCCATGACGTGAAGCTGCCGGGCTATGACGGGCCGAGCCTGCCTTTCCTGATGTATCCCCAGGCGGTCACCGCTGCCGGCTTGCTCGATTGCCTCGACCCGGACACGTTCCGCTATTCCATCCGCGCGGCGGAGATCGCGGTGTAGAAGGCGAGACACGCCTTTCCTTTTTATCAGGCGCAAAGCCCTCTTCTGTTTGCGGGAGAGGGCGCGTTCTTCCCAGTGAAAGTGGCTTCCTTGTTGCTCCTGCTGTCTCGGGAGGAACTCCACACGGAAAGCAGGATTTGATGACCGACACGCCTTTCCGCCTAACCAGCCTTGCCCATGGCGGCGGCTGTGGCTGCAAGCTCGCGCCCGCCGTGCTCCAGGAGCTTCTCGCCGGGGCGCCGCAGGCCGGGCCTTTCGAGCGGCTGCTGGTGGGCACGGAGACGGGCGATGATGCCGCCGTCTGGGACTTGGACGGTGATACCTGCATCATTGCCACCACCGACTTCTTCATGCCGGTGGTGGACGATCCCGACCATTTCGGGCGCATCGCCGCCACGAATGCCATTTCCGATGTCTACGCCATGGGCGGCACGCCGATCATGGCGTTGGCTATTCTGGGCATGCCGCTCGGCAAGGTGGACACGGCCATCGTGCGCGCCATTCTACAGGGTGGCGCGGCTGTCTGTGCCCAGGCCGGCATTCCGGTGGCGGGCGGACATTCCATCGACAGCCCCGAGCCTATTTATGGCCTCGCGGTGATCGGAACGGCGAAGAAGGCGGACATCCGGCGCAATTCGGGAGCGCAGGCGGGCGATGCTTTGATTCTGACAAAAGGGATCGGCGTCGGTGTCTATTCGGCCGCGTTCAAGAAGGAAGCGCTGTCGGGGGATGGCTATGAGGAGATGATCGCCTCCACCACGCTCCTCAACCGGGTCGGCGCCGTGCTCGCGAAGGATAAGGACGTGCACGCCATCACCGACGTGACCGGCTTCGGCCTGCTCGGGCACGGGCTGGAAATGGCGCGCGGCTCCAGTGTGGACCTGGACGTCGTCTTTTCTGCGATTCCATTCCTGTCTCATGCCCAGTCCTTTGTGCGTCAGGGCTTCGTCACAGGGGCCTCGCTGCGCAATTGGGCGAGCTATGGCAGCCATGTGCGCCCGCCTGAGGGAGGCATGGAGGACTGGCAGCGCCATCTGCTGACCGATCCGCAAACTTCCGGCGGCCTTCTTGTTGCGTGTGTCCCCGAGGCCGCTGCGCGCCTTGTCGAGGAGATCCGCGCCGCAGGCTATCCGGCCACCCAGCGCATCGGTGCGGTCACGCCAGGGACCGGCAGGGTGAATGTCTGGCAGGGAACCGAGCCCTTAAGCGGACGGCTCGTCGGGAACGGCTGAGCTTGCGGGAGCGTTCTCCCCGGACCAGACCCGAGGACATGCGCCCATGAAAACAACGGCCCTTCTCCTTTCGGCCGCCGCGGCTTGCCTTTTCTCAGCAGCGGCGCCGGCGTCCGCCCAGACGGGCGGACCCACCAAGAGCGGCTGCGAGGCAACCCCCACCGAATCGCCAACGCCCCCCGCGCAAGGTGCCGATTCCGGCACCCGGCCGGGCGGCGATGGCTCCACAGCCTGGAGCGGCGGCACCGGTGGATCCTATATCGGCACCACGCCGGGGGCGCCCACCCCGGCTTCGCCGACGCAACATCCCCCGACGGTTCAGGGCGCGAACCCGTCCGTGGTGGGCCCGGTCCGCCGCGACTGCTGACTCAGACCGCGTCGAGATAGCGCCGCCGCAGATGGGTGATGAAGACGCTGGCGTCCAAGGGCCGCCCGGTGGCGCGGGTGAGCAACTCGTCCGTCTCGAACAGTGAGCCCTGGCTGTGGATGTTGGCGCGCAGCCACCGGACCAGTGGCGTGAAGTCGCCGCGCGAGATGCCCGGTACCACGTCGGAATCCGCGCGCCGAGCGGCATCGAACACCTGTGCCGCCGTCATGGCGCCAAGCGTATAGGTCGGGAAATAGCCCCAGCCGCCACTGGGCCAATGAATGTCCTGGAGGCAGCCCAAGCGGTCGTTGGGCGGCGTGATGCCGAGCAGGTCTTGCATGCCGGCATTCCAAGCGGCCGGCAATTCGGCGAGCGGCAGGTCGCCGCCGATCATGGCCTTCTCGAGCCGATACCTCAGGATGATGTGAGCGGGATAGGTGGCCTCGTCCGCTTCGATACGGATGAAGCCACGCTTGACCTGCGTGTAGTGGCGATGGATGGCGTCCGCCTCCCAGGCAGGACCGGAGCCGCCAAACGCCGCGCGCATCTTCGGCGCGGCGAAGGTGATGAATTCGCGGCTGCGGCACGCCTGCATCTCCATGAGGAGCGACTGGCTCTCATGCACGCTCATGCTGCGCGCCTGGCCTACCGGCTGATGCAGGAAAGACTGGGGCCGACCCTGCTCATAGAGCGCATGGCCGGTCTCGTGCATCACGCCCATGAAGGCGCGGGCGAAATCGGCCTCGTCATAATGGGTGGTGATGCGGACATCATTGTCGGCGCCGCCGCAGAAGGGATGGGCCGAGACATCAAGGCGCCCACGCTCGAAATCAAAGCCGAGCACCTTCATCATGGAGAGCCCGAGCCCCCGCTGGGCCTCCTCAGCGAACGGCCCTTCCAGCGCCGGAACGGGCGGGAGCCGGGATTGGTGGGCGATGGCCTCATCCGTGAAACCCGGCAGGAAGGCGGCGAGGTCCGCGAACAGCGCATCGATGCGGGCGGAGCGGGCGCCGGGCTCGTAATCGTTCAGCAGCGCGTCATAGGGTGAGAGACCGAGCTTCTCGCCTTTGGCCGCGCCGATCTCGCGCTGTAGGCGGAGCACCTCCGACAGGCGGGGCAGGAGAGCGGCGAAATCCGCATCCTGCTTTGCCTGCCGCCATGTCATCTCGCAGGCGGACACCGCCTTACTGGAGGCTTCCACCAGATCGGAGGGGAGGGCGGTCTCCACCGCATAGATGCGGCGGATCTCGCGGATGTTGGCGCGTTCCCATTCTCCAAGCCCGTCGTCCGCTTGCGCCCCCTCCAGCCATTCGCCGATGCGCGGGTCGGTGATCATGGAATGGTGGTTGACCCGCAGCAGGGCGAGGCTGTCCGCGCGGGTGCCGACAGAGCCCTTCGGCATCATCGTGTCGCTGTCCCATTGCAGGATGCCGATGGCATTGGACAGCGCGGCGGCGCGGGCGAAATGGTCGGATAGAGCGCGATAGGCGGTCATGGCGTCTCCCCGCCGGCAGCCGGATGCGCTTCCGGCCTGTTCCGGGCACTTTCTCTTAGTGCCGTGTCCGGCTTGAAGAAACAGGAAACATGGAGACAACGCGGAGAGAATGGGGCCGTCTCAGCTCGGCCCCATTCTCTTTTTGCGTCCTACGCCACCTTCTTTGCGGCAAGGGCCAGCATCTCGGCCTCGATCATGGTGACATAGGCGGCAAACGCCTCGGGATCGCCGGAGGCCTTGTTGAGTTCCGTCGCCCAATTGGGACGACGCAGCGTGAAGGTCGTGAACGCCGTGTGGGCGCCGGTCTTCTTCAGCAGATGGTCGGACACGCGTGAGGGAAGAGCTTCCTCGATGAAATACGCCAGCCCATGGTGCGCGCGGTTGAAATCCGCTATCGCCCGTGCAGCCTCGCCATATTTGTCCTCAGCGATAAGCGCGGACAGCGCATCGATGAAGGCGATGAGCTCCGGCTTCTGGCCGCCTTTTGCGATCATGTTCATCTCCCCAGTGACTTGATTTGATGCGTTCCGAATGGAACCCCGCGCACTCCTTCACAGGGAGGATCCTGGTGGAGATTGCGCGTGGTATTCAATATGGCACGGGATGAGAAGCTTTCAATTGGGGCTGCGAGAGAGGAGGCGCTAACGCTCCTCAGACTTGCGCCCGCCGTGGCGTCCGCCTTCCTTTCCGGCCTTGCTGGCCAGGTCGCGGTCCAAGGAAAAACTGCGCTTTTCCGGCGGTGTGTTGCGCCCGCCTGTCGCGCCGGCGCGGGCAGCCAGATCGCTGTTTTGGGAGAAGCTCCGCTTTTCGGCCGGCACGCTCTTGCCGCCGAGGCTGGAAATGAGACGTCGTTTTTCCGGAGTCATGGAAGCGAAACCGCGACGGGATTTCGGCTTGTCGTCCATCCTTCACCTTGGGTTGCGCACACGCCCCAGAGGTCTGGGCGGCGCTGGGAACGGGTCCGCTCCTGCCCGTTGCGGTTGGACGCGCGTGGCAGGTGGTCGTTTTGCAAACGCAAGCTGAAGGCTGGGGGTTCCGCGCCCCGGCGCGGCGATTGGCGCGTGTTGTCCGAGGATCGCGACTGACATAGCGTGCCGCGGCCTCCGCTGGGGAGGCGAATGGGGGCGCATATGAAGACGGGTTTTATCGGTGGCGCGATTCTCGCTGTTGCACTCGCCGCGACGCCGGCTCTCGCCAAGGGGCCGGGAAAATATGCCGTAAAAGGCACCAATGCCGGCGATAAGTCCGGATACACGGGCAATGCGACGCTCACCAAGACGGGAGAAAACACCTGGCGGGTGGTTTCGGTGATCGGCTCTGACAAATTCGAAGGCTTCGGCATCGGCGATGACGACATCATCGCGGTGACCTATTCGGGTGGGGGATCGACCGCCGTGGCGCTCTATGTGGCGCAGGCGGACGGCAGCTATTCCGGTGTCTGGGCGTTCAAAGGCGACACCAAAGTCAGCATCGAAACGCTGTCTGCGAAATGAAGAGTGCCCGGATCAGGTGAGATCCGAGAGATAATGGACATGGCGCGTCAGGCAGAGGCTGACGCGCCATTCCACGGGGACCTGATCCAGTGAGAACCCGAGCCGGTCGATGAGCAGCGCCGGCGTGCCCGTGGGGACCCCAAGCTCGGCCGCATCCTCCGCTGGCGCGGCCACGGCTCTCAGTTGCTCCCGCGCCCGGGCCACCGTGATTCCATACCTGGCCGAGTAGAGACCGTAGAGATTGTTCGGAAGCTCCATATCTGTCAGGCCGGGAAAGAGCACGTCAGGCAGCGACAGGGATTCGACCAGCAACGGCACCCCGCCCAACAGCCGCACGCGGCGGATTCGGACCACACGGCCACCCTTTTCCAGGTGCAGCGCCTCGCACTCGCCCGCGGACGCCTTCGCCTTGCCAATGGAAAGGACACGGCTGTCGGGAAATCGCCGCGGCCCCTCGTTCGGCACCAGCTTGAAGAACTGAAAGAGGATGCGGTCCTCGTCATGTCGGGCAACGAAGGTTCCGCGCCCCTGCCGGCGCACCACAAGATTCTCCGCCGCCATCTCGTCGAGGGCCTTGCGCACGGTGCCCTGGCTGACCCCCAGTTCAGCGGCAAGCTGCATCTCGCTTGGCAACGGCTCTCCGGGCGCCCAAACGCCATCCACCATGCGCCGGATCAGCGTATCACGCACCTGACGATAGAGGGGCTTCATGCCCAGCCCGTCCCCGTCGGGCGGGAGGCGGGATTCGTGGCCTGCGCCCACGACTGCTTTGGTCACGCCGCCTCCGCTTCTCACAAATACCACTCCGGCTTACAGTGAAATGAGGCGTTCCGCCAACTTCCCGTTCAAGAGCGGATCGCTTGATACTAGTCTTATATCTTATATATGATATCTGATCAAAGCAGAGAGCGCGATCCCTTGCCGGCTCGGCCGAGCCGGCGGTTGGCGCCAGCCCGGGGAGTAGAATGCCTGATATTGTCGTCACCGAGTTCATGGACGAAGCCGCCCTCGATACCCTGCGGGCGGACTATGACGTGGTCTACGATCCCAAGCTGGTGGATCACCCGGAAGCCCTGGCTGCACTGCTGCCCGGCGCACGCGGATTGATCGTGCGCAACCGCACCCAGGTGCGCGGCGCGGTCCTCGCGGCTGGGGCGCAGCTTCAGGTGGTCGGCCGACTGGGCGTGGGCCTCGACAATATCGATGTGGACGCCTGCAAGGCGCGGGGCATTGAGGTTTGCCCGGCGACTGGGGCAAATGACGTCTCGGTTGCGGAATATGTGATCTGCGGCGTCATGATGATGCTGCGCGGCGCCTATTTCGCGAGCGAGGAGGTCGCCGATGGCGGCTGGCCGCGCACGCGCCTCATGGGCCGCGAAGTGATGGGCCATACGCTGGGCCTGATCGGCTTCGGCTCCATCGCGCGCGAGACCGCGCGGCGCGCCCGCGCGCTGGGAATGGAAATCGTGGCTCATGATCCTTTCCTTGCCGACGACCACCCCGCCTTCGCGGCGCACGAGACCCGGCCGGTCACCCTGGACATGCTATTGGCGCAGGCCGACGCAATCAGCCTCCATGTGCCGCTGACCGCGCAGACGCGCGGTCTCATCGGCGCCGATGCGCTCGGCCGCATGAAGTCGGACGCTGTGCTGGTGAATGCCGCGCGTGGGGGCGTGGTGGATGAGGCGGCGCTCGCCGATGCGCTGCGGGCCGGGCAAATCGGCGCGGCGATGCTCGACGTATTCGACCTGGAGCCCTTGCCCGGCGGTGGCCCGCTCGTGGGCGTCCCGAACCTCATTTTGACCCCCCACATTGCCGGTGTCTCGGTGGAATCGAACGTCCGCGTCTCGGGTGTCACTGCGGCCAATGTCGCCCGCGTGCTGAAGGAGCGTGCCTGATGCCTGTCACCCTGACGCTCGAGGCCGCGCGCGAGCTTGCGAAGGCCGCACTCATTGCCGCCGGCACCTCGCCTGAAAATGCCGCTATCACCGCCGCCGCTCTGGTGGCGGCGGATGCGGATGGCATTGCGAGCCATGGCCTATCCCGCCTGCCTGCCTATGCGGACCAGGTAAAGACCGGCAAGGTCCAGGGCGCGGCGGTCCCGAAGCTTGAATGGACGGCGAGCGCGACCCTGAGGGTGGATGCAGGCTGCGGCTTCGCATTTCCCGCCGTGGCAGCCGGCCTTGCGGCGGCGGCGGAGCGGGTCACGCTCACGGGCCTTGTGGGGGTGGCGGTTCACGCCTCCCATCATGCCGGCGCCATGGGACATCATGTGGAATGGCTGGCGGAGCGGGGCCTTGTTGGCCTCGCCTTCACCAATTCCCCCGCCGCCATCGCGCCCTGGGGCGGGGCGCAGGGCGTCTTCGGCACCAATCCCGTCGCCTTCGCCGTGCCGCGCGCTGGCAGGCCGCCGCTCGTCATCGACGCGTCGCTCAGCAAGGTGGCGCGGGGCAAGATCATGGTGGCGGCACAGCGTGGACAGCCCATCCCCGCCGACTGGGCGCTGGACGCGGACGGCAAGCCCACCACCGATGCCAAGGCGGCGCTTGCGGGCACCATGCTGCCCGTGGGCGATGCCAAGGGCGCGGCTTTGGTGCTCATGGTGGAAATCCTTGCCGCCGCGCTGACGGGCGGCCAGTTCGGTTTTGAGGCCTCGTCCTTCTTCACGGCGGACGGCCCCTCTCCCTCCATCGGCCACCTGTTTATCGTGATGGACGGCGCGCGCCTCGGGGGAGAGCGCTTCTCGGACCGGCTGGAAATCCTGTTGGGCGCCATCCTGGCACAGGACGGCACGCGGCTGCCGGGCGACCGGCGGATTGCCGCGCGTGCCAAGGCTGCGAGCGACGGAATCAGCATTCCCGACGATCTCGCCGCCGATCTGCGCTACCGCGCGGGGCAGTGAGTCCTTTCTCTCTCCCGGACCTGGGAGAGGGAACTTCCTGACGCGATCCGGCCCCTCTGAATCGCCCGCATGGTCTTCCATGCGGGCCTTTTCATTGGGTGCGAAAAGAAACGGCGCCCGAGGGCGCCGCAGTCGGTCACAATGTTGTTCGAGGCGTGTTTTGAGGGCGCCACGTGGAAAAGGGGGCGCCGCGAAGCGCCCCCCGTCCTTCAGGCGCTGCGATAGAGCTTGGTCATCACGAATTCGCGGTGGCCGAGGCTCTCGGCGGCCGTGAGGCGGCCGTTTGCCGTGCGGATGATCATGTCGATCAGCGCGTCACCGGCCTGCGGGATGGTCATGTCGCGGCGGAGCACGCCGGACACGTCCACGTCGATATGCTCGCCCATGGTGCGGATCGTGCGCGGATTGCCCGAGATCTTGATGACGGGGACGATGGGGTTGCCGATCACATTGCCCTGCCCGGTGGGGAAGGTGTGGATCACATAGCCCGCCGCCGCCATCAGGGTCACGCATTCGGCGGCCGCCGAGGACGTGTCCATGTAATAGAGGCCGGGACCCTTGGCCGGTGCTTCCGCCGGCTCAAGCGCGTCGATGAACTTGCACTCGCGGCCGATCTTTTCGAGATTGCCGAGGGCCTTTTCCTCGATGGTGGTGAGGCCGCCGGCAATGTTGCCCTTGGTGGGCTGGCTGTCGGATAGGTCGTTGGTCTTGTGGGCTTCGATCACGTCGTCCTGGTAGGACTTCCACATCTTGTACCACTTCTCCGCGATCTCCGGAGAGGCTGCACGCTCCTTGCAGAGGTGCTCGGCGCCGGTGATTTCGGAGGTCTCGCCGAACACGCCGTAAATGCCATGCGGGATCAGCTTGTCATACATGTTGCCGACGGTCGGGCAGGAGGAGAGGCCCGTCGTCGTGTCGCTCTCGCCGCACTTGGTGGACACCCAAAGTTCGGAGATGGAGCAGGTCTCACGCGGCAGCTCGGTGGCCCACTGGACGAACTTCTTCGCCTGATATGCTGCCTTGGCGATGGTGGCGATGTCGCCGTGTCCCTCGATGCCGAAGCCCACAACGGGCTTGCCGGTCTTGGCGATGCCTTCGACGACCGTGTTCGTCCACTGGTCCTCGATGCCGATCACTACCACAGCCGCGACATTCGGGTTCGATCCGATGCCGATCAGGGTGCGGAAATGCAGGTCGAGGTCGGCACCGAACTGGAGGCGGCCATAGGCGTGCGGCAGCGCCATGGTGCCTTTGACCATATTGGCGACGGCCTCGCAGGCGGCGTTGGACAGGTCGTCCAGCGGCAACAGGACGACATGGTTACGCACGCCGACGCGGCCATTCTCGCGCCGCCAACCCGTAAAGGTCGCATTCTTGTAATCAGCGGAGGCGAGGGTTGTGGGGGTCGCCTTCGTCACCAACTGGTCGGGCGCGCCGCCATTGAAGGGGTTCTGCGCGGTCTGGGCATGGAACATTGAGATTTCGGACATGACGGCCTCACCAACGCTTGGTCTTGGCATTATGGACGTGAAGGTGCTCGCCCTTGGCGATGTCCGCCTTGGCGATGCCGATGTCCTGGCCGTACTTCCAGATGGTGTCGCCGGCCTTGATGTCCACGAGGGCCACCTTATGGCCGATCGGCACATCCATCTTGGAGGTGAGGTGGAACGCCGAATTGTCGTGGGTGATGACGCACAGCATGTCGGTGCCCGCCTTCAGGCCCTCGACCACCACGACGCCAACCGTATCTTTCTTTTCATGAACCAACAGGTGCGGCGCACTCACGTTTGCCTCCTCGCCTCTTGCGACTTGCCGTTCCGGCTGAAGTCTTCTATAAGACGTGTGATAGATGAGTTAATCGGGCGGCGGTGTCAAGCACGGTTCCGGTCGGCCTGATCAAAACTCACGAAAAAGCGTGCAGCGTCATAGCGTTAGCAGCGCGTATTTGGGGTGAAGCCTTTGGAGGAAAGCTGATGGTTGGTTTGTTCAAGTGGGTTGCTGCAGGTGTTCTGGGACTGGCCATGAGTGCCGGGGGGGCAAACGCACAATCATTTCCGACCCGCCCGATCACCTTGATTGTTCCCTATTCCGCCGGCGGACCGAGCGATGCGATCGCGCGCCTGCTCGGTCAGAGCATGTCCGCCACGCTCGGGCAGTCGATCGTGATCGAACCGGTGGTCGGAGCCGGGGGCACCACAGGCGCCGGCCGCTTGGCGAAGGCCACGCCGGATGGTTACACCATCCTTATCCATCACGTGGCGCTGGCTGCCAGCGCCTCGCTTTATGCCAGCCTATCCTATGACACTGCCAAGGCGTTCGATACCATCGGCCTGATCAATTACGGCCCCATGGTGGTGCTTTCGAAGAAGGATTATCCGGCAAATAATGTCGCCGAGCTGATCGCTCAGGTGAAGGCGGATGGCAGCAAGACGACCATTGCCCATGCCGGTGTCGGCTCCAATTCCTATCTCTGTGCGCAATTGCTGCAGAAGGCCCTGGATGTGAAGATGACGGACGTCGGGTATCGCGGGACCGGGCCGGCGATGAACGATCTCATGGGCGGTCAGGTGGACCTCCTCTGCGAGCAGTCCACCACCGCTGTCCCTCAGATCAAGGGCGGTACCGTCAAGCCCTTTGCGGTGACGTCGGCAAAGCGGCTCGAAATCCTCAAGGACCTGCCGACGCTGCAAGAAGCGGGGCTGAAGGATTTCGATTTCGTCATCTGGCACGGACTGTACGCCCCCAAGGGTACGCCCGCGGATATCGTGAACAAGCTGAATGCGGCGCTCCGGAAGGCGCTGGAGGACCCCAGCATCCAGCAGCGTTTCGCGGATGTGGGGACCAGCGTTTTCCCGCCCGCCGAACGCGGACCCGGGTCTCATCTCAAGATGTTCGAGAAGGAAATGGGCATCTGGAAGACGGTCATCGACAAGCCGGTTCAGTGAGCCAGTCCTGACCTGATTCAACACTGAGGCGCGCGGTTGATCCGCGCGCCTCTTTTTTGTGGTTCCGGCAGGACCTGACGGCTCTTCGATGTCGATCGACCGTGGGGCGATCCCCAGGTGGGACGTGAACAGTGCGCGCGGGCTGCATCCGACCGCTCGGGTCGGCCCCTAGTCGGACTGCCGCTTCACCGGTATCGTTGCGACGTTGCGGCGCGCGCGGGCTGGCAAGAGGGCATGCTAATCGGCAGATCCGCGTTGCGGCCCGATATGCGGGCGTTGAGTTTCTAAACGCGCGGCATCGGCGGCGGGCAAGGGGAGCGGGAAGGGGATGAGGCGCATCGGCTTGCTCGCACTTCTGCTGGCCGCTTGGTGCGCATTTGCGCCTGGTGCGGCAAGTGCCCGTCAAGTGGCGGAGTTCGAGGTGCGTGGCTGGGACGTTCACGCCTATACCGACGACACGACCGGCGCCTTCAGCAATTGTGTGGCCTCCGCGGAATATGAGAGCGGAATGGTTCTCGCCTTCCAGATCGGCGCTGATTTTTCCTGGAACATGGCGGTGTTCGATTCCCCCGTGCGGTTCAAGAAGGACCAGCGCGTCCAGGTGAGCTATCAGGTGGATTCCGGCCGCACCCGCAAGGCGACAGCGACGGCCGAGGACAAGGATTTCCTGCTTATTCCGCTGCCGGACGATGTGTCGCTGTTCAACGAATTTCGCCAAGGCCGGCTGCTGCGGGTGTTCTTCTCCGGCCGCACCGCCGGGTTTCGCCTGGACGGCACCGCCGCCATGCTGGCCGCGCTGCTCGATTGCGCTGATCGCTACAAGGACACCAAATCCGAGGTGAGCGGCGGCAAGCGTGGTAAGGGCGAGGGCGACAGTGCGCGAGATGGCGGAAAGACCGAGGGTGGGGACTTGTCCACCGGCAGCGGCTTCTTCGTCACCGCCGATGGCGCGGCATTGACCAATGCCCATGTCATCGAAGGATGCGAGGAAGCTGTGATTTCGGGCTATGGGGCGGCGCGCATCGTCGCCACCGATACCGCCAACGATCTCGCCCTCTTGAAGGTGAAGAGCGCGCAGACGACGACGCCCGCGCGGTTTCGCCGCAAACACCTGCAATTGGGCGAAACGGTCTTCGTGATGGGCTTCCCGCTGGCCGGACAGCTGGATAACGGCTTGAACTTCACCAGCGGCATCGTGTCTTCCCTGGCCGGGCCAGGAAACGATACCCGATCGCTGCAACTGACCGCTCCGATCCAAGCGGGAAACTCCGGCGGTCCGATCGTTGATACGTCGGGGCTTCTGGTCGGCGTCACGCAGGCGAAGTTGAGCGAGGTGGCGGCGCTGAAATCGGGCGGCTCCTTTCCCCAGAACGTCAATTTCGGCATCAAGTCGGATCTCGTGGCGAGTTTCCTGCGCGCCAATTCCGTGGACCCGCAAGAGGCCGAGACCGCCGACCCGCTCTCTGCGGTCGCAATCGCGCAGGGCGGGAAATCCTACACCGTGCAGGTGAAATGCACGCCGAAATGAGTCGCGTGCACACGCGTTCGGCAATCAAACGCACCGCGCGATCGCGTTCCCCCTAGCGAGACCCGAATGGCAGAATGCAGCAGGCCCCGCCGAGAGCTGTGCCAGTTTGGCTTGGAATGGGAACGCAATATCCGTCGCTTTGGTTCAGTCTGCCCGCGGTGACCGTCTCGACGTCGCCTTAGGGCTATTACAAACTGTGCGAGAAGCAGCGGAAGGGGCGCAAGAGTCCCCGCCGCAGGGAGATGCGCCGATGACAGTCGAGAAGGTGGGCAACCGCGCGGACGCGCAAGCGAAGGCCAAGGCTTGGACCAGTTGGCGCCCGTTCTGGGTCGACCATCGTTCGGAAGAGAGCGGGATCATCACCTCCTTCTGGCTGCGTCCGCTCGATGGAGGGGGGCTGCCTCCCTACCACGCAGGTCAGCACATCACCTTGCGGCCAACAGGAGAGGGGGCACCGGGCGGATTTCGGAACTACACCCTGTCTGCGCCTCCTGGGGGCTCCATGCTGCGGATTTCCGTGAAGCGTGAATCGGAGGGGGCTGTTTCGCGATGGCTGCATGAACACGCCGTTCCCGGTACCGCCCTCGATCTGCTGCCGCCGTCGGGCGATTTTTATCTTCCGGAAGAAGTGACGCGCCGTCTTGTGCTGCTCAGCGCGGGAGTGGGCATTACGCCCATGATGGCGATGCTCGAAGCGGCCGATCCCGGCACGCAGATCGACTTCGTTCATGCCACGCGCGACGGAAGCACCCACGCGTTCGGGGCGCAAGTGCGGACTTTGTCCGCGAGCCGTCCCGCCGTGACATCCACCGTATTCTATTCCCGGCCCCGGGCAACGGATGTGGTCGGACGGGACTATGACGAACGCGGCCATGTTTCGATGGAATTCCTGGCTCGCCGCCTGCCTCTCGCAGAATGCGATTTCTTCGTCTGCGGCCCGCTCGGATTCATGCGGGATTTGGTCACCGGTCTGAGGCGGGCTGGTGTTCCCGCTGCGCGAATCCGGACTGAATTTTTTGGCGACTTCGCGGTACTCGACGAAACGCTTCCTGGCGCCTCGCTGGCGCTCTCGCCCACGGCATCCGGCTTCGATGCAACATCCATCGGCACGGCGCTCCTGACAAGCTCGGCGGATGCCGTGTTGGCGAGCGACCGGGAAGGCCGCATTGTCGCCTGGAACCCGGGGGCGGAGCGCATTTTCGGATTTTCGGCGCAGGAAGCCCTCGGACAGTCGCTCGACATCATCATTCCAGAACCTCTTCGAGCCCGGCATTGGGACGGTTATCACCACACCGTCGCCACCGGTGTCAGCCACTACGGGGCCGGCGATATGCTGGCGGTTCCCGGGCTCCATAAGGATGGGAGTCGGCTGTCGCTTGAATTCACGATCGTCATGCTGAAGGACGACGCAGGCAAAGTGACGGGCATGGTGAGCACGCTGCGAGATGTCACTCGCAAATTCGAAGAGATCCGCGCGCTCAAGAAAAAAATCGCAGAGCTGCAGGCGCTCACGGCCTGAAGCGGACCATCCCTTGGGTCGCCGTCCGACTGTGTGCCGGGCGGCGACCGGTGATGAACGCTATTCGGGTTTGCTCTTAGGAGCATGGTCGCGCGAAGGTGCCGAACTGCCGTGCGGAAGCTGCGCGTCCTCAGCCTTCTCTTCCGCTTCGTCGTATTCCGGACGCTTGCTGTCCTGATAGGTGCCGATCGTGTTGCCCGCCCCATGCTTGGGGCTGCTTTTTCCAGGCGCTGACATGATCTGTCTCCAGATTCCATTAGGATGCACAGACAACGCTGGCGCGCGCCCTGCGGTTTCAGCACAGGCATGCGAGCTCCCAGCCGCGCCTAACGGGGCAAGTGTCTCTCGCGGCTGCAGCCACCGGTCACCTGCGCAGTCCCAAGCGTCGCAAACGGCTGCTGCCGACGGGTAAGCCGGTCCCTCAAGGTGCACAACCTCCTCGCTCGCACGCGGTCGGGGTAAATTCGCGCCTCAGTTTCATCCATTTTGGATCCAGTGTCTCGAAAGCTTCACGCAAGCTTCGGATCGCAATTCAGCATTGGATCCGAAAATCACCTTGCAATGGGGGGATGACGTGAAAATACAAAACATTTCAATCAGCAAAAAAAACCTGTTGGCGTTTGGTCTCGTGCTTGTGGCCAACATCATAACCGGCGGGGTCATTCTCTATTCCAATGCGAATGTTGAGAAAAATATCGACTGGACCACGCACACCTACGAAGTGCTCCAGGCAACGGACAGTATGATGGCTGCCCTCGTCGATCAGGAGACGGGTCTGCGTGGCTATCTGCTCACCGGGAAAGAGGCGAGCCTTGATCCTTTGAAGGCTGGTGAGACGACTTTCATCGCGTCCTGGACGGAGTTGAAGTCCCTGACCAGCGACAATCCTGCGCAACAGGCCCGCCTGGATGCCATTCGCAAGCAAGCGGAAGAGTGGCAGCGTGCGGTGACACGGACTGCGATCGGTCTCATGGGCAAGCCGGAGACCCAGGAAGCTGCGCGCGACATCGAACGGGCTGGGAAGGGCAAGGTTTACTTCGACCAGATCCGTGCCCTGGTGGCGGAAACCAAGACCGCCGAGTCCTCTCTGCTCCAGGCCCGGAGCGATGCGATGCATGACGCGCAGAGGATGATTCTCGCGTCGGTTGCCCTTTCCGTGCTGCTGATTCTGGGATTGGCATGCGTGGCTGCCTTTGCGCTCAACAAGCTGGTGGCGCTTCCCATTCGCAGGACCGTCTCCGACATGGAGAAACTCCGGTCGGGCGATTTTGGAATCGACATCGCCGGCTCTGACCGCAAGGACGAGATCGGCATGATGAGCGCCGCGCTGACGGCGTTCCGCGACAGCCTCGCGGAGGCGGAGATGGCGCGTCGAGACCAAGCGGTCCGGGAGGAGAACGAGCGTCGCACCCTGGCGCGCCGTGAGAAATTGGCGAGCGATTTTGTTGCGCGCATGCAGGATCTCGCCAAGGGATTCGCTGTGTCTTCAGGCGAAGTCGCGGATTCCGCCAAGAATCTGTCCTCCACGGCCGAGGAAACCTCGCGGCAAGCGCAGGCTGTGGCTGTGGCCGCTGAGCAGGCGGCAAGCAACGTGCAGACCGTCGCGGCGTCCTCCGAGGAGCTTGCGGCCTCGGTGCGGGAGATCAGCGGGCGTGTGTTCCATTCCGCCGAAGTCGCCAACGTCGCCTTCAACGAAGCCCAATCCTCCAACGAACGGATCGGCGACCTCTCCAAGGCCGCGACCGCCATCGGCGAAGTGGTTTCGCTCATCAAGGGGATCGCGGATCAGACCAATCTGCTGGCTCTCAATGCCACCATTGAGTCGGCGCGGGCCGGCGAAGCGGGGAAGGGCTTCGCGGTCGTCGCGTCCGAAGTGAAGGAACTTGCCACGCAGACCGCGCGCGCGACCGACGAAATTGCCAGCAAAGTGAGCGAAATTCAGGAAGCGACGCGCGGGACGGTCGTATCCATGGCCGAGATCATCCGCGTCGTGGGAGATATCAAGACCATCTCCACCACCATTGCCGGCGCGGTTGAACAGCAGGGCGCTGCCACGGGCGAAATTGCCCAGAACTGCCAGCAGGCGGCCACCGGCACTCAGCAGGTGACCGACAATATCGGCGGCGTCGGTCGGGCGGCCGACATGACCGGCGCCGCTTCCAGCCAATTGCTCAGCCTGTCCGAAGGACTGTCCCATCAGGCCGGAAGCCTGCGGACGGAAGTGGAGAACTTCGTGCACCAACTCCAGGCCGCCTGATCTGGCTGACCCTGGTCACCATCGCCCGCGACCTCCTGGTTGCGGGCGATGTCCGCCTTGAGGCGGAGCATGGCGGCTGGCGCAGGGGTGTCCGAGACCGGGAACGCACGCCGGGTGGCTACGTTGTTAAAGGCGAAACAGGAGCCTCACATGTCGCCTGATGAACAGCGGATACGCGCGCGCGCCTACCAGTTGTGGGAGGAAGAAGGGCGACCGGAAGGCCGCGCCGAGAGCCATTGGACCCAAGCCCGTGAAATTATCGCATTGGAAGACAACGCATCCGTTGCCCGGCGCCCTTTGGCATCGGATGAAGCCGATCAGGCAGAGCCGATTGAAGCCCTGACCAATCTTGGCGAATTCCCCACCCTGACGGATCAGGGAGAAATGCAGCCGCCGGTGATGCCTTCTGAAGAGCCGCTTTCGACGGCAGAGCCTGCCGCGCCAGACATTCCGGCCCGTCGTCGATGAAATCCGCTCGCGGTCGTATCGCGGCCTAGCAAATTGGAGATGGTGGGCCCGGCAGGACTTGAACCTGCAACCAGACCGTTATGAGCGGCCGGCTCTAACCATTGAGCTACAGGCCCCACCGAACCCACAAGATTAAGCGCGCGTACGGCAAATCTTGCCGGATCATCACGGCCTGTGCCAGCGCCGGGAGACGCGGAAGACCGTTCCAACGCCTCTAGCAACTCCTGCGCTGGCGAACAACTGCCCATGCCGCATTCGCGCCGTGTTCGAAGGGTGGTGTGGCGCATCGACACTTGCGAGGCGGAAACAGTGATGAGCGTGCAACGGCTGAACCGAACCCTGGGATCCGCGCTTGTAATCGGGTGGGCGTTGTCAGCCTTGGTGGCTCCCGTGCGCGCAGAAGAGCCGGCCCGGGCGTTGCTGACGGTTATCGGAGACGGAGAGGCAAGCGCCGCTCCCGACATGGCGACCTTCTCAACCGGAGTCGTAGCTTCCGGGAAGACAGCAGAAGAGGCGCTCGCAGCCAATTCAAAAGCCATGGCAGATCTCGTGGCCGCCATTAAGGCCCTGGGTATCGAGGAGCGCGATATCGCAACCTCGAATTTCAGCATTGCGCCGCAATATTCGCAGCCGCCTCAGAATGCGCGAGAAGCGCCGCGCGTGGTGGGATTCGAGGTGCGCAACAACGTAGCCATCAAGGTGCGTGACATCACGCGGCTCGGGACCTTGCTCGACAAGATGGTTCAGGCGGGCGCCAATCAGGCGGGCGGATTGCGGTTCGGCATCGCCGACGCAGGGCCGCTCGAAGAGAAAGCGCGCGTCGCGGCCATCAAGGATGCACAGGCACAGGCCAAGACCCTTGCGGAGGCGGCGGGACTGCGGCTCCTGAAGATCCGTCGGATTGCCCCCGCCGACCGAGGCGGAGATATGCTCACCTCCGCGCCCATGATGATGAAGGCGGAGGCGCGGGCCGTGCCGATCGAGGCCGGCGAGATGAGTGCGCGCGTGCGGATCAGCGTGGTCTACGAAGTCGAGCCGCTCTGAGGTGCTGCTGGGGGTGTTGCCCGCTCGCGCGCTTTCGCCTCCACCCACAGTGATTCCATGTCCGCAAGGCTCGCCTGCTCCGGCCGGCGGCCTTGCGCGGCGAGGCTGGTCTCGATGTGTCCGAATCTGCGCGTGAACTTGTCATTGGTGCCACGCAGGGCCGCCTCGGGATCGACGCCCGCGTGGCGGGCGAGGTTCACTACGGCGAACAACAGGTCACCGATCTCGTCCTTCAGAGCGTCTGTGTCTCCAAGGTCCAACACCTCGTGGACCTCTTCGGCTTCCTCGCGGATCTTGGCGAGGACCTGGCGTGCGTCGCGCCAGTCGAAGCCCACCTTTCCGGCCTTCTCCTGGAGCTTCAGCGCCCGCGTCAGGGCCGGCAGGGGCAAGGCCACGCCATCCAGAACTCCGCCGGTTGCGTCCGGCGTCAGGCCCGCTTCGGCCCGGCGTCGGGCGCGCTCCGCCTTCTCCTCGGCCTTGACGCGGCTCCAGGCGCCCTTCACGGCCTCCGGGTCCGCTGCACTCGTGTCCGCGAACACATGGGGATGGCGGCGGATCAGCTTGGCAGTGATGGCCGTGACGACATCGCCGAAATCGAAAAGGCCAGCCTCCTCGCCCATGCGGGCATGAAACACCACCTGGAGCAGGAGGTCGCCCAGCTCCTCCGTGAGATCACCCATGTCGCCACGCGCGATGGCGTCCGCCACCTCATAGGCCTCCTCGATGGTATAGGGGGCGATGCTGGAGAAATCCTGCTCCAGATCCCACGGGCACCCGGTGCCCGGCGTCCGCAGCGCCGCCATGATCTCGATAAGGCGCGCAATGTCGCGGGAGGGCTGGATCTGGGGCGGCATGGAGGACTCCGGGACGGTCAGCCCATCTTCTATGATGGCTCCCGCGATGGAAGGAAAGTGGAGGGGGCCATGACGGAGGAGCAGGATATCCGGCCGGGAGAGGTTGCGGTCGAACTGCCTCGGGATGTCTCGGCTGGCCTGTACTTTATCGGCCGCATCCGCACGCCGTGGCTCCGGCGAGCCGATTGCCCGCGCCGTGGCGCACCGGACGGTCCCGAATGCCAGCTTGAGATCGACCCCCGCTGGGCTGCCGCGCTTGACGGGATCGCGCAGTGCGGCCGTCTTCAGGTTCTCTATTGGATGCACGAGGCGCGGCGGGATCTCGTGCGCCAGAGCCCCCGGCGCGATGGCACGACGCGGGGCACTTTTTCCCTGCGTTCGCCGGTCCGCCCCAATCCCATCGCCTCGTCCATCGTCGATCTGGTGCGCGTCGAGGGGCGGATTGTGCATGTGCGCGGGCTGGACTGCATGGACGGCACGCCGCTGCTTGACCTGAAGCCCGAGGCTTGCGCGCTGGCGTAAGGGTGCCCTAAAGGCAATTGGCGCAATGGGATCGACGACACATGGATGAGAGCGAGGCAAGCGGCGCCGTCACGTATGCGGCGCGGCCCCGCATGATCGGCCCGGGGTCCAGGTTCCGGCTGGAGAAGGGCGTTCTCGACTGGACGATCGGAGCGCGCTCGGGACAATTGCCGCTGAAGGACGTGGTCGCGGTCCGCCTCACCTATCATCCCGGACAGTTGGCCGCCCCCAATTTCGAGATGCGTCTCAAGGGGCGGAAAGGTGAAAGCCTGCGGGTGGGCTCGCTGTCGCGCACCTCCATCACCAGCGTCGAAGACAATCGCGCGGCGTTTTCCGGTTTTGTGCGCGCTGTCCATGCGGGTCTTGCGGGGAATGATGCCGTCACCTTTTCCGCCGGCTTGCCGCGCTGGCGCTGGATTCTGATGACCGCGCTCGGAGCGGTGACGGCCCTCGGCCTGGTCGCGGTACTCGCAAGCGCCCTCGGTCAAGCTCAATGGACGGTGTCCGCCTTGCTGGCGATCCTGTGCCCGGTTCTCGGCTGGCCGCTGGCGGAAACCATCTGGCGCAACGCGCCCGGCGTCTATTCGCCGGAGGCTTTGCCGGCCCGCTTGATCCCGGCCTGAGGGGGCGCCGGTTCCTCGTCCGCTCGCACCAGTCCGCTCGCCACATCGGAGAGGCGCGGCGCGGGAAGGGCGGCGAAGGGAAGCGGGCGTGTCACGGCGATGGCTGCCAGCCCGAGCCGGGCCGTCAGGAGGCCGTTGACCACGCCTTCTCCCAGGCGCGCCGATACCCGGGCGGCAATCCCGTGACCCACCAATTGCTGGACCAGGCTGTCGCCGGCCGCCATGCCGCCGGTCACCGCCAGATGGCTGACCACATGGCGCACGAGGCGCACCATGCCCAGCGCGCCCGGACGCCCGCCATACAGGCTCGATAGGCGGCGCATCAGTGTCAGAGCCGTGTAGAGCACGAACAGGAGGTCCACCGCCGCGCGCGGCGAGACGGCTGTCACCACGGACACCCGCTTGGCCGCATCCGCGACCATCTGGCTGGCGCGTGCATCGAGCGGCGCCATCAAGCTGCGCTCTGTGAGACGTATCAAATCGGCCCCGTCGATGATGGCGCCGAGATGGGTGGTGAGCTCGGCGCGGGCGCGGGCGAGCGATGGCATCGCCCCTGTGACACCCAGGAGCGCGCGGGTGACGGCCTCGGCCTCCGGCCGGTCGTCCTGCGCGAGAGCCGCCATGGCGCGTTCACGCAGCGCGTCCAGGCTCGAAAGGCGGGCGAGAGCGAGCCCTTCGCGCACGATGATGGACACGGTCGCTACCGCCAGAAGCGCGGCAAAGCCGAGCGCCACATAGCCAAGCCAGTCCGCCCGCGCGAACAGGTCCTCAACCAGCTTCCAGACCGCAAGACCGGCGCCGAGGCTAACGAGGCCGCCAAGTCCCGACCAAAATAGCCCGGCAAGGCCAAGGCGACGACGAGGGTGCGGCTCCGCAATCTGCGGAAGGAGCCCGGCTTCGTCCTCGATCGGCGGTTCAATCTCGGTGAACGTGATGCCCGCTTCGTCAAGGCGGAAGACCTGAGGCCGGGAAGCGGCTTGCGAACCTGCGCGGGGTTTGACCGCCTTCACCATCATTGCGCCCTTCCGCTCATCCGAGCCGGTCGCCCAGAAGGAACTGGAGCGCACGGTCGAGGCGGATATGGGGCAGGGGCGTCCCGCTGCCAATGCCGGCGGGCGGACGAAAGCGCAGGAACCTGAAGTCGCCATCGCCGCTGTCCATGCCTCGGAACCCGCTGGCGGCAGGGGCGAACAGGGTCTGGGGGTCCGCGGGAAGCGCGCCGGGGAACAGCGCCACCTCCTCGCTTCCGTCGAACATCTGGCCGCCCGCTTCCTGTCCGGCTTCGGGCGTGCCGACGATGGCCGCGATCTTCTGTCCCTGGCGCATGACGTCCGCCTCGCGGGTGGCGCGGACGGCGGCCATCGCCACCACATCCATGCTCGCCCCGCCGGTCTGCGCGCGCGCATAGGCCCGCTCCACCAGCCTCCGGAGAATGGCCTCCAGCCGATCATGGCTCGCACGGTGAAGATGATCAGCCTTCGTGGCGGCGAACAGAACCTTCTCGATGCGCGGGCGCCAGAGTGTGGACAAAAGCGTATTGCGGCCGACGCGGAAGGCCAGGAGGATGGAATCGAGCGCGCGCTCCAGATCCGCCAGGGCGGCCGGTCCGGCATTGAGGGCGGCCAGGACATCCACCAGCACGATCTGGCGATCGAGCCGAGCGAAATGGTCGCGGAAGAAGGGGCGCACGACGGCCGACTTATAGGCCTCAAACCGCCGCTCCATCATGGCTGCCAGCGTGGCGGGAGGCGCGGGACCGGCCTTGAGGTCCAGGGGCGCGAAGGTGAGCGCCGGCGATCCCTCCAGATCGCCGGGCAGAAGGAAACGACCGGGAGGCAGCAGGCTCATCGCCATGCGCTCGGTGCGACATGCGGCCAGATAGGAGGTGAAGCGGGCGGCCAGCCCCCGGGCCACGGTTTCGTCCGCCGGCCCCGCGGGGTCCAGGGTCTCAACGCCCTTGAGCATCTCGGCCGCCGCCTCCCGACGTGCCGGGGCGCGGGCCAGCGAGAGGCTCTGGTCGCAGAAATCCGAATAGCTCATATCGAGCAGCGGAAGATCCAGCAGCCATTCGCCGGGATAGTCCACCAGATCGAGGGTGAGCGTGCGCATGCCGCCACGGCGCGTGGCGTGGCGCACCGCAAGGCGCAGCTCGCTGACCCGCGCGGTGGATGCCGGCCACGTCCGCGCTTCAAGTGCGAGGAGATGGTCCTCCACCGGGAAGCGCGGCACGGCATCGTCCGGCTGAGGTTGAAGGGTTGCGCTGGCGATGCGACCGGAGGCGTAGGGCTCGAAGACCGGCAGGCGCCCGCCGACCCTCAAAGCCTGGACAAGTGCCGTGGTAAAGACAGTTTTTCCCGAGCGCGCAAGACCGGTCACCCCCAGGCGCAGGGTGGGGCGTGCGAGATCCTCAACCCGATCGGCAACCGCCCGAAAGCCGATGCGCGCGTCCTCCAGGAAGCGCGAGCGCGGCGCCATGCTCAGGTTTCGCCTGCAAGCATGCGGGGCGTGACGAACCGGTCGAGGCGGCCGGTCTCCGGCACGATCTCCGCCCATCTGTCGACGGGCAGGTCGATCACCGCCACGGCCCCGGTGGGGAACTTTTCCTCCATGGCCCCGCGCGCCGCCGCCGACCCATGCTGTACCAGGGTATCCGCGAGATCCTCGAAGCCGGGATTATGCCCGATCAAAAGCAGGGTGTGGCAGGCGTCGGGTTGGTCGCGCAACACGCCGAGAAGGCGCGCCGCGCTCGCCTCATAGATACGCGGCTCGCTGGAAGGCTGGGGCATGCCCTCCACTTCCGCGCAAACCAGGTCCCAGGTCTCTCGCGTGCGCCGGGCTGGAGAGACAAGCACGCGATCCGGGAGCAGGCCCTCGCGTGCCAGATAGCGACCCACCGCCGGCGCGGCACCGCGTCCACGCGCGGACAGGGGCCGCTCGAGATCAGCAACGCCTTCAGGCCAGTCGGATTTCGCGTGGCGGAGCAGGATGAGACGACGCATTGCACCGACGCTCGATAGAGGAGGCGACTCGCATTCTAGAGGGCTCATCCCATTGGAGGAAGCGCAGCCGCACGGCCAGTCCTATTCACGTCGGCTCGCACCGGCCCAAAACGGCCCATCTGGCGAAGTCTGCGGGCTTCTGTCACACAGGAGCGGGGACAGGGCGAATGATCGGGACTTCATCCAAGCGGCCCGTGAGCACACGGGATCTCGACTGCGACGTGTGTATCGTCGGCGCGACGCTGGCGGGTTTGGCGTGCGCGCTGTCCCTGGCGCTGCGGGGGCGCGCGGTCGTGGTGCTGGAGGCGGGCGAGGTCGGAGCCTACCAGGGGAGCGGACTGGTGCGTCCCGGATTCGGGCGTACGGCGGCCGACCTGTGCACCGCCGGACCGCTCGCCGACGTGCGCACCATCTATGATCTCTCCGTCGCCGCAGCCGGAAGCGCCCACCGCCTGATGGAGGTGATCGGCATTGCGCCCCGGGCCAAGGGTCTCCTCTATCTGCCCGGCCCGACCGGCCGGGTGGATCTGATCGACGAGGCGGCGGCGCGGGACAGTCTGGGTCTGGACGAGCTCAGCCCTGTCGGACCCGCTCAGGTGCAAGCCCTTTTGGGTCTCGATGCGCCTTTCGGGGCGCTGCTCGACCCAGGACCGGTGAGCTATGACGCCCATCGGGTGTCCTTGGTCCTGGCGAAGGCGGCGCGCGGGGCCGGCGTCCGCATCCTGGAGCGTGCCAAGCTGCTGTCCTCGGATCTAGATGGCGTGCGCAAGTATCTGATCGTGCCCGAGACCCGGGTGCGCGCCGAGCATGTGGTCTTCGCCACCGACCGAGGCCTGGGGGCTACGGCGCCCTGGATCGCCCGGGCGCTGTCCAACGTCCATACTGTCGCCGGGCGCTTCTCTCTGCATGGGTCGCGCGCAGGCGCGCCGCAGAATTTTGCAGAAGGCGGTGGGCGGGGTGTCTCTGGCCTGCTGGAGGGGAGCAGCCTTTATTTCACTGCGCCAACCGCGACATTTGTGCGCGGCGAAGTCGCGGCCGCCTGCGCGCTGCGCCGCCATGTGGCGCGTCTCTATCCCCGCTTGCGGCACGCCGTTGTTGAGGGTGCCCATGGCATCCGCATGCGGACCTCGCGCCATCGCCTGCCCCTTATAGGCGCCTTCCGCCCCGGCATCTGGTATGCCGCAGGCCTCGGTCCCGAGCCGCTGGCTGTCGCCAGCCTTTCGGCCGATCTCATCGCGGACGCGATTGTCGAGCGTGACGACAGAATCTCGGCCTTCCGCGCATTCGCCCCCGCCTACACCTGGGGGCGCGTGGGTCGCCTCGTCCGAGGCACTGCATACTGGACGGGGCGAATGTCCGATGCTGCAACCCGCGCAGAATCCCTTCGGGAGGTGACGCACGACAAGGTTGCGGCACCGGCAGGATCGTGAGCTTAGCCATTGTGCGGGCTGAAGGTTTCTCGCGTTCGCTGGATAGCGTGCCGCCTGTTGCAAATGAGCAACCAACTTGAAACTCACTTGAGATAAAGTTCCGCGCCTCTGGGAGACGTGGGACAATGCGTATGTCGAGTGTTCGGACAATGACCGGCCTGTGTGTCGGTGTGGCTCTCTCGCTCGGTGTTGCATCTGCGCCTGTTGCGGCCCAGGAGGTTCTGGATCAGATTCCCGGCTTTCGGGCGCCCGATTTCATTTTTAATGAAAACAATTGGTATTTGAATGTCGGGCTGGGCGTAATGGTCCAGCCGAAATATTCCGGCAGCGACCAATATACGGTGCTACCCTTTCCGGTCATCAACCTCGCCAAGGGCGCGGAGCTTTATGACTTCAACAGCGTGGACGACAGATCGTCCATCACGCTGTTCGACCTTAGTGGATTCTCTGGCGGCGCGGCGTGGGGGTTCAATCTCGGCCGGGACGAGGACGACAGCGCCGATCTCGCTGGTCTTGGCGATGTCAGCCCGAGCTTTGAAGCCGGCGGCTTCCTCCAATGGTTTCCGGTCTCCTGGTTCCGCCTGCGCGGCGAATTCCTTTACGGCATGGGTGGGTTCAACGGCTGGGTTGGCAGCGCGGGCGCCGATTTCATCGCCGCGAACGGCCCCTGGCGCTTCTCGCTCGGCCCTCGGGTGAATTTCGCCGGGAACGAGTATATGGAAGCCTTTTTCGGCATCACCCCGACCCAGTCGGTGGTGAGCGGCTATTTCGGAAACTACGTGCCGGCCTACCAGGCTTCGAGCGGCATCGAATCCTGGGGCGCGACCGCCCAGGTCACCAAATATATCGGCAAGGGCTTCACCTGGGGCATGTACGCGAACTACAGCCGCCTCGTGGGAGATGCGGCAGATTCGCCCCTGACCCAGAGCACGAATCAATTTGAGGCGGGCATGTCGCTCAGCTACGCCATCAATCTCGGCAAGTCGTGGTGGTGAGAGCAGACCTCTCACTGCTTGCGCGCTGCGCATTTCCCCCGTCAGACCCGCACATCGCATCGCCACACCGCCCATGCCGGCGGCAGTCGCGCCTTCCTGACCGCCGCCCTGTTGTGGTAGGGCGAGGGGATGGCTATAAGCGCGGCGACCCCAGGGGATCAGCGACGGTGTATCGAGGACATTGCTGATGTCGATCCAAATCGACGAGGACTATCGCCCCCGCGAGGACGAGCCCTTCATGAACGACCGGCAGCGGGAATATTTCCGCCAGAAGCTGCTCGGCTGGAAGGACGACATCCTCAAGGAGGCGCGCGAAACCCTGCAGCACCTTCAGGACGAGAACCAGAACCATCCCGACCTTGCGGACCGCGCCTCCTCGGAGACCGACCGCTCGATCGAACTGCGCGCGCGCGACCGGCAACGCAAGCTCATCGCCAAGATCGATGCCGCGCTTCTGCGCATCGAGGATGGATCCTATGGTTATTGCGAGGATACCGGCGACCCCATTTCGCTCAAGCGGCTGGAAGCGCGGCCCATCGCGACCTTGTCCATCGAGGCGCAGGAACGCCATGAGCGGCGCGAACGCGTCTATCGCGACGATTGAGCGCCGCGTTGCTGACCGCTGACAGGTTGGCTAGATTTCGGCAGGTTGAAGAAGCCGCGCCACTCGGGGCGCGCGAAGGTGGGCAGCATGGTCGCACGTATCTACAAGCCGGCGCGCAACGCCATGCAATCCGGTGTCGCGAAGACCAAGTTCTGGCTTCTGGAATATGAGCCGGAGCGTCCGCGCTCGATCGAGCCGCTTATGGGCTACACCTCCTCCTCGGACATGCGCAGCCAGTTGCGCCTGCGCTTCGAGACCAAGGAAGAGGCGGTTGCATACGCCGAGCGTCACGGCATCGCCTATCAGGTCTTCGAGCCCCACGATCCGCAGCACCGCAAGATCGCCTATTCCGATAATTTTGCGTTCGGCCGCGCGGGACAATGGACGCATTAACGGATTTTGAGCGATCCCCAGGCTGATGCGACGCGCGAGTCCCGCTTCTGGGGTTTGCGCGCTAAATCGGATAAAAGCGCAGCCAAGGCCCCGTAGCTCAGCTGGATAGAGCAGCCGCCTTCTAAGCAGCAGGTCGCAGGTTCGAGTCCTGCCGGGGTCGCCATTCCATTGCTCGGCAGAGCAACCAGACATCAGGATGCGCCTCGTCCCGCTGAGCGGGTAAGGTCATGTTGGGTCCGATCTAAAGTGCGCTGGCCGTCGCCACGCGATTTCGTCCCTCATTCTTTGCTCGGTACATGGCGGCGTCGGCATGCAGCAGGAGCGCGTCCGCCGAGTGAGCGGCATCGTTGGAAACAGCGAGGCCAATGGACACGGTGACCGAGAGTTGCGCCGCGCTGACGGTGACGCGGGTGCCTTCAACGGCGGTCCGAAGGCGCTCGCACAGGCCAAGTGCGGTGGTCGCATCTACGCCGGGCATAAGGACGGCGAACTCCTCGCCCCCGATCCGGGCGATGGAATCCTGAGGGCGAACGGCGAGCCGCAGGGCCTGCGCCACCGATCCCAGCACTGCATCTCCTCCGGCATGGCCGAAGCGGTCATTGACCGATTTGAAATGGTCCACGTCGATGAAGGCGACGGCATAGGACGTCACCGCGCGCTCCCGCGCCATGCCCGCGGTTATTTCACGAAACGCACGCAGATTGAGCAGGCCGGTCAATGGATCACGCCGAGCGGCGGCATCCAGGGCCGCGTTCTGCCCGCTGATGATATCGAGGGCGCGCATGGCCTGGGTGCGGAAGGCGTGAAAGAACAAGGCGGTCAGGCCGAGCGTGAGAACGAACGTGCTGGCCGCCAGAGGCGTCACGTCAACATAGCCGGTCCGGAAAGCGAGTCCGAAGGCTATGACCGAGACGGACATGGCGAACCAACCCGCCGCGCTGCCCAGCAGAAGGAAAACCGCCCCCAGGGCCGGGAAGAAGAGCAACATGCGCAACTGATCCTGCGGCACCTGGAAAAGGGCGCAGACGACCAGATAATAGCTCGCTGTGAGATAGATGGCGGCGAAGGCCGTGGCGCGGCCGGGAAACCGCCGAAGGCCCAGAAGCAGCGCGATATTGAGAAGGGAAAAGCCGAAATTATTCGCTGCCTGAAGGCGCTCGAACGGCAGCAGTCCCATGGCGGTCGCCAGGACGATGCCGATTCCCCAGACCGTGGTCGCGAGCATGACGGTCGTCAGAAAGCGGCGGCGTATTTCCGCAGAGCCCGAAAACCGCTCGGCAGGCATGCGCGTCGCGAACTCCATTAAGACTGCCCCGAATATATCAATTGTGATCTTGGTGAGAGGCGGTCTCGCTGTCCACTGGTGGTTGGGCGGGTACGAGGATTGAGGGCACCGCCGCGGACCGGCGGGCTTCTACCGACGCATGAAATGGCCCATCCCTTCGGTGTTCAGGAAGTCGATGGAAAGTTCATCCGCGGCCTCGGAGCCGCTTTGGGCGAAGACAACGGCCGTGCGGGAGCCGGCAGGTTCGTTCTCGCCGGTGGGCACAAAGGCGAATGTATTGCCGTCCCAATGAGACAAGGTGAACCGCCGGGTCTCGTCGGGTCCCAAGGCGAGTATCAGATCGCCCTCGGCCAATGAGACCACCGCGGCCCCGAAATAGGGATTCTCATAGCGCCCGGCATAGAGGTGGAGCGGTGCGGGAGCGGCGGCATGGGGCGGCGGCGACTTTCCGGCGAGGCTGCCAACGGGGGCAAGCAGGGGCGCCATGGCCTGGCTGTAGGCTGCGTACCAATCCCGGGATGATTGACCGAGTTCCACCTGATCCATGAACTCGGCGACGATCGCCTCTGCCGCACCGACCGGCTGCGCATTGGTCAGCACCGCGATCCCCAGCCCGAGCGAGGGCACCAGACGATAGGTCGTACCGGCGCCCATGGCGAAGGCCCCGGAGTGATCCAGCGCGACGCGTCCGGTGGAGGAAATGCTCACGCCGATTCCATAGCCATAGAAAGAGGGCCGGGCATCGGCGGTGCGCGAGGGGGAGGAGATGACCTCGGCCCGCATGGCCGGCAGGAGAGCGTCGTTCGGCACAAAGGGACGCCCGTCCATCAAGCCGCCGTTGAGAATCAAGATCATCCAACGGGACAGGTCAGTTACGGATGCGCTGGCGCCTCCCGCCGGCGCCTGCGCATCCGGTTGCCGCTGCGGGCCGGGAACAAACGCCCCGTTGATGCGCACATGGGCGGAAGCGCGGTTCGTCCTCGCCAGAAAATCGGAGAAGCGGGAACTGGTCGAGGCCATGCCCAGCGGTCGGTACAATGTGCGGTCCGCCAGGGAGGCCCAATCGGTTCCCGCAGCCACCGCGACCGCTTCCGCGGCAGCCGTCAGGCCGAAATTCGTGTAAGCGTAGCTGTTGCGAAAACTGTTCAGCGGCAGATATCCGAGCCGCTCCAGGATCTGCGTGCGATCGTACCCGAGGTCCTCAAGGTCATCGCCCGCATGGTCGGGCAGGCCGGAGCGATGACTGAACATGTCCGCCAGGGTGACATGGCTCGTGACCCAAGGGTCCGACAGGGCGAACCAGGGAAGATGGGAGACAAGCGGCGTGTCCCACTGTATCGCGCCGGCACCGACTTGGTGGGCCACGACTGTCGCCGAAAGGGATTTCGACAGCGATGCGAGCTGGAACACCGTGTCGGAATCCACCCGTACGTCTTCGCCCGCTCTGCGAACTCCGAAGCCTTTTGCATAAACCACACGCCCATCGCGTACGACCGCCATCGCCATGCCGGGGACCTGGCTGCGGCGTTGGATGCCGATTGCTATCTCGTCGAGCCGTGCGATGGCCGCGTCGATCTGAGCTGGCGGGACGGAAGTGGCGACGGTCTGCGCCGGCGTCTGTGAGGGAGAGATTTGCGTCGGCGAACCCTGCGTTGACGAAGTCTGCGCGTAGACGGGCAAAGGGCTCGCCAGCAGGGCAACAATGCACAGGTTTGCGCCGGGCAAGGTCGAAGCCCTCATTCCGACGCGGGCATGTTTGCGGCGCTTCACATCAGTGCTCATCGCGCCGCTGGCTCCCCTCAGTCGCTTGTGCCTTAACGTAACCTTAGCTGAGCCGCAGCCTGATGACAGCCTGATCCCGGGCTCAATCCAATGGCGCGGAGCAGCAAGGTCTGGTTTGATGGCGGTGATGACATGCTCCATTCGTCCCCACATGCGAAACCGGCTGTATGCTCTTGTCGCTTTGGCATGTGTGTCCGGAGGACCGGCGCATGCCGAATCGATTCAGGCCCCGGCGTCCGACGCTTATCTCCACGGCAGGGCGGCCGTCATCGATGGAGATACGCTGGAAATCGCTGGCAACAGCATCCGGCTCGCGGACATTGACGCGCCGCCTCTCGATTATGCCTGCGCGGATCCCAAGGGCGCGACGGTCCCCTGTGGACAGCGCGCTGCGCTGTTTCTGAAGGAACTCGTGGGCCTCGCCGCCATCACCTGCATTCCCGAGGGGCGGGACAGTTATACCCGGGAGGTTGCTCGGTGCAGTGTGAAAGGCGTGGATATCGGTGCTGCGATGGTGCGTGCGGGATGGGCCCTGGCGCGATACGGCAAAACCTATCAAGCCGAACAGGAGGATGCCCGGTCAATGGGGGCCGGCCTCTGGGGATTTCAGGGACCTCTTCGCTTTGGTACGGGCGGTCAGTAGCACGCCGGCGATGAGACCTGTCGCCTCAAAAGCAACGCCTTTTCCTGCGGAAATTCCTCATGCTTTGCGCTGAATGTCCCCGCTGCCGCCGCCGCTCAATCATTGGAACGGCCAAACCCCACCCTCAGCTCGAAGCCCTGGATGCCGAGGGTAGCGGTGGCGAACCGCAATCCGCACCGGGAGCGCGGCTCCGGTGCGATCTTTGCGGAAGTCGCGCTGTTCGTATCGTGAGCTTTGCGTCGCCCATCGAGGCCCTGCGCTTTACAACGGCACGCCGTTAAGTCGCGGGGCCGGCTCAGTGTGCCGACGTCGTGAACGGCATGATCGGCGCGCTATTCGGTACTGCGATGCCGTGGCTGACGAGAGGGCGTTCCGCCAAAAGGTCGCCATCGATGCCCAGCGCGTAGACCGCAAGGCCGGCAGCATAGTCTCGATCATTCTCGGCCATTTCCAGCGCGAGGTCGAGGTCGAAACAAATGGTGTCGGGTTCGGTGAACAACGTGCCGGAAGACGTCAGGAGGCAGGCACGCACGAGATATGCATAGGCGCAAGGATGGATGGGCATGATCATGACCCCCGCCCCGCTACGGTCGCGCTCCCCCCGGAACGCCCCCTGATCCGCAGCAGGCCAACATCACCATACGCTTGAAGCCAAACAGGAGCTACATTCGATTCGTCTCCGTGCGTTTCCAGGCCAAGCCGAGGGCTCCGCGTTCGATGGATGCTGTAATCCTGTCCAATCTGGCGCTTCTCATCTGTGCCGCCTTGGTGGTTGTTGGCACTGTCTCGAGTCTGGTTGCCTCCCGCTTCGGCGCGCCGATCCTGCTGGTTTTTCTTCTGGTGGGGATGATTGCGGGCGAGGACGGCGTCGCGGGCATTCATTTCAGCGACTATTGGGCCACCTATATGGTGGGGTCCGCTGCCCTGGCCGTCATCCTCTTCGACGGCGGGCTGCGCATGCGGGTGTCGAGCATGCGTGGAGCGGTGGCGCCGGCGCTCCTGCTGTCGACGGTCGGCGTCATCGCAACTGCTGCATTGGTGGCGGCCGCCGCCGTTCCACTGCTCGGCCTCAATCTTCTGCAAGGGCTTCTGTTGGGAGCGATCGTCGCATCCACGGACGCAGCGGCCGTGCTCTTCCTGGTGCGGGCGCAAGGGCTCAAGCTTGGTCGCAAGCTCGATGCGGTCATCGAAATCGAATCCGCGACCAATGATCCGGCCGCGGTCTTCCTGACAGTCCTGCTTGTCGAACTGATTGCAGCCGGAACCGCGGATTTCGGATGGGCGGTCCTGACCGGTGTGTTGCGGGAATTGTCGGTGGGCGCGGTGCTCGGCGTGCTCGGCGGCTTTGCGCTCGCCGCCTTTCTCAATCGCGTCGATCTTCCCGGTGGTCTTCAGCCGGTCTTGGTGGTGGCCTGGGCGATCCTGGTCTTCTCCCTGACCTCACTCGCGCATGGTTCTGGGTTCCTCGCCGTATATCTGGCGGGCCTTGTGGTTGGAAACCGCCCGGTGCGCGGAATTGCCGGCATCACGTCGTTTCATGATGCGGTGACCTGGCTGTGCCAGATCGTCATGTTCACCATGCTCGGCTTGCTGGTGACGCCGCACAAGCTGCTCGTCATCCTGCCGGCGGGTCTGGCGGTTGCCGGCTTCCTGTTCCTGGTTGCGCGGCCGGCCGTTGTGTTCGCTTGCCTCGCGCGGTTCGGGTTTTCCACGCGGGAAAAGCTGTTCGTCTCCTGGGCGGGATTGCGCGGCGCCGTCTCCATCTTTCTGGCAACCATTCCCATGCTGGCGCAACTGCCCATGGCGCCGCTTTATTTCAACGTCGCTTTCATTGTGGTGCTCGCGTCGCTTGTCCTGCACGGATTGACTCTCGCGACCTCCGCTCGGCGGCTCGGGGTCGCGCTGTCCGATCCCATGCGAGAACCCCAGCGAGTGGAGATCGACCTGCCCGGTCAGAGCGAGCATGAATTGGTCGGATATCCGGTGGCGGCGGGAACAAAACCCATTTCGGTTGGACTTTTGCCAAGCTGGGCCCGTCCCGTGCTCGTGGTGCGGGAGGGACAAATCCTCTCGGCGGCCGATGCCGGTGCGCTCACGCCGCGCGACTATGTCTATCTGCTGGCGCCGCCCAAGCGCGTGCCTCAGCTCGACCGGGTCTTCATGGCGGAGCCGCAGGCATGGGATGACGACGCGGCCTTTCCGTTTTCCGGAGACGTGCGTATCGGCGAGGTAGCGGACCTTTATGGTCTTCCAGCAGCAGAGGCGGACCGGCAGATGTCCATCGCTGATGCTTTCGCGGATCGTGCCGAGGAACGCGTAGCTCCGGGCATGCGCATCATGATGGGCCATGCAGCCATTGAAGTGCGTGCCGTGGCATCCGGACGTGTGACCCATGTGGCCCTGCGTTTTGAAGAAGCGGCCGACGACACGCAAGGCCTGCGGCAGCGTCTGCTCCGCCGCGCCGAGCGGTTCTTGACCCGCACAGCCGCCCGCATCGTGGGGGGGTAAGCCTTGGGATAATGACGATTATGCCGATGCGTGGGTGCGGGTATGATGCGCGGGTGCGCGGCGCACGCGGGACCGGAAGGATGATCGGGCATGGTGCGTTTCTTCATGCGGGGCAAGGGCGGGGACGGGGAGCGGCAGGCCGCGCGGGATGCCGCCCGCGAGGTCGCAGACAAGGTGCGCCGGATTCTGAGACTGGATGAGGAGGCCAGCGTGTCCGTAACGGAGATCGCGTGCGGCGACCCCGCATGTGGCGGTGCCGAGACGGTCATCCTGGTGATGCGCGCGGGAGAACGAACCCAGGCGGCGAAACTTCTGAAGCCGCTTTCCACCGTCACCGAGGAAGAATTGGCCGACGCCCTGGTGCCCCTGCGCGCGGTGGGCTGAAGGCCGGCACATCCTTCCGCAAGCCGGGCTTTTCCCCGGGCTCAGGAGGCACTACACATCCCGCCCCATGAACATCCAAGCCCGCGCACCCGCTCTCAATCCTGTCTTCTCCAGCCTGCCGACCACGGTGTTCGAGGTCATGTCCGCGCTCGCGCGCGAGCATCAGGCGATCAATCTCGGGCAGGGCTTTCCCGACGATCCGGGACCCCTCGACGTGCGCCAGCGCGCCGCCGAGGCGGTGGTGGACGGGTGGAACCAGTATCCCCCCATGATGGGCCTGCCGGAGCTGCGGAGCGCGGCGGCGGCGCATTACCGTCACTGGCAGGGTCTGGACCTCGACCCCAGCAGCGAGGTGATGGTGACCTCCGGCGCAACCGAGGCGCTCGCGGGGGCGCTGTTCGCGCTCATCGAGCCGGGCGACGAGGTGGTGCTGTTCCAGCCGCTCTACGACGCCTATCTGCCGCTGGTTCTGCGCGCGGGCGGCGTGCCGCGCCTCGTGCGCCTTCAGCCGCCGCAGTGGCGCATCACGCGCGAGGCCTTGGCGGAGGTGTTCTCGCCCCGCACCAAGCTGGTGGTGTTCAACAACCCGCAAAATCCCACGGGCATCGTCCATAGCCGCGAGGAGATGGCGCTCATCGCCGAGCAATGCCTCGCCTTCGACGCCCTGGCCGTGTGCGACGACGTGTGGGAGCACATCGTGTTCGACGGCCGGCGCCATGTGCCCATGATGTCCCTGCCGGGCATGCGCGATCGCACGGTGAAGATCGGCTCGGCCGGCAAGATCTTCGGGCTCACGGGCTGGAAGGTCGGCCTCGTCTGCGCCGCGCCGCCCTTGATGCGCGTGCTGAGTAAGGCGCATCAATTCCTCACCTTCACGACGCCCCCGAACCTCCAGGTGGCCGTGGCCTATGGGCTCGGCAAGGAGGACAGCTATTTCGAGGGTATGCGCGCGTCGCTCCAGCGCTCGCGGGACCGGCTGGCCGACGGATTGTCCGCGCTCGGCTTCCCGGTCCTGCCGAGCGCGGGCACCTATTTCCTGACGGTGGACCTCTCGGCCATCGATCCGGATCTGGATGACGAAGCCTTCTGCCTTGATCTGGTGCGCCGTCACGGGGTCGCGGCCATTCCGGTCTCGGCCTTGTACGCGCAGGACGCGGTGCGTTCCGTGGTCCGCTTCTGCTTCGCCAAGACGGATGCCACGCTGGACGGGGCGCTGGAGCGGTTGGCGGGCACTTTGCGGCGGTAAAATCGGGCGCGAATTTAATATCGAATGAAACAAAACCCGCCGTGCGAACAGGATCGTGATCGCCCCCGCCAGCCCGCCTGTGCCATGTTGGCGGCGTGCGTGACCCAGTCTAGAGCATGCGCCGATCAGCCTGCATCGCATCTGGTCGGATCACGCATTCTCTAACAAAAGAGTGAGAGGGCGATTCACCGATCAAATTGTTTCAATCTGATCGGATCGCGCTCTAGGGTGGTGCGGACCGCAATGGGGTACAGGGTTTCGGCGCCTTAGGGGCCGATCAGGTGAATTCGATATGGCGCGCTCTTCTTCTTCCGGTCGCAAACTCGTCTTGACGCTGTGCGTGCTCGCGGCGCTCGGCGGCGGCGCCTGGCTTTGGAGCAGCGGCCTCATCGGCGGTCGCGCCCACACCGCGAATGCCCAGACTCCCACGGGACGCGCGGCGGTCGCGGTCACGGTCGCGACGGCGGTGCGCGATTCCGCTCCCGTGCGCTTCGAGGCCATCGGCGCGGTGGAGCCCATGGTGACGGTGACGATCCGCGGCCGCGTCGCGAGTCGGGTGGAGCAGGTGAAGTTCGAGGACGGCGCCGAGGTGAAGGAGGGCGACATCCTCTTCGTTCTCGACGCGCGCGAGATCGACGCTCAGATCCTCCAGGCGCAGGCCACCCTGTCCAAGGACAAGTCCCAGCTCGAAAAGACCTTGCGCGATGTGGAGCGCTACAGCGGCCTCGCCTCCCGCAATGCGGTGTCCCAGGTGCAGGTGGACGATTCCAAGACCACCGCCGAGATGCAGAAGGCCACCGTCCAGCAGGATGAGGCCAACCTCCAGGCGCTCCAGGTGCAGCGCACCTATTATGAGATCAAGGCTCCGGTCTCGGGCCGCATCGGCATCGCCCAGGCGCGCCCCGGCTCCGTGATCCGCGCCGACGACACGCTCGCCACCATCCGCCAGATCAAGCCGATCTATATCGCCTTCGGCGTGCCTGAGCGCTATCTCAGCGAGCTGCGCGCCAATATGGGCCAGGCCCAGGTGCAGTTCCGCCTCCAGGGCAGCGGGACGACCATCTCCGGCGGCAAGGTGGCCGCCCTCGACAACACCATCGACATCCAGACCGGCACCCTCATGGTGCGCGCGCTCTTCCCCAATGCCGATGAGCGCCTCTGGCCGGGCACGCTCGGGGACGTGACGGTCACGCTGCGCCAGGAGCCCAACGTGGTGGTGATCCCCAACGAGGCCGTCCAGATCGGGCAGAATGGCAGCTTCGTATTCGTGGTGGAGAAGGGCGTCGCCCGCGTCCGGCCGGTCACGGTGGAGCGCACCGTGGATGGACGGGCGGTGATCGCCGCCGGCCTCACCGGCAATGAGGTGGTGGTGACCCAGGGCCAACTCGCGCTTCGGGACGGCAGCCGCGTCGACATCAAGGGCGAGACAAAGGCGCCGAGCGCGGGGAGCTGAAGGCCATGTTCTCCGATCTGTGCATCCGCCGGCCGGTCATGACCTCGCTGATGATGCTGGCCCTGGTCGTGGCCGGCCTGTTCGCGTATCGCCTGCTGCCGGTTGCGGCGCTGCCGCGCGTGGATTTCCCCACCATCAATATTTCCGCGAGCCTGCCCGGCGCGAGCCCGGAGACAATGGCCTCGGCGGTCGCCACCGTCATCGAGCGGCAGCTCGCGACCATTTCGGGCATTTCCTCGCTCACTTCGTCGAGTACCCAGGGCTCGACCTCGATCACGGTTCAGTTCGACCTCTCGCGCAATATCGACGATGCGGCGCTCGACGTTCAGTCCGCGCTCTCGATCGCCCAGCGACAATTGCCGGACGAGATGACGACCCCGCCGAGCTTCCGGAAGGTCAATCCGGCGGATGCGCCGGTGATCCTGCTGGCGGTCTCCTCCGACACGCTGCCGCTGTCCACCGTCAATGAATATGCCGACACGCTGGTCGGCCAGCAGATTTCCCAGCTTCCCGGCGTCGCCCAGGTGCAGATTTACGGGACGCAGAAATATGCCGTGCGCATCCGGGTCGATCCCGCAGCGGCCGGTGTCCGGAATATCTCGGCCTCGGACATTCAGACCGCGGTGGAGGCGGCGGCATCTAACACACCCATCGGCCAGCTCTCCGGACCGCGCCAGAATCTCACCATCGACATGGGGACCGCGAAAGCGACGGCCGAGCCGTTCCGCCGCATCGTGGTGGCCTGGCGCAATGGCGCGCCGGTGCGGCTCGACGAGATCGCGCGGGTCACCGACGGGGTCGAGAATGAGCGGGTCGCCAGCTGGTTCAACGACAACCGCGCCATCGTGCTGGCCGTGGTGCGCCAGCCGGCGGCCAACACCGTGGCGGTGGTGGACGAGGTGCGCGGCCATCTCGACCAGTATCGCGCCCAGCTTCCGCCCTCCATCAATATCGAGGTGTTGAACGACCGGTCCAAGTCCATTCGCGACGCGGTGGCGGACGTTCAGAAGACGCTGTTCGAGGCGGTGGTCCTGGTGGTCCTCGTGATCTTCCTGTTCCTGCGCAACGTGCGGGCCACCATCATCCCGTCGCTGGCCCTGCCGCTCTCCATCATCGCCACCTTCGCGGCCATGTGGGCGCTGGACTTCTCCATCAACAACATGACGCTGCTTGCGCTCACCTTGTGCGTCGGCTTCGTGGTGGACGACGCCATCGTCGTGCTTGAGAACATCTATCGCCATATCGAGAATGGCGTGCGCCCGTTCCGCGCCGCCCTTCTGGGTGCGCGCGAGATCGGCTTCACCATCATTTCCATGACGCTGTCGCTTGTGGCGGTGTTCATCCCGGTCCTGTTCATGGGCGGCGTGGTGGGGCGGGTGTTCCGCGAATTCGCGGTCACCATCTCGGTCGCCATCCTCGTATCGGGCTTCGTCTCGCTGACACTGACGCCCATGCTGTGCGCGCGCCTGCTGAAGCCGGTGGATCATTCGCGCCGGCCCAACCTGTTCTTCCGCGTGACCGAACGCATGTTCGATGCTTGGCTCGCGGGCTATCGCATCAGCTTGGATTTCGTGCTGCGCCACCGGCCGGTCATGCTGCTGGTCACGCTCGCGACCCTGGGTCTGTCGGTCTATCTCTATGTCATCGTGCCCAAGGGCTTCTTCCCCACGGAAGATACCGGCTTCATCACCGGCACGGTGGAGGCGGCGACCGACATTTCCTTTGAGGGAATGGTGGAGCGGCAGAAGGCGGTCGCGGCGGCGGTGCGGGGAGATCCGAACGTCGCCTATCTGGTCTCGACCGCCGGCGCCACCGGCATCAGCCGCACCGGCAATACCGGGCGCATGTTCATCGCCCTGAAGCCGCAATCCGAGGGCCGTCCAAGCGCGTTCGCCATCATCCAGGACCTGCGCAAGCGCGTCGCAGTCGTTCCGGGCGTGAAGGTGTTCTTCCAGCCTGTTCAGAATATCAATGTGGGCGGCGTCGCCTCGAAGAGTCAGTTCCAATACACGCTTCAAAGCTCGGATTCCGATGCGCTCTATCCGGCCGCGACCGGCATGGAGGAGCGGCTCGCCGCGCTCCCGCAATTGCGCGACGTGACCTCGGACCTGCAGATCACCAACCCGCAACTCACCATCGATCTCGACAAGGACAAGGCGGCTGCGCTCGGCATCACCGAAGACCAGTTGCGCAGTGCGCTCTACACCCAGTTCGGCACCCGGCAGATCGCGACCCTCTACACCCCAACCAACCAGTTTGCGGTGATCGTGGAGGCCCAGCCGCGCTTCCAGCAGGATGCCTCCGATCTCGGGCGTGTCTATTTGCGCACCTCCAGCGGCTCCGTCGTGCCGCTGGAGGCGGTGGCGGAGATCAAGCGCACCGTGGGGCCGCTTCAGATTTCCCACCAGCAGCAGCAGCCGGCGGTGACCATTTCCTTCAATCTTGCGCCTGGCGTGTCGCTGGGGCGGGCGGTGGACGCCATCAATGTGGCGCAGCGCGAGGCGAATCTGCCGGCCTCCATTTCCACCGGCTTCCAGGGCACCGCCCAGGTGTTCCAGGATTCCCTATCCAACCAGCCGCTGCTGATCCTCGCCGCCGTGGTGGTGATCTATATCGTCCTCGGCATCCTCTATGAGAGCTTCATCCATCCCCTGACCATTCTGTCGGGTCTGCCCTCGGCCGGCATCGGGGCGCTTTTGACGCTCATGCTCTTCGACATGGAATTGTCGGTCATCGCGCTCATCGGCATCATCATGCTGGTGGGCATCGTGAAGAAGAACGCAATCATGATGATCGACTTCGCGCTGGAACGACGGCGCGAGGGCGTGGATGCGCAGGAAGCGATCCGGGAAGCGTGCCTGTTGCGGTTCCGCCCTATCATGATGACCACGCTGGCGGCCATCTTCGGCGTTCTGCCCATCGCGCTCGGCGGCGGGGCGGGGGCGGAACTGCGCCAGCCGCTCGGCATCGCGGTGGTGGGCGGCCTGCTCGTCTCACAGGTCCTCACGCTCTACATCACGCCGGTCGTCTATCTCTATCTCGACCGCTTGGACCGGATCGTGAACCGCGCTGTGGGCGGTGACGCGGGCGAGGACAATCGCGCGGCCCATCCGGCCGAATAGAATCTCTCCCCTTCGCCGATCATGGGACGCGGCGCGGCTCCGGCCGCTGCCGTCGCGCGCGCTTGCGCGGGTGCGCGATGCGTTGATTTCTGCATTCATGTGTATTAGGGGACTTACAGCATCCGTTTCTCAAAATATTGAGCTATTCTAAAGTGGCTCATGACCTTCGTTGCCGCAGTGTTCGGCACTTTTTATTTTGGAGTCGTTCGAATGACCAAGCATGAGCACAAGCAGGCTGCATGGTCGTCGCGGGGAAAGGCCCGGTCGGTCTTTATGGTTGAAGAGCAGCTCGACAGCCGCGACCTGTTTTCCACGTCCAAGGTCATCACCATCGCCCATGGCGATCAGGTCTACCAATTGCGCCTCACCGCGCAGGACAAGCTCATCCTCACCAAATAGAGGTCCGCGCGCGGGCGTCGCTGCCGCCCGCCATGATTCCGCCCACCTCGCTCGGCACTTGGGCGCCGAGATCGACACGAGTGGCGCGGTTCGGCCAGGGCACCTTTTCGCACCGGACGTTTCTGCTATTGTCCCGCGCCCTGAATTGACTGGACCCGAACCTACGCATGGCCCTCTCCGAGCCCGCCGGCAGCGGACGCACGGCTTCCCGAACGTCTCTGCTGGATTTTGCCGCGCGCGGCTTGGATTTCGCCAGCGCCACCCATCGGCGCGCCTGCGCGCTGCTGGTTCTGGTGGCCCTGATCGCGTTCCTGCCTGGCTTTGCCTCCATTCCGCCCATCGACCGCGACGAGGCGCGCTTCTCCCAGGCCACCAAGCAAATGCTGGAGACCGGGAATTTCGTCGACATCCGCTACAAGGAACAGGCGCGCCATAAGAAGCCGGTGGGCATCTATTGGCTGCAGGCGGCGAGCGTTGCCGCAGCCGAGGCGGTCGTCGGCCCTTCGGCCCGCACCACCATCGCCTTCTACCGCATCCCCTCGCTCCTTGCCGCCATTGGTGCGGTGCTGCTCACCTATTGGACGGCGCTCGGCTTCGTGACGCGCCGGGGGGCCTTGCTGGCCGGTCTGATGATGGCGAGCTGCGTTCTGCTCGGTGTCGAGGCGCGGCTCGCCAAGACCGACGCGGTGCTGCTTTTGACCACGCTGGCCTCCATGGCGGCGCTGACGCGAGCCTATCTGCGGCCGGGCCCGGCCAAGGGCGATCTGGGGCTCGCCGCCGTGTTCTGGACCGCCATGGCGGCGGGAATCCTGGTGAAGGGGCCGCTGGCGCCTTTGTTCGTCGGCTTGCCCATCCTGGTTCTTGCCATCGCCGACCGCTCGGCGGGCTTCATGCGCCGATTGATGCCGCTGCCGGGCCTGCTCTGGTGCCTGCTGCTCTGCCTGCCCTGGTTCATCGCCATCTATTTCGTGACCGGCGGCGCCTTCTACGAGCATGCGGTCGGCGTCGATATGCTGGGCAAGGTTGCGGAGGGGGCGGAGGGCCATTGGGGGCCGCCGGGCACCTATCTGCTCGCCATCTGGGGTACCTTCTGGCCGTCCGTGGTGCTGGTCGCCATGGCGGTGCCGTTCGCTTGGAAGCAGCGGCGCGAAAAGCCGGTGCGCCTGCTCCTCGCCCTGGTGGTGCCCTGCTGGCTGGTCTTCGAGATCGCGGCCACCAAGCTGCCCCATTATGTGCTGCCGCTCTATCCGGCTCTCGCCATCCTCACGGCGCTCGCGATTGAGCGCGGCGCGGTCGATGGCGTGGGGCGGCGGCTCGGCGATCTGCGCGGCTTCTGGCCCATTCTCGGCAGCATCCTCGTGGTGGTGCTGGGCGGCGCCTTCATCTGGCTGAAGGGCGATTGGGCCTATGGCGTCGGGGCCATCCCGTTCCTGGCGCTCGCCGTTTATCTCCTTTTCCGGGCGGCCTTTGCCTTCCGTCCGGCCGGTGCGGCCGCGTCCTTCGCGGTCGCGGTGTGCGGTGCGCTCTTCCTCTATGTGGGTGTCTATCATTTCCTCCTGCCGCATCTGCGGGCGGTCTGGATTTCCCAGAGCCTCGCCGAGATCGCGCGCGCGAGCGGCTGCCCGGCCTCGTCCATCGCCACCGTCCCCTATCAGGAGCCGAGCCTTGCCTTCCTGGTGGGCACCGACCTGCGCTTCACCGACCCGGTGCAGGCCGCCGATCTGCTGAAGCAGGGGGGATGCACCCTCGCCTTTATCGGCTCCAACATGGTGCCGCTGTTCGAGCAGCGCGCGCAGGAGATCGGCCTGCGCTATAAGGCGGCATCGAGCCTGTCGGGCTTCACCTATAATGGCGGGCGCAACGTGGTGATCACCGTCTTCCGCCCCGTCGAGGGCACGCCGTGAGCGCCGCCGCCTCTCTGCGCGCGCGCCTTGCTGAGGCGGGGGCGCATGGCGCCGCGGCCTTTGCGGGGCTCGGCGCGGCGTGGACCTATCTGCGCGCCCGCCCGGTCCGGGGCCCGCGCCCGCGCATCGGCCTCGGCGGCGTGGTGGAATTCCTGTCGCTCGCGGTGCTGATCGTGAGCCTCGTGGCGGCGTCCATGATTCTCCTGGACCCGCTCTCTCCCTATTTGCGCGCCCAATTGCCCCTGGAGGTGATCCGCTTCTTCGAGCGCATCACAGATCTCGGCCTTGGCGGCGTGGTGCTGTGGCCCATCGGGCTATGCTTGCTGGTGGTTCTGGCGATGAAGTCGCGTCTTGATGACATGGGCCGCCGGATCGCGGCGGCCGTTACGGCGCGGCTCGGATTCCTGTTTCTGTCCATTGCCGGCGCGGGCCTGTTCGTGCTGGTCCTGAAATATCTGCTCGGCCGCGCCCGGCCCCATGCGGCGCTGCTGCTCGCCGGCCCGCATCCGCAATTCACGTTCGACTGGCTGGCGCTGAAGGCGAATTTCGCCAGCTTCCCGTCCGGTCACAGCGCGGTGGTCTTCTCCACCGCCGCCGCCTTCGGCGCGCTGTTTCCCAGGAGCCGGGTGCCGCTCGCCTGTATCGCGGTGCTGGTGGCGTCCTCGCGCATCGTGCTCGGTTCGCACTATCCGAGCGACGTGCTGGCGGGCGGGGCGATCGCCACGGCCTTCGTGCTGATGATGGTGAAGCTGTTCGCGGCGCGCCGTCTGGTCTTTTGTGTTGCGCCGGATGGCGCTATTTCCCCCATGCCCGGCCCGACGCCGCGGCGGCTCGCGCGCCTCATGGCGCCGGCTGCGGCGCCGCCCGCCCTCGAAGAGGCCAGATCTTGACCCTATCCGTCTCCGGCGCGCCCGAGCCCGCGCGCCTGTCCGTCATCATCGCCGTACGCGATGAGGTGGACAATATCCTGCCCCTGGTGGCCGAACTGGACGCCGCGCTCCTGCCGCTCGGCTATGAGCTCGTTTTCGTCGATGACGGCTCCACCGACGGCACCGCCGAACGCCTCGTCGAGGCCGCACAGGGCCGTCCCTATGTGCGCGTGCTGACGCATGCCAGATCCTGCGGCAAGTCCGCAGGCGTCGCCAGCGGCGCCTGGGCGGCGCGCGGAGAGATCCTGCTCCTGCTCGACGGCGACGGGCAGAACAATCCCGTCTATCTCCCGCAAATGGTCGCTTTGCTGGACAAGGCCGGGCCGTCCGCCGGCATGGTCCAGGGCGAGCGTCAGGGGCGGCAGGACACGCTCTTCAAGAAGGTGCAGTCGCGCCTCGCCAATTTCGTGCGCCGCGCGCTGCTGCGCGACGGCACCCGCGACACCGGCTGCGGCCTGAAGGTGGTGCGGCGCGACATCTATCTGCGCCTGCCGCATTTCGAGGCGGTGCATCGCTTCACCCCGGCCTTGGTGGCGCGCGAGGGGTATGAGGTCCTCACTTTCCCGGTGGTCGACCGGGCGCGCTGGCACGGCGTGTCCAAATACGGCTTCTGGAATCGGCTGTGGGTGGGGATCGGCGACATGCTGGGCGTGTGGTGGCTGCTGCGCCGGCGCAATGTGCAGAAGGTGGTGAAGGTGTATCCCGATGCTCATTGACCTCGCGAACACCGTCGGAGACTATCTGCACGACGTTTTCGTCACCCAGATCGACGGCTGGGTGATCCTCGGCTTCATCGCGCAATTCATGTTCACCATGCGGTTCGTGGTGCAGTGGCTCGCGAGCGAGCGGGCAGGGCGCTCGGTGATCCCGTTCGCCTTCTGGACCTTCTCGCTGGGCGGGGGCACGCTGCTGCTGGTCTATGCCATCTATCGCCGCGACCCGGTCTTCATCGCCGGGCAGGCGCTTTCCACCTTCATCTATATCCGCAACCTGCAATTCGCCCTGCGCGAGCGCCGCCAGAACCGGGCGGCGCGCTGAGCGCGGCTCAGGCCGCCGTCGCCATCGCGGCAAAGCCCCGGTCGAGGTCGGCCATGAGGTCGGCCGGCTCCTCCAGTCCGATATGCAGGCGCATGGCCGGGCCGCCAGGCGCCCAGGTGGTGGCGGTGCGGTAGCTGGAACAGTCGAATGGGATGATGAGGCTTTCAAAGCCACCCCAGGAATAGCCCATCCCGAACAAGGCCAGTGCATCGAAGAAGGCGGCGAAGGCGGGCTCGGGCACCGGCTTCAGGATGGCCGAGAACAGGCCGCACGCGCCCGTGAAGTCCCGCTTCCACAACGCATGGCCCGCATCGCCCTCCAGCGCCGGATGGAGGACCCGTGCCACTTCCGGCCGGGCCGCAAGCCAGCGCGCCACCTCAAGGCCCGAGCGCCAATGCCGCTCCAGCCGCACAGCCATGGTGCGCAGGCCCCGTGACCCGAGCGCCGCATCGTCCGGGCTGACGCAGATGCCAAGGTCGCCATGGGCAGAGAGGATCTGCTTGAAGACCGCCCCGCGCGCCGCGATCGTGCCGATATTCAGATCCGCATGGCCCGAGAGATACTTGGTGCCCGCCATGATGGAGACATCGACGCCAAGCGCGAGCGGCTTGAAATAAAGCGGCGTCGCCCAGGTGTTGTCGATCAGCGTGATGAGGCCGCGTGCCTTGGCCACCGCGACGATGGCGGGCACATCCTGCACTTCCATACTCTGCGAGCCGGGGGATTCCAGGAAAATCGCCCGCGTGTTCGGCTGCACGAGGGCCTCGATGCCCGCGCCGATGAGCGGATCATAATAGCTCACCTCGATGCCGGCCCGGCGCAGCACCCCGTCGCAGATGCGCCGCGTTGGGTTGTAGGCGGTGTCCACCATGAGCAGATGGTCGCCTGCCTTCAGCACACCCAGGAGGGCGACGGATATGGCGGAGAGTCCCGAGGGGGTCAGCAGCGTTCCGTCCGCGCCCTCCAGCGCGGAGATGGCGGTTTCGAGCGCTTCCGTGGTGGGATTGCCCCTGCGGCCATAGCTGTAGCGCCCGCTATGGTTCACGAGTGCGTCATAGGTGGGGGAGAGGACCGTGGAGCCGCGCACCACCGGCGGATTGACGAAACCGTCGAACCGGAACGGGTCGCGCCCCAGGCGCACCACCTCTGTGGCGGGCGCATAGGCGATCTCGGGCACCGACGGCTTCATCACGAACTCCCAAACATGTTGAACGGCTTGCCGCGTCAACGCAGGTCCTATTGACCGGCCAGCCACAACCGATTGAGATACATCCATACGACGTCCCGGACGACGGCGTCGACCCGCTGGTGCGGGCGGACGCGGTCAGGGCTGGCTTGGGAGCGCATTACGCTATGGCACGGACAATAAAGACCTTCCTGCTTGCCGCCGGCATGCTCGCCATCGGCGCCGGCGCGTCGAGCGCGGCGACGCTGGACGACGTGAAGGCCCGCGGCGCGCTCAACTGCGGCGTGTCGCAAGGGCTGCCGGGCTTCTCCAACCCCGACGACAAGGGCAACTGGACCGGCCTCGACGTGGATTTCTGTCGCGCCATCGCGGCAGCCATCTTCAATGATGCGACAAAGGTGAAGTTCTCGCCCCTCTCGGCGAAGGACCGCTTCACGGCGCTTCAATCCGGCGCCATCGACGTGCTCTCGCGCAACACCACCTGGACCATGTCGCGCGACACCACGCTGGGCTTCAACTTCGCCGGCGTGATGTATTATGACGGCCAGGGCTTCATGGTGCGCAAGTCGCTGAACCTGAAGGCGGTGAAGGACCTGAACGGCGCCTCCATCTGCGTTCAGACGGGCACCACCAACGAGCTGAATGTCGGCGATTATTTCCGCACCAACAGCCTGAAATACGAACTGATCGCGTTCGCGACCATCGACGAAACCATCAAGGCCTATGATTCCGGCCGCTGCGATGCGTTCACCGCCGATCAGTCGCAGCTTTATGCGGTGCGCCTGAAGCTGACCAATGCCGCCGACCACATGGTTCTGCCGCAGGTCATCTCCAAGGAGCCGCTCGGCCCGCTGGTGCGCCAGGGCGACGACCAGTGGTTCGACCTCGTGAAATGGGTCTATTTCGCCATGCTCGATGCCGAAGAGCTGGGCGTGAACTCCAAGAACGTGGACCAGATGGCGTCCTCCGCCAATCCGGAGATCAAGCGTCTTCTGGGTACGGATGGCAAGTTCGGCGAGGCCATCGGCATCTCGAACGATTGGGTGGCCCGGATCGTGAAGCAGGTGGGCAATTATGGTGAGGTCTTCGACCGCAACCTCGGCCCCTCGACCCCGCTCGGCATCAATCGCGGCCAGAACAATCTCTGGAACAATGGCGGTCTGCAATACGGCATGCCGGTGCGCTGATCCGCCCCTGCCCGGCGCCTTCGGGCGCCGGGCCTGTTGCGATGCTGAATGAAGAAAGTCGTGTAAATATTTAAAATAAAAGAAGAACAGGGCAGGGAAAGAGCGTCTGTCTCAGGTGCCGGTCGGGGGCGGCCGGCGCGATCCGTACAAAGATAAGGGCCAATGCGCCCATAGACTTCGAGGGGCTAATGACTGACGCACCCATGCCGGACTCAGCTCCGGCACGGCGCTGGTCGTGGACCGATCCGGCGCTTCGTTCCGCCGTGATCCAGGTCTCGCTTGCGCTCCTGATCATCTGGATGGCTTGGTCGTTCTACGCGAACGCCCAGAGCAATCTTGCCCGGCAAGGCATCGCCTCCGGCTTCGGCTTCCTGGACAATTCCGCCGGCTTCGGCATTACCCAGACGCTCATTCCCTATTCGGAATCCATGAGCTATGGCCGCGCCTTCCTGGTCGGCCTGCTGAATACGCTGCTGGTCGCGGTGCTCGGCATCATTCTGGCAACCGTCATCGGCTTCCTGGTCGGTGTGGCACGGCTCTCCGAGAATGTGGTCATTCGGGTGCTCGCGTCCGCCTATGTGGAGGTGACTCGCAACCTGCCGCCGCTGTTCCAGATCCTCTTCTGGTATCTGGCGGTGCTCTCCACCATGCCCAATCCCCGCCAGAGCTGGAGCTTCGGGCTCCAGCCCTTCCTGAATGCTGTGGCGAATGGCGCCGCATCTCTCGGCCTCACGCCCGTGGCGGATCTCTTCCGCTCCCTGGCGGGCGATGTCGCGGCGCCAGGTGTGTTTCTCTCCAATCGCGGGCTGGTGGTGCCCCGCCCGATTTTCGGGGACGATTTCACGATCGTCTTTTGGATCTTCGTCGCCGGCAGCGTCGCGGCATGGCTGGTGGCCCGATGGGCGCGGATCCGGCGTGAGCGCACGGGCCAGCCCTTTCCGGCCTTCTGGGTGGGTCTTGCGCTCATTTTCGGGCCGTCGGTGATTGCCGGCTTCGTGCTCGGCTGGCCTGTGACGTTCGAGACCCCCGAATTGCGGGGCTTCAATTTTGCGGGCGGCGTGCGGGTCATCCCGGAATTCGTGGCCCTGCTGGTGGCCTTGTCGATCTATACGGCGGGCTTCATCGCCGAGATCGTGCGCGCCGGCATCCTGGCTGTCTCCAAGGGACAGACCGAGGCGGCCAAATCCCTCGGCATCCGCTCCGGGCCCACACTGCGCCTCATCATCATCCCGCAGGCCATGCGGGTCATCGTTCCTCCGCTCACCAGCCAGTATCTCAACCTCACCAAGAATTCGACGCTGGGCGTGGCGGTAGGCTATCCGGACCTGTTCGCCATTTTCGCCGGCACCACGCTGAACCAGACCGGGCAGGCGATTGAAATCATCGCCATGACCATGGCGGTCTATCTCGCCATCTCCATCCTGACCTCGGTCCTGATGGCTTGGTACAACAAGCGCGTCGCGCTTGTGGAACGGTGAGGAGGCGCCCATGACCACGTCCGCGACTCCCTCCACCTTCGCCTATGTGGCGCCGCCCGAGTTGAAACCCCAGGAGCCGGCGCCGACCTCCACGCGCGGCGTCATCGGCTGGGCGCGCGCCCATCTGTTCGGCTCCGTCGGGCAGGTGCTGCTGACCGTGTTCGGCATCTGGCTGTTCTGGGTGGTCGTTCCGCCCATGGTCAAATTCTTCGTGCTCGATGCCGTTTGGACCGGCACCGGGCGCGATGCCTGCCTCCCTGAAAATGTGGGCCGCCCGGTTGGCGCCTGCTGGCCCTTCATCTGGGCCAAATGGAATCAGATCCTTTACGGCTTCTATCCGGAGGCCGAGCGCTGGCGGGTCAATGCGGTTTATCTCATGGGCGCGGTGCTGCTGGTGCCGCTCCTTGTGCCCAAGGCCCCGTTCAAGCGGACGAATGCTATCGCCTTCTTCGGCATCTACCCGGTGGTGGCCTTCGTGCTGCTGACCGGCGGCGATCTGGATCTGCGCAATTTCATCCTGGGCTGGTCCGGGCTCGATTTCGGCCTTGCGCGGGTTGCCGGGCTGCGGGTGGGCTTCTGGGTCCAGTTCGTGCTGGTGGCCCTCATCGCGGCGGGCATCGGCATGCTGGTCTGCCCCTTCTTCGGGGGGGAGCGGCGCTCCGTGGCGGGCACGGTGCTCAAGTCCTTCGGCGTGCTGGCGCTGATCCTGTTGGCGGTGGATCTGGATTTCGGTCTTCAGCCCGTGGAGACCCGCCAGTGGGGCGGTCTGCTGGTGACGCTGGTGATCGCGGTCACCGGCATCACGGTCTCGCTGCCCTTCGGCATCCTGCTGGCGCTGGGGCGGCGATCCGACTATCCCCTGGTGAAGTACAGTTCCATCATCTTCATCGAGTTCTGGCGCGGCGTGCCGCTCATCACGGTGCTGTTCTTCGCCACCTATATGCTGCCGCTGTTCTTGCCCGGCCGGTTCACCATTGACGGGCTGCTGCGCGCGCTGGTGGGCGTCGCCTTGTTCGCCTCCGCTTATATGGCGGAAGTGGTGCGCGGCGGCCTGCAGGCCATTCCCAAGGGTCAGTATGAGGGCGCCATGGCGCTCGGGCTCCGCTCGGGCTTCATGATGCGCCTCGTGGTTCTGCCCCAGGCGCTGAAGCTGGTCATTCCGGGAATCGTCAACAACTTCATCGGTCTGTTCAAGGACACGACGCTGGTGCTGATCGTCTCGATCTTCGACCTGCTCGGCATCCTGCGGGCGGCCTTCACCGACCCGAACTGGGCGACGCCGACCACCCTGTTCACGGGATTCGGCTTCGCCGGCATCGTCTATTTCGTCTTCTGCTACGGCATGTCCCGCTATTCGATGGCGCTCGAAAAGCGTCTCGACCGCAGCCACCGTCATTGAGGGGAAGCATCATGACTCTTCAGAACCAGGCTTCCCAAAGCGTTCAGGACGGCCCCGAACAGGCGGTGGAACTGATCGGCGTCAACAAGTGGTATGGCGACTTTCACGTCCTGCGCGACATCAACCTCTCCGTGCGGCGGGGCGAGCGCATCGTGGTGTGCGGCCCGTCAGGCTCCGGGAAATCCACCATGATCCGCTGTATCAACCGCCTGGAAGAGCACCAGAAGGGCCGGATCGTGGTGGACGGCATCGAGCTCACCAACGATCTCAAGCGCATCGACGAGGTGCGCCGCGAGGTCGGCATGGTGTTCCAGCACTTCAATCTCTTCCCCCACCTCACAATCCTGGAAAACTGCACGCTCGCCCCCATGTGGGTGCGCAAGATGCCCAAGAAGGAGGCCGAGGACCTGGCCATGCACTTCCTGGCCAAGGTGAAGATCCCGGAACAGGCCGCAAAATATCCCGGCCAATTGTCCGGCGGCCAGCAGCAGCGCGTCGCCATCGCCCGCGCCTTGTGCATGCGCCCGCGCATCATGCTGTTCGACGAGCCGACCTCGGCGCTGGACCCGGAAATGGTGAAGGAAGTGCTCGACACCATGGTCTCCCTCGCCAATGAGGGCATGACCATGCTGTGCGTCACCCATGAAATGGGCTTTGCCCGTCAGGTGGCGGACCGGGTGATCTTCATGGATGCCGGCCAGATCATCGAGATGAACGAGCCGCACGCCTTCTTCTCCAACCCGCAGCATGAGCGTACCCGGCTGTTCCTCTCGCAAATCCTGCATTGATTGGTCCCGGGAGCGGGACGACTGCCAGAGCGAGTTTGTGCCCGAGTCCGCCATTCGGGCGCCTCATCCGGCCGCGCCGATCCCGCCCTGGCCGTTGCCGGGGCGTGAAGGAATGAGCAGAGCCCAAATCCCCTCGCTGTCCGGCACATCCGCAAAATAGACGGGAGACTTCCCGTTTAGGTCAGAACAGAAGATCGGGTAGCAGCCGCCGCCGCTCGCGCACCATAGCCTTCAACTCCGCCCCCGACACCGAACGCGAGAACAGGAAGCCCTGGCCAGTCTGGCAGCCGAGCGCCAGAAGGGCTGCCCGCTGCGCTTCGGTCTCGATGCCTTCCGCGGTGATCGAGACGTCCAGCGTGCCGCCCAGCCGCAATGTCATGTCGACGATGGAATGGGAGACCAGATCCGTATCGATGGCCCGCACGAATGAGCCATCGATCTTGAGCTCGTCAAAGTTCATGAGATTAAGGTAGCTTAGCGAGGAATAACCCGTGCCAAAGTCATCCAGAGAAACATGAAATCCCATGGCGCGGATTTGATTGATTCTCCCGATTGTGTCGGCAATTTCCTGGCTGAATACGGTTTCCGTCAATTCGATGATCACCAGGGCCGGATCGACACCGGTCTGCGCCACTGTTGTGCGTAGAAACTCGGGTATATCCGCCCGATCAAACTGAGCATGGGACACATTCAGGGATATGGGGAAAGGCTGCATGTCCGGCGTCTCTGAAATCCAACGCCGCTGAAAGTCCATCACCTGGCTGATCACCCATTCGCCCAAGGGAATGATAAGGCCGCTTTCTTCCGCGACCGGAATGAAGTCTCCCGGATTCTGCGGGCCGTGCTGGGGATGGAACCAGCGGACCAGCGCCTCTGCTCCGATGATTTCGCCGGTGAGCAGATTGACCTTGGGCTGGAATTCCAGGGAGAGCTCGCGATTGGAGATCGCGTTCTGCAGGGATTCATAGAGCCTGACGCGCTCGCGCGCGTGGGCCTCGATCTCAGCACTGAAGAAGGCAAACGATCCCTGACCGCGACGGCGCGCAAGGCCATGTGCAATTTCAGCTGCTTGCAGAAGACGCTCCGCATCGCGCCCAACGGATCCCACCCGCGCCGCGCCCACCGTCATGCGTGCATGAAACGTATGGCCGTTCAGGGGATACTCGCGCGCGAGGTGGGCAACCAGCGCGGTCATGCGCGCCTCGGCCGCCTCCCCGAGAGCAGGGCCGGGAACAAAGGCGCAGAATTTCTCACTGTCCGCCCGCGCGACGATGCAGCCCAAAGACGATAAGGTCGCCAACTGAGCGCCAATCGCGGAGAAGGCTTCGTCGCTGACTTCAAAGCCACGGATTTCCTTCAGGCCTGACAAGCCTACGATATCGAATACAAAAAGACAGTCGTCGTCGCTGGCGCCGGCCAGGGGCGCGGCCACAGCGGCGAGAAAGCCCTCGCGATTGGGCAAGCCGGTCTTCGAGTCTAGAACCAGTTGCGACCGCAAGCGCAACTCAAGGGCGCGCTGTTTGGAAATATCCATCACCAGGACGGCAAAGCCTTCCGCGCTCTCGCTCGGAGCGACATCAATGCGAGTCACGGTGACGGCAAAATAGCGATCGACATCACTCTGCATGCACCGCAACTCCAGCGCGGCACTCGATTTCAGCCCCGCGCACACCAACTGCAGATCGCGCAACGCCTTGTCCGACCGAGTGGTCAGGCCCAAGTCCCCGCCCGATCGGATGGCATGGCGTAGGCTCGCGAAGACGTCCGATCGGGTGTCTTGCGCGACCCCGAACATATCCGAGAGGCTCGACCAGTTTTCGTTGGACTTGATGAGCGCACCATTCACATTGGAAATGGCGATGCAGGCGGGGGTCTGAGTGAACATTGTGTCGAGGAGGGTCGAGACCTCTTCGCTGCGCCGAATGCTGCGCGCGCCGGTAATTCCCGCGCCGATCACGAGCGCGCTCATAAGCCCGGCAAGAGACAGGATGGCGCCGGCATGCGTGCGCCATTCGGCCAGCGCCTGTTCCGTTGGCACGGAGATCGCCAGGATCAAGGGCAGGTTGGGCAACCGGCGGAGGACCGAAAGGCTTTCCGGCTGGCCGTTGAAGGTGCGCCCCTCCTCGGCCGCAAATGGCACGTTCCGCGCAATGAAACGCGCGAGCGCCGGGCTGTGCCGGAACGGCTGAGCGTAGGCGTTCCCGTCGGCGGGAGCCTGTGCCACGAGAAAAAGATCGTCGGTCAGAAGGCTGATGACGATGCCGGTGTCTGGGCGATAGGTCGAAAGGACATTTTCAAACAAGGATGTATCGATGGAGGCACAGATCACGCCAAGTTTTTGCCCGCCAGAGCCTTCAATGGGCCGGCTTGCGAAAAATTGCCACCGATTCAATACGCGCCCCGCAACCGTCTCAGAAATGTAAAGTCTATTGTTCCGGGCCTCCATTGCCTCGCGGAAATAGCGACGATCGGAAAAATCGTGCCCAGGCTGATCGGGAAAGCGCGAATTCGCGATGACCCTTCCGTTTGTATTGAGGGCGAAGACGGTCGTGAGGCCCGTTACGCCTGTCGCGTAGTCCGAAAATTGAAAATGCGCATCCTTGGGATCAATGTGTCCATCGGCTCGCGCAAGGTCTTCGGAGCTTTTGGAAAGAACATTGTCAATACCTGTAATTGCGCGAGACACGAATTCCGCGAGAACGGCGCTTCCATTTTCAAGTCTATGAAAGTGACGTTCTATTGTTTTTTCCCTATCAAAAACAACATAGACGATCGATGCCGTAAAAATGATTGCTGAAATAGCGAAGCAGGCGATAACAAGTGTTTTTTCTTGACTTAATCGCATGGGCGCTCACCCGCCCCAATAAAATAAAAGAACACACTTGAACGCATCATTTTGGCGAAAAACCTTAAAAATACAACCAAAGTCGGCGCCGCATGCGAACCGCTCCGGAGCAAAGGGTCGTGTCTCGGACAAGGAAGGTCAAGGTGAACAATTTGGGAGGATGCGGCGTTTTTTTTGGGTGATTAAGACGGAGATGAGCCATGGCGCTTGAGAATGAAACCCGGCAGGATTTGGAATTTCGCGAGCCGGCAACGACCGGCCAACCCGGTGAGCCGGCAAAGCCTGCGCCCCAAGCCCGCCAGGGCGTTGCCACTGGTCGGATCCTTGCCGTTCTGATTGTCGGGCTCATGCTCGTCGTGGCCGGCTTCGCGATTAGTTACGTTGGAGCTGTATAGTACAAATTTACCGCAACGCGTCTGCTAGCGCCACATTGAATTGTAGCCGGCGAAACGAAATCTGCGTGATCATTTCGATCCCGGACCTAAAAACCCAGGTTGTCGATAAGGCGGGTCTTTCCCAACCAAGCGGCGACGAGAATACGGCCTGGACGACCCGGAACGAACGGGCCGAGGGTATCAGCGTTCCGTGCCGCCATATAGTCCACCTTGAGGCCGGCGTCGGTTAGGGCCGTCTTGGCTTGGAGCATTACGTCGTCCAATGGCGCTCCCGCTCGTATGGCCTCCCGCGCGCTCCCCAAAGTGAGGAAAATGATCGGGGCGATGTCCCGTTCCGCAGATGAGAGGTATTGATTGCGGGATGAGAGTGCCAGGCCATCGCTCTCGCGAACGGTGGGTCCGGGAATAATCTCGATGGGTATATCGAGATCCCGGGCGAGCTGGGTAACGACTTTGAGCTGTTGGTAGTCCTTCTCTCCGAACACGGCGACATCCGCGCCTGATTGAAGGAACAGCTTTGTAACCACGATGGCGACACCCGAAAAGAAGTGCGGACGAAAATCCGTCTCGAGCCCTGTCGCCGGGCCATCCAGGTTCAACCGAGTGGAGAAGCCGCTGGGATACATGTCGGCATTGGAGGGCACATAAACGAAATCGGCGAGGCCGTTCAGCAGCTCCATGTCATGCGCCAGCGTACGGGGGTAGCGCGAGAAATCCTCGTTGGGCGCAAACTGCGCCGGATTAACGAAGATTGAGACGATCACCGTGTCCGCGTGCGACCGCGCCTGATTTACGAGAGCGAGATGTCCCTCGTGAAGTGCTCCCATAGTTGGGACGAGGGCGATGCGATGGCCCTGTGCGCGCCGGTCTTTAACGGCGGCGCGCAAAAATCCCGGATTCTCCAAGAGCTTGGGTTCAGTGGCCATGGCGCGCCTCCCTGTTTTTACGGCGCGCGGACCCTATTTAGGCGGCAGGCTTTTGGCAATCCGGCGTGCTTGTGCGCGTGGTACGGCAGCTTATGTTCTACGCGGCCATTGGACGGATGCGGGTGAGGAGGGGAGGCGTTGGCGCAAGACGGAAAATCAGGACTGCCGACGTCCGGTGTTTCCTCACCCGGCGAAGTGGAGGCGTTCCTCAAAGCAGCTGGGTCCGTGGGATCCGCTGGGGAAGCTGGTGGGCGGGCGAAGCTGGCCTTCGCCATGGATGCGACCTATTCGCGCCAGTCCACATGGTCGCTCGCCCAGGAGACGCAGGCGGAAATGTTCGCTGCGGCCACGCGATTTGGCGGGCTCGAGGTTCAACTGGTCTATTACCGTGGTGCCCAGGAATGTCGGGCCTCGCGCTGGATCGCGGATGGCCCTGAGTTGGGGCGGCTCATGGGCAAGATCACCTGCGAAGGCGGAGCAACCCAGATCCGACGTGTCCTTGCCCATCTGCGCCAGGAGAGCGAACGCGCCCGGCTGAAAGCTGCGGTGTTTGTGGGAGATGCGGTGGAGGAGCCTGTGGACTCGCTCTACGCCGCCGCCGGGGCGCTGGGTGTGCTTGGACTGAAGCTGTTTATCTTTCAGGAAGGTCAGAATCCCGGAGTCGAGCGGGTCTTCCGAGAGATGGCCCGCCTCACGGGAGGGGCCTGGTGTCGATTTGCCCCCGGCGCAGGGGCGGAACTGGCTGCGCTTCTTCGGGCCGCTGCGTCTTTCGCGGCTGGGGGGCGGACGGCCCTTGCGTCCTCGCGCGAAGGTGGCGCTGCCCGACTGCTCGCTGCGATGGGAGATGGCGGATCGTGACCTTACTTGCCGGTGCAGCTGCGTTAGGCCTTCTCCTCTATCTGTTCCATCTCTGGTCCAAGTCCAGCCCCCAAGTACTCGCGCGCCGTATCATGGAAGCGGGAGGTTTGGCCTGTCTCCTCGGGGCGGCCGTGCTGCTGGTGACGGGGCGGTTCTTGGCTGCCGCCGCTCTCGGCGGTGCTGGACTTGCGCTTCTCGGCCGGTCGGGGGGGCGATTGGCTAATTTGTTCAAGCGAAGCGAAGCGCCGCGCAAATCCCGGGTGCGCTGCGCGTGGTTCGACATGGAGCTTGATCATGGCAGTGGGACCCTCTCGGGCACCGTCCTGGCCGGGGATCAGGTCGGCCGTCAACTCGACGAACTCCCGCTTCCCTACATCCTATCCCTTCGCCCATCGCTCGACGCGCAGTCCCTGTCGCTAATCGAAGCTTATCTCGACCGCAGGGCGCCCGCATGGCGTGAACACGCTGAGGGCGACACGCGTGCGGGGAGCCATGGCGAGAGTGCGCGCGGAGGCGCGATGTCCGAGCAAGAGGCCTACGAAATCCTTGGCCTTGCTCAAGGGGCGAGCGAAGCGGAGGTGCGTCGGGCGCATCGGTCGCTGATGAAAAAGCTCCACCCCGATCATGGCGGTTCCGGCTATCTCGCGGCGCGAGTCAACCAGGCCAAGGATGTCATCCTGAGCAAACATCGCTGAATCGTCCGCTGCTTTCCACATCAGTTGCGTATAGTCATGCAGTCGAAATCATTGCGTTGCAGTAAACGGCACGCTTCCTTCGCGTCTTTTTCGCTGAGGCCGGCGAAGCGGGCGCGATAGAAGGTGCCAGACCCCTTGCTCGCGGGCTCGACGAAAGGTTCGGCACCGGCCAGCGCAGACTTGGCCTTCGACTGCGCCTGATCGAGGCGGCTCTTAGCTTCTCTTTCACCGCCGAAGGCCCCGATCTGAATCATCCAGCCGGGCTTGTGGCTTGCGACCTCAGGCTTCGTCGCGGGCCGAGCCATCGACGGGGGCGCCGGGGGAAGGCTGACCGGCAGGGCCACTGGGCCGGCAGAGGCGGTGCGGATCGGTTGCTGGGTGGGCGTCGGCAGCGGCGGAAGCAGCTGTCCGGCCGGAAGCGCGGCCATGACAGGAGCTGAGCCGGCGAGAGGCGCCGTGCGGGTGTCCTGAAGAGGCGCAGCCTGAGCGACAGCCGGCGGGATCGGGGCGGCAACCGGTGCCGGCGCATGGGGTTGCGCGACGGCGACGGGGGGCGTGGGGCCAGAGGAGAAGGTTGGGGCGGGCACCGCCTGCATGACCGGCTTGGCGATGGTCGTTACCTTAACGGCCGTTGGTTTGATGGGCTCGTTGGAGCCCGGCGCGGGCCGGGCGGGGATCGCAGCGGTCGTAACGGGATCCGGAGCGTAGGCAAGACGCTGCGGCGTGGGCAATGGGGCGACCGCAGCGCTCGGCGCGCGCTCTGGGGCGGGGGCGGGCAGGGGAGCCGGCAGGGACGCCTGGGCTGTGGCCACTTCGGTCGCGCGCGGCGCAGTCCGCCGTCCGGCATATGCCCGTTCGACATTGCCCGTGATGAGGTTCGCCATCCGAGTGTCGCGGGAGGCGGCGCTTGCGCCGCCCATCACCACGCCGATGATGAATTTGTCATCTGTATGGACTGAGGTCAGAAGATTAAATCCAGAGGCGTTCGTGTAGCCGGTCTTGATGCCGTCCACGCCTTCAATGCGACCGAACATGCGATTGTGGTTGGCGATGGCTTGGCCGCGATAATAGAAGGTCCGCGTGGAGAAATACTTGTAGTATTTCGGGAAGCGATCCTGAATTGCGATGCCCAGCGTTGCGAGATCGCGCGCTGTCGTGATCTGGCCTTTGTTGGGGAGCCCCGAGGCGTTGCGAAATTGGGTGTTGTCCATGCCCAGCGTCTTGGCGCGGCGTGTCATCATGCCTGCGAAATTGCTCTCAGAGCCGCCAATCGACTCCGCGATCACCACTGCAATGTCGTTGGCGGAACGGGTCACCAGGGCCTTGATGGCGTCCTCGACCTCGATTGTGGCCCCGGGGCGCAGGCCGAGTTTCGAGGGCGATTGCGAGGCCGCGAAGGCCGACACGGTGAGAGGGCTGTCGAGCCGCAGGCGCCCCGCCTCCAGCTGCTCGAACAGCATGTAAAGGGTCATCACCTTGGTAACCGATGCGGGATGCAGGGGCGTGTCCGCATTCTGTTCGTAAAGGACTCGGCCAGTGTTTGCGTCGATGATGATGGCAGACTGGCCCCGGAGCCATCCGGAATCCGCCACGACGGTCCGCGTAGCCGCAGGCTTGGCCTTCGTCTGTTTCTTCGGCTTAGCATCCGCGCTGCCTGCCGAAAGGCAGACCGAGAGGGCGAGAGTAGTCGCAAGGAACTTGGCCGAAAAGGTGCCGTGAGCCAGCGCCAAACGCATGAATTTTGTCCCGTTTCAGTCCGGGGGAACCGCTCACGCCCATTATGCGGCGCTGCAAACAGGCCGCGCCAGGGAAGAGAGCGCAAGGTGACTGGCCTTGAAGGTAAAGAGCCCGCGGTTACCAAGCCGTAAACCCAGGGGGCTCCGTAATTGTGCGGTGCACAAAAAAGTTGACGAAAATGGTGCGCTGCATAATATCTGACCTGGGCGGGGAACAAGGCGCCTCTTCGACCGGATCGTCGGTCAGGGCCCGGAAACGGAAAAGGGAGTCCCAAATGGTGCAGATCCAGAACGTCGAAGAGATGCAGAAGCTCGGCAAGGACAATATGGACCTTGCGATGAAGAGCTTCGGCGCATGGTCGAAGAACGCCCAGGCGATTGCGATCGAGGTTGCCGACTACACCAAAAGCTCGTTCGAGCTCGGGACGTCGACCCTGGAGAAGCTCCTCGGTGCAAAGACCTTCGAGCAGGCGGTTGAAATCCAGCAGGGCTACATGAAGAGCGCCTATGAGTCTCTGGTCGCGGAAATGACCAAGATCGGCGGTCTGTATTCGGACTTCGCCAAGGAAGCCTACAAGCCCTACGAAGGCCTGTTCGCGAAGGCGCATTGAGCCATAACTCTCCGGCGTCCGCCGGAGATTTCGTGCACGTCCAGACATCTCCCGCCCGTTCGCCAGAGCGGGCGGTTTGCGTTGATGCCGGGTCCGGCGCGCGCGCCCGCCGCCCGGGCTGAACCGGGCCGTCTCGGCTCGGGAGCGCCGCCTCGCGGCTGAAATTCGATGCCGAGACCCCGCTCAGGCTGGCATCCTGGGCACCGAGTTCTTATTATTTTGGCAATTGCCGAAGCTGCGGGGCGACGGGCCACGCCGCTTGAAATCCGGCAGTCAGAATTGCCAATGACCGAAACCCAACGAAATTCAATGCGGGCTGCAGATCACGCGTCGATCCCCGAGATCGAAGTGGGGGGCCTTTTGCGATCGGATGCCGCGCTCCTCAGCGAATGCAACATCTGGACGTCTGGGGCAGGCGCGCTGCAGGTACGGTCCTCAGAACCCGGCAAGCCGCGCCGCTCGGCGGGTAATCCCGGCACTGCCGTTATCACGCGCACCAAGCCGCAGACCAAGCGGCCCAATCTGTACCGCGTTCTGCTTTTGAACGACGACTACACGCCGATGGAGTTCGTGGTGCACATTCTGGAGCGCTTCTTCAACAAGGGGCGTGAGGAAGCCAACACGATCATGCTCCACGTTCATAACCACGGCGTGGGCGAGTGCGGCGTTTACACCTACGAGGTCGCTGAAACAAAAGTGACGCAGGTGATGGACTTCGCGCGCAAACACCAACATCCTCTGCAATGCGTGATGGAGAAAAAATGATGGCGCCGAGACAGGCGCCGTCGGGAATGGAGCGGGGCTTGCGCAGGAGTGGGGACTTGCGCGGGACGGGGGGCGGTACAAAGTCTTAGGGAACGCGTGCACGTCGGGAGAGCGGGAAGTCCGGTTCCTCGCGGCGCGGCACGGGATAGAGGTGTAGATGCCAACGTTCTCCCGCAGTCTCGAGCAGTCGCTCCACCGGGCCTTGGCCCTCGCCAACGAGCGCCACCACGAATACGCGACGCTCGAGCATCTGCTTTTGTCCTTGGTCGATGACCAGGACGCAGCGGCGGTCATGCGCGCCTGCAATGTCGATCTCGAAAAGCTCCGCCGCAATCTCGTCGAATATGTCGACGGGGAGCTTGAGAACCTGATCCAGCAGAATGGCGACGATTCAAAACCCACCGCCGGCTTCCAGCGCGTGATCCAGCGCGCCGTGATCCATGTCCAGTCGTCCGGTCGCGAGGAAGTGACGGGCGCCAACGTGCTCGTCGCGATCTTCGCCGAGCGCGAGAGCCATGCCGCCTATTTCCTGCAGGAGCAGGACATGACGCGGTACGACGCGGTCAATTACATCTCCCACGGCATCGCGAAACGGGCGGGCATGTCCGAAAGCCGCCCCGTGCGCGGTTCGGACGACGAGACCGAGACAAAGTCCGGCGAGGACGGGAAGAAGAAGGCCGACGCGCTCGACGCTTATTGCATCAACCTGAACCGCAAGGCGGCGGACGGGAAAGTCGATCCGCTCATCGGGCGCGACAAGGAAATCCAGCGCACCATCCAGGTGCTGTGCCGGCGCCAGAAGAACAACCCCCTGTTCGTAGGTGACCCCGGCGTCGGCAAGACCGCCATCGCCGAAGGACTGGCCCGTCGCATCATCGATGGCGATGTGCCGGAGGTGCTCGCCACCGCCACCATCTTCTCGCTCGACATGGGCGCCCTGCTCGCGGGCACGCGCTACCGCGGAGACTTCGAGGAGCGCCTGAAGCAGGTGGTGAAGGAGATTGAGGCCTATCCCAACGCCATCATGTTCATCGACGAAATCCATACCGTCATCGGAGCCGGTGCGACTTCCGGCGGGGCAATGGATGCGTCCAACCTGCTGAAGCCGGCGCTCGCATCGGGTTCGCTGCGCTGCATGGGCTCCACCACCTACAAGGAATATCGCCAGTATTTTGAGAAGGACCGGGCTTTGGTGCGCCGGTTCCAGAAGATCGACGTTGCAGAGCCGACGGTGCCGGATTCCATCGAGATCCTGAAAGGCCTCAAGCCTTATTTCGAGGACTACCACAAGCTGCGTTACACGAACGAGGCCATCAAGGCCGCCGTGGAACTGTCGGCCCGCTACATCCACGACCGCAAGCTGCCCGACAAGGCGATCGACGTGATCGACGAAAGCGGCGCGGCGCAGATGCTCCTGCCCGAAGCACGGCGGAGAAAGACCATCGGTCTCAAAGAGATCGAAGCCACCATCGCCACCATGGCGCGGATTCCTCCCAAGACCGTGTCAAAGGATGATGCCGAGGTCCTTGCCGCGCTGGAAAGCACGCTGAAGCGCGTGGTCTATGGCCAAGACAAGGCCATAGAGGCGCTGGCAGCTTCGATTAAGCTCGCGCGTGCCGGTCTCCGGGAGCCGGAAAAGCCGATCGGCTCCTACCTGTTTTCCGGACCGACAGGTGTCGGCAAGACCGAGGTGGCGAAGCAGCTCGCTTCAACGCTCGGGGTCAATCTCCTGCGTTTCGACATGTCGGAATATATGGAGCGCCACACCGTCTCGCGGCTGATCGGTGCCCCTCCCGGATATGTGGGCTTTGACCAGGGCGGCCTGCTGACCGATGGGGTGGATCAGACCCCCCATTGCGTGTTGCTGCTCGACGAGATCGAGAAGGCGCACCCGGATCTGTTCAACATCCTGCTGCAGGTGATGGATCATGGAAAGCTGACGGACCATAACGGAAAGTCCGTGGATTTCCGTAACGTCATCCTCATCATGACGACGAATGCCGGCGCCGCGGATCTCTCCAAGGAGGCCTACGGCTTCACGAGGTCCAAGCGCCAGGGCGACGATGTGGAGGCGATCAACCGGACCTTCGCGCCGGAGTTCCGCAACCGTCTCGATGCGGTGATCCCCTTCGCGCACCTGACGGCGGACATCATCGGGCAGGTGGTCGAGAAGTTCGTGCTTCAGCTGGAGGCACAGCTCGCCGACCGCAATGTCACGATCGAGCTCTCCGACGACGCCACCGCCTGGCTGGTCGAGCGCGGCTATGATGAACAGATGGGTGCCCGGCCTATGGCACGGGTAATCCAAGAATACATCAAGACGCCGCTGGCCGACGAGGTTCTGTTCGGCCGCCTCAAGTCCGGCGGGCACGTGCGGGTGGTCGTGGAAGAAACGGAATCGGGATCGAAGCTGGGTTTTGCTTTCCCCGAAGGTCCTGTGACGCCCAAACCCGACAAGATCGTTCCCGCCACGAAGCGGGCACCTCGCCGCAAGGCTGAGCCGGCACGCGCGAAGTCGTCTCGCCCGCCGACCGGCAAGGGGCGTCCACCCTCTAAGGGTGGCCCGTCCAAGGGCGGCTCCGGCGGCTCCGGCGGCGGCAGCCATGTGCCGAAGGTCCCGCTTGTGAAGGCTTGACCAGAGCGGGCGCCGCGGTGCGCCCGCGTCAGTCACCGCTAGGCTTTCGCCTGGCTCAAGGCTGGTACGCGCGCTCGGACCTCGACGCGCGCGTCCGGCGCGGCTAAATCGGTCATTCTGAAGCGCTGCGGCGCGCGAGAACGGCAGTTCCATGGTCACGGTCGTCAATACGCTGAACAGGCCTCGTCATCCGGAAAAGGCGCATCGCCCGGAACACGAGGTCCTGCGCAAGCCGGAATGGATTCGCGTCAAGGCTCCCGGCTCGGCGGGATGGTCGGAGACGGCGGAGATCGTGCGGGCCAATGGCCTGCATACCGTCTGCGAAGAGGCGGGATGTCCCAATATCGGTGAGTGCTGGGAGAAGAAGCACGCCACCTTCATGATCATGGGCGACACCTGCACGCGCGCCTGCGCGTTCTGTAATGTGCGCACCGGTTTGCCCGGTCCTCTGGATGCGGATGAACCGGAGAAGGTCGCGGCGGCTGTCGCAAAGCTCGGCCTGTCCCACGTGGTGATCACGTCGGTGGACCGGGACGATTTGTCGGATGGGGGTGCGGAGCATTTCGCGCTGACCATTCGCGCGATCCGCGCCAAAAGCCCGCGTACCACCATCGAGATCCTGACCCCCGACTTCCTGCGCAAGCCGGGCGCGGTCGAGGTGGTGGTGGAGGCGCGCCCGGACGTTTTCAACCACAATCTCGAAACGGTCCCGGGCCGCTATCTCACGGTCCGGCCCGGCGCGCGCTATTTCCACTCGCTGCGCCTGCTCCAGCAGGTGAAGGAGCTTGACCCGTCCATCTTTACCAAGTCGGGCATCATGGTTGGCCTCGGCGAGGAGCGGAACGAGGTGCTTCAGCTGATGGATGACCTCCGGTCGGCCGAAGTGGATTTCATGACCATCGGCCAATATCTCCAGCCCACCCGCCGTCACCACAAGGTGGAACGGTTCGTGACGCCGGATGAGTTCAAGGCCTTTGAGACGGTGGCCTTTGCGAAGGGATTCCTGATGGTGTCCTCCAGCCCGCTGACCCGCTCTTCCCATCATGCGGGCGATGATTTCGCGCGCTTGCGTGCGGCGCGGGACGCCAAGCTCGGCCGGGCCTGAAATCGTGCCGGCCTTTTCCAGCGCGAGAGTGGTCGCCCACACGCCCGCCGACATGTTCGACCTTGTGGCGGACGTGGAGCGATATCCGGAATTCGTCCCGCTCTGCCAGGCATTGCGGGTGCGCCGGCGCAATCGCAGCGACGAGGGCGTGGAAATCCTCGTGGCCGACATGACCGTTGCTTATAAGCTGATCCGCGAGACCTTCACCTCACGGGTCACGCTGGACCGCCCGCGGTTCGTCATCCACGTGGAATATCTGGACGGGCCGTTCAGCCGCCTCGACAATCGTTGGGAATTCCGCTCCGTCGAGGGTGGGCGGTGCGAGGTGAAGTTTCACATCTCTTATGAGTTTCGCTCGCGAACCCTGGGCCTGCTCATGGGCGCCATGTTCGACGCCGCCTTCCGGCGCTTTGCGGATGCGTTCGAGGCGCGGGCGGACGAAGTTTATGGTGCCAAGGCGCGGGCGTGAGCGGCGTCGGCTACGCCGCTCACCCGAATGCGGCTATCTGAGCACATAGACCTTCGTGCCGACCTTCACACGGTTATAGAGGTCTTCCACATCCGCATTGGTCATGCGTATGCAGCCGGACGACACCGCCTGACCGATCGTCTCGGGTTCGTTGGAGCCATGTATGCGATACAGGCTTGATCCGAGATACATGGCGCGCGCACCCAAAGGATTATCGATTCCGCCGGGCATGTAGCGGGGCAGATCAGGGCGACGCTTCAGCATCTGGGCCGGCGGCGTCCAGGACGGCCATTCCTTCTTGGCGGACACGACCTTTACGCCGGACCACTGGAAGCCGTCGCGCCCCACGCCCACGCCATATCGGATCGCCTGCCCCGGCGCTGTCACATAATAGAGCCGCCGCTCATTGGTGTTCACCACGATGGTTCCAGCGGGATATTTGGGATCGAACGAGACCATCTGGCGGGGAACCGGAGAGGTTCCGGCCGTGACACCGAAGGCAGAGCCGAACGGCGAACTGAACAGGCCTCCAAAAATGTCATACTGGTTCTGAGCCTGCGCCGGCACAGCCAGCAGGCCCGCCATCGCGCAGCCGGCCAAGCCCATCAGCGTCGTCTTGATCAAGCGCATGACACCATCCTCTCCCTGGCCCGCATGGGAACCGCCGAGCCAAGATGTCGCCGCATTTCCGGCGCTGCCGCAACATCTTTGTGCGCGTCACGGTTCCCGGGCCGGGGCGTCTCTTCAAAGATGATTGATAAAATCGAGAAGGAGGGCGTTGAAGGCAGCGGGCCGCTCCAGGAAGGGCGCATGCCCCGTGTTCTCCATGATCTCCAGCCGCGCGTGCGGAAGGGAGCCGGCGATGTGCACCGCCATCGCCGGGGCAATGACCGCATCGTCGGCGCCATGAATCACCAGTGCCGGCAGGTGAGTGTCCGTTAGAACCCGTCCATAGTCCGCCGGGCGCGCCATGGCCGCTCGCACCTCGGGTGGACACATCATGGCGGCGGCCAGCAGAGTCTCAAACACATCCGGATCAAGCGGATGGAGCGTGCAGGCGCGCTGGAAAGAGCGCGTGGCCGCGATGCAGGTTGCGGGGTCCTTGTCGCCCATCAGTTTCATCAGCCGATTGCAGGCGCCGTAAAAGTGGCGGGCGTTTTCTGTCACGGCGTCGACGAAAACCAGCCCCGAGAGCCGCTCGGAGCCGTAGCGAGCCAGATAGTCCGAGATGATCCGCCCGCCATAGGACCAGCCGACCAGGATGGGAGCGGGCAGGGCGCATTGATCGATGAGCGCGGCGATGTCGTCCGCCCAGCGCGTGCTCGTCTGATAGCTTTCCGGAGCGAGCAGTTTATCGGAAACGCCATGGCCGCGCAGATCAAACGTGACGAGGCGCAGATGCGAGAGCTCCGGAGCCTCGACCTGCTGCACGAAAGACAACCCGGTCTGCGCATAGCCATGAATGAACAGCACCGGCTGTCCATGCGGATGGCCCCATTCGCGCACGGCAAGAAGCGTGCCGTCGGCGGTCTTGACCATATGGGCCGTGCGCGGGGGATGTGTGAACATGGCGAACGCTCTTCCGGTGGACACGCTGCTATGGAACAGCTTCCGTTCTGCGCGTCCATAAGGGTCTCTGCGTGGAACTTGGGCGCAGGAAAAGTTCTTCCTTCGGGCGATCATGCGAAACCGCCTCATCTCGCAGCGGATAACTCATCGGGCATCGGCTCAGGAGGAAACATGCGAACCATCGCCCTGCTCGTGCCGATGCTGCTCGCGCTCAGCCTTCCGGCGCAGGCGCGTCCCGCGAGCTACAAGATGACCTGCGCCGCCGTGCAAGCCATGGTCGGGCGACAGGGTGCCGTGGTGATGGATACGTCACCGTCGACGTTCGATCGCTACGTCTCGACCTTGCGCGCCTGCATGCCTGGCCAGGCTCTGAAGCCGCAATGGGTGCCGGCGCGTGACACCCCTCAGTGCTTTGCGGGCTATACCTGCATCGACCCGGATCGGGGATGGTACCGCTGGGGATTCTGACGATTTTTGGAGAACGAGTTGGTCGCGCCTGCGTTTTGCTGACGTAACGCAACGCAGGAGACGCGACGTGAAACAGGACGGACGCAAGCCGAAACCCGATCCGCGCAAGCCCGGGGAGCGAAAGCCGCCTGCCGAGGTAAAGGTTCAGCCCGAAACCAAGAAGGATGGCGGCGCCGGAGGGGCGCCAAGTCCCGTGGGTGAAAACGATCTGGCTTGAACGGGCTATGCCGCTGCGAGCGATGGACAGAGCGCGATAAACGAGAAAATGGTGGGCGATGCAGGGATTGAACCTGCGACCCCTCCCGTGTGAAGGGAGTGCTCTCCCGCTGAGCTAATCGCCCGATCATGCGATGCGCCGAGGCGCTGCGATGACGAGACGCGCGATGTAGAGCGCCAGGCGGGGGGTGTCAAGGGCCGGCTGTGGATGACGGCCTTGACGCTCGGCGCCGACGCATGGTCTCTCGCCTCGTCAATAAGGGAACGCTCAAGGCCATGAAGCTCTATATTTCCGACCGTGCGCCCAATCCCCGCCGGGTCCAATTTTTCCTTGCAGAGAAAGGCATCGAACTGCCGCTCGTGAAGGTCGACCTTGCCCAGAAAGAGCATTTGAAGGACGAGTTTCTTCGTCTAAACCCGCGGCGCAAAGTGCCGGTCCTGGTGCTGGACGACGGCACGATCATCGCCGAGAGCATCGCCATCTGCCGCTATTTCGAGGCACTCCATCCCGAGCCGAATCTGTTCGGCTCCTCTCCCAAGGAGATCGCGCTGGTGGACATGTGGCTGCGCCAGGTGGAACTGGAACTGTGGCTGCCCATTCAGTTCGCCTTCCGCCATCTTCATCCGGCCCTCGCCGAGCGCGAGGTGCCGCAGGTGGCAGCCTGGGGCGAGGCGAACAAGCCCAAGGTCCTGGATTTCCTCGCCTATCTGAACGGTCAGCTGTCCGAGAGCGCCTACATCGCATTGGATCGGTTCACAATTGTCGATCTGGTAGCCGTTGTTGCCATCGACTTCATGCGCGCCGCCCGGATCGCGCTCCCTGAAGACCTCACCCATATCGCCCGCTGGCGTGCCGAAGTTTCGGCCCGGCCTGCCGCCAAGGCCGGCGTGTGAGTAAGCCGCGCGGGCCGTCCGGCACGACATGACGGAGCGCCCACGGAACGAGGACCGGCTGGCGGATCTGCTGGTGCAGATTCGCCAGTGCCGCGCCTGTGTCGACGCGCCGCGCGGCGCACCTTTGCCGCATGCACCCCGGCCGGTTCTCCACGTCAGCCGCACCGCGCGCATTCTGGTAGCGAGCCAGGCTCCGGGCACGCGGGTTCATGCGTCTGGGCAGTCTTTCACCGACGCATCCGGCGACCGGCTGCGCGACTGGATGGGTGTTGATCGCGAGACCTTCTATGACGAGCGCCGGATCGCCATAGTGGCGATGGGCTTCTGTTTTCCCGGCCAGGACGCCAATGGCGGCGATCTTCCGCCCCGACGGGAATGCGCCGCGCTGTGGCACGATCGCCTGTTTGCAAGCCTTGCGGCTCACGACCTGATCCTCGCCGTGGGGCGGGCCGCGCAGGCTTATCATTTCCGGCGCCTGGGCCTTGGCCATCTTCTGGGCCGGAGCCTCACCGAAACTGTGGCGGCGTGGCGCGCCATTCGCGTGGCGAGTCCGGTCACCCGGATCTATGCCCTTCCGCACCCCTCCTGGCGCAACACCGGTTGGCTGAAACGCCAGCCCTGGTTCGAGGCGGACTTGCTGCCGGAGCTTCGGCGCGACATCCGCACCAGCCTCGACCGCGCGGCGCTGCTGTGCGAAGGAGAGAAGAAATCCAAGAAGGAGACGGCAGAATGGCCGAAGTGACGGAAGACGGCGTCCGCCAGGCGCTTTCCAAGGTGCGCACACCCGAAGGCGTGCCTCTGTCCGCGTCTCCCGCCTTGTCGGGGATCGTCGTCACAAACGCCAAAGTCTACCTCTCCATCAATGTGGATGCGGCGCAGGCACGGGCATGGGAGGGCGTGCGCATCGCGGCCGAAGATACGGTGAAGGCCCTGCCGGGCGTCGCTTCGGCCTTGGTGGCGCTCACCGCCGAGCGGCGCGCGGCGCCGGCTTCCGCCGCCCCTGCCGGGGGTGGGGGAAAGGCGATCGAGGTGCCGGGGGTCAATGCCATCATCGCAGTGGCTTCCGGCAAGGGCGGCGTGGGCAAGTCCACCCTTTCCATCAATCTCGCGCTTGGCTTGAGGGATCTTGGCCTGAAGGTGGGGCTGCTGGACGCCGATATCTACGGGCCGTCCGTGCCACGTCTCGCAGGGGTGCACGCAAAGCCCGAGGTGATCGACGGCCGCACCATGCTGCCCCTGGACAATTTCGGGCTTCAGCTCATGTCCATCGGGTTCATGGTAGAGGAAGATACCCCGATGATCTGGCGTGGCCCCATGGTCATGTCCGCGCTCTCGCAGATGCTGCGGGAGGTCAAATGGGGTCCGCTCGATATTCTCGTGGTTGATATGCCTCCCGGCACCGGGGATGCCCAATTGACGATGGCGCAGCAGGTCAAGCTTGCGGGCGCCGTCATCGTGTCCACGCCACAGGATCTCGCCCTGATCGATGCGCGTCGCGGGATCGCCATGTTCCAGCGCGTCAATGTTCCGCTGCTGGGCGTCGTCGAGAACATGTCCACCTTCATTTGCCCCCATTGCGGCGGACGGTCCGATATTTTCGGCCATGGCGGGGCGCGCGAGGAGGCTCAGAAGCTCGGCGTCCCCTTCCTGGGCGAGGTGCCCCTCCATATGCGGATCCGGGAAATGTCCGACGCGGGTATGCCGATCCTTGTGTCCGACCCGCAAAGCGCCCAGGCCGAGACGTATCGCGAAATCGCCCGCGGCGTTCGTGCGTCGCTGGAACGTACGGCTGCCGGCGCGCGTAAGGCGCCGCGAATTGTGATCGAGTGAATGCGGCTCTTGCCCGCCTTCGCCTTTCGGCTAAGGCCGTGGCGCTTCCCACGGCCCCGAAGGCGATCTAGAAGAAGCCACGGGAGAGCGCCGATCAGCGCCCGAAAAGAGTTTTCAAAGGGAGTCGCCCATGAAACGTCGTGAATTCCTGACCGCCGCCGGTGCCGGTGTCGCGGCTTCGACCGCAGTGGCCATGCCGGCCATCGCCCAGTCCATGCCGGAAGTGAAGTGGCGCTGCACCTCCTCCTTCCCCAAGTCCCTGGACACCATCTACGGCGCGGCGGAGCTGATGGCGCGCAGCGTGTCTGAGGCGACGGACGGCAAGTTTCAGATCCAGGTGTTCGCCGCCGGCGAAATCGTCCCTGGACTTCAGGCTCTCGATGCCACCCAGAATGGCACCGTCGAGATGAGCCATTCGGCTTCCTATTATTATGTGGGCAAGGACCCGACCTTCGCGTTCGGTTCGGCCTTCCCGTTCGGCCTCAATGCCCGTCAGATCAACGCGTGGTTCTACCACGGCGGCGGACTGGCGCTGCTGAACGAGTTCTACAAGAAGTACAATGTCTACATGCTCCCCGGCGGCAATACCGGCGGCCAGATGGGCGGCTGGTTCCGCAAGGAAATCAAGACGGTCCAGGACCTCCAGGGCCTCAAGATGCGCATCGCCGGCCTCGCTGGACAGATCATGAGCAAGCTCGGCGTCGTGCCGCAGCAGCTTGCCGGCGGCGACATCTATCCCGCGCTGGAAAAAGGCACCATCGATGCCGCCGAGTGGGTCGGCCCCTATGACGACGAGAAGCTCGGCCTCCAGAAGGTTGCGCCTTTCTATTATTATCCGGGGTGGTGGGAAGGCTGCGCCTCGCTGACCTTCTTCTACAATCTGAACAAGTGGAACGAGTTGCCGAAGAGCTATCAGGCGCTGCTCACCACCGCTGCTGCCCAGGCAAACCTGGACATGCTCGCGAATTATGACGCGAAAAACCCCAAGGCGATTCAGAGCCTTGTGAAGTCCGGCACCCAGCTGCGGCGCTATCCCAATGAAGTGATGGATGCGGCCTACAAGGTCGCCCAGGAGCTTTATGCCGAACTCGGGGAAAAGAACCCCGACTTCAAGAAGGTCCACGAGGCCGCGCGGAGCTTCCGCAACGAAGAATATCTCTGGTGGCAGATCGTGGAATACACCTACGACGACTATATGGTGCGCGCCCGCACCCGCGGCTGATCACCATCCGACCGCACGAAAAGAGCCCCGGAGCGTTTGCTCCGGGGCTTTTTTATGCCTGATCAGCGCGTGGTGCCGGTCGACGTGCCGGTACGGCCACCTTCCTGCGCAGGCCCCTTATGAGGATCCTGTCCGGTCGCGGTGCCGGATTGCGGGGTGCGGGGCGCGACCGAGCCGGTTGCGGCGGGCGCGGATGATCCGCTGGTGCCCGGCGTCGCTTGGGTGCGCCCGCCTTCTTGCGCGCCACCGGCCTGCGTGTTGGGCGTGGACATGGTGCCGCTGGTGGTGGGGCGGGCCGCCGGATCGTTGGGATTAATCTGGCCAGAGCCGCTGGCGCCCGGCGTCATCCCGGTGCGGCCGCCTTCCTGAGCCGGTCCGCTCTGGGTATTCGCACCCGGAGCTGTACCACTCATCTGGGCCGAGGCGCCGATGGTGCTGAAGGCGAGCAGGGCAGCGGTGGCGAGTGTCAGCTTACGCATGAGGTCTCCTTTCTCCTCCCGTTACGCTGACAACGCGTTCGCATGCCTTTGGGTTCACTCACGGAATCGTTCGAAGCGCAGAACCTTCGCCGGGGAACAAATTCGATCCTTGCCCCAACGGGGCGCCCGATACGAGTTGCCTGCCCGCGTGGCCCTGATCTAGTGTCCGGCCGCTCGGTGTTGCCCTTTGGTGGCGCCGGGCGCTTCAGCGAACGGCCGACAGGACATGACGATGGACACGGCGCTCCCGCCGCACATGCGCCCCGACAAATCCTTCCAAGGATTGCTGTTGACCCTTCAACGTTTCTGGGCGGACCAGGGGTGCGTCATTCTCCAGCCTTACGACATGGAGGTCGGTGCGGGCACCTTCCATCCGGCGACCACTTTGCGGGCGCTGGGTCCGCGGCACTGGAAAGCGGCCTATGTCCAGCCCTCGCGGCGTCCCAAGGATGGCCGCTACGGCGAAAACCCCAATCGGCTCCAGCATTATTACCAGTTCCAGGTGATCCTGAAGCCGTCGCCCGCCAATCTCCAGGATCTTTATCTGCGCTCACTTGAGGCAATCGGGATCGACACCCGCCTGCATGACGTGCGCTTTGTGGAGGATGACTGGGAAAGCCCGACGCTGGGCGCATGGGGTCTCGGCTGGGAATGCTGGTGCGACGGGATGGAAGTCTCGCAGTTCACTTATTTCCAGCAAGTGGCGGGCTTTGAGTGCGCGCCGGTCGCCGGTGAACTGACCTATGGGCTCGAACGCCTCGCCATGTACGTGCAGGGCGTCGAAAACGTCTATGACCTGAATTTCAACGGCCGCGAGGGCGCCGAGAGAGTGAGCTACGGCGACGTCTTCAAGCAGGCCGAGCAGGAATATTCCCGGCACAATTTCGAGCATGCGGATACCGACATGCTCCTGGAGCAGTTCCGCATGGCCGAGGGCGCGTGTACGCGGTACCTTGATGCGGGAGACGCTGGCGAGCGGCATCTCATGGTGCTGCCGGCTTATGACCAGTGCATCAAGGCATCCCACGTCTTCAACCTGCTCGATGCCCGCGGCGTCATATCGGTGACGGAGCGCCAGGGTTACATCCTTCGGGTGCGCGAGCTCGCCAAGGCGTGCGGAGCGGCTTGGCTGAAGACCGAGGCTGGGGGCGCGGTGTGAGCATTGCAGTCGAGGTCGCAGAACCGAGGGGAACGCAGGCGGGGCGCGGCGCGCCCGTCACCCCGCGTGTGATCGCCGCCGGTGCGCTCGGCAACCTCCTGGAATGGTATGATTTCGCAGCCTACGGATTTCTCGCTTCGATCTTCGCGAGGAATTTCTTCCCGGCCTCCGATGCCTTCGTCGGGCTGATTTCCGCCTTCGGCATTTTCGCTGCGTCGTTCCTGATGCGTCCGCTGGGGGCAATCATTTTCGGCCATATCGGGGACCGCTACGGACGGCGTCTCGCCCTTTACATCTCGGCGGGAGTGATGACCGTCTCGACGGTCGTCATCGGTCTCCTGCCGACCTATGTGCAGATCGGCGCGCTGGCGCCGGTGCTTCTTCTGGTCCTGCGTCTCTTGCAGGGCGTTTCGATCGGCGGCGAATACACGACGGCGGCGATCTTTCTTGGTGAGAGTACCCATCCCAAGCGCCGCGGCCTCATCACCTCCTTCGCCAGCATGGGCGGGACGGGGGGCACCTTGCTCGGCTCCGCCGTCGCCGCCCTGACCGCCTCGCTGCTGACCAGCGAGCAATTGGTGGAGTGGGGATGGCGCATTCCCTTCCTGCTCGGGGTCATCCTCGGCGGGTTCACGCTCTTCCTGCGCACCGGGCTGGATGACGCGCCCACCGCGCCCCATGCAGGGAGTGGGGCGCCGTTGGTCGAAGCGTTCCGGGTGGAATGGCGGAACATTCTGCGCGCCATCGCGCTCAACGCCATGCTGGGCGCCGGGTTCTATTTGATCTTCGTCTATCTGACGACCTACATGCATCAGATTGACGGCATGCCGGAGCGCCAGGCGCTGCAGGTCAACACCGTCAGCATGCTCGCCTTGCTCGTCTTCGTGTTCCTCTTTTCAAGCTTCACCGATCTCGTGGGGCGAAAAGTTGTGGTGGTGGCCGGGCTGGCGGGGCTGGTGCTGTTTTCCTGGCCGCTCTTCCACCTGATCGCCAGCGGCGATCCCATGCGGGCGCAACTCGGGCAACTCGGCTTCGCCCTTTTGATCGGCGCTTATGCCGGCCCCATGCCAATCCTCCTTGTGGAAATGTTCGAGCACCGGACACGGTGCTCGGCCTTGTCGGTGAGCTACAATATCTCCCTCGGCCTTGCGGGCGGCACGGCGCCCATGGTCGCGGCCTACCTCATCAACCGCACCCATGACGATATGGCGCCCGCATATTATTTGACGGCGCTCGCGGTCATCTCGCTGGTTGCGGCCCTCACCATGACCGACCGCACCGGGCGCCCGCTGTCCTGAGTGCACTCGACGGATGAGCGGAAACCCTCTAGAGCACCCGCCAGTCCGCTTGCATTGCAAGCGGTTCGGATAATGCGTCCGCTCGGTTCAAGTTTCAGGACGAATGGCCGGCGTCCCGCCCTCGGAATGCCAATCGTCTGCGACGGAAGACACCATGCCTGATCTGCTCCTCGAACTGTTCAGCGAAGAAATCCCGGCCCGCATGCAGGCTCAGGCGGCGGAGACGCTGCGCAAGCTGGTGACCGACGCGTTAGTGGAGCGGGGTCTGCTCTATGAGGGCGCGAAGGCCTTCGTTACGCCGCGCCGGCTCGCGCTCGCCGTGCATGGCCTTCCGGGGCGACAGGCTGACACACGCGAGGAGCGCAAAGGACCCCGCGTGGGTGCGCCGGAAGGTGCGGTCCAAGGCTTTCTGAAGAGCGCCGGTCTCTCGTCCCTGGATCAGGCGACCATACAATCCGACCCCAAGAAGGGCGATTTCTATGTCGCCGTAGTGGAAAAGGCCGGTCGCCCCACGACGGAGGTGATCGCCGAGATCGTCCCGCAGATCGTCCGCTCCTTCCCCTGGCCGAAATCCATGCGCTGGGGCACGGGCAGCTTGCGGTGGGTGCGTCCCCTGCACTCCATCGTCTGCACCTTCGGCACGGACCTGGAGGATCCGGAGGTGGTGAGGTTCGAGGTGGGCGGCGTCTTGTCGTCCGACGTGACCTATGGCCACCGTTTCCTGTCTCCAGGTCCGCTCGATGTGCGCCGTTTGGACGACTGGATGGCAAAGCTGGAGGGGGCCAAGGTCATCGTCGACCGCGAGCGTCGTAAGTCCATCATCATGGCGGATGCGCGCAATCTGGCTCTGGTTCACGGTCTCGAACTGGTCGAGGACGAAGGGCTTCTGGAAGAGGTGTGCGGACTGGTGGAATGGCCGGTCGCGCTGATCGGCGGGTTCGATGCCGCGTTCCTGGATATTCCGGACGAGGTCATCCGGGCGACCATTCGCGCCAACCAGAAGTGCTTCGTGCTGCGCGACCCGCGCAGCGGGCGGCTCGCAAACCGCTTCGTCCTCGTCTCGAACCTTGCCGCCACCGATGATGGTGCGGCAATTGTCGCCGGCAATGAGCGGGTGATCCGCGCGCGGCTGTCGGACGCGAAATTCTTCTGGGACACCGATCGCAAGACGCGGCTTGAGGACCGGCTCGCCCGCTTCAGCCAGATCACCTTCCACGAAAAAATCGGCACCCAGGCGGAGCGCATCGCGCGTATCGCGCTCCTGGCGCGCCGCATTGCGCCCATGGTGGCGGCCGATCCCGACGTGGCGGAGGCGGCAGGGCGCATCGCCAAGGCTGACCTTCTGACGGAAGTCGTCGGTGAATTTCCCGAACTTCAGGGGCTGATGGGCCGCTATTATGCGCAGGGCGAGGGCCTGCCGGTCGAGATCGCGGCGGCCTGCGAGGACCATTACAAGCCCCAAGGGCCATCCGACCGCGTGCCGAGTGCACCTGTGTCCATTTCCGTGGCGCTTGCCGACAAGATCGACACCCTCGTCGGGTTCTGGGCGATCGATGAAAAGCCGACCGGCTCCAAGGATCCCTATGCGCTGCGGCGTGCGGCGCTCGGGGTGATCCGCATCATCCTCGACAATGGCTTGCGCCTACCCTTGCGCCCGCTGCTGGTCGATGCGGCGCGGCCATTGCTCGGCGAAGGGCATTACGACGCTCATCCCCAGGATGTGTTCAAGCTCGAGGCGCTGGCCGACAAGGTCGTGAGCGAACTGCTCCGCAATCTGGCGCGCCGGCTGCTCAAGGGAGACCCTGAGGCCGATCCGCAGGTGATGGAGCGCATCGAGGGCGCCTCGCTCGCCGGGGATCTCGCGGACGACCTCATCGCCTTCTTCGCCGAGAGGCTGAAGGTGCATGTGCGCGAGCGGGGCGCGCGGCACGATCTAGTGGACGCCGTCTTCGCCCTGCCGGGGCAAGACGACCTGTTGATGATCGTCGCCCGCGTGGATGCGCTGCAACAGTTCCTGGAGACGGAGGACGGGCGCACCCTGCTCGCCGGCTATCGCCGCGCAGTGAACATCCTGAGAATTGAGGAAAAGAAGGATGGGGCGCGCTATCAAGGCCCGGCCGACGCAAGGCTCCTGGCCGAGCCGGCAGAGGAGCGCCTAGCGGCTGCCATCGAAGCAGTGAAGGGACAGGCGGCGCGCGCCCTGGCAGATGAGGATTTCGAAAACGCCATGACCGCGCTCTCCCAATTGCGTGCACCCGTGGACGCCTTTTTCGAAGCCGTCACCGTCAATGCAGCCGATCCCGCCCTGCGAGCGAACCGGCTGCGCCTTCTCGACGAGATCCGCTCCGCAACCCGCGCCATTGCCGATTTCGATCGGATCGAGGGCTGAAAAGGGCATGCGCGGCCGGGTCTGCCTTGCCGCCGCGATTTTTTTCTCACCTGACTCAACCTGTGCCGTTTCGCGAAGCGCCGAAGTGTTTCGCGTAATGGTATCCGAGAATTAATTATCTGTTCTTTGGATTTACCTAGATTTAAGCTCTGTTTTACCGGCTCTTAAGACAAGTAAACGAGGCATTCTATTTTGTTTTAGGGAAATGTTCATTGCCCCCCTGCATGCTCACTGCGGGTTGGGTAGAGTAATTGGGTGAGCGTTACGATGACCGATGCGTATCGGCCGAGAGTGAAATATGTGATTGGCCCGGATGGCAGTCCGCTGACCATCGCGGACCTTCCGCCGCCGGACACGCGCCGCTGGGTGATCCGGCGAAAAGCCGAGGTCGTGGCGGCGGTGCGTGGCGGTCTCATCAGCCTGGAGGAGGCGTGCAAGCGCTACACTCTGACGGTGGATGAGTTCCTGTCCTGGCAAGCCTCCATCGATCGCCATGGTCTGCCGGGATTACGGACCACTCGGATCCAGCACTACAGGCAATGAGGACAGGGCGGCCGCCCGCAGAACAAATTCCGCGAGCCGTCGCCCGCCCTGTTCGGGGGTTCCCACATTGTCGATTTCCAGGCCCGGTGCCACATCAAGCGCCGGGGTGCGTCTCAGGCGCTCGAGAATGTCCGCTTCGCTTTCGCGCCCGCGTGCCGCAAGGCGTTGCGCGCGCAGCTCGAGCGGGGCAGTGACATGCACCACGCAGAGCCGCTCGAACCGTTGGCGCGCCTCGGGCAGTGCCGCGCGGGAGCCGTTTGCAATGACGGTATGCCCGGCTCGGAGCCAGTCCGCCACATCCTCTCCCAGGGCATAGGACAAGCCGTGCGCGGACCAACTCAGCGGAAAGCCCGGCCGGCGGGCGTCGAACTCCGCTTGCGACAGGGTCCCATGCACTTCGCCGGCGCCCACAGGCCGCGTGACCAGGCGTCGGGCTACGTGAATGTCCGGCCGCTCCGCGAGGACACCCCGTGCGACGTCGATCAAGGTATCCTTGCCGGCGCCAGAGGGACCGACGACCAGGATCAAGGCGCCGGGGCCGAACCGTCCGCTCATGCCACGCGGCGCCCTTCGCGCCACACCGCCTTGACGATCGGATGGGTGCCTGCGACGGCCACTTGCACCAGATCGGCCCGCAAGCCGGGGGCGATCTCGCCCCGGTCGGTGAGGCCCGCGGCATGGGCGGGGGTTCGGGTCACCATGGCGACGGCGGTGGGAAGAGAGATGGCCGATGCGCGTTCCGGCAGATCAAACGCGGCCCAGAGCAGGCTGGAGGGCACATAGTCGGACGAGAGGATGTCGAGCATGCCCGCCTGCGCGAGGGATTGGGCCGAGACATTGCCCGTATGTGAGCCGCCCCGCACCAGATTCGGCGCGCCCATCAACACCTTGATGCCGGCCGCATGCGAGAGGCGCGCGGCCTCGGGGGTGGTGGGGAACTCGGCGATGGCGACCTTGTCGGAGATCGCCTCTTCCACATGGGCGGAGGTTCCATCGTCATGGCTCGCGAGGACGATCCCGCGTGCCTGGGCGGCGGCGACGAGGCGTGCGCGATTTTCGCGCGCATATTTCGCGTGCGCAACCAAGCGATCCGCGACGATAATGTCCATTTCCGCGTCCGTAATCCCGCTTTTCTTCATGTAGTAAGCGCGGAACTGCGCGATACTCAGGAATTGGCGCTGACCGGGTGTATGGTCCATCAGCGATACGAGGCGGACATCGAACCTGTCCATCAGGGCCTCGGCATCCGCCGCAACCGTATCGGTGGCGACCTCGCAACGCAGATGCAGGAGGTGGTCGGCGCGCAGGGCGTCGGCGGCCTTGGCCTGCGCCAGGGCGGCGGCAAGGACCGGCGCATCGCCATCCATGCCCACGGCCTTCTTGTCGGGCCAGACCCGCAGGGAATCGAAGACCGTCGTGATGCCCGAGGCGGCGATCTGGGCGTCATGGGCGAGGATGGCGGCGAAGGCGTTCCATTTTACTTTCGGACGCGGCGCGAGGTGGCCCTCCACGTGGTCGGTATGGAGTTCGACGAGGCCCGGGAGGAGATAGTCTCCGCCGAGGTCGAGCCCGGCTCGGGGGGCAACGCCCGTATCGACCCCGGCGATCCGGCCATCGCGCAGCACCACGTGCCCGCTGACCACTTCGTTGGCCAGCACGAGACGGGCATTGGCGAGGACTGTCTCGGTCTGGGTCATGCGGAGGCTCCGAAACGCGTGACATCAACGATCCGATCCGCGACCTGGTCGCGGACCGCGGCATCATGAAAAATGCCGAGAACGGCGGTCCCCTCCGCCTTTTTGGCGCGGATGAGGTCGATCACGGCCGCCGCATTGCTGGCGTCGAGGGAGGCGGTGGGCTCGTCCAGCAGGAGCAGGTCGCGCGACGCGATGAAGCCGCGGGCGATGTTCACGCGCTGTTGCTCGCCGCCGGAGAAGGTCGCGGGGGGGAGGGACCAGAGTCGTTCCGGCAGGTTCAAGCGGGCGAGGAGGGCGCGCGCCCGTTGGGATGCCGCTTCGGCCGGCACACCCTCGTCCCGCAGCGGCTCGGCCACCACATCCAGGGCCGAGATGCGGGGGATGACGCGCAGGAACTGGCTGACATATCCGATCCGCGCGCGGCGCAGCGCCAGGATCTGCCGGGGCGTCGCCCGGGCGATATCAACAACCTGCGCGCCGGCCTGGAGCAGGATCTGGCCACGATCCACCCGGTAATTGCCATAGACCATCTTCAGCAGCGAACTCTTGCCCGCGCCCGACGGGCCGCCGAGCGCGACGCATTCGCCCGCCGCCACCCAAAGGTCGGCGTCGGCCACCACCGGAAGCTGCAATCCATCTCGCAAATGCAGGGTGAAGGTCTTGGCGACTCCGGCGACCCGGAGCACGGCGGATGCCGCGTTGACGCCGGGGAGGTGGGGGGCGGGAGCAAGGCAGGTCATGCGGCGAGCACCGAGGCGACGAGGAGCTGAGTATAGGGCTGCTGGGGGTCGTCCAGAACCTGGTCCGTCAGTCCGGTTTCGATCACCCGGCCCCGGCGCATCACCATGATCCGGTGCGACAAAAGCCGCGCCACGGCAAGGTCATGGGTGACCAGGATCACCGCCGCGCCGAGGTCGGAGACCAGGGAGCGGATGAGGTCCAGCAGGCGGGCCTGGACGGAGACGTCGAGGCCGCCGGTCGGTTCATCCATGAAGACGAGCCGGGGGTGGGTGACGAGATTGCGGGCGATCTGCAGGCGCTGGCGCATGCCGCCGGAGAAGGCGCGGGGATCATCGTCGATGCGGTCGGCGGCGATCTCAACCCGCTCCAGCCACGTCAGTGCTTCGCGACGGATTGTACCGTAATTGCGCTCCCCCACGGCCATAAGCCGTTCGCCCACATTGCCCCCGGCGGACACGGCCATGCGCAGGCCCTGTTCGGGATTCTGGCGCACGAAACCCCATTGGGTGCGCAGCAGGCGCCGCCGCTCCGCCTCGCCCAGGTCCGCGAGATCCTGCAAGCGTCCGTCCTGGCGATAGCACACGCGGCCGGCGCTAGGCTGCAATTCGCTCGCCAGCAGGGCGAGCAAAGTAGACTTGCCGGAGCCGGACTCGCCGACGACAGCCAGCACTTCGCCCGGAAACACCTCCAGGTCCACATCCTCGCAGCCGATGCGCGCGCCATAGTGTTTCGTCAGGCGATGGGCCACCAGGAGGGGGGTGTCGAGATCCAGCGGCAGGGGGGCGCGCGGGCTCATGGCTTCATCCCCTCCGGCAGCGGGGTGCCCAGGGCACCCACATGGCCCTGGTCCCGGCGGGTCTCGCAGTTATCGGTGTCGGAACACACGAACATGCGCCCTCCAGCGTCATCCAGGATCACCTCGTCGAGATAGACATTCTCCGCGCCGCACAGGGCGCAGGGGCGATCGAACCGCTGGACCTCAAACGGGTGGTCGTCAAAATCCAGGGACACCACCCGCGTATGGGGCGGAATGGCATAAATGCGCTGTTCGCGCCCCGCGCCGAACAGCTGCAAGGCGGGGCAATCATCCATCTTGGGATTGTCGAACTTCGGGATGGGCGAAGGGTCCATCACATAACGGCCGGCCACCGCCACCGGATAGGCATAGGTGGTTGCGATATGGCCGTGGCGCGAAATGTCCTCATAGAGTTTCACATGCATCAGGCCGTAGTCGGCAAGGGCGTGAAGCTTTCGCGTCTCGGTCTCGCGCGGCTCCAGGAATCGCAGCGGTTCGGGGATCGGCACCTGATAGACAAGCACCTGCCCCTCCTTCAGAGGCGCCTCGGGTATCCGGTGGCGGGTCTGGATCACGCTGGCCTGCGCGGTGCGCGTGGTGGTGGCGATGCCGGCGGTCGCTTCGAAGAACCCGCGGATCGCAACCGCATTGGTGGTGTCGTCGGAGCCTTGGTCGATCACCTTCAGCACATCGTCCACCCCCAGGATGGCCGCGGTGAGCTGGACACCGCCCGTGCCCCAGCCGTAGGGCATGGGCATCTCGCGGCTGGCAAAGGGCACCTGATAGCCGGGGATGGCGATGGCCTTGAGAATGGCTCGGCGGATCATCCGCTTCGTCTGCTCATCGAGATAGGCGAAGTTATAGGTGATGGCGGGCATCGCGCTCATGGGACGAGCTCCTCATCTTCGCCATCGGCCCGCGCGCCGCCGGCCCGCTCCGCATGTTCCGCGCGCAGGCGGCGCACCAGATCAAGCTCGGCCTGGAAGTCGACGTAATGGGGCAGCTTGAGATGCTCGACGAAGCCTGTGGCCTGCACATTGTCCGAGTGGGACAGGACGAACTCGGCATCCTGAGCCGGCGCGGTTTTCTCCTCCCCCAGTTCGGCCCATCGCAAGGACCGATCCACCAGGGCCATGGACATGGCCTTGCGCTCGGATTGGCCGAACACGAGGCCATAGCCGCGCGTGAACTGGGGCGGGGCTTCCGCGCTCCCGTGGAACTGGTTCACCATCTGGCATTCCGTGAGGGTGATCTCTCCAAGCGGAACGGCGAACCCCACTTCTTCAGCGAACACCTCCACCTCGACCATGCCCATGCGGATTTCGCCCACGAACGGATGGGTGCGGGCATAACCGCGTTGCGTGGAATAGCCGAGCGCCAGCAGGAACCCCTCATCGCCACGGGCGAGGTTCTGAAGCCGGGTTGCGCGGTCGGCGGGAAAGGAGAGGGGTTCGCGCGTGAGATCGGGGGGCTCGTCCCCCGTGTCCGGCGGGGACATCTCCATCAGCCCCTCGGCTCCGAGCAGATCCGTCACGCGTGCGGGGGGCGGACCGCGCTCTGCCGGCGCATCCGTCTTGCTCTCGCCCTTGGACGCGATGGCGCCCGCCTTGGCCGGCGCCTTGCCGGCAGGTGGGGCGGTTGAGGGCGTGGGGGCGGGGGCCGCCACAGTGGCGAGCGCAGGGTCCAGCAGCCGATGAGTATAATCGAAGGTGGGACCGAGGATCTGCCCACCGGGGATGTCCTTGAACGTGGCCGAGATACGCCGCTTCACCCGCATGGCGCCGGTGTCCACCGGCAGGCTCGCGCCGAAGCGCGGCAACGTCGTCCGCAGGGCGCGCACCAGGAAGATGGCCTCGATCGTATCCCCGCGCGCCTGCTTGAGGGCGAGGGCGGCAAGATCGGGATCATAGAGGCTTCCCTCGGCCATTACCCGGTCCACCGCCAGCGCCAGTTGCTCCCGGATTTGATCGATGCCGATCTCCGGAACGCTGGGATCGCCGCGCCGCGCCTGCGCCAGCAGCGCATGGGCCTTGCGAATGGCGCGTGCGCCGCCTTTCACCGCCACATACATGGCTATGACTCCTCAAGGTCCGGGACACGCGGCAGGACATGCGGCAGGACATGCGGTGCGTCCGGGGTGGCGATCACCACCGAGCGCGGCAGACAGACGATCTCGCCCGGGGCGGCGAGGACGAGATCCACACCGAGGGGGAAGAGCGCGCGGTTCGCAGCCATACGCTCCGCGAAATCGGGCGGAAGCGGATCAGCCCCGAACGGGCGATCCTCCTTGAGCCCCGGCCCTGACAGCCGGAAGGGGACATCCGAGATGCGCGCGACACGGATGAGAAGCGTTGCGGATCGGTCTGGGAAGTCCGGCTCGCCGCAGGCGAATTCTGACAGAGGCGGCAGGGCTGCCGCCTCGCTGATGAGCGCGAACTGGGCCTCGCCCGGCGCGCCGACAATGCGGGCCGAGGTGTGGAACCGCAGGAAATCCAATACGGGCTCGGCCTTGGCCAGCGGATCATCGAGCCAGACGGATGTCTCAAAGTCCAGCAGGGTCAGCGCCAAGGCCGCTAATTCCGAGGTTAAAGGCGCGGGCGGGTTTAAGCCGGCGGGGAGCGGCAGGATCTTTCCCGGCTCCGCCATGGCCGCCATGAGCGCGCGGAACACGCGCTGTGAGTCCCGCGCAGGTTCGGAAAATCCGGGGGCGAGCGAAGGGGGGCTCACGTGTCTTCTCCCCGCGCCAGCGTGAAGAACTCGACCCGCGTGCTGTCTGTTGCGGCAGCTTCCCGGTTCCGGTCGGCCTCGATGCGGGTCCGGACCGCAGCGAGTGCCAGTTCCACGGCCGGCCGCGCCGCAGCATCCTGCCATAAGGCGTCGATCAGGGCGGCCGCCCGCGCCCGATCCGGCGCCCGGCCGAGCAGATAGGACACACCGATATGATCGTTGAGACGCACCGCCGCGCGCGTCACGGTCGCTTCCCCGAGGTTGAACGGGGACCCATCCCCACCAATGCGGCCGCGGAGCATGCACAGTCCCGTCTCCGGCGGACGAATGTCCTCCAGCGGCGGCAAGGGCGCGAACCGGTCGACGACCCCGTCCAATTCCATCTGCGACGCTTGCGCCAGCACGGCCATCATGGCCCGCCGGCCGCTCGAATGCGGCTCCTTCGCCATGGCATATCCCCTGTCCCTGGTACACTCTCAGGTGGGCAGCGGACCCATAGCGCGCTGGACAACATTTGTATAGTTAATTATACAAATGAACGCCAGCGGCACGGTTTCCCAGGGGAGCGAGGAGACTATGGATGCCTTCGATCACGCCGCGATGACGGACGGCCCACAAGAGGATGTGACGCGCGGCAGCGGCGTCGCCCTGTGGAAGCAGATCGCCGCGCGCCTGGAATGGCAGATCGGCGCGGGCATCTATCCGGCGGGGGCGCAGCTGCCGGTGGAGGCCGACCTCTCCGCAAAGTTCGGGGTCAATCGTCATACGGTTCGGCGCGCACTGTCGGTGCTGGCGGAAAAGGGCATGGTCGAAGCGACCGCCGGGCGCGGGACCTTTGTGAAGGAGCCCCCGCTGCGCTATCCCATCGGATCGCGCACGCGCTTCAGCGAAATCGTATCCGCAGGCGGGCGCGAGCCGTTTGGCCGTTGTCTGGGTTCGGCGGTGGAAGAGGCCCACGGTGAAATTGCCCGCGAGCTGATGGTGCCTGAAGGGACGGCGGTGCTGCGCATTGACAGCATCCACGAGGCGGACGGCGTGCCGATTTCGTTCGGACGCTCCTATTTCCCGCAAAGCCGTTGCCGGGATCTGGACCTGATTTATTCGGCCACCGGTTCCCTGACGCGCGCTCTTGCCACGCTGGGCATCCAGGATTATCGGCGCAAGGAAACCCGCATCACCGGTCGCGCTGCCAACGAATTGGAGCAGGAGCGTCTGTCCCTCGCGCCGGGGCGCACGGTCCTGGTCGTCGAACGGGTGGATGTGGAAGTGAACGGCGCGCCGCTTCAATGGGGCCGCTCCAGCTTCGCCGCGGATCGGGTCCAATTGGTGATCAAGCCTTGAGGTGGAGATGTCGCGCATTGAAACGCTGGCCGAGCTGAGAGCGGTCTACAAGCCCGCGAACGCCCGGTCTGTCGCGAAGGTTATTCCCGCCCTTGATATCCATTGCCGTCGGTTTATCGCGCTGAGCCCCTTCCTGCTGCTCGCCACCGGCGGGGCGGATGGCACGAGTGACGTCTCGCCCCGAGGCGACGCGCCCGGATTTGTCGCGGTCGAAGACGACACGACACTCCTGTTGCCTGACCGGCCCGGTAACAACCGGCTCGACAGCCTCGAGAATATCATCGCGCGGCCGGGGGTCGGCCTGCTGTTCCTGATCCCCGGCGTGGACGAGACCCTGCGCGTAAACGGCACCGCCGAGATCCACACCGACCCGGCCCTGACCGCGCGCTTCGAGGTCTCGGGCAAGCGGCCCTTGAGCGTGATCCGCATTAAGGTCCGGGAAGCCTATCTACACTGCGCAAAAGCGCTGATGCGCTCGGCGTTGTGGAGCCAGGAGGCGCAAGTTCCCCGCAGCGCATTGCCCACCATGGGGGAAATGCTTCAGGACCACACCGAGGGTGCCTTTGCCGCAGAGAGCCAGGAGGCGATGCTGCGCCGCTACCGGGAGGTTCTCTACTGACAACGGTCAGACATTGACCGGCCGCCGGCCGATGATGGCGAAGCGCAGGCGCGAGGAGATGAAGTCGATCACCCCCACCATCACCAGCATCATGAGAATGAGGAAGCTGACCTTCTGCCATTCCAGGATGCGGATCTGCTCGGCAAGGTGAAGGCCGAGGCCCCCGGCGCCGACGATGCCGACGATGGTGGACTGGCGGGAATTGGACTCGAAATAATAGAGCACCTGGCTGGCCAGGACCGGAAGCACCTGGGGAAACAGCGCGAAACGCACCGAATCCGCCTGAGAGCCGCCGCAGGAGACGATGCCTTCGACCGGCTTGCGGTCGGAGGCTTCCACCGCCTCGGAAAACAGTTTGCCAAGCTCGCCCACCGAGGCGGTGGCAATGGCAAGGATGCCGGCGAAGGGGCCGAGGCCCACCACCGTCACATAGATCAAGGCCCAGATCAGCTTGTCGATCCCCCGCAGGACATCCAGCAGCCGCCGCACGCCAAAATGCAGCGCCGGGTTCGACACCACGTTCTTGGCGGCCAGGAGCCCGAAGGGCAGGGCCAGCACCGCGCCCGCGACCGTGCCGAGGAAGGCGATGGCGAGCGTCTCGCCGAGGGCGTGGAGATAGAGCGGCAACTGCCGGCCCGGATCGGGCGGCAGCATCAAGGTAAGGAAGTGAAAGAGCTGCGCGATGCCGGTGCCGATGCGCCGCATCGAAAAGTCCAGGTACCACATGCTGAAGGCGGCCAAGCCCGCCATGGCCAGAAGGACCACGATGGCGGCCATATGGGTGGGGGTGAGGCCCGCGGCATAATGGGGGTGGAGGGCGAGCAGCCGGGCGCGCTCAGGGGCGGAGGGGGAGAGGCGGGCGCGGTTCATCGGGACTGATCCATGCCGATGAGCGCGTGGCGGATCCGCTCCGTCACAAGGTCGATGATCATGACGGTCGCGATGATCAGCAGCAGGATGGCCGAGACGTCGGAATAATAGAATTTACGGATCGCCTCCACGAGATCCTGGCCGATCCCGCCGGCGCCGACGAAGCCCATGATGGCGGCCTCGCGCACATTCACTTCGAAGCGCAGCAGCCCGTAGGAGGCGAAATTGGACAGGACCTGCGGCAGGACCGCGAAGCGCACCGTCTGCGCCCAGGACGCGCCGGCGGCGGTGGCCCCGTCCACCGGCTTCATGTCGATATTCTCCACCACCTCGGCGAACAGCTTGCCGAGGGCGCCCATGGTGTGGATGGCGAGCGCCAGCACGCCCGGCATGGCGCCGAGCCCGAAGGCCACCACGAACAGCAGCGCGAAGACGATCTCGGGCACGGTGCGGAAGAATTCCAGCAGCCGCCGGGCGGTGAGGCGCAGCAGGGTGTTTCGGGTCAGGTTGGCGCTGGCCAAAAAGCAGAGCAGAAGCGCCCCCAGTACGCCGAACACCGTGCCGAGATAGGCGATGAGCACGGTCTCGAACAGGAGCTTCAGCCAGCCGTCGAGGTTCCAGTACCACTCGGCCAGGTCCGCGCCGAGCGTGTCCCACCGAAGCACCGGCACGATGTTCCAGAAATAGGTCCCGAGCCGATGGGCATTGGCCATGAAGACGGAGGGGCGGACCTCTCCCCCCCAGCAGGACAGGACGATGCCGACGAGAACCGCCGCGAACACCAGCAAGGTGTGCCGCCGGCGCGTCGCCACGGCCTCGTCGTAATGGCGCGCGAGGGGCGCGATTTGCTCAGGGGGAAGCTGGACGATCGCGTGCTGCAAGGGGTGTCCCGTCGGGGGCAAGGCCATGCCCGGATGCCGGGCATGGCCGTCAAGCTGGAGGCAGGGCTCAGGAGCCCTTCTTCTTGCGCAGTTCGTCCACGAACTTGTTCAGCGCGATGATCTCGTCATAGGCCGCGTTGGTGACGGGCTCCCAGACGCGCTGCTTGCCTTCATAGATCTTGTCGAAGGCAGCCTTGTCGTTCTTCTCGATGGAGAAGAAGGCCGTGCGGATCGCCGTCTTCAGATCGTCCGGCAGGCTGTCCAGATAGGCGACGGGCGAGTTCACGATCTGCCCGGACTTGAAGATGATCCGGTAGTCCGCATATTTCGCCATCCCCTTGCGCTCCATGCGCATGAGGTTGGATTCCTGCTCGTCGTTCCACCAGTTGAAGGCGGCATCGCAGGTGCCCTGCGCGACGCCGATCACCGCGTTCTCGTGGGAGCCGGCATAGACCACCTTGCCGAAGAACTGATCGGGATTGATGCCCATTTTGCTCAGGGCGAAGCGCGGCACGTTGTTGCCCGAGGTGGAGTTGGGGTCCACGAGGCAGAGATTCTTGCCCTTCAGATCCTCGATGGATTTGTAGGGGCTGTCGGCCTTCACATAGAGCACCGAATGGTAGCCCTTGGTGCCGTCGAGATTCACCTCGATGGCGAAGGCGTCGATCTTCGCGCCGGTCATGAGCGCGCGGGCGAAGGAGGAGGGGCCATAGGAGGCGATGTGGATGTTGCCGGCGCGCTGGCCCTCGATCACGGCTGCATAGTCGTTGGCGATGCGCAGGGTGACCTTGGTGCCGATCTGCTTGCTCAAATAGTCCATGAGCGGGGTGTAGCGCTCCGTGACGCCCGAGGCGTTCTCCGCCGGAATGACAGCGAATACCAGCTCGGGATACTTGGCCTTCCAATCCTGCGCGGCGGCGGTGCCCACCGAGAAGGTGAGCGCCGCGGCGGCGGCGATCAGAGAACGACGGGTCAGCATATCTCGCTCCTTTGAGGATGCGGGGATGAAACGCGAGAACAACAACAGGACCGGGACGGGGCGAACCGGGACGCCTCAGGCGGGAACCCCCGCGGGCAGGGCGGCGCCGACCGTGTCATGGGCCGGGGCGCCGACCTCCATCACGTCACCGGCTTCAAGGCCGTAGAGGTCGCGCGCGACATCGTCGGTCAGACGCTCGGGCGCGCCGTCGAATACCACCTGGCCCCCGGCCATGCCGACGAGGCGATCGCAATAGCTGCGGGCCAGATCGAGCGAATGCAGGTTGCACAGCACCGTGATTCCGAAATGCTTGTTGATGCGCAAAAGCGCATCCATGACGATCTTCGTATTCCGGGGATCCAAGGACGCGATGGGCTCGTCCGCCAGGATGAGGCCGGGCTCCTGCACCAGGGCACGGGCGATGGCCACGCGTTGCTGCTGGCCCCCCGAGAGGCTGTCGGCCCGCTGGGGCGCCAGCTGGGCCATGTCGAACTGGTCGAGCGCGGACAGCGCGAGCGCCTTGTCCTCGTCGCTCCAGACCTTCGTGAAGGCCCGCCACGACGGCATGGTGGAGAGGCGGCCCATCAGCACGTTCGTCAGAACGTCCAGCCGCCCCACAAGATTGAATTGCTGGAAGATCATGGCCGCCTGGGCGCGCCAGAGGCGCAATTGCCGGCCACGCAGGGAGGTCACGTCCTGCCCCTCAAACCTGATCCGCCCGGCGGTCGGGTCCTGGAGACGGTTCACCATGCGCAGGAGCGTGGATTTTCCAGCACCCGAACGGCCGATCACTCCGACGAACGCCCCATGAGCGATGTGAAGATTGACGTTGCTGACGGCGACCTTGTCACCGAACCGGCAGGTCAGTCCTTCGATTTCCAGCATGAAGACGCTCCGCTGCGTTGGTCAGAGCGATAGAACGGGCGCGCAACAGGGGTATGACAATTGGATGAAGCCGCTGCCCAAGTGTGAGGCAATAGTCGGCAAATCTTCGCTTGACGCGCGCGTCGCCGTTTCATTGCCTTTTTATGCATCATTCGCGCGCTGAAAAGGGGAGTAGGGCGAGTGCGAGCGACGCGATCGGACCTAAAAAGAGAGCGGC
>JBFMAV010000001.1:0-177781 GCA_040755535.1 Pseudomonadota bacterium | reverse complement strand
TGAATTGCGCGAGCCGCCGGAGCGCGAGCCGCCCCAGGAACATCAGGCGGGAGGCGAAGGTGGGCTGGACATAGGGTTGCGACATGAGCGCCGCCAGCACGTCGGCGATGTCGCCGCTCTCCACGACCAGGTCGCCGTCGGTGAAAAGCTCACCGAACGCCAGTTCGGGGTCCAGCAGAAGACGGCGCTCCGCCGCCCGCGAGCGGAAGCGGATATGCGGGACGAGGTCCGCGACCCTTTGCGCCGGACCCGCGACAAAGGTTCGGCCTGCGGCACTTGTGACCTTCAACGCGCCGCGCGCCATCACACGCTGGAAAACCTTCTCAAGCAAAAAGTCCATCGACCGCCCCCATGCTGGAGTTGATCCCCCTCGGACTTCCGGGACGCGCTTGCCCCGGCTCCCCCGCGCGCGCCGCCCTGCCGTGGACGCGCCGCGATGAATGCTTTGTTGGATTATCTTCCGATCAAACAGCTGCCGTTCCGGTATCTGCCGGGATGCAATGATTTCATCATCGCCCGCGGCTTTCAGCAAGACGGGGACAGAAAAAAGCAAATGCCCGGCCAGAGCCGGGCATTTGTCTTTATGGTCAGGTATTGCGGCGCCTCTCACTGGCACCCGAGGCAGTCACCAAATGGAGAGGCGGAACGTCAGGCCGACCTCTAGACTGGACGCAGCGCCCAGATCAGGCCTGCTCCTCGCCTTCCTCAGCGAGAACTTCCACGACCTGCTCGGCCACAACCTCGTCCTCATCCTCGTCCTCGTCGTCACGGGCGCGGAAGTCCTCCCCGCGCGCGAGACGCTCGGCTTCCTCGGCGCTGCGCGCCACATTGACGGTCACCGAGACCTCGACCTCAGGGTGCAGGGTCACGGGCAGCGTGTGCAGGCCGATGGTCTTGATGGGGTGGTTGAGGACGATCTGCTGGCGGGCGACCGTGAAGCCGGCGGCGGTGAGCGCCTCGGCGATGTCGCGCGTGGAGACCGAGCCGTAGAGCTGGCCGCTCTCGCCCGCCTGGCGGATCACCACCACGCTCGCGCCATTGAGCTTCGCGCCGACCGCATCGGCTTCCTTCTTCAGCTCCAGATTCCGGGCTTCGAGCTGGGCCTTCATCTGATCGTACTTGGCGCGGTTTTCCTTGGTGGCGCGCAGGGCCTTGCCCTGGGTCAGCAGGAAGTTGCGGGCAAAGCCCGCGCGCACGCTCACCACTTCGCCCATCTGGCCGAGCTTGGCGATCCGCTCGAGAAGAATAACGTCCATCTGTGTCTCCTTAAGTCTGTGTCTTGGATGTTCGGATTTGGATTATCGATCGTTGGCGGCCGGGGGGCCGCCGCCGGTACTGAGGCGGGTGCGCAGGTCGAACATGGTGTCCAGCAGGCCGAACACCGCGACACCCAGCACAGGCCAGCCGAGCGCGAGCGTCGCGACCCAGGCTGCGGTCAGGATGAGGGGCCGCGCCGTGCGGCCCCGGGTCAGGTCATGAAGGGCGGCGAACCCCGCCAGGACGAACGCCAGCACCAGCGCCGATCCGGCCGCCGAGGCCGCCAGCCCGATCATTCCGGGCGCAACGGAGGCGGCAACGATGACGGCGAGGGCAAGGCTGGTGACGGGCGGAAGCCGAAGACCGGCAAGATGCGGCCACGGCCGGGCAAGCCGACCCGAGAGCCGCGCGGCCCGGGCCGCGAGGTAGAGGCAGATGAGCTGCGTGACCATGGACAGGGCGGCTGCCATGCCGGGCAGGACGCCGGCCACGAGACCGGCCATGCTGGCCGCATCCTCCGGCGCGAGCCCTGCTCCACCCGCCTCCTTCTGCACCTCCACGAAGGCACCGAACGCGGCCGAAACCGCCGCGCGATACGCATCGTAATCGCTGGCAACAGACAGCAGGCCAGTGACCGTGCTCACGGTCGCGAGCGCCGCCGCCAGCAGCACAAGACCGGACACGGAGAACCACACCAGCCCGCCCCGCCCGGCTGGCTCATCCCGCGCCAGCAAGGCCGCATAGGCCAAGGCCCAGGCCGGTCCGCCAATGCCGATGAGATAGGCGAAGAGAAAAGTGGAGGTGAAAACCGCGCCGAGGCCGGCCGCCGCGAACAGCACGCCGAACAGTGCGGCCCAGTGGCTGAAGGCGAGGCCCGCCACCATGATTGGCAAAGGCGCGAGATAGAACAGGGGAACGGCCAATACCGTGCCCGCAGCGACGCCCGCCACGAGCAATGCAGAGGCCGCGCCGGCGGCCAGGCCGATAAGAAGAATCTGTCCCATGTCTCTCGCTGTCCCGCCGGGGCGGTTAGAGGCCGGTCGTGATGCCGGCCCCAACTCGGCCACGCCCGTGCATGGCCATTTGAAACGCGAAAGGGGCGCACGGACTTTGCCGCGCGCTCCGAACCTCGTCCGCGATCAGCGGATCACGAAGGGCAGCAGGCCGAGGAAGCGGGCGCGCTTGATGGCGGCCGACAGTTCACGCTGCTTCTTGGCCGAGACCGCGGTGATGCGGCTCGGAACGATCTTGCCGCGCTCGGAAATGTAGCGCTGCAGGAGTCGCACGTCCTTGTAGTCGATCTTCGGCGCATTGGGGCCGGAGAACGGGCAGGTCTTGCGACGACGGAAGAACGGACGGCGCTGGCCGCCACCACCACCAGCTTGAGCGAACGCCATCACACCATCTCCTCGCCCTGGGCCTCGTCACGCTCACGCGGGCGACGCGGACGGTCGCCGCCGAAGCCGCGATCTCCGCCGAAGCCGCGCTCGCCGCGCTCACGCTCGTCGCGATCGCGCTTCTGCAGCATGGCCGAAGGACCATCCTCATGCTCTTCGACGCGCAGGGTGAGGAAGCGCAGAACGTCCTCGTCAATACGCATCTGGCGCTCCATCTCCTGAACCGCCGCCGAGGGGGCGTCGATGTTGATGAGCGTGAAGTGCGCCTTGCGGTTCTTGTTGATGCGATAGGTCAGGGACTTCACGCCCCAATATTCGGTCTTGCCGACCGAACCGCCGTTCGCCTCGATCACACCCTTGAAGCGGGTGGTCAGTTCCTCGACCTGCTGCGCCGTCACGTCCTGGCGCGCGAGGAACACGTGCTCATAGAGAGCCATGTCGTCTCTGCCTTTCTGTTTTATCCGCCCCCGGCGCCAAGCCCTTTCGGCCTTCGGAAAGGCGCGTCTGCTCGGAAGGCGGGAACACGGGACGACGGGCTCTCGCCCTACCGGTTGATGAACGCCCGAAGGCGAGCCAACAGCCGACCGTCCGTTCAGCCCCCGGCCGGGGCAACGGAAGCGGGGCGTATAGCAGGTTCTGGCGCGGATGCAAGTTTTCAGCGTGCCTCAAGGGCAGCGCGAGTTTCGAAAGCAGCAGGCGGGCCGGCGCGCGGCGACCGCCTTTTCCCGTTCGGATCTCAGGCAACCTTGACTCGCCGCCCGTTGCGGTGTCTCTCCCCTCCCCAAATTTCAGGCCCGAACCAAGAAGCGAGACACGCCCATGACCACGGCCTTCATCTTTCCGGGACAAGGCAGCCAGCAGGTGGGCATGGGCAAGGCCCTCGCCGAGGCGTTTCCCGCCGCGCGCGCGGTGTTCGCCGAGGTGGACGCGGCGCTGTCGCAGAAGCTCTCCTCCCTCATGTGGGAAGGTCCGGCCGATGAGCTGACGCTCACCGCCAATGCCCAGCCCGCTTTGATGGCGGTCTCGCTCGCCGCCTTGCGTGTGCTGGAGAGCGAAGCCGGGCTCGATCTGGCGCGCGACGCGGCCTTCGTGGCGGGCCATTCGCTTGGCGAATATTCCGCGCTCGCCGCCGCCGGCGCCCTCAGCGTCACTGATGCGGCGAAGCTTCTACGCATTCGCGGCGCGGCCATGCAGGCGGCGGTTCCGGTGGGAGCCGGCGCCATGGCCGCCTTGCTCGGCCTCACTTATGCGGACGCCGCGGCGGTCGCGGCGGAAGCCGCTCAGGGCGAGGTGTGCGAGGCCGCCAACGACAATGCCGACGGACAGGTGGTGGTCTCCGGCACCAAGGCCGCCGTGGAGCGCGCCATCGAGTTGGCCAAGGCCAAGGGCGCCATGAAGGCGGTGCTGCTGCCGGTCTCCGCGCCCTTCCATTGCCGTCTGATGGCGCCGGCCGCCGAGGCCATGGCCGAAGCCCTCTCCAAGGCCGCCGTGAAGGCGCCCGTGGTGCCGGTTATCTCCAATGTGAAGGCGGCCCCGGTGACCGAACCGGCCGAGATCGTCCGCCTCCTGGTGGAGCAGGTGACCGGCACGGTGCGCTGGCGCGAAAGCGTCCTGTTCATGGCCTCGGCCGGCGTGGACCGCACGGTGGAGGTGGGCGCGGGCAAGGTGCTCTCCGGACTGTCGCGCCGCATCGCCAAGCAGATCGCCGCCAGCGCGGTGGGCACGCCCGAGGATGTGGCGGCCTTCATCGCCGCTCGCGCGGCACCCGCCGCCTGAGTCCCTCTTCTTTCCTTCCGGCTTCTGGAGCTTCCATGTTCAACCTCAGCGGCAAGACCGCGCTCGTCACCGGCGCCACGGGCGGCATCGGCGGCGCCATCGCCAAGGCGCTTCATGCCCAGGGTGCGACCGTCACCCTCTCTGGCACCCGCAGGGAGGCCCTCGACGCGCTGGCCGCCGAGCTTTCGGAGCGGGTCCACGTTCTGCCCTGCAATCTCGGCGTCGCCGAGGAGGTGGAGAAGCTCGTCCCGGATGCCGAGGCGGCCATGGGCCAGGTGGACATCCTGGTGAACAATGCGGGCATCACCCGCGACAATATCTTCATGCGCCTCACCGACGAGGCCTGGGATCAGGTGATCGCGGTCAATCTCACCTCTGCCTTCCGCCTGTCGCGTGCCGCCGTGCGCACCATGATGCGCCGTCGCGCGGGGCGCATCATTTCCATCACCTCCATCGTCGGGGTGACCGGCAATGCCGGCCAGGGCAATTATGCCGCCGCCAAGGCGGGCATGATCGGCATGACCAAGTCGCTGGCCCAGGAAGTGGCGAGCCGGGGCGTGACGGTGAACTGCGTCGCTCCCGGCTTCATCGCAACCCCTATGACAGACGCGCTCAACGAAAAGCAGCGCGAAACCATCCTCAAGGCGGTCCCCGCCGCCCGCCTCGGCACGCCGGGCGACATTGCGTCCGCCTGCGTCTATCTGGCCTCGGACGAAGCCGGCTACGTGACCGGGCAGACGCTGCACGTCAACGGCGGAATGGCCATGATCTGAGGCGTGGATCTGAGGCTTTGCGGGCCTGTGCCCGCTGGACCTTTTGACCGCGATGGGGTTTGCTGGCATAGGCTGGGGAAGTGTGGTAACGACCCCCGATCCGTTCGAGCAAATACCGCGCGTTCGGGTAAGGATTTCTGTGCTTCGATCAGCCCGACGGGAAGCGAGCATGGGGCTGGGCACGGCGGGTGAAAGGCTTTATGCCGTCTCACAGCCGCCGCACGGCAGGATATAATTCAGATAATGAGGGTGCATCGATGAGTGACATCGCCGATCAGGTGAAGAAGATCGTCGCGGAGCATCTGGGCGTCGAGCCCGCGAAGGTCACTGAAAATGCCAGCTTCATCGACGATCTCGGCGCGGACAGCCTCGACACCGTCGAGCTCGTGATGGCCTTCGAGGAAGCGTTCAACACCGAGATCCCGGACGACGCCGCTGAGACCATCCTGACGGTTGGCGACGCGATCAAGTTCCTGGAAAAGAACGCGGCCTGATTTCAAGCCAGTGCTTTCGACGGTCGCGGCGCTTTTCGCGTGCGCGGCCGTCTGTCTGATTGTTCCGGAGTTCCCCTCATGAGACGTGTTGTCGTCACTGGCCTCGGCATGGTGACGCCGCTCGCCTGCGGTGTTGAGCCGAGCTGGCGGCGGCTGCTGGACGGTCAGAGCGGCGCATCGTTCGTCGAACGCTTCGACGTTTCGGACCTGCCCTGCAAGATCGCCTGCACCATTCCGCGCGGAGACGGTTCCGATGGAACCTACAATCCCGACGATTGGATGGAACACAAGGAGCAGCGCAAGGTCGATGAATTCATCGTCTTCGCCATGGCTGCCGCGCAGCAGGCGCTGGACGACGCCAATTGGCATCCGACCTCCTATGAGGACCAGATTTCCACCGGCGTCCTGATCGGCTCCGGCATCGGCGGCATCGAGGGAATTGCGGAAGCGTCCCTGATCCTGAAGGAACGCGGCCCGCGCCGCATTTCGCCCTTCTTCATTCCCGGTCGCCTCATCAATCTCGCCGGCGGCTATGTCTCCATCGCCCACGGCCTCAAGGGGCCGAACCATGCGGTGGTCACCGCCTGCTCCACGGGCGCGCACGCCATCGGCGATGCCGGTCGCCTGATCGCGCTCGGCGACGCCGACGTGATGCTGGCGGGCGGTACCGAATCGCCGGTCAACCGCCTGGCGCTGGCTGGCTTTGCCTCCTGCAAGGCGCTCTGCACGGCCTTCAACGATGAGCCGGCACGCGGCTCGCGCCCGTATGACCGCGACCGCGACGGCTTCGTCATGGGCGAAGGCGCGGGCATGGTGGTGCTGGAAGAATACAAGCACGCCAAAGCGCGCGGCGCGAAGATCTATGCCGAACTCATCGGCTATGGCCTGTCGGGCGATGCCTTCCACATCACCGCGCCCTCGCCGGACGGCGACGGCGCCTATCGCTGCATGAGCGCCGCCCTCAAGCGGGCCGGGCTGACCGCGAGCGATGTGGATTATATCAACGCCCACGGCACCTCCACCATGGCCGACGAGATCGAGCTGAAAGCGGTGGAGCGCCTGCTCGGCAATGCGGCGGCCGGCGTCTCCATGTCGTCCACCAAGTCGTCCATCGGGCATCTGCTCGGCGCGGCGGGCGCGGTGGAGGCGATCTTCTCCATCCTCGCGATCCGCGACCAGGTGGCACCGGCGACCCTCAATCTCGACAATCCCTCCGTCGAGACGCCCATCGACCTGGTGCCGCACACGCCCCGCGCGCGCAAGATCGACGTGGCGCTTTCCAATTCCTTCGGATTTGGCGGCACCAACGCATCCTTGCTGTTCTCCCGCCCGCAGGAGTGAGAAAAGGGGCCCTCGCCACGGCGGCGGTCCCATTTTCGTCCATTTGAGCCTTATCCCCTGTAGCGGCCCATGGCCCGCTGGACCGCTGGGAACAGAACAGGACGCCCCGGGTCGGGGCGCGTCGGGCCGCGAGTGTTCGCGGTCGGCTGTCGGATGAAACCCAAGAGGTCGAAACGACCGGATCGGGAATCGCTCTCTCAGCTGTTAAGAGGACGCACCGCCCCGGGAGAGCGAGGATTAGCCTGATGGCCGCACCCGAAGACAAGGCCCAGAACGCGCAGACCGAGGCTCCGGTGCCGGCCCATGCCGCGCCCGAGGTCCAGGCGGACAGCACGCGCCCCAGCGAGGCGCCCGCGCCCGCGGCGACTCGGCCCCCGGCGGAACCTTCCCGCCGCGCGCGCAGGCAGGCGGAGAAGGCGCAGGCCAAGGCCAATAAGCGCCGCCCGTCGCGCAGCGCGAGCCACCCGGCGGTGGTGATCGGCAGCGCCATCTTCACCTTTCTCCTGTTTCTCGCCGTGGGCGGGGGGCTGCTTGCCTGGTACGGGCAGCAGCAATATTCGGCCCCCGGCCCGCTTGAGACCGAAAAGCTGGTGTTCATCCCCCGCGGATCCGGCGCGCGCGATATCGCCGAAATCCTGGAGCGCGAAGGCGTGGTGCGGAACTGGGCCCTGTTCCTGGCCAGCCAGCAGATCACCCATCGGGGCGAGCAGCTTCATGCTGGCGAGTATCGCTTCCCGCCCGCCGTGCCGCTCTCCAAGGTGCTGGAGGACATGGTGGAGGGCCGCGTTGTGGTCCACCAAGTCACGATTCCAGAGGGCCTGACGAGCCAGCAGATCGTGGACCGCCTCAATTCCAACGACCTGCTGACGGGCTCGCCGCGCGTTCCACAGGAAGGCACGCTCCTGCCTGAGACCTATCGCATCACCCGGGGCATGCGCCGCGAGGAGGTGCTCCAGCGCATGGCGGCCGAGCAGCAGAAGGTGGTGCGCGACATCTGGGCCAAGCGCGATCCCTCGCTGCCGCTGAAGTCGCCCCAGGAACTGGTGATCCTCGCCTCCATCGTGGAGGACGAGACCGGCAAGGCGGACGAGCGGCCCAAGGTCGCGGCGGTGTTCATCAACCGCCTGAACAAAAAAATGAAACTCCAGTCCGATCCGACCATCATCTATGGAATCGTTGGCGGAAAGGGCGCGCTGGGACGGCCGATCACGCGCACCGACATCTCGACCCCGACGGCCTATAACACCTACACCATCGACGGACTTCCCCCGGGGCCCATCGGCAATCCGGGCAAGGAGGCGCTCGCCGCCGTGGCAAACCCCGCCAAGACGGACGATCTGTATTTCGTCGCCGACGGAACCGGCGGGCACGCCTTCGCCAAGACGCTGGAACAGCACAATCGCAACGTCGCAAAATGGCGCGAGATCGAGGCCGCCCAGAAGGCGGCGCAACCGCCCGCCGCCACACCGGCCGCGCCCGTGACGGCACCCGGCGCCGGCATGTCCACCAACTCCAACTGAGGAGGCGGCAGCGCCGCCGCACGCCCATGTCCCTCGCCAGCATGACCGGGTTCGCCCGCGCCCAAGGAACGGTCGGCGCCTGGCGCTGGAGTTGGGAGGTCCGCTCGGTCAACGCCAAGGGGCTTGACCTGCGGCTGCGCGTGCCCTCCGGCTTCGACGCCCTGGAGGCGGCTGCCCGCGCGGCAGCGGGAGCCTCGCTCGCGCGCGGATCGGTCTCAGCCACCTTCTCCTACGCCCGCGAAGGCGATTCAGTGACGGTGAGCCTCAACGCGCCTGCCCTGGACGCCCTCGTCGCTGCCGGCCGAGCCGCCGCAGACCGGTTCGGCCTTCTCCCGCCCACGCTTGATTCACTCCTTGCGGTGAAGGGCATCGTGGACGTGGTGGAGGCCGAGCAGTCGCCGGAAGACGTGGACTCCCTCACCCGCGCCGCAACCGCCGGATTCGAGACCGCGCTCGCGGATCTGGTGGATATGCGTCTTATTGAGGGGCTCGCCTTGAAGGCGGTTCTGCGCGACCGCCTTGAGGCAATGTCGCGTCTGATCTCCGCCGCCGAGGCCCTCCCGGAGCGCCGCCTCGAAGCGATCCGCGCGCGGCTGGAGGACCAAGTGCGCGCCTTGGTGGGCACCGCCACCTCGCTCGACCCGGACCGCCTGCACCAGGAAGCCGCGCTTCTGGCCGCGAAGGCCGACGTGCGCGAGGAACTGGACCGTCTCACGGCGCATGTGGCGGCGGCCCACGCCCTGCTCGACTTCGGCGGGCCGGTCGGGCGCAAGCTGGATTTCCTGGCCCAGGAGTTCAACCGCGAGGCCAATACCCTGTGCTCGAAGTCCAATGCTGTGGCCCTCACCCAGATCGGACTTGACCTGAAGCTTCTGGTGGATCAGTTCCGCGAGCAGATTCAGAATATCGAGTGAGCTGAAGTCCCCCATGGCCAACAGCGCCGCCCCCACCTCGCACTTCTCCCTTCCCGGCTGGAAGCCCGGCTCCAGCGTCCTCGCGCGCCGAGGGCTGATGTTGGTGCTGTCCTCGCCCTCCGGCGCCGGGAAGACGACGTTGTCGCGCCGCCTGCTGGCACAGGATGATCGGATCACCATGTCGGTGTCCGTCACCACCCGTCCGCCCCGGCCCGGAGAGGTGGACGGCAAGGATTATTTCTTCGTCAGCGTCGAGGCGTTCCAGCAATTGCGCGACAAGGGTGAGCTGCTGGAACATGCGACCGTGTTCGGCAATCTCTACGGCACACCTCGGCAAGCGGTGGAGGACGCGCTCACCGCCGGACGCGACGTGTTGTTCGACATCGACTGGCAGGGCACGCAGCAGCTCGACCAGAGCGCCCAGCAAGACCTGGTGAAGGTGTTCCTGCTGCCGCCGTCGGCGGAGGATCTGGAGAAGCGGCTGCGCACCCGCGCGCAGGACAGCGACGAAGTGGTCCACCAGCGCATGTCCAAGGCTTCGGACGAAATCAGCCATTTCACCGAATACGACTATATCCTGATCAACCAGGACATTGAGGACAGCCTCGCCAAGCTCACCGCCATCCTCAACGCGGAGCGCCTGAAGCGGCGGCGCCTCACCGGCCTTGCGGAATTCGTAAAGGGCCTGCGCGACGCGCTGTAAGGCGCGCCTATCCCCGGCACGCCTCTGGCACCAGAGCATGGACGCGGGCGCGCACCTGTTCGAGCGGACACGCGCGCCCCCCGCAGCCTGGCAGGGCAATGGACAAAGCGTGGACCGCTTTGGGATCCAACGCGCGCATTCCCTCAAGCTCGGCATAGAAGAGAGTGAGCCGCACCCACACATCGCCATTCGTCGGCTCGCGCCAGCGTTCCAGGGCGAAGGCCGTGGCCGGGGCGGTCTCGTCCGGCTGGCCCGGCAACGTCCAGTCCGCGCCGAAGACGCCAGCCATGTTGGACAGATTGTCATCATGGCCGGCAAGGGCGATCAGCTTTGCGGACTCCCCGATGGCGGGCGCCGCCGCGCGCGGCTCCAGTGCAAGGCTCTCGATCATAAAGCGTGCCATCGCGCCGCCTTGGCGAACGGCAGCATAAGGCAGGGCGCGGGTGAGGTCCGACAGTCGATTGCGCGGCCCTAGCCACGAGGCGAATCGGGCGGCATCCGGCGCGGCGCCCCAGGCCACGTCGTCGCTGGCAAAGCCCTGGGCATATTCCAGCAGGAAGATTTCGCCGGTATCGGCGGCGACGGCGAGCGGGCCGGTCAGGACGATCTCATAGGGGTCGACTTCGAACCGGCTCGCCGCCGGGTCTGGCGCCGGAGCGCCGGGCTTCAGGATCGAGAAGATGTCCGCGATCGCCGGCTCGGTCGAGCCCGCGAGCTTGCCGCCGGGGCCGATGGCCTCGCGCAGCGCATCAGCGGCCGGGCCAGGCTCGAAGCGGCAGGCGCCCTCAGCACTCTTAAAGAGCGGGTCGCGCGTCCCGGGCGTGCCCGAAGCCGCGGAAACGCTACATCCCGGGGCGAGGTGGGCAGCCATCTGCTCGCCGCTGCGCCGCGTGCGCTCGTCCCTGCTGTCGGCCCACACCACGAGCCCATCGCCGGGACAACCTTTGGCCGGAAGAAGCCCCCGCTCCACATAATGAGCGCGGATGCCGTCGGCCACCAGCGCCACCACATCGGCACCCTGGTCGGTGAGTTCGCCGCTGGCGACCGGCCAGATCGGCCAGGGCCGCGCTGTCCAGCTTTCGAGCAACTGGGACGACTGGGTTGGAGCGCGAACGCCGTGCCGCTGTACCAGAACCACGCGCTCGAGAACGGGCTCTGCCCGCGCGGCGCTGACAAGCTCAGGCCCGCCCGCCCCGGCGCCGATCAGCAAGAGGAGCACCTGAAGCAGCGGACGATAGGCCTGACTCATTTCCGGTCTCCCGCAGCGGCTCGGCGACGAGCCCTTCAGGACGCCATTCTCTAGCGGAGGCCTAGCTTCAGGTGAAGCTTTCCTGTGAAGACCGGCGCCGTTTCAGCCGCCCGCGCGCTGGTCCGCGAAGGCGCGTGCCAGGGCGACGAAGCCCGGCACATCGATTTCCTCCGCGCGCGCCGTCTCCTCCACGCCGGCGCGCTCCAGCAGGGCCATGGTCTCGACACCGAGGCTTTTCAGGCTCTGGCGCAGCATCTTGCGGCGCTGGCCAAAAGCAGCTTCCGTCACCCGCTCCAGGTCGCGCAGCGCACACGGCAAGGGCGTTTCACGCGGCACGAGATGAACCACCGACGAAGTCACTTTGGGCGGCGGGACGAAGGCCGTAGGCGCCACGTCGAACAAAATGCGCGCCTCCGTCCGCCAGCCGGCCAGAACCGCAAGGCGGCCATAGGCCTTGGTGCCGGGCGCAGCGACAATGCGTTCCGCCACTTCCCGCTGGAACATGAGCGTCAGGGAGGAATACCAGGGCGGCCACGGATCCACCGAGAGCCATCCTACCAGCAGCAAGGTGGCGATATTGTAGGGAAGATTGGCCACCACCCGCGCCGGCCCTTCACCCAGGAGGGGCCGCACATCCACCGCAAGCGCATCCCCTTCGATCACGTGGAGGCGGCCCGGATAGGCCTCGGCCACCTCCGCAAGCGCGGCGATGCACCGCCGATCCCGCTCCACCGCGACGACCTGCGCTGCACCAAGCGCCAAAAGGGCACGGGTCAAGCCTCCCGGTCCCGGGCCGACCTCAACGACCCGCGCGCCCTCCAGAGGACCAGATCCGCGCGCGATGCGCGCCGTCAGGTTGAGGTCCAGCAGGAAGTTCTGCCCCAGCGACTTCTGGGCTGACAATTCATGGCGGCGGATGACGTCCCGCAACGGGGGCAGGGAATCGAGGCTGCTCATGACGCGCGTTCCGCCGCCCGCGCTGATCGCTCCTCCTCGGCCAAATGCGCGGCAAGCCGGAGCGCAGCCATGAGGCTGGAGGGATCGGCGCGGCCCGTGCCGGCGATGTCGAATGCCGTGCCATGGTCGGGCGAGGTGCGCACGAAGGGCAGACCGAGGGTGGTGTTGACGCCGTCATGGAAGGCGAGGGTCTTCACCGGCCCCAGCACTTGGTCGTGATACATGCCGATGACCGCATCATAGGTCGCTCGCGCCGCAGGATGGAACAGCGTGTCCGCCGGCAACGGCCCGCGCGCGTCCACACCCTCCGCCCGCAGCCGTTCAACTGCGGGGCGCACGATGCGTTCGTCCTCGGAGCCAAGACTGCCGCCTTCGCCCGCATGGGGATTGAGACCCGCAACGGCGAGGCGCGGCGCAGCAATGCCGAACCTGCGGCGCAGGTCCCGATGGACGATGCGGCCAGTCTCTACGATGAGATCCGCGCTCAACAAGTCAGGCACGTCTCGCAACGGGACATGGATTGTTGCCGGGACCACGGCGAGTTCCGGCGACCAGATCATCATCACAGGCAGGGGCGCACGCCCGCCGGGCGCCGCGCATCGCGCCGCCAGATATTCGGTATGGCCGGGGAAGGGGAAGCCGGCCCCATACACCACGGACTTAGCCAAAGGCGCGGTGACAAGACCCGCCGCGCGGCCCTCCAGCACCAGATCGACGGCGCGCGAAAGGCTTTCGATCACCGCGGGCGCGCTGCTTTCATCCGGCCGCCCCGGCTCGGCGGTCGCACGCGGGCCCGCAGGCAGGATCGGCACGGCATTTTCGAACACTGCGGCGGCCTCTTCGGGTGTGCATGCCACCACCGGCACATCAAACCCGAGCCGAAGCGCGCGTGCGCGTAGAAGATCCGGGTCGCCCACAGCGCAGAACACCGGCAAGGCGGCTTCGAGCCGGGCTGCCCAAGCCATGAGGACAAGTTCCGGCCCGATGCCCGCAGGCTCCCCCAGCGACAAGGCGAGAGGCAGGACGGGCCCCTTCGTTTCCGCTCCGCGAGGCGCCATCAGCGATAGACGATAAGGGCGGATTTGCGCAAATCGGCCAACAGCTTCTTCGATTCCGCCTGGAATTGGGACGACGCGAGCTGGTCCTTGATCTCCCGCTTCTGCGCGCTTTCCCCTTTGACCTGAACCTTGTCACAGACCGCGAAGATTTCGACTCCGGTCTGGGTAACTTCGGGCGGCGTCAGGCGCCCGACCTCCGTCTTATCCAAGAGCTGGCGCAAGGCGGCGGGCATGTCGGAGGACATGCGGCGCACCGGCGAGCGCACCACCACCTCGCGCATCGCCTTTGCAGCCTGGAGACCGCTTTCGCAATTGGTGAAGCGAGAGCGGAACGCATTCGCTTCTGACAGGCGCGCCTGATAGGCGTTCGAGCCGCGCGGCACCACGAAAATGATCGGATAAAGGGTGTATTCCGTGGCCACCAACTGGTCGCCCGCGCCCTTCGCATTCAGCGCCGCCAGCACGTCGGTATCGCGAACGTTGATGGCCGGCGCGCGCGCGCGCACATATTGCTGCCAGACATTGTCCGCTCGCAGCTTGTTCTTGAAGGTCTGGGCGGTGACGCCCTGCTGGTTCAGAATGGCTTCGAGCTGGGCAGGGGTTCGGCCGCTGCGCTCCGCCACGCTGGCGAACAGCTTGTCCAGATCCTCGTCGTCGATGCTGATCCCGATGCGGGAGGCGGCAGCGACTTTGAGATGCTGGTCGATCAATTCCTCCAGGGTTTCCTTCGCGCCTGGCGGCTTGTCGCCGATGACCTGATGCAATTTCTGGCGCTGCGCGACGTCGAAGCTGGTGATGGGCTGGCCATTCACGAGCACCAGCAACTGCTGGGCCGCGGCAGGCGCGACGCCCCCTCCCAGGAGGGCGAGGGCGAAGCCGAGGATCGGCAGGAAGCGGCGGGCACTCGTCAGCATGGCATCATCCGGTCAGGAGCGGTGTCGCGGCGATCGGGCTCGCGGCGGGGCAGGACCCCGGAGCCGGCGCACCGTATCTTGCGAGCCCCTATGGCCGCAATACGGCCAAGGGGCCCAAAATCCTGGTTTCAGGCCCCACGTCCACGTGAGAACGAAGGCCTGCGCGCCCCGAAAAGGGCATGCGTCCCACCGACGCGCGGCCGATCGGGGGATGCGCGGCTCAGTTGGTGGAGCTTGCGAGCGAGGTTGAGAATTTAGACTGGCCGAGCGTCCGCAAGCCGATCGTCACCATGATCGCCTGGCTCGGATCCGTGTCGTAGGTGCTGAGATTGTAATTGGACACATAGCTCACGGCGAGTGTGAAGCAGTCGTCTGCATAGGTCACGCCAACCGAAGTCATGTCGATACCGGACTGGGCGATGTTGTATCGGATACCTCCCGCCACCGCCCATTCGTTGGTGAGGCGATAGGATGCGCTCGTGTAGACGCCTTCGCGCTCCTCATAATACCCAAGCAGGGGCTGCGGAGCATAAAGACCGTAGACCGCAGAGAGGGTGACCGCGCCAAATGAAGTCCGCCCCTCAAGCTCGAACCGCTGGAGCGAGAAATTCTCCTCGTCGAAGCGGAAGCGGGAAATGAACTCCAGGTTCGATGTCGGCGAATAGGAGAAACGGGCGACCACGTCCGACACATTCGTATCGAGGCCGGACTCAAGGCCGGTATTGGCCATGTCGCCTTCCGCGAAGGAGTTGATGCCGAAGAGATGGTAGGATTGGCCGATGACGGCCGTGATCAACCCGGCATTGTTCAGCGCCGCCGTATAGGTCACGCCGACATTCAGCCGGCCTCCGCCCTCAACCCGATCCCAGCCGGAATATTTGTTGATCTCAAAAAGGTTCGCATCGTCAAACACGAGGCTTTGCGCATCCTCGTTGGGCAGCTTTCCGATCCCGGTCTCGCTCGGGCGGATCACCAGCTGGGCGCGCGGCTCGATGGTCTGGGTGCCCCATTGCTGCACCGAGATGAAGGGATAGCGATAATCGAGGCCGATCGCCGGCATGGCCCGGATCAGGCTTTCATCGCCCGACTGCAGCGGGTTCTGGCCCGGAAGGGTGATGCCGCTCGTGTAACTGGTGGGCAGCGTCCCGATATTGGCGTGAGCGACATCTACCCGGGCGCTGGCAAACGGAGTCCAGATCTGACCCACCTGATCGGTGATGGACCGCTTCCAATACAATTCGGCGCTGAGCCGCTGATACTCACCCGGCGCGCCACGCAGCAGGCATTGGGTCGGATTGGGATTGGTCAAGGCGCATGTGCCGGGCGGAATGGCGACGCCGCCTGTGGCGAGGGAGTTCGCCGCCGACATGCCGACAAAGTCCGCTTCGTTGCGCGACACGGAATTGAAATTCACGCGCACGCCCGCCTCGCCGCCCAGCACCGGATTGCCGAAGACGTAATTGTAATTGAACGTCCCCACCACCGGGATCACGTCCTGATTGTCGGTCACCGACAGCCCTAGGAAGTAGAGCCCGCGCGCATCGAAGAAGGAGCGGTCGCCCTGGCCCGTCACATAGAGCTGGGAAATAATCTCGGTAGGCTGGGTGGTGACGAGGCCGAGCGCATCGACATAGCCGCCCAGATTATAATCATTAAGGAAGGTGCGGTCGGAGGCGAGGGTACCGTCCCAGCCCCACTTCCACTGATCGGACAAGGCAAACTCGCCGCGGCTTTGAATAATGCCGCGATTGTCCCGATAGCCGGGCAACCCCGCGAACGCGTCCTTGTCCTGCTGCATGATGCCCGCAGCGCGGATGTCATAGGAGCCGTTAAGCAGTTGCTGGCGCCACTCGCCCTGCATCAGCAAGCCCTGCTCGCTGTAATAGATGGGCGTCAGGGTCATGTCGCGGTCGGGCGCGATGTTCCAGAAAAACGGAATACCGACGCCGACGCCGAGATTCGTGCCGTTGACGAAGATCGGGCTCAGGAAACCGGTTTTGCGCTTCACCGTCGGATCGGGGCTGGAAAAATAAGGAAAATAGGCCATGGGCAGACCGAAAAACTCCAAGGTCGCATCCTTGTAGTAGATCATCTGCTCGTCTTGATTGTGGATGATGCGCGAGGCCTTCACCTGCCAGAGCGGCGGGCGCTCCGGGGCGTTTTTGCACGGCTCGCAGGCGGTGTAGACGCCATTCTGGAAGACCGTGACATTGCCTTCGGTGCGGTCGGCACGGGTGGCGGCGAAATGGGTCTTGTCGACGGTATCGACTCGCAGCGACTCGATGAAGCCGTTCTTGAAGTCCTCGCTCAGCTCCAGCCTGTCCGCGCGCGTGACATTTCCGTCCTTCTGCTTCAGGCGCACATTGCCTTCCGCGATGACCACGTTTCGGTTGCGATCGAACGTGACCTTCTGGGCCTCGAGGCTTGCCCCGTCATAATAGAGCTGCACGTTGCCGGAGGCGCCGACGGTGTTCTTCTCATAGTCGTAGATAAGCTCGTCCGCCGTGACGAGCATCTTCTGGTCCCCATTCGTTTGCGGTGCGGCAAAGGTGTTCGCCATGCCGCCGACCGGCGACTGGGCGCGCGCGCTCGTAGCCCCTGCGCCCAAGGCAAGGGTAATCACGAGAGCAAAGGCAAGCCGTGTCCCGCCGCGACGCATAACGCACCGCCAGGCCTGAGCCGCCCACCCTTCCGCGGGAGTGAACCCGACGGTCATCCGTCCTCCCGGTGCAACAGAACAAGAACCCCCAGGACTATTCCCGCCACCGCTGGAAACCACGCTGCGGCAATGGGATGGACCACTCCCGCCTCGCCGAGATCCTCCGCGAGCTTGGTTCCAAGGTAAAGCAGAAACCCGGCCAGCACGCCACCGAGAATCGTCTGCCCGACCCCGCCGAAGCGGAAGATGCGCAGCCCCACGGCAGCCGCGATCAGCACCATGGCCACCAGCAAGAACGGGCGCGCCAAGAGACTCTGGAGCTGAAGGCGGTATCGCGCCGCACCAAAGCCGGCCTGCTCGGCATTCTTGATAGCCTCGGGAAGTTGCCAAAAGGACACGGTTTCAGCCGACAGAAGGCTCTCCTGGATCTGGGCCGGATCGAGATTCGTGGCGATCAGAAAGGTGGCGAATTGCTGCTGGTCGAAGCCCGGAATGATCACCCGCGCATCGGTCAGGACCCAGTAACCATATTCCAGGATTGCCGACTTCGCCTCGACCCGCTCCTCGAGCCGGTCGGCCTTGTCGAACTCGAACACCGTGACATTGAGCAGTTCGCGCCCGCCCTGCTGAGTCGCTTGCGCCTTGATGATGGCTTGGCCGTCGACGCTCTGCTGGCGAATCCAGAAGGCGCCCTTCGTATTGCCCAGAAGGCTTCCAGAGGGAGCCGAATTGAAGATGTCGCTCTCCATCCGGTTCGCCCGCTCCTTGAAGTCGGCGGAGACCGGATTGAACACGCAGGTGGCGAACACGCCGATCAGGAAGGCCACGGTCACCGCGGGCGAGGTGAATTGCCAGGCCGAGAGACCCACCGCCCGCGCCACGACCAATTCCAGCCGGCGCGAGAGCATGACGAAGGAAAAGATGCCGCCGAACAAAACCGCAAAGGGCAGCAATTGTTCGGTGAAGGCCGGCGCCCGGTACAGGGTCAGAAGCGCCACGTCGGCGGTCGTCACCGCGTCGCGGTCGGCCGTGCGGCGACTCATCTCGAGGAAGTCCACGAGCATGATCAGCGACACGCAGGAGAGGAAGATCATCGCCACCGCCGAGAAGAAGCGGCGCGCGAAATAGGTGCCGAGAATGCGCCCGATCATCGTGTCAGGACGCCGTAAGCCGGTTCACGCGGGCGGAAATCGCATCCACCAGTCGCACCAGCGCCTGGGGCGGGGCGAAGCGAATCCATCCCTGAAGCGCGAACACGCAGATGACGATGCATCCGATGGGCAGAAGATAGGCGATGGGAACCGCCGCCTCCGAGGTTCGCAATTGTCCACCGACCACGAAAGAAGAAATCTGGAGCCCCACCATCACCGGAATGATGGAGGCGAGCGCCAGCGTGCGCCCCTGTCGGGTGGTGCGCGGCCGAGCGAGGGCGGCGGCGGCGACCGCGAAGAACGCGAAGGGGTAAAGCCCGGCGGACAGGCGCTTATGGACTTCCTCCCGGAACCGACCCGCTTGGCCGATCAGCACGTAGACGTCGTTGGGCGGCGGATTCTGGACATAATCGAACGCCCGCTCGCTGGGGCGCAGTTCGGACCCGCCCTGCCCACCCGGCGCCAATCCGTCCAGGCCGAACGCGTAGCGCTGGAACGCCACCACCGAACCGTTTGAGGCCGCACCCGGGGTGCGTCGATGAATGGATCCGTCTTCCAGCACCAGAAAAATGCCCTTCGGCGTCTCCACGATCTGCCCACGGTCGGCGACATAGGTGGATATTTCCTTCTCGCGCGCATCATCGATCAGGATGCCGCGCATCACGCCATTGTTGGCGCGCTCGCGAATGTGAAAAACGAGGCCCGGCGATAGCGTCACGAACCGCCCCGGCTGGGCGACGAACGACACCACGTCCGCGCGCACGCGGGACACCTGGTCGCGGAAGCTGCGCAGGCTGCCGGGGACAAGGTCGATGGCGAGCAATTCGACGAACAGCGAGGCCAGAACCGCCAGCAAAATCAAAGGCCGCAGAACGCGCCAATGGCTCATGCCGGCCGCGGCCATCACCACGATCTCCGAATCGCCGTTCAGCTTCAGGAGCGTATAGGCGGTGGCGATGAACAGCGCCGCGGGGGCGATCACCAGAACCAGCGTCGGCAGCGTCAGGCTCGTGATGGAGACGAAGGCGAGAATGGTCTGCCCCTGGCTCGTCACCAGATCCAGCTGGCGCAGGGCTTGGGTCGACCAGATCATGGCGCTCAGCACCACGGTCACGCCCAGGAAGGCGGTCGATGCCGTCAGGAAAATGTACCGGTCGAGACGGCCCATGCACCACTTTCCAACGCGCTCGCCGCCCCGAGCCGTTTTTGTTTGGAATTGGTCTTCGATAGCCGGTCGCGGCGCGAAGCGCAAACCCAGGCGGTCACATGGCGCCACGTACCGGATACGACCATCTATCTGGCTTCAAGCACCGCAGCGCAGGCCGAGGGCAGGTCGGCCAATGTCAAAGGCGGCTTGGGTTTCGACGGTGTGGGGGAGGGTTTTGGATGCAGAACCTCGTCCGAGAACCACCAGGCCAGATCGGCGCCGCACCCATCCCCCTCGGGTGGCGGCTCCTGCGGCCGGCAGTCCGGGCTGTCCTTCTGGCAGAACAGGCGCACATGCATGTGCGCGTCGTGCCCCCAATAGGGACGCACCACCGAGAGCCAGGCGCGATCCGGCCCCGGCGATCGGCAGAGGGCCTTCTTGATGGCCGCATTGACGAAGACCCGCTCCACCGACGGATCGAGCGCAGCCGCCCGAATCACCGCCACATGGTCGGGTGTGAAGGCTTTTGGATCCACGTCGAGCCGGTCGGGACGCACCATCATGACGGCCGACAACGACTCGCGATCGGCCCGCGTCATGTCCCGGCCCGGGCTTGGGGTGAGCCAGATGTCGACATCAAGGCCCACCTGATGGGAGGCGTGGCCGGTGCGCATCGGCCCGCCGCGCGGTTGGGACATGTCGCCGACGAGAATGCCGGGCCAACCGGAAACCTGGGGAACCCGGGTCGCGAACCGCTCAATGAAGTCGACAAGGGCGGGATGACCCCAATTGCGATTACGCGACAGCCGCATCGCCTGCCACAGCGGACCGGTTCCGCCCGCCTGGGGGCCATTCACGGGCAACGCCTCGGCCCCGGCCAGGCAGCCTTTGGAATAGAAGCCGATGGATCGCGCCGCCAGCGGCGCGGGGCCGGTCGCCGCGCCGAACAATTCTTTGGCGGGAGCCAATGACTCCTGCGCCAAGGCGGCGCCAGGCACGGCCACAAGTGTCGCCGTAAAAAGGATGGCCGCCCAGCGGATCATCACGCCGCCCGGGGACTTCACATCAACTCCCCTTCTGATCGTAAGGATTGTCCTTTTCGCGCAGGGTGAAGCGCAGCGGCACGCCCGGCAGGCCAAACCGCTCCCGCAGGCCGTTCGCCAGATAGCGCAGATAGCTTTCAGGAATCGCCTCCGCGCGCGAGCAGAAGATGACGAAGCTCGGCGGGCGGGCCTTGGGCTGCGTCATATAGCGGATCTTTACCCGGCGCCCGGACACGGCCGGCGGAGGGTGGCTGTCCGTCGCCTCTTGGAGAAAGCGGTTCAAGGGATTGGTGGCGATGCGGATGTTCCAGACCCGATGGGCCTCGACCACCGCTTCGAGCAGCTTGTCGAGACCCCGACCCGTCAGGCCCGAGAGATGGACAATGGGCACGCCCTTCACTTGCGGGAGCCAGTGATCGGCCTCCTCCCGCAGGCGCGAGAGCACCTTGGGGTCAGTGACAAGATCGGATTTGTTGTATCCCAGCACCAAGGCACGCCCTTCGCGCACGACAAGGTCTGCAATCCTCAGATCCTGCTCCTCAAAGGGACGCTCCGCGTCCAGCAGAAGGATCACGACTTCGGCGAATTTCATCGCCCGCAGGCCGTCCGCGGCCGACAACTTTTCCAGCTTGTCATCGATGCGCGCGCGTTTGCGCAGGCCCGCCGTATCATAGAACTCGAACGTGCGGTCCATGTCGAAGCGGCGATCGTGCCATGTCAGTTCCACGGAAATGGAATCGCGGGTGATCCCGGCTTCCGGCCCCGTGAGCAGGCGATCCTCGCCCAGCAGGCGGTTGATGAGGGTCGATTTTCCCGCATTCGGACGCCCGAGCACTGCCACCTTGATAGGGCGCGCGGTGGCGTCTTCCTCCTCGGCGTCCTCGTGAGAGGGGCGCCGCGTCTGCTTGGGCAGAGCCTCGCGCAGGGCGTCGTAAAGATCGCCCATGCCCTCCCCATGCTCGGCTGACACGGGAAGCGGCACGCCGAGGCCGAGTTCATAGGCCTCCATGGCGCCGACCTCGCCCACCCGTCCCTCGCTCTTGTTCGCGGCGAGGATGACCGGCTTGCCTGAGCGGCGCACCAGCGCGGCAAACGCCCGATCGGTGGGGGTAAGCCCGACGCGGGCGTCCACCATGAATAAGATGGCGTCCGCATCCGCGATGGCGGCCTCGGTCTGGCTGCGCATCCGCCCTTCGAGCGAAGCCGCGTCGGCCTCTTCCAGCCCCGCCGTATCCACCACGCGGAAGGCCAGGTCGCCGAGCCGCCCGTCGCCTTCCCGGCGATCGCGCGTCACGCCGGGCCGGTCGTCAACCAGGGCGAGTTTCTTACCGACCAGCCGGTTGAAAAGCGTGGATTTCCCCACGTTCGGGCGGCCGACGATGGCCAGGGTGAAGGACATGTGACTTCCGCCCGTAGAAGGAGAGATCAGTTGCGGGGAGTGGATGGCGCAGCAGCGGGCGCGCTGGTGCCGCCGGCAGGGACCGCGATGTTGGCGTTGCTGGGCTGGGCCACCGGCTCGCTGTACGACACGCCGGGCACGCCCTGCGGGAAGACGGGGCGACGGTCTCCCACCAGCGGCGTCTCCTTTTCGCCGAAAGGATTGATCTTTTCCAACGTCTCGCAGCCCGCCAGGGCGAAGGCACAGGCAAACGCGAGCGAAAGGCGGAAGGTCGGGGTGAGGGATCGGGACATGTCGGGCCTCACGGAATGTCGCGGGTTCGCCACGGGGCGAAGCGCGAGCCGGTTCGCAGGGCGGAAACGCTTCAGGAGCATGTGATAGACCATTGCAGCGTTTCCATGAAATGAACGGTTCGGGTGAAACTGGACCGACCGCCCAAAATGCACGATCTGGTCAGCCTGTGTGCTTGCGCTCGCTCCGTCGGCGAAGCGGGAGGAGGACAGACATGATCAGTCTCCCCTGCTCCGGCCTTGCCCTGGCATAAGCGCACCGTCACGCCAGGCTATTTGCTCGCTCGGATCGACCTAGGGCGCCGACGCCGCTTCGGCTGCGGCGGTCAGGGTCCGGATCAACTGGCCTTGGTTTCGGATCGCCGGCGGCGTCTCGGGATCCTCCATGATCGAACGGGCGATCTTGTTGGCGGCGGCGAGGTCGCCGGCCTTGAACTGCGCGAGGGCCAGGATCTGGCGCGCGGAATGGCGCATGGCACCGGTCCCGTCCGCAAGCGGCTGCATGCGCTGGACCATCTCCTGCAGCGGCGCGCTATCCACCAGAAGGAGGGCAGCCCGCACCCGCGCCACATCCTGGAGGATGGCGCCCACCGAAGCGTCAGTCGAAAGCGCATCATAGGCTGCGACGGCGGCGGCTCTGTCGCTCCCGGCCAGCAGGCCGGCGTCCCGGAAGCGGGCCAAAACCCGGTAGCCGGCCGTCCCATCCTTCGCGAGCGCGTCGAGCGCAGCCTCGGCTTCTTTCGTCTTGCCTTCCGCGATCAGCGTGCTGGCAGCCTCGAACCGGGCACCGGATGCCTCGGACTGCTTCTGAGTCCAGTATTTATAGCCGCTCCAGGCCCCGGCGGCGGCGACCACCGCGACGCACAAAAGGATCAGATACAGGCCGTAGCGGTCCCAAAGCCGCCGGAATCGCTCGCGGCGCAGATCCTCTTCGATCTCGTGAAAAATATCGGTCATGCTTGGCCTGATGTGGGTCCGAAAAAGCGGGCCGACGGGACGGCCCGCGCCGACCCGTGAGGGCGGCTAACCTATCCATGCGGCTGCATCGTGGCAAATTGCGCCGACGACGGCCCGCACCGCGAGCGCGCTTCAATCTCGATCCCTGCGCCGTTCCTCAACGCGGCTCTCGGGAAAGCGCGCGTTCAACGTCCCTGCGCACCGAGGACCGCAGCCAAAGCGCCGAGCGACTGACGCCGGGCCCGCTGGCCCAGTGGCTCATCGATGGCGACATCCAGGGACATGAAGCGCACGAAGACGAGCGTGCGCCCGTCTTTCTCCACCCACCCCACGAACCAGCCGAGCGGCCGCGTCCGGTCAAGGGAGGCTTCGGCGAGCCGCTGATAGCCCGTGCCCGACGTACCGAACAATTCATAGCCCGCCGGCATCTCCGGTTGGCGGAACAGGGTAAGGGTGCGCCCCACCGCCTCGGGGGACACGGCGAGATCGCCGTTCAACATCTTGCGCAGGAAATCCACCTGCTCGCGCGGGGAGATGGCCAGCGAAGAGGACTGCCACGCCCGGGCAAAGCCGTCCGGCGCGCCAGGATCGCCTGAGAGATTTTCATTGCCATAGGCGAAGGCGCGCAGATAGGCCGCGAGCCGCTCGGCGCCAATCTTGGTCGCGATCGCCGTGCCGAACCAGGAGGCCTCGGCTGTCGCCCAGCCGCGCGGGGTCAGCGGAGCAGCATCGGACGGTTCGCCCCGCGGCGGATCGAGAACCGGCTCGCGCTCGCTGCGCAGCACGCCGCTATCGAACCCGATCAGCGCCAGCGGAATGTCGAAGGTCGCCACCGGCGAATGGCGCGCCGCGCACAGGCCCTGCTTGGCCACCACCCGGGCGGTCTTCAATTCGGTGACGATGAAGCAATCTTCTGCCGCCCGCGCGGCGCGCGGCAGAACCGCCGGCACGAGGCACGCCAGGACGATGAGCAATCCGCGCAAACGGCCCGCCGGCTGCCCCCTCACGACGCTTTTGGCGCCTTCGGCGCATAGGTGTGCTCAGGACCGGGGAAGACGCGCGCACGCACCTCGTCCGCATATCGGCTGACCGCCTCCTCAATGGCGGGGCCAAGCTCGGCATATTTCTTGACGAACTTCGGCACCCGCGCGCCGAGGCCCAGCATGTCTTCGAGGACAAGGATCTGGCCATCGCAGGCCGGGCTGCCGCCGATGCCGATGGTGGGCGGGGCCACCTCCTGCGTGATCTGGCGGGCGACCGGCTCGGCGACCGCCTCCACCACGATGGAGAAGGCCCCGGCTTCGGCAATGGCGCGGGCATCTTCAAGAATAAGGCGCGCCTCCGCCTCGTCGCGACCGCGCGCCTTGAACGAGCCCAGCGTATTGATGGCCTGCGGCGTGAGGCCCACATGGCCCATGACCGGAATGCCCCGGTCCACCAGGAAGCGGACCGTCTCGGCCATGCGCACGCCGCCTTCCAGCTTCACGGCGCCGGCGCCGGTTTCCTTCAGGACGCGGACGGCCGTGTGAAAGGCCTCCGTGGGACTCGCCTCATAGGAGCCGAAGGGCAGGTCCACCGTAATCAGCGCGCGCTTGGTGCCCCGCACGACCGCGCGGCCGTGAACGATCATCATCTCGACCGTCACAGGCACCGTCGTCTCAAGGCCGTGCATCACCATGCCGAGGCTGTCGCCCACCAGGATCACATCCACATGCCGGTCCAGAAGCTGGGCCGTGTGCGCATGATAGGAGGTGAGGCTCACGATGGGGTCACCGCCCTTGCGCGCCCGGATTTCGGGCGCCGTCACGCGGCGGGCGTCGGCTTGAATGGACATATGCGTTCCTCAGACATTTGAAGGCGGCTCTCAGCGGCCGCTTGGGTCCGATCGCCGTCTCACATGACGGGGACGCCGATCACATAGGGGTGGAACACGAAAGCAAGCAAGGCATAGAGCACAAGCCCCCCCACAACCGCCACCGCGTCGCCGCCATAGCCCTTGGGCGCTGAAGGGATCTGCGCCGCGCGCCGCTTGAGGGAGATGCGGTCATAGACCGCCCAGGCCAGGATGGCGAGAAACAGCGTCATGGACGCCACATCGCCATTGGCCAGCAAATGCGCCAGCGCCCAGGTCTTCACCCCCACCAGCATGGGATGCTTGAGGCGTGTGCGGATGTGGCTGGGCACATAAGCCGCCACCAGGAAAATGCAGGAAAACACCATCAGCAAGAGCGAGAGATGGCGCAACCCCAGCGGCGGCACCCAGATCTGTTCCGGCCCCTGCGCCCGCCACAAGGCAAAGCCATACGCCGTCAAAAGCAAGCCGCTCACGGAGAGCAGGGAATAAAACCCCTTATAGGGCCCCTCCCCGAGTGCGCCGACGAGCGCGGCGCGCACGCCGCGCAGACTGGAAACCATATGAACCCCGAGGAACACCACGAGGCCGAGCAGCATCATGACCATGGCCCTGACGCCAGGGGCGCCCTCCCATTCCGAAGCTGGGCGGACTTTAGAGCATCTCCAGCAAAAGTCGACGGGACATTCGACGCACCCTCAATATCAACTCATTGATTTTAAATGCGCTTTCATGAGAAGAACGAAAGCTGCGACGCGCCCTCTCCAACCGCTGCGCTCAGCGCATGGCCGAACCGCGCGGCGCAAACCGCCGAAGGTCTTCTATTCGTCGCGCGCCCATGGTATGCGCCACCGCCAACTTGATCGGCGGACGGCGTGTGACGCCGCCTCCCTTCGCAACGTGCCGCCGGCTGGTCCGATGCGGCGGAGGAGTTGGCGATGTCCTCATTTGCTCCCGTGCCCGGCTCTGTCCTTTCCGGCTCCCCGTTCCGCGAGGCGCTGACCTTCGACGACGTGCTGCTGGTGCCCGGCCCCTCCGATGTCATGCCCGGCGGGGTGAGCTTGGTGACCCGGCTCACCAACACCATCACACTGAACCTGCCCATCCTCTCCGCCGCCATGGACACGGTGACTGAAGCACGGCTTGCCATCGCCATGGCCCAGGCCGGCGGCATCGGCGTCATCCATCGCAATCTCAGCCCGGAATTGCAGGCCGAGAATGTGCGCCAGGTGAAGAAGTTCGAGTCCGGCATGGTGGTGAACCCCGTCACCGTTTTCCCCGATGAGACGCTCGCCGACGCCCTCGCCCTCATGAAGCGGCACGGCATTTCGGGCATTCCGGTCGTGGAGCGCGGCACCAACGGGCGGGGCGGCAAGCTTGCCGGCATCCTGACCAATCGCGACGTCCGCTTCGCCACCGATCCCGCGACCCCGGTGAAGGAGCTGATGACCAAGGACCGGCTCATCACGGTCAAGGAAGGGGTTCAGCAGGAAGAGGCCAAGCGCCTGCTGCACCAACACCGGATCGAGAAGCTGCTGGTGGTGGACGAGGAGTATCGCTGCGTCGGCCTCATTACCGTCAAGGACATGGAGAAGGCGGTCGCCTATCCTGAGGCGGCAAAGGACGAACAGGGCCGCTTGCGCGTCGCCGCAGCGACCACGGTTGGCGAAGACGGGTTCGAGCGCACCGAGCGCCTGATCGATGCAGGCGTCGACCTTGTGGTGGTGGACACCGCCCACGGCCATTCGCGCAAGGTGCTGGACCAGGTGGACCGCATCAAGCGCCTCTCCAACAAGACGCAGATCCTGGCCGGCAATGTCGCCACCGCCGATGGCGCCAAGGCACTGATCGATGCCGGTGCGGACGCCATCAAGGTCGGCATCGGGCCGGGCTCCATCTGCACCACCCGGATCGTGGCGGGCGTCGGCGTGCCCCAGCTCACCGCCGTGATGGACGCCGTGGAGGCCGCTCAGGCCACCGGAACGCCCATCATTGCGGACGGCGGCATCAAGTTCTCCGGTGACCTCGCCAAGGCGCTCGCGGCCGGCGCATCTTGCGCCATGGTCGGTTCGCTGCTGGCGGGAACCGATGAAAGCCCCGGCGAGGTCTTCCTCTATCAGGGCCGCTCCTACAAATCCTATCGCGGCATGGGCTCGGTGGGTGCCATGGCGCGCGGTTCGGCCGACCGCTATTTCCAGGCCGAGGTGCGCGACACGCTGAAGCTGGTGCCGGAAGGCGTCGAGGGTCAGGTGGCCTATAAGGGTCCCGTGGCGGCCGTCCTGCATCAGCTCGCGGGCGGGCTGCGCGCCGCCATGGGCTATGTGGGCGGAAAGGATCTCAAGGAGTTCCAGGAGAAGGCCCGCTTCGTGCGCATCTCCTCGGCCGGTCTGCGCGAAAGCCACGTTCATGACGTGACCATCACGCGCGAGAGCCCCAACTACCCGACCGGCGGGTGATCGGGAAAGCCGGCTCCGACGCGACCGGGAGCCGGTTTAAATCTCAATGGAGAATAGACCGGGACAGTCTTCATTCCCCTAGGGCAAGCGAAAAGCCGTGCAAAACTGGCGGAACCTGCCGCTTTCGTGCTTTCCTTTACTGACACGCGCCATGCAAAGCTGGCCGTCAATAAGTGGTCGCGCACGGCCGCTCGCCCGAGGAAGAAGCACATGTCCCGTCTGTTGTCGCGCATGCTGCGCACGCCGCGCATTGATTGCCGCTTGATCGCCGCTCTTGGAATGGCGCTGCTGGCCGCGCCGTCGAGCGTCCTGCCGGCCGCCGCTCAGATGTCTGATCTGAAGATCATGGCGCCGGCCGCGCCGGGCGGAGGCTGGGACCAGACCGCCCGTGCCATGCAGCAGGCCATCGTCACGACGGGCCTCGCGCGCAGCGTGCAGGTGGTCAATGTCCCGGGCGCCGGCGGCACGATCGGCCTTGCGCAAATGGCCAATGCCAATAAGGGCGACGGCAACCAGCTCATGGTCATGGGCTATGTGATGGTGGGCGCGATCCTCACCAACAAGGCGCCCGTTTCGCTCGACCAGGTGACTCCCATCGCCCGACTGACGGAAGAGACCGAGGCGATCGCAGTCCCCGCCAATTCGCCGCTCAAGACGATCGGGGACCTCGTTGAAGCCATCAAGGCCAACCCTGCCAAGGTCACTTGGGCGGGCGGGTCTGCCGGTGGCGTCGATCATATCGCCGCCGGCCTGTTCGCGCAGGCCGCGGGCGCGGACCCCTCCAAGATCAATTACATTCCGTTTGCCGGCGGCGGCGAAGCATTGGCCGCCGTGCTCGGCGGCAAGGTCACGGCTGGCATTTCCGGCTATGGGGAATTCGAGAGCCAGGTGAAGGCCGGCAAATTGCGCGTTCTCGCGGTGACCGCCAAGAGCCGGGTCGCGGGCGTGGACGCGCCGAGCCTGACGGAAGCGGGCATCCCGCTCGCCATCACCAACTGGCGCGGCATCATGGCCCCTCCCGGCATCACCGCGGAGCAGCGCGCCGCCTTGACCACTCTGGTGGAAAAGATGGCCAATTCGCCGGCCTGGGCGGATGTCCTCAAGCAGAAGGGCTGGGATGGCGCGCTCCTCACGGGGGATGCGTTCGCGGACTTCCTGAAGCGGGAGAACGTCCAGACCACCGAGATCCTGAAGTCCATCGGCCTCGTGAAGCCCTGACCCTGTCCCGCACTCCTCAGGAGGCTGCATGAACCCGAAGGCCAAGCGGCCGGACATGGCGGGTGTCGCCATCGCGGCCGGTCTCGCCGTCATCGCCGGCATCATCTGGTGGGACGCAACCGGACTCGTCGCCGGATCGCCCTATGGGCTCGGGCCGGATGCGGCCCCCAAGGTCATCGCGGCCGGCCTCGGCCTGCTGGCGGTTGCGAATTTCGTGACCGCCTGGAAGGGCACCATGCCCCACCGCGAAGCCGGTGAGATGGGGCCGATCGTGCTGATCGTGGGCGGGCTTGCGGCCCTCATCGCCATCATCGCGCTCGGCGGCGGCTTCATTCTGGCGACTGCCATTCTGTTCGCCGCCACCGCGCGGGCCTTCGGGCGGCGCGCCCTTGCGGTGGATTTTGGCATCGGCCTCGCCATCGGCGTGGGCGCCTATCTGGTCTTCGCCAAGCTGCTGACCCTCTCGCTGCCCATGGGTCCGCTTGAGCGGCTGATCTGAGGAGCGGCCATGGATACCCTTCTCCAACTGGTCCACGGACTTTCCATCGCCGTCGCCCCGCACAATCTGCTGTTCGCCTTGATCGGCGTGCTGCTCGGCACCGCGGTCGGCGTGCTGCCGGGCATCGGCCCGGCGCTCACCGTGGCGCTCCTTTTGCCCGTCACCTACAAGCTGGACCCGGCGGGTTCGCTGATCATGTTCGCCGGTATCTATTATGGCGGGATGTATGGAGGATCGACGACCGCGATCCTCATCAACACGCCCGGCGAGAGCGCCTCCATGGCCACGGCGCTCGAAGGCAATCGTATGGCGAAGGCCGGGCGGGGCGGACCGGCACTGGCCACCTCGGCCATCGGCTCCTTCGTCGCGGGCACCATCGCAACCCTGGGCCTCACTTTTCTCGCGCCGACGCTGGTGGATATCGCGGTCCAGTTCGGTCCGGAGGATTATTTCGCGCTGATGTGCGTCGCCTTCGTCACCGTTTCGGCGACGTTCGGGGATTCGGCGGTGCGCGGCCTCACCAGCCTGTTCATCGGGCTGGCGCTCGGCCTTGTGGGCATCGACAAGCTCACCGGGCAGGCGCGGCTCGGATTCGGAATGCCCGAACTGCTGGATGGCGTGGAGATCACCACCCTCGCGGTGGGCCTGTTCGCCGTGGGCGAGGCCCTGTTCGTCGCCTCGCGCCGCAATCACGCGCCGGAACAGGTGGAAGCGGTGCGCGGCTCGCTTTGGATGAGCCTCGACGACTGGCGACGCTCCTGGAAGCCCTGGCTGCGCGGCACCTTTCTGGGCTTTCCCATCGGGGCGCTGCCGGCGGGTGGCGCCGAGATCCCGACCTTCCTGTCCTATTCCATCGAGCGCCGGCTCAGCAAACACCCCGAGGAATTCGGCCATGGCGCCATCGAGGGTGTCGCGGGACCGGAAGCGGCCAACAATGCTTCGGCAGCCGGGACATTGGTGCCCCTCCTGACCCTCGGCCTGCCGACCTCCGCCACCGCCGCCATGCTGCTCGCGGGTTTCCAGCAATATGGCCTCAATCCCGGCCCGCTTCTGTTCGCGGACCATCCGCAACTGGTCTGGGGCCTGATCGCCTCGCTCTATATCGCCAATCTGATGCTGCTCGTTCTGAACCTGCCGCTGGTCGGGCTCTGGGTGCGGCTGCTCTCCATTCCCCAGCCCTGGCTCTATGCCGGCATCCTGGTGTTCGCCACCATGGGGACGATCGCCGCCAAGCCCTCGGTGGTGGAGCTCGGCATGCTGACCGTGTTCGGCATCCTGGGCTATCTGATGCGCCGCTTCGACTATCCCATCGCGCCCGTGGTGGTGGGCATCATCCTCGGGCCAGTGGCCGAGGCGCAATTGCGCCGGGCCCTGTCCATCAGCCTCGGCGATCCCCTGGTCCTGGTGCAGAGCCCCATTTCGGCGACGCTGCTCGGCATCGCGGTCCTGGCGCTGATCGCCCCCTTCGTGCTGAAGGGCCTCAGCCGCTTCCGCGCCGAGGAGGACTGACATCCGCGCCGCCGGCGGCGGCGCAGATGTCTGATCTCACTCCGCCGCCGAGCGGCGGGCGGGGTCGTAATTGAGCGTGGGGGCGAGCCACCGCTCGGCCTCCTCCAGGCTCCAGCCCTTGCGGGCGGCATAGTCCGCCACCTGATCCCGCTCGATGCGGCCGACGCCGAAATAGGCGCTCTCGGGATGGGCGAAATAGAGCCCTGAGACCGCCGCGCCGGGCCACATGGCGAAGCTTTCGGTCAAGGTCAGGCCGATGCGGCGGGTGGCATCCAGCAGCGTGAAGAGCGTCGCCTTCTCGGTATGGTCGGGCTGCGCGGGATAGCCGGGCGCGGGGCGGATGCCCTGATAGCGTTCCGCGATCAGGTCGAAATTGGACAAACCCTCGTCGGGGGCATAGGCCCAGAATTCCGTGCGCACACGCTGGTGCATGCGCTCGGCGAAGGCCTCGGCCAAACGATCCGCGAGGGCTTTGAGCAGGATGGCGGAATAATCGTCATTGGCGGCCTTGAAGGCGGCGGAGCGCTCTTCTTCGCCAATGCCGGCCGTCACGGCGAAGCCGCCCACATAGTCCGCCACGCCGGACGCGACCGGCGCCACGAAATCGGCGAGCGCGATATTGGCCCGCCCTTCGCGCCGCGCCAATTGCTGGCGCAGCGTGTGGAGCGTCGCGAGCGGGGTTTTGCGCGTGTCGTCCCGGAACAGGATGATGTCGTCGCCTTCCGCATTGGCCGGCCAGAAGCCGATGACGGCACGGGCGGTGAGCCATTTCTCTTCGACAATGCGCGTGAGCATCGCCTGCGCATCGGTAAACAGGGCGCGCGCGGCGGGTCCGACGGTCTCGTCCTCCAGAATGGCGGGATAACGGCCCGCCAGTTCCCAGGACTGGAAGAAGGGCGTCCAGTCGATGAAGGGCACGAGGTCCGCCAGGTCATAGGCCTCGAAGACCTTGGTGCCGAGGAAGGTCGGGCGCGGCGCGGCGCGCGTGAAATCCAGCTTCAGCGCGTTCTCGCGGGCTTTCGCGAGCGGCACGCGCTGCTTGGCTTCGTCCGCCCGCGCATGAGCGTCCGCGAGCTTGGCATATTCGCTGCGCAGGTCGGACGTGTAGCTGGCGCGCGTCGCCGGATTGAGGAGGCTGGAGACGACGCCCACCGCGCGGCTCGCATCGGTGACATAGACCGCCTGGCCCCGCTCATAGCGCGGCGCGATCTTCACCGCCGTATGGACGCGCGAGGTGGTCGCGCCGCCGATCAAGAGCGGCACGTCGAAGCCTTCCCGCTCCATCTCGGAGGCAACGCCCACCATTTCGTCCAGGGAGGGCGTGATGAGGCCGGACAGGCCGATCACATCCACCTGCTCCTTGCGCGCCACTTCCAGGATCTTCTGGGTGGGCACCATCACACCGAGATCGATGACCTCGTAATTGTTGCACTGGAGCACGACGCCGACGATGTTCTTGCCGATATCGTGGACATCGCCCTTCACGGTCGCCATCAGGATCTTGCCGGCGGCCGAACGCTCGCTGCCGCCGTTGGCGGCCTTCTCCGCCTCCATATAGGGCATGAGATAGGCGACCGCCTGCTTCATGACGCGGGCCGACTTCACCACCTGCGGCAGGAACATCTTGCCGGCGCCGAACAGGTCGCCCACCACATTCATGCCCGCCATGAGCGGGCCTTCGATGACATGGAGCGGCCGCTCGGCGCCTTGGCGCGCCTCTTCGGTGTCCGCTTCCACGAACTCGGTCATGCCGTTTACCAAGGCATGTTCCAGCCGCTTCTCCACCGGCCAGGTGCGCCAGGTGAGATCGGCCTCCTTCTTCTCCTTGCCGGCGCCGCGGAAGGTCTCCGCCAGCGCCAGAAGGCGTTCGGTGGCATCGGCGCGGCGGTTAAGCACCACGTCTTCGCACGCGTCCCGCAGATCGGGCGCGATATTCTCGTAGACCGCCAGTTGGCCGGCATTGACGATGCCCATGTCCATGCCCGCCTGGATGGCGTGGTAGAGGAACACGGCGTGCATGGCCTCGCGCACCGGCTCGTTCCCCCGGAACGAGAAGGACAGGTTCGAAACGCCACCGGAAATATGGGCGTGCCGCAGGTTCTGGCGGATCCAGCGGGTCGCCTCGATGAAGAACACGCCGTATTCCGAATGCTCTTCAATGCCGGTGGCCACCGCGAAGATGTTGGGATCGAAGATGATGTCCTCGGGCGGGAAGCCCACGTCCTGCGTCAGGATGCGGTAGGCGCGCGCGCAGATCTCGGTCTTGCGCTCGAACGTGTCCGCCTGCCCCTGCTCGTCGAACGCCATCACCACGACGGCCGCGCCGTAGCGGCGAAGGAGGCGCGCCTGCGCCCGGAAATTGTCCTCCCCCTCCTTCATGGAGATGGAATTCACGATGCCCTTGCCCTGAATGCACTTCAGGCCGGCTTCGATGATGTCCCACTTGGAACTGTCCACCATCACCGGCACGCGGGCGATGTCGGGCTCGGCGGCGACGAGGTTGAGGAACGAGACCATGGCGGCCTGCGAATCCAGCAGGCCCTCGTCCATGTTCACGTCGATCACCTGCGCGCCGCTCTCCACCTGCTCGCGGGCGACCGCGAGCGCGGCGGGGAAGTCGCCATTGGTGATGAGCTTGCGGAACTTGGCCGAGCCGGTGACGTTGGTGCGCTCGCCGACATTCACGAAGGGGATTTCGGGCGTCAGCTCGAACGGTTCGAGGCCCGACAGGCGCAGCCGCGGCGGCAGGTCCGGGATGGCGCGCGGCTTGTGGGGCGCGACCGCCTCGGCAATGGCGCGGATATGGGCCGGCGTGGTGCCGCAGCAGCCGCCGACGATATTGACCAGCCCGGAGGCGGCGAACTCGCCCACCAAGGCTCCCATGGCCTCGGGGCTCTCGTCATACATGCCGAATTCATTGGGCAGGCCGGCATTGGGATAGGCGCAGACCAGCGTATCGGCCACACGGCCGATCTCCGCGATGTGCGCGCGCATCTCCTTGGCGCCGAGCGCGCAATTGAGGCCGATGGAGAAGGGCTGCGCGTGGCGCAGCGCAAACCAGAAGGCGCTGGGCGTCTGGCCGGACAGGGTGCGGCCGGACAGATCGGTGATGGTGCCGGAGATCATCACCGGCACGCGGATTCCCCGTTCCTCGAACAGCCCCTCGATGGCGAACACCGCCGCCTTGGCGTTCAGCGTGTCGAAGATGGTCTCGATGAGCAGCATGTCCGAGCCGCCATCCAGCAGCCCTCGCGCCTGCTCGCCGTAGGCCTCCGCCAATTGGTCGAAGGTGACCGCGCGGTAGCCGGGATCGTTCACATCGGGGGAGATGGACGCCGTGCGGTTGGTGGGGCCGATGGCGCCCGCAACGAAGCGCGGCCGCCCGTCCGTCTGCTCCGCGAGGCGCGCCGCCTCCTTGGCGAGGCGCGCGCCCTCCACGTTCAGCTCATAGGCCAGCGCCTCCATGCCATAGTCGGCCTGGGAGATGGTGGTGGACGAGAAGGTGTTGGTTTCGACGATGTCCGCGCCAGACAGGAAATATTCCAGGTGGATGTCGCGCACCGCGTCCGGCTGGGTCAGGTTCAGAAGGTCGTTATTGCCTTTGACGTCCTGCGACCAGTCGGCGAACCGCGAGCCGCGATAGCCGGCCTCATCCAGCTTCAGGCCCTGGATCATGGTGCCCATGGCGCCGTCCAGCACCAGGATGCGCGCACGCGCGGCGGCGGAGAGGGCGGCGAAGGTATCGGTCTCGGTCGTCATGGAACGCTCGTTTCTGGCCGCAGCGGGCACGCGGGCCCCGTCATTCTGTCGCAATTAACCCGCGAGACGTTGCGCGGGGGTGTCGCTCATGCCGGGCCGCAGGCCCAGCAAATGGCAGATCGCATAGACGAGATCGGCCCGGTTCAGGGTGTAGAAGTGGATATCCTCCACGCCGCGATCCACCAGGTCGGTCACCTGCTCGGCGGCGACGGCGGCGGCGATGAGCTTGCGGGTTTCCGGGTCGTCATCCAGCCCCTCGAACCGGCGCAGCAGCCAATCCGGCACGCTGGCACCGGTACGCGCGGCGAAATTGGAGGCCTGCTTGAAATTGGTCACGGGCAGGATGCCCGGAACGATCGGGATGTCGATGCCGGCGGCGCGCACCTTGTCCAGATACCGCAGATAAACGTCGTTCTCGAAGAAGAACTGGGTGATGGCGCGTGTCGCCCCGGCATCCACCTTGCGTTTCAGGTGATCGATGTCGGCATCAAGGCTCGGGCTCTCGGGATGCTTTTCGGGATAGGCGGAAACCGACACCTCGAAGTCACCGATGGCGCGAATCCCCTCCACAAGGTCGCAAGCGTGGGCATAGCCTTGCGGATGAGGGATGTAGGGGGTTCCGACGCCGGTGACCGGATCTCCCCGCAAGGCCACGATATGCCGGACGCCCGCCTGGGCATATTCCCGGACCACCTCGTCGATTTCCGCGCGGCTCGCGGCAACGCAAGTGAGATGCGCAGCAGGCGAAAGACGGGTCTCGCGGGCGATCTTCTCGACCGTCGCATGGGTGCGCTCGCGCGTGGACCCGCCTGCGCCATAAGTGACGGAGACAAAGCTCGGGCCGAGCGGCGCCAGCCGATCGATCGAGGACCAGAGCGTGCGCTCCATCTCCTCGGTCTTGGGCGGAAAGAACTCGAACGAGACGCGCACCGGCGGGCGCGACAGTTCCCGGCTCGCCCGGATCGGCGGGGTCATCAGGCAATCTCCTTGGTCTTTTGGGAGCTGGCATGGACGCTCTGCCCCGGCCTTTGGTCCCGTCCTAACCAGAACGAGACAGTCAGCGCATCCTGCGCCGGCGCGTTGGGGGGCAGCGCACGATGCAGAATTGGCCGCAGGCCCGCCTGCACGAGCCAGGCCGAGACGGTTTCCTCGGCAAATCCAAGCCTGCGGTGGGCATGGGCGTCGCGCAGAAACTCCAGGTCGTGGGGCGCGAAGTCCACCACGAGAAGCCGCCCGCCCGGCCGCAGCACGCGGGCCGCCTCGCGCACCGCGCGGGCCGGATCGTCCAGGAAGTGCAGCACCTGATGAATCATCACCACGTCGAAGCTGTCACGCGGCAGAGACAGGTTGAAAATGTCGCCCTGGCGAACGGAACAATTGCGGATGCCGGCCTGCTCCAGATTGACACGGGCAACCCCCAGCATGTCGGGCGAAAGATCCAGCCCCACGCCCTTCTGGATCCGGTCGGAGAGAATTTCGAGCATGCGGCCGGTGCCGGTGCCGAGATCGAGCAGAGCCTCGATGGGCTCGGCCCCCAGAGCCTCGCGAACCTGCGCCTCCACCAGATCATCCGGCGCATGCAGGGAGCGAATCGCATCCCAGCGCGCCGCATGGCTGGCGAAATAGGCCTGCGCCTGGGCGGCGCGGGCCGCGCGCACTTCATCCAGGCGCTCGCGATCGCGCCGCACCAGCGGGTCGTCCAGGTCCAGGAGGGCGAGAAGCGTGGTCACCAGGATGCCCTGGCGTGTCTCGCGGGCGCGGCTGTAAAAGACCCAGCTTGCCTCGCGCCGTCGCTCCACGAGCCCCGCCTCGGAGAGCAGCTTCAGGTGGCGGGAGATGCGTGGCTGGGACTGGCCCAGGATGTCGGTGAGTTCGCTGACCGTCAGCTCCCCCTCGTCAAGCAGGGCAAGCACACGCAAACGTGTGTCCTCGCCGGCAGCCTTCAGCCCCTCGAGCAAATCAGCAAATGCCAGCGGAGACCCCTCCGCGCCTGGATGATCTAACGACATAAAGATATCTTTATATTTTATCACGCCCGCATGCAAGCCTTGTGCGCGAAGGGCGGGCCCAAACTGTGTCCTGCGCGGCACGCTTTCCTGCACCTTGAGCCTTGCAGGGCTTTCGACCGCGCGTTGCGTTGCGGTAACAGGTGCGTGGGTTTAAGACTTTACGGAACGCGCGGCGCATTCCTGACGTTTTTCAAAACGAAGGTGGTCGGCGATGAGGTGGCACAAGCTTCGTGCCATTCAAAAAGTGTACGCCGTTTCCAATTTCGTCACGTTTAACGTTTAGCACGAGTGTCATGACCCTGCGCACCGCACTCCTCTCCGCCCTTGGCGTCTCCCTGCTCGCGGTTCCGGCCGCGAAGGCGCAGATCTATCAAGGCCAGACCTATGTGGTCCCGTCCTATGTCGCTTCGGGCGGCGATGACGACGAAACCGGCGCAATCGGCCAGGATCTGCCCAACGGCACCGTTCCGGGATACCGGGACCCCTACGCCAGTTCGGCGCGGGGCGACTATGTCCAGAGCGCGCCCATGGCGCCTCCGGCGGGTTCAGCCCAGGCTCCGACCTATGTCTCGCCCGGGGCCGGCTACCAGCCCGGCCAGCCCGCAGCGCCCGGCCAGCCCATGGCGATCGCGCCCGGCGCGCTGCCGGCGCCCAACACGCAGCAGATGCAGCGCGAGGCCGCACCGACCGGTTATGTTCAGCCGGGATACGCGCAGCCGGGATACGCCACCCAGCAGCCTTATCCCCCGCAGGGTCAGCCGGGCTATGCCCAGCCGGCTCAGCCCGGATACGCCGCCACGCCCGGATATGAAGGCTCCTATCGGCAGGACGCCATGCTCCAGGCGGCGCGCGCGCCCCAGGGTGCACCGCCGGCGGGCTATGCGCCGCAGCCCGGACAGCCTGGCTATGGCGCTCCGGTGAATGCGTCCTACAATCCCGCCACCGGGGCGCCGCGCGATGCCGGTGCCCCGCCCTCGGGCGTCTATGCGCCGAATGCCGCGGTCGTCCCCGGCACGCAGGAGGCGCCGTCCGGTCCGCGGATTGAGAATGTGGACCCCAGCGAGCCTGTGGATGCCCGGTTCCGGCGCCAGACCGTGGACTATGTCACCACGCAGCCGGCCGGCACGATCGTCATCGATACGGCGAACACCTATCTTTATTACGTGCTCGGCGGCGGCAAGGCCGTGCGGTATGGCATTGGCGTCGGCCGCGACGGGTTCACCTGGGCGGGCACGGAAAAGATCACCCGCAAGGCGGAATGGGCCGACTGGCGCCCGCCGACGGAAATGATTGACCGCCAGCCCTATCTGCCGCGCTTCATGGCCGGCGGCCCGGGCAACCCGCTCGGCGCGCGCACGCTCTATCTCGGCGGCACCATCTATCGCATCCACGGCACCAACGAGCCGCAGACCATTGGCAAATTCGTGTCCTCGGGGTGCTTCCGCATGCTCAATGCGGACGTGGAAGACCTGTATGAGCGGGTGAAGGTGGGCACCAAGGTTGTGATCCTGCCCAAGGCCAACAATGCCCAGGCCAACGCTTCGCCGGCAAAGCCCAGCGCGCCCACCTCGCGCTGAGACTGGCGGGTCCAAGAAACAAAGGCGCGTCCTCGGGACGCGCCTTTTTCTTTGGTGGTTCGCCTCTACCAAACGCGGCTGCGAAGGGTATGATGCGGCGCGCTTGGGGGGTTGGCGCCATGTGCGGGCGGCTTAGGACGCCTGCCATCCGGTGGAGCCTTGGCCCTTGAAAGTGCCTGCGGCGGGTGCGCTTTTGCCTCGCCGGGATCCGTCGTGAACGCGCCTGGAGTTGCCTTTATGCCCACCACCATTCCCACCCCCGGCAGTTCCGTCCGAGACCAGCTAACCGCCCTCCGGGCCGGCTGGGGATGGTTCGTCGCCCTCGGGGTCGCGTTCGTCATCCTCGGCTGCATCGCATTGGCGCACCTTGCCATTTCCACTGTTGCCACAGCCCTTTACGTGGGCGCGCTGGTGCTGGTCGGCGGCGTCGTCCAGGTGCTGCACGCCTTCCGCGTCCAGGGCTGGGGCCGGTTCTTCTTCTGGCTTCTCTCGGGCCTGCTCTATGTGGTGGCCGGTGGCCTCATCGTCTACGAGCCGCTTTTCGCGGCGGGTATCATCACTCTTATGATCGGTATTTCGCTGGTTGTTGGCGGCTTATTCCGGATTTGGGCGGGCATTGGCGCGCGTCCGCAGACGGGCTGGGGCTATATCGTCGCGGCAGGTGCCATCACCTTCATCCTCGGCCTGGAGATCATCGCCGGCTGGCCGGTCAACTCGCCCATCATCCTGGGCCTGTTCCTCGGCATTGATCTCATCGTCAACGGGGTGATGACCGCCATGTTCGGCCTCGCGCTCCGCAACAAGGCGGTCTGAGACCTCCCCATGATTTTCTTCCCGAAGGGGGGGCGCAGCCGCCTCCTGAGAGGCGCCTTATGCGCCCTCGCCCTGATGCTGGGAGCCGGCGGCGCCCGCGCCCAGCAGGACATGCCGGCCTGCCAGACCGGGCCGGTCGCGGCGCTGAAAACGCCGCGCGCCGCCCAGGCCCTCGCCACCAAGCGAAGCCTGACCATCGTCGCGCTCGGCTCCTCCTCCACCAATGGGGTCGGCGCCTCCTCGCCCGCCCGCACCTATCCCGGCGTGCTTGAGGCGCAGTTGCGCGCGCGCTTCCCAGGCACCGAGATCACCGTCATCAACAAGGGCGTGAACGGCGAGGACGTGCCGGAAAACCTCGCCCGGCTGGAGCGGGACGTGCATGCGCTCAATCCCGATCTGGTCCTGTGGCAGGTGGGCACCAATTATGTGATCCGCAGCTTCGGCATCGGCACGTTCGGCGCGCAGTTGCGCCAGGGCATCGAGGCGATCGAGGGCTGGGGCGCCGACGTGGTCTTGATCGACCTGCAATATTCGCCATGGGTGAACGGAAATCCCAACACCCCGACCATCAATTCGCTCATCGCCTCCACCGCGCGCGGCGCGGGCGCATCGGTGTTTCCGCGCTATGCCCTGATGCGCGGCTGGGTGGAGCAGCAGAAGATCCCGGCGTCCAAGCTGCTGATCTTTGACGGGCTGCATCTGAACGACTGGAGCTATGATTGCTTCGCCCGCGCCCTGGCGGCGAGCCTCGCCCCGGCGCTCGGCGCGCGCGGGCGGTAAAGCACGCGCCGATCAGGCGTCGGCGAGCCCGAGCACATCCACCATGGAATAAAGGCCCGCCCGCTTGCCGGCGGCCCAGCGGGCGGCGGCGAGCGCGCCATTGGCGAAGATGGAGCGGTCTTCCGCCTTGTGCGCCAGCTCGATCCGCTCGGCGGGACCGGCGAAGATCACCACATGCTCGCCCACCACCGAGCCGCCCCGAAGCGTCGCAAAGCCGATATCCCCCGGCCGCCGGCTTCCGGTATGGCCGTCGCGCACGCGCACCGCATGATCTTCCAGCGCGATGCCGCGCCCTTCCGCCGCCGCCTCGCCCAGCAGCAGCGCCGTGCCCGAGGGGGCATCCACCTTGCGGGCGTGGTGCATCTCGACGATCTCGATATCGAAATTGGTGTCGAGCACCGCAGCGACCTTCCGGGTCAGGACCGCCAGCAGATTGACGCCAAGGCTCATATTGCCCGAGCGCACGATGGCGGTGCGCTCGGCCGCCGCCGCGATCGCGGCAAGGTCCCCGGACGAAAACCCCGTGGTGCCGATGACATGGGCGATCCCGGTGCCGGCCAGATGCTGGGCGAGGCGCACCGAGGCGGCGGGGGAGGAGAAATCCACCACCACGTCCGCGCCCCGCACGGCCTCCGCCATGTCGCAGCCGATGCTGGTGCCGGCGAAGGCGAGACCCGCCACCTGCCCGGCATCCTGCCCGAGATAGGCACTGCCCTCGTGTTCCAGCGCGCCCGTGAGAATGAAGGCCTCGCCCTCCAGCACCGCGCGCAGCAAGGTGCGGCCCATGCGCCCGCCGGCGCCCGTGATGACGATGCGAAGCTTCGACACGTCCGCCCCCTGGTCCTGAAGTTCAGCGCAAAGCGCCCTCGATGTCCGCCAAGATGGCCTGGGCCACGCCGGCGGGGTCGGCCGCTGCCGTGATGGGCCGCCCCACCACGATGGCATCGGCCCCGGCGCGGATGGCGTCGGCCGGCGTCGCGATGCGCTTCTGGTCGCCCACGTCCGCGCCCGCCGGGCGCACGCCCGGGGTCACCACCAGGCGATCCGCGCCGAGAACGCCCCGCACCATGGCCGCGTCGGTCGGCGCGCAAATGACACCCGCCACCCCCGAGGCACGGGCCTGCTCGGCCCGCCGCCGCACCATGTCCTCCACGCCATAGGCATAGCCGGCGGCGGCAAGGTCCTGCGCGTCATAGGAGGTGAGAACGGTCACGCCCAGCACCTTCAGGGACGAGCCCTGCGCACCCCGCGCCGCGGCGGCGAGGGTCTGGGGATAGGCGTGCACCGTGAACAGCGTGACGCCGCGTTCGGCCGCCGCCGCTGTCGCCCGTTCCACCGTCTGGCCGATATCGTGCAGCTTCAGATCGAGAAAGACCTTCTTGCCCGCGCCGATCAGATCGGCGGCCAGGTCGAGGCCCCCGGCAATGGTGAGTTCAAGGCCGATCTTGTAGAAGGAAACGGCATCTCCCAATTGCCAGACCATGGCTTCCGCCGCCGACACGGACGGAAAGTCCAAGGCGACGATCAGCCGGTCGCTCACGGGGGTCTGGTTCATGCCGTCGATCCCTTCCCGCTTTCCAAGGCGTCATCCTCCATGGCGCGCCAGGCATCGGGCCGCTCCGACCCGTCCCGGAACCAGCAGCCGCCTCCCACAGGGGGCTGGTCATGGGACCGCGAAATCTCGTACCCGGCGAGATGGCACAGCAGAAGCGTGCCCACCCCTCCATGGCCGACAAATATGGCCGGAATGCCAGGAGCCTCGGCCAGGGCGGCCGTGACGGCGCCGACGATGCGCGCCTGGGCGTCACGCGCCCGCTCCCAGCCGCGAATGCTCTCGTCCGGATGGGCGAAGAACAGGTTGGCCACACTCTGGAACTCCGCCTCCGGCAGAAAGCCGGTGGCGGACCGGTCGTTCTCGTGCATCTGCGGGCGGACCTCCACCCCCAAGCCAAGCGCGGCGCCGAGAATCGCGGCCGTTTCCTTCGCCTTGACCTCTTCGCTCGACACGATGCGCCCGAAGGTCCGAAGGGTCCGGCGGCGGGCGAAGGCTTCCGCCCGCTGGCGCCCGGTTTCCGACAAGGACCAGTCGGGGACGGGGATCGCGGGGTCGACCTTCACCTGCGGGTGGCTCAGATAAAGGAAGGGCGTCATGCCGCCGCTCACGGACGGCGATAGACCCAGACGCGGGCCGGCGGCACATTCAGCCAGACGCGCGGAGAGCGCGCGCCCTCGATGGCGCCGGGCTTCAGAGGCACCGGCGAGACCACCGCATAGGTGAACTGGATGAAGGGGCCTTGCTCCACGGAGAGATCGAACGCCTCGTTCACCATGCGGTCGCGGTCCTGCGGCGAGCGGGTGAAGAGCGGGAGCGAGGAAATGGTGCCGACCGCCGGGCCGGGGAGCTTGTCCTTCAGCGTCTTGCGCATCTCATAGGCATCGCCCTGGATGACGGTGACGCCGGGATAGCGCAGGCGCAGCAGGTGGCAGAATTCCCGATTATATTCGATCAGGAACAGACGCTCCGGCGCAAAACCCCGCTCCAGCAGGGCTTTTGTGACCGGCCCGGTTCCCGGTCCCAATTCGATGACAGGCCCCTCGATCCTCGGATCGAGATAGCTCGCCATCATTTTGGCCAGGCCGCGCCCCGAAGGAGAGACCGCCCCCGTCTTCAGGGGATTTTGAAACCAGGATTGAAGAAAGCGAAGCTCGTCATTCAGCCGCGGCTTGAATGGGACGCCACGGCGATCCGGCATTTGGAGCATTCGAAAGGCCCCGCAAGAAGAATTGGGCTTAGCGGCGATTAGACGGGAAAAGAGACGGGGTCAAGGCAAGCGGGGACGTTCCTTGTCCCCTGTTGCTCCGGCGCATCGCCTCGCGGGAGCAACCCTCCCCCACCGCTGCGGGGGAGGTGGAGCCACGTCCTTCAGCGGTTCGCGTCCAGCATGGTCTGCAATTCGGCGCGGAATTCCGGCTCAATGTCGGGCCGCGACAGGGCATAGCCGACGTTGGCCATGAGGAATCCGATCTTCGAGCCGCAATCATAGACCTGGCCGTCGAACTTCACGGCGAAGAACCGCTCGCGCTCCTTCAGCTTCAGCATGGAATCGGTGAGCTGGATTTCCCCGCCCGCCCCCTGCTCCTGCTTCGCCAGCAGGTCGAAAATGGTGGGCTGGAGAATGTAGCGGCCGGAAATGGCCAGGTTGGTGGGCGCTGTGCCGGGCTTCGGCTTCTCCACCATGTCGGTGATCTCATCGACGCCCGTGGCGGTCGGCTCCACGCCAACGATGCCATATTGATGGGTCTGGTCGTCCGGCACTTCATAAACGGAGACCACATTCCCGCCTGTGCGCTCGAAGGCGCGCACCATGGCGCCGAGGCAGCCGTGGCCGTTGCGCGGCAGATGCAGCATGTCGGGCAGCAGCAGCGCGAAGGGCTCGTCGCCAATCAGGTCGCGGGCGCACCACACCGCGTGGCCGAGGCCGAGCGGCAGTTGCTGGCGGGTGAAGGAGGTGGTGCCGGCCTTGGGCGTGTCCTTGTCCAGCTGCTCCAATTCCTTGGTCTTGCCGCGATCGGACAGGGTCTTTTCCAGCTCGAACTGCCGGTCAAAATGGTCCTCGATGACCGCCTTGTTGCGCCCGGTCACGAACACGATGTGCTCGATGCCCGCCGCGCGCGCCTCATCGACCACATGCTGGACGACAGGACGGTCGACCACGGTCAGCATTTCCTTCGGCACCGCCTTGGTGGCCGGAAGGAAGCGCGTGCCGAGGCCGGCGACCGGAAGAATGGCTTTGCGAAGGGGCTTGGGCATTGAGGGCACCGGTTTGATTTGCCGCATTCCTACTACAGACGTGAACGTCGCCGCAAAAGAACCCCCGGCGAGCCAAAAGGTTCACGCGGCCGGCCATTGACCTTACGCTCACGCTGCACCAGCTTGCGCACCATCACGGGCAGATTATGGCGGAGCGGTAGGGGAATGGCGGTCCTGGTCACGGGTGGCGCGGGCTATATCGGCAGCCACATGGTGCTCGCACTCCTCGACGCCGGGCAGGAGGTCGTGGTGCTCGACAATCTCTCCACCGGCTTTCGCTGGGCGGTGGCGCCGGGCGCGGCCTTCGTCGAGGGCGATGTGAGCGACCCTGCCGTCGTGACGCGAATCATCCGCGAGCATGCAGTGGATGCCGTGATCCATTTCGCCGCGCGCATCGTGGTGCCCGAGTCCGTCGCCGACCCGCTCGGCTATTATCTCGCCAATACGGTCAAGACGCGGGCGCTGCTGGAAACGGTGGTGGCGGCCGGCGTGCCGCATTTCATCTTCTCGTCCACCGCCGCCGTCTACGGCATGGTCGGCACCGAGCCGGTGGACGAGGCGGCCGTGCTCGCGCCCATCTCGCCTTATGGCCGCTCCAAGCTGATGAGCGAGTGGATGCTGAAGGACACAGCCTTCGCCTTTCCGCTGCGCTATGTGGCGCTGCGTTATTTCAACGTCGCCGGCGCCGACCCGGCGGGGCGCACCGGCCAGTCCACCGCCGGGGCGACGCACCTGCTCAAGGTCGCCTGCGAGACCGCGCTCGGCAAGCGGGCGGGCATAGAGGTCTATGGCACCGACTACCCCACCCCGGACGGCACCTGCCTGCGCGACTATATCCATGTGAGCGATCTGGTGGCCGCCCATCTGGATGCGCTCACCTATCTGCGCGCGGGCGGCGAGAGCGGCGTGTTCAATTGCGGCTATGGGCGGGGCTTCTCGGTGCTCCAGATGCTGGACGCCGTGAAGGAGATTTCCGGCGTGGACTTCCCGGTCCGCTTCAGCCCGCGCCGCGCCGGAGACCCGGCCGCCGTGGTGGCGAAGGCGGACCTGATCCGCGCCACGCTCGGCTGGACGCCCCGCCTCGACGACATGGCGACCATCGTGCGGACCGCGCTCGACTGGGAACGCGGCCTCGACGCACGCCGCGGCGCCTGACCTTTCGGCACCCTGCCGCAAAAACTTGCCTTACGTTAACCCTGACGCAACCATATTCACCGCCCATTAGCGGGACTTCAGTTCCGAGCCGAGTGAAGGTGAATCATGAAGGCGGATCATCAGGGCGGCGCGGCCGCCACACGCGGGCGTGGGACGACGGCGGCGGTCGTGGCCGTCGTGCTCGCCACCCTTGCCGGTGGCTGCGCGCAGGCGCAGGTGACCGGCTCCATCTTTGATCCGCCGGCTCAGCCGACGCCTGCGCCGAGCCGGTCCAGCCATCCGCTGATGGCGCCCCAGGCGATCGCGGCGGCGGAGGCCAATTTCGATTCCTGCATCGCCGGCATGTATCCGCTGGCCCAGGCGAAGGGCATTTCGCCCCAGGCCTATCAGCGCCTCACCGCCGGGCTCACCCCCGACATGAAGATCATGGACTTCCTGGATTCCCAGCCGGAATTCTCAAAGCCCATCGGCGATTATGTGAACATGCTGGTGAGTGATTACCGGGTGAAGAAGGGCAAGGAGATTCTCGCCCAGTACAAGACCATCTTCGACGCGGCGGAAAAGAAATACGGCGTGGACCGCTATGCCGTGGCCGCCATCTGGGGCATCGAATCCAGCTATGGCAGCCCGCAGGGCATGGGCAACCGTTCCGTGCTGCGCTCCACCGCGACGCTGGCCTGCATCGGCCGCCGGCAGGAGTTTTTCCGGGACGAATTCATCGCCACCTTGCAGATCCTCGAGAAGGGCGATGTTCCCGCCGACCACCTGAAGGGGTCCTGGGCGGGCGCCTTCGGCCCCACCCAGTTCATGCCCACCAGCTTCCAGCGTTTCGCCGTGGATTTCGACGGCGACGGCAAGCGCAATGTGGTGGATTCCATCCCCGACATCATCGCCTCCACCGCCAACAACCTGAAGCTCGACGGCTGGGAGTTCGGCAAGACTTGGGGCTATGAGGTCGTCCTGCCGAAGAATTTCGACTATCGCTACGTCGATCGCTCCAAGCGTTATTCGCTCACTCAATGGGCCTCGCTCGGCATCACGCGGCCGGGCGGCAAGGCGTTTCCGCGCGCCACCGACACCGCTTTCCTGCTGCTGCCCGCCGGCGCCAACGGCCCGGCCTTCCTGATGCTGCCGAACTTCTCGGCGATCCTGAAATACAATCCCGCCGACGCCTATGCGCTGGCCATCGGCCATCTCTCGGACCGGCTGCGCGGTGGCGGCACCTTTGCCCAGAACTGGCCGGACGAGCGCGCGCTTTCCCGCAGCGAGCGGGTGGAGATGCAGCAATTGCTGGCCCAGCGCGGCTATGACATCGGCACCGTGGACGGCATCCTCGGCACCAAGACCCGCGTCGCGGTCCAGGACTTCCAGGTGCGCGCCGGCATGCTGCCGGACGGCTATCCCAGCGTCGCCGTGCTGCAGAAACTGCGCAATTGAGACCGGGCGGCGCCTGCCGCCCGTCCCCACTCTGCCCGTCCCTATTCCGGCGTGCCGTAGCCCCCGCCCGTGGGGGTGATGACGATCACCGCTTCGCCCGGCTCCAGCACCGTCTGGGCGCAGCCGTCCAATTGCTCAAACGAGCCGTCATTGCGCCGCACGAAGCCCTCGCCCAACTGGCCGGGCTCCCCGCCCTCCAGGCCGAAGGGATGGATCCGGCGGTGCGAGGAGAGCAGCGCGCAGTCCATCTTTTCCAGGAAGCGAATGCGCCGGTAGGTGCCCGCGCCCGCGCTCCAGCGCCCCTTGCCGCCGGATCCGGCGCGCACGTGGAAATCCTCCAGCAGCACGGGGAAGCGCGTTTCCAGCACTTCCGGGTCGGTGAGGCGGGAATTGGTCATGTGCACATGCACCGCGTCCGTCCCGTCGAAGCCGGGGCCGGCGGGCGAGCCGGAGCAGATGGTCTCGTAATATTGCACCTGGTCGTTGCCGAAGGTGAGGTTGTTCATGGTGCCCTGGGAGGCCGCCATGGCTTTGAGTGCGCCGAACAGGCAATTGGTGACCGCCTGCGAGGTCTCCACATTGCCCGCCACCACGGCGGCCGGATAGACCGGCGAGAGCAGCGAGCCCTTGGGCACCACGATCTCGATGGGCCGCAGGCAGCCGGCATTCATGGGGATCATGTCGTCCACCATGACGCGGAACACATAGAGCACCGCCGCGCGGGTGACGGGCTCGGGCGCGTTGAAATTGGTGGGCTGCTGAGGCGAGGTGCCGGTGAAGTCCACTTTGGCGGTGCGCGCCGCCTTGTCCACGGTGATCTTCACCTTGATCACGGTGCCTTGGTCCATCTCGTAGCTGAAGGCGCAATCCTCCAGCCGGTCCAGCACGCGGCGCACGCTCTCGTCCGCATTGTCCTGCACATGGCCCATATAGGCGGTGACCACGTCGAGGCCGAACTGGGCGATCATCTTCTTCAGCTCGCGCACGCCCTTTTCGTTCGCCGCGATCTGCGCCTTGAGGTCGGCGACATTCTGAACGGGATTGCGCGCCGGATAGGTGGCGCCCAGCAGCAGCGCGTTCAGCTCCGCTTCGCGGAAGCGGCCCTGATCCACCAGCTTGAAATTGTCGATATAGACGCCTTCCTCGTCGATGGTGGTCGCGCGCGGGCTCATGGAGCCGGGCGCGACGCCGCCCACGTCCGCATGATGGCCACGCGAGGCGACCCAGAAGAGCAGGTCCTGGCCCGCATCGTCGAAGACCGGGGTGACGACCGTGATGTCCGGCAGATGGGTGCCGCCATTATAGGGCGCGTTCAGCGCGAACACGTCGCCCGGCCGGATCGCGCCGGCATTCTCGCGGATCACCGTCTCCACGGACCTGTCCATGGAGCCCAGATGCACCGGCATATGGGGCGCGTTGGCCACGAGACGCCCTTCGGCATCGAACACCGCGCAGGAGAAATCCAGCCGCTCCTTGATGTTCACCGAATAGGCGGTGTTCTGGAGCGTCACGCCCATCTGCTCGGCGATGGACATGAAGAGATTGTTGAAGACCTCCAGCATCACCGGGTCGGCGTGGGTGCCCACCGCCCCGGCGCGCCGCATCTCGGTGGCGCGCGAGAGCAACAGATGGTCCTTCACGCTCATCTGCGCCCGCCAGCCGTCTTCCACCACCACCGTCTGGTTGGGCTCGATGATGATGGCCGGCCCCTCCAGCACCATGCCGGGCTTGAAGGCGGCGCGCAGCACGACGGGCGCGTCGTGCCAGGCGCCGCGCGAGAAGAAGCGGGTGGTGCGGCAGGGCTCCGGCGCCCCGGTGCTGAGGGGATGGTCAGGCTCCACGATGCCGGCGCCGCCGCCGGAGGCCTGGACTTCCAGCGCCTCGGCCACGATCTGCTTCTCGGGGGAGACGAAGCCGAACTGGTTGCGATGGCGGGATTCGAATTCCGCCACCATGTCCGCCAGGGCAGCGAGGCGCACGGGCAAGGCCGTGTCCGTGCCCTCATAGCGCAGATGGACCTTGGCCTCGATCTCGATCGCGGCGGATGAGACGCCCTGGCCTTCCAGTTCCGCACGTCCTTCGCCCGCCAGCGCGTCCCGGAACGCCTCCAGCCGGGTGAGAAGGGCAGCCTCCAGCCGCTCGCCCACCGCCTTGGTGCGATGGGCGCGCACGGCGGCGAGCCCCATGCCATAGGCGGACAACAGGCCCGAGAAGGGATGGATGTGGACGCTGCGCATGCCGAGCGCATCGGCCACGAGGCAGGCATGCTGCCCTCCCGCCCCGCCGAAGCAGGACAGGGCATAGCGCGTCACGTCATAGCCGCGCTCCACCGAGATCTTCTTGATGGCATTGGCCATGTTCTCGACCGCGATGGTCACGAAGCCGTCGGCCACCGCCTCGGGCGTGCGCCCGTCGCCAATCTCGCCCGCCAGCGCCGCGAAGCGCGCCCGCACGGCCTCGGCGTCGAGCGGCGCGTCCTGGCCGGGTCCGAAAATCTTCGGGAAGAAATCCGGGATCAGTTTTCCCAGCATCACATTGGCGTCGGTCACGGCGAGCGGGCCGCCGCGCCGGTAGCAGGCCGGGCCGGGATTGGCGCCCGCGCTGTCGGGGCCGACGCGGAAGCGGGCGCCGTCATAATGCAGGATGGAACCGCCGCCCGCCGCGACGGTGTGAATGCGCATCATGGGCGCGCGGATGCGGACCCCCGCGACCTCGGTGTCGAAGGCCCGCTCCAGTTCCCCGTCATAGTGGCAGACATCGGTGGAGGTGCCGCCCATGTCGAAGCCGATGATGCGGTCGAGCCCCGCGATATGCCCGGTCTCGGAGGCGCCCACGACGCCGCCGGCGGGGCCGGAGAGAAGCGCGTCCTTGCCCTGGAACAGGTCCGCCGCCGTGAGGCCGCCCGAGGACATCATGAACATGAGGCGGATGGCTTCGCCAGCCTCGTCCTCTCGCCCGGCGCCGAGTTCTTCCGCCACCTGCGCCACATAACGGCGCAGGATGGGGGAAAGATAGGCATCGGCCACCGTGGTATCGCCGCGCCCCACCAGCTTGATGAGGGGCGAAACCTCGTGTGACACCGAGACCTGCGGGAAACCGAGGCTGCGGGCCAGCGCCGCCACCTGCTGCTCGTGGGCGGGATAGCGATAGCCGTGCATGAAGGCGATGGCCACGGAGCGCAGGCCCGCCGCGCGCGCCGCCTCCAGTTGGCTGCGCACGAGGTCGAGGTCGGGCGTCGCCTCCACCGTGCCGTCCGCGCGCACCCGCTCGTCCATTTCGAGCACCTGCTCGAACAGCATGTCGGGCAGCACGATCTTCTTCGCGAAGATGTGGGGGCGGGCCTGATAGCCGATGCGCAGCGCATCGCGGAAGCCGCGCGTGGTCACCAGCAAGGTGCGCTCGCCCTTGCGCTCCAACAGCGCATTGGTGGCAACCGTGGTGCCCATCTTGACGGCCGAGACGAGACCGGAGGGGATCGGCGCGCCCGGCGCGAGGCCGAGCAGTTCGCGGATGCCATGCACCGCGGCATCGCGATAGGCCTCGGGATTTTCGGACAGGAGCTTGTGGGCGACAAGGGTGCCATCGGGCTTGCGGCCCACGATGTCGGTGAAGGTGCCGCCGCGATCCACCCAGAATTCCCAGGTTCCGGGCTTTGCCTGCGCCGCCCCATCCGCCGTCACTGTCATCGAGGACACCCCTGTCGTGACCGTGGCGCGATTTCTGCATGTGAGATTGCAGATCACTCGCAAACGGTCAGATTCAGGCCAGGAGCAGCACGCTCCCTGCCGACCATGACCGGAAAGAAGCCACGTCCACGATAAAACGTCAACATTTTGTTGACGAAGCGACACAGATCCGTCACCGTCGAGTCCAGAACGAGTGCTGCCGCCTTTTTAGGCGCGTTGCGCCAGACCAGAGAGGGGATAGACGTGAGCCGCGACCCAGCCGCGCCGGCCCGATGGGACAAGTGCGCCCGAAACAAGCCCATCCATCCCTCCAAGGGGGGAGCGCCCGCATGATCCGGCGCGCCCTGGACGGACTTTACCTCCTGTCCGGCATTCTGGCCGCCGGATTTCTCCTCACCGTTTTCGGACTCATGATCGCTCTCTCTGCAGGGCGGGAAATCGCGGTGAACATTCCCTCCGGTGACGACTTTACCGCCTGGGCACTGGCAGCCACCTCGTTCCTGGGGCTCGCTCATACGTTCAAGTCTGGCGATATGATCCGCGTGGGCCTCGTACTGGAGCGCCTCACCGGTCGCCGGCGCCAAGCCCTGGAGATTTTCGCGCTCCTCGTCTCCGTGGCCTTCATCGGCTTCTTCGCAAAGAATGCGGTGCAGATGACCTGGGACTCGTACCGTTTTGGCGACACCTCCACAGGTGTGGTCGCGGTGCCGCTTTGGATTCCGCAGATCGGCTATGCCTTGGGCCTCGTCATCCTATGCATCGCCATGCTGGATGAGTTGGTCCGCGTGGCCATGGGCTTGCGTCCCACTTACGAGAAGGAGGCGCCCACCTCCCCCGAGGAACTGGTGGAGCGCATCGCCTCCGGCGGGGGGGCTTGATCCATGCCGGCCCTCGATCTCGCTCAACTCTCCATTCTGCTGCTTCTGCTGCTGGTGCTGATCCTCGGCAGCGGCATCTGGATCGCCGTCGGCCTGGGACTGATCGGTCTCGTGGCGATGGGTCTTACCACTCCCGTTCCATTGGGGCAGGTGCTGGCCACCACGGTCTGGAGCGCTAGCACCTCCTGGACCCTCGCGGCGCTCCCGCTCTTCATCTGGATGGGTGAAATCCTGTTCCGCACCCGCCTGTCGGAGGAGATGTTCAAGGGCCTCGCGCCCTGGCTCCAATGGCTGCCCGGCCGGCTGCTGCATGTGAACGTGGTGGGCTGCGGTATCTTCGCGGCCGTCTCGGGCTCCTCGGCCGCCACCTGCGCCACCATCGGCAAGATCGCCCTGCCGGAACTGGAGAAGCGCGGCTACAACCAGAGCATGGCGCTCGGCACGCTGGCCGGCTCTGGAACGCTCGGCCTGCTGATTCCGCCCTCCATTCCCATGGTGGTCTATGCCGTGACCGCCAATGTTTCGGTGCTGCAGGTCTTCCTGGCCGGCTTCCTGCCGGGGCTTTTGGTGATGGGCCTCTATAGCGGCTACATCATCGTCTGGTCGCTGCTCAATCCGGGGAAAACGCCGCCGCGCGATCCGCCCATGTCGTTCCGCGCCAAGATGCGGGAATCGGCCAAGCTCATTCCCTGCCTTCTGCTCATTCTGGCGGTGTTCCTGTCCCTGATCCTGGGCCTTGCCACCGCCACGGAATGCGCGGCCTGGGGTGTCGCGGGGGCGCTGGGGCTGGCGTGGTGGACCGGAACCCTCACCTGGACCACCTTCTCCCAGAGCCTGATGAGCGCCACCCGGCTTTCCTGCATGATCATGCTGATCGTGGCGGGCGCCGCTTTCACCACCGCTGCCATGGCCTATACCGGCATCCCGGTGGCACTCGCCGAATGGGTGCAGGGCCTGAACCTCACACCCGGCAAGCTCGCCCTGGCGCTGACTGTCATGTACATCATCCTGGGATGCCTCGTGGACGGCATCTCCATGATCGTGCTGACCGCCGTCATCGTCCTGCCCATGATCAGGCAGGCCGGCTTCGACCTCGTCTGGTTCGGCATCTACCTCGTCATCCATGTGGAGATGGCGCAGATCACCCCGCCCGTGGGCTTCAACCTGTTCGTTCTCCAGAACATGAGCGGGCGCGACACGCTCACCGTGGCCAAAGCCGCCTTCCCGTTCTTCATCCTGCTCAACGTCGCCGTCATCATCATCACCATGTACCCTGAGATCGCCCTCGTGCTTCCGCGCATGGTGTTCGCAGGCTGAGACCAAGGGTTAGACGTTCACTCCAAAAACCAACCAAGAGGGTTTGACACATGGCGCGTCTCTCCACCTTCGCCCTGGCGCTCGCGGGCCTTGCGGCGGCGTTCGCCGCTCCTGCGGCCGCGCAGACCAAATGGAACCTGCCCTCGGCCTATCCGCCGGACAATTTCCACACGGAAAACATCGCCCAGTTCGCCAAAGAGGTGGAAAGCCTCTCGGGCGGGAAGCTCGCCATCACGCTTCACCCGAATGCGGTGCTGTTCAAGGCGCCCGAGATCAAGCGCGCGGTCATGACCGGCCAGGCCCAGGCCGGCGAAGTGCTGATGTCGCTCCAGGAAAATGAAGACCCGGTGTTCGGCGTGGACGTGGTGCCGTTCCTCGCCACCTCCTATGACCAGTCCAAGGCGCTCTATCTCGCCTCCAAGCCGGCGGTGGAGAAGAAGCTGGCCTCGCAAGGCCTCAAGCTGCTCTACACCGTGCCGTGGCCGCCGCAGGGCCTGTTCTCCAAGACCGCCGTCACCAAGATCGACGACCTGAAGGGCGCAAAGTGGCGGGCCTACAATGCCGGGACAGCGCGCATCGGCGAGGCGGTGGGCGCCCAGTCCGTCACGGTGCAGCAGGCGGAACTGGCGCAGGCGCTCGCCACCGGCGTCGTCACCGCCCTCATCACCTCGGCCGCCACCGGCTATGACGTGAAGATCTGGGAGAGCATCCCCTATTTCTACGACATCCAGGCCTGGCTGCCGAAGAACATGGTGTTTGTGAGCCAGGCGGCGTTCGACGCCCTGGACAAGCCCACCCAGGACGCCGTGCTGAAGGCCGCCGCCGCTGCCGAGACCCGGGGCTGGCAGGCCTCCATGGACAAGAGCAAGTGGTACATGGAGCAGCTCACCGCCAAGGGCATGAAGGTGGAGCAGCCCACCCCCGACCTGAAGGCCGGCTTCGAGACCGTCGGCAAGCAGCTCGCCGCCGACTGGCTGAAGAAGGCCGGCCCCACGGGCGAGGAAATCCTCGGCGTGTACAAGAAGTGAGAGATCGACGGCCGGGCGCCCTGACCCGGCCGTCCTTCGGTGCTGCCCGCGCGGCCTGAGCCGCGCGGGCTTTCGGAGCGGTTCGCGGTCCGCCCGTCGGGCGCGCGGGCCGGCCACCTCCCTCCTGCAGCCGAGTGCGCCCATGACCAAGCCCGCCGCCCGCGATGATGCTCCCGCCGCACCGGTGAAGCCGGTGGGCTCCATCGTCTCTTCCGCACATCTGGCGGACGGCGCGCTTCCGGCCCTCTCGGAGCTGGAATTCGGCCTCAACATGATCGGCCATGCCTATCATCGCTGGATGATCCGCTGCATGGCGGCGGCGGGGGTGCCGGACCTCTCGGCCTTGGATGTTCTGGTGCTCCATCATGTGGTGCATCGCCAGCGGCCCAAGACCATCGCGGACCTCTGCCTCGTCCTCGACGTGGAGGACACCCACCTCATCACCTATGCGGCCAAGAAGCTGCAGGGGCTCGGCCTCGTCAGCGCCGGGCGGCGGGGTAAGGAGAAGACGCTGACCGTCACCGACGCCGGCCGGGCCGCCTGCGCGCGCTACCGCGAGGTGCGCGAGGCGCTGCTGACCCAGGCCGTGGTCGGTACCGGCATCGCGCCCGAGCGCCTGTCGGAGGTCGCCGCGATCCTGCGCACCCTGTCCGGCCATTACGACCAGGCCGCGCGCGCCGCCGCCAGCCTTTAAACTCTCTTGCCGCATCCCGTTGCGCCTTGTCTGTGACGGCGCGCCCCGACCAGTCTATCCTGCACCCGACGGCAGCGATGGAAGGCGCCATGTGGCTCGACGCGCGCGTAGCGTTCCAGGACGGCCCTGCGCCCGATGTTCCGGGCCTGGCCTTCCGCGCCTTCTGCCTGCACAAAGTGCGCCGGGGCGGCGATGTCGTGCCGGTGGAAGAGAGCATCGCCGGCCACCTCCCCTTCGCCCAGATGCGCCGGTTCCGCCGGGCCGGAGATGCGCGGCGCGTGCTTGTGGTCGCCCCGCTCGCGGGCGGCTTCCCGCTCCTGATGCGCGATCTGGTGGCGGGCCTGCTGCGCCATGCGGGCGAGGTCTGCGTGACCGACTGGCCGGACCCGCGCCATGTGCCCCCCGCGCGCACGTTCACCTTCGAGGACAATTGCCTGGAGACCGCGCGCATGATCCGCGCGCTGGGACCGGGCGCCCATGTGGTGGGCGTGTGCCAGGGCGTGGTCCCGGCCTTGTGCGCGGCTTTGCTGCTGGCCGAGCAGGACGCGGCGCCCGCGAGCCTCACCTTGCTGGGCGGCCCGGTGGATCCGAGCCGTAACCCGACCCATCTCGACCGGCTGCTGACCGACGGCAGCGCGGCGGACTTCGAACGCCTGATGGAGCCGGTCCCGCCGCCGTTCGCGGGCGCGGGACGCCGCGTATTCCCCCGCCGCCGCCAGATGCAGGCCTTCGCGCTCTACCTCTGGCGGCAGGCGTTGGCGGGTGATGAGCTGCCGCTGAAGCTCTGGGCGGACGAGGGCGAGGACCCGCTGTTCTTTCCGCTCGCGCGCCTGTGCTGGGACATGATGGACATCCCGGCCGAATTCTTCCTGACCCATGTGGACGCGGTGTTCCGCCGCCGGGCGCTCACCTCAGGAACGCTGGAGCTTGCCGGCCGCCGGCTCAGGCCTGAGCTTCTCACGCGCTGCGCCCTGCTCACCGCGGAGGCCGAGCGCGACGACATCTCCGCTCCGGGCCAGACCGAGGCGGCCCATGATCTATGCCGCGCCGTGCCCAGGGATCTGGCGCACCATATTCTCGTGCCGCGCGCCGGTCATTTCTCGCTGTTCTATGGCCGCGCCATGCGGGACAGCGTTTTGCCGGCCATCGCCCGCACTCTGGATCTGGCGGAAGCCCGCACCTAGTGCAGCTCATCGTTTCGCAGAACCGCTGAACTGCTTCAGCTTATTGGTTTAACGCACTTGCACCACGCGAACCGGTTCCCACCTCGCTCGGACATGCGCGAGGCCCAAGCCGGCGCAATCGCCCTGGCGGATCAGCGCACGGCGGCGGGCTGGGACACGGCCTGGACCGCCGCGCTGCTGTCGGGCGTCGCAGACACGGGCGTCGCCGACACGGGCGTCGCGCCCGGGATCGCCACGGTGGGCGCGGGCGTCGGCGCGGGCGGGCGCGGCTTGCGGGTCACCGCCATCACGTCCTTGACCACCTCCGCGTGGAGGCTATCCGCCTTCTCGATGTTGAAATGGTCGATGGAGCCGACATTGTCGAGGTTGCGGTTGACGATGGTGCCCTTGAAGCCGCGCGCGGCCACGAGCCGCTTACCGAAGCCGTTGTTGGACTGATAGTAATTGATGAAGCGCCCGCCGCTGGCGCCGACCTCGGTCACGCCCACCGGATCGAAGGTGATGACGAGGCGCGGCGCGATGCCAAGCTCGGTCATGCGCTCCGCCATTTCCACCGCCGCGTCGGCCCCGAGCGAATGACCAATGATGACAATGGGCGCGCGATTGCGCGACTTGGACCATGCCACCGCGTCGGAGGCCAGCGCCTGCCACTGGCCGTATTCATAGACCTGGGCGTCGATGCCGCGCTGGCGCAGCTTCTCGGCGAGCGTGTCCATGCCGAGCGAGAAGATGTTGGCGAGGCCGCGCATCAGATAGACGCGCCCGGCATATTGGGACGAGGATCCGCTCTGGGCCTGGGCCGGCTGGAGAGGCGCACACAAAAGAAGAAGAGCCCCGAGGAGCACCCAAACGAACCGAACACCAGCCGTCATGATCTCACCGCCCGTTTCCTGTCCTCTTCTGCCCAACATCGGGTGATGCGGCAACACGCGGGCGCGCGCTTGGTTGCGCGCCCGCAACCGGGATCATGCGGATTTTGACGACGCGTTGCCCCTTTGCATCACCCAGGCGCCGCCCGTCAGGCGGCGCCGACGAGCAGGATGTGCAGGCTACGCGGCCCGTGCGCGCCGAGCAGAAGCGTCTGCTCGATATCGGCGGAGCGCGACGGGCCGGTGATCCAGTTGACCGTGCGCGGCATGATGCCGACGCCATAGGCGGCGCGCAGGCGGTCCCAGGCGGCCTCATAGGTGCCCACCACATCCTGTGCCCGCGCCACGATCAGGTGGTGGTCGGGCAGCAGGTTCAAGGTGGAGGGATTGTCGGGTCCGGACACCATGATGGCGGTTCCCGATTCCGCGACCCCCGCGAAGGCATGGGAGAGGCCGGCCAACTGCTTGCCGTCCGATGGGCCGATCCACACATCCAGCGCCGGTTCCCGGCTCCAGGGCAGATCGGCGAGCCGCGCGTCCTGGCCGCGCAGCACGCAGAGCGGCAGGTTGCGGGCGCGCAGATAGGCCGCAATCGCGCCGGGAACCTCGCTCGCATCGGCCAGATGGTCGATGCTGCCGGCCGCTCCCACCACCATCCGCTTGAACAATTCGATCTGCTCGGCATGGGGGAGGTCGGCGCGGGCGGGGATGAGGCCGCGCGGATGTCCGGCGATGCGGTCGGCCACTTCCTGGCGGCGCGGCGCCTCCTGGCCGGAGACGCCCAAGGCGCGACGGACGGAGGCGAGGACGGTGTCACGGGAACTCATGACGCTCTCCCGGATTTGCGCGCCTTCCACTGCGCCTGGAAGGTGCCGCCCTGGGGCGCGGGGAAGTCGCGCACCTTGGTCCAGCCGCCGGCAAGCGGCAGAGAGGCGAACCGGCCTTTCGCGCGGCCCATGAGTGCGAGGGCGCGCATGGCGAGGTCGGTCGCCGGCCGGTAAAGCCAGCCCCGCCGGGCAACGAACGACCAGATGGCGAGCCCATAGCGTTGGGGCGCCGGGGTCAGGTGACGCTCGAACTCCTTTTCGCGCCAGTGCCGCATCAGCTTTGGCAGAGGAATGCGCACCGGGCACACTTCTTCGCACCGCCCGCAGAAGGTGGAGGCATTGGGCAGGTTCGCGCCCTTCTCGATGCCGATGATCGAGGGGGTCAGCACCGCGCCCATGGGGCCGGGATAGACCCAGCCATACGCATGCCCGCCTACCGCGTGATAGACGGGGCAATGGTTCATGCAGGCGCCGCAGCGGATGCAACGCAGCATCTCGCGCAACTGGCCGGCGAGCATGGCCGAGCGGCCATTGTCCAGGATCACCACATGATATGCGCCGGGCCCGTCCAGATCCTGCGGTCGGCGCGGGCCGGTTGAGAAAGTGGTGTAGACGCTCATCTCCTGGCCGGTGGCCGAGCGCGCCAGCACGCGCAGCAACTGGCTCACATCTTCCAGGGTCGGCACCAGCTTCTCCAGCGAGGCGAGCACGATATGCGTGCCCGGCAGCGTCTGGGTGAGATCGCCATTGCCCTCATTGGTGACGATGATGGAGGTGCCGGTCTCGGCCACCAGGAAATTGGCACCGGTGATGCCCACGTCCGCCGCCAGGAACTTCGCCCGCAATTCGCCGCGTGCTTCCGCGAGCAGCGCGGTCGGCTCGGTCAGATTGCGCTCGGGCGGCAGATGGGTGTGCACGCGGCGGAAGTCCGCTTCCACCTGCTCCTTGTTGAGATGGATGGCGGGCGCGATGATGTGGGACGGCGCCTCGCCCCGGATCTGGATCAGATATTCGCCAAGGTCGGTCTCCACCGGCTCGATGCCGTGGGCGGCGAGATGATCGTTGAGCCCGATCTCCTCGGAGACCATGCTCTTGCCCTTGGTCACGGTCTTTGCCCCGCGATCCCGGCAGATGCGGGTGACGATCTCGCGGGCCTCGGCGGCATCCACGGCGAAATGGACGTGGCCGCCGGCCTCCTTCACCTTGGCCTCGAACCGCTCCAGATAAAGGTCGAGATGCGCCAGCGTGTGGTTCTTGATGTCGCGGGCGGAATCGCGGAGCGCGTCAAACTCCGGCAAGAGGTCGCGCGCCGCCGCGCGGCGCCCGATGAAGCCGGGACCGACCTTTGAAAGCGCCGCCTGGAGCGGGGCATCGTCCAAGGCGTGGCGGGCATTGTCCTTGAATCGGGGGGACGTGATCTGGACGCTCATTGGCCCGCCTTTCGCGCGACGCCGATGGCGGGGTCTTCGCCCTGCCCGGCGAGAATCTCCGCCACATGGCGCACCGCCACGTCCTTGCCCATGCGCTGGAGCTTGCCGGCCATGTTCATCAGGCAGCCGAGATCGCCGGCAAGCAGCGTATCGGCCCCGCTCGCCACGATGTTCGCGGCCTTCTTCTCGACGATGGCGCCTGAGACGTCGGGATATTTGACACAGAACGTACCACCGAAACCGCAGCAGACATCGCTGTCGGGCATCTCGGTGAGTTCAAGCCCCTCCACGGAGCCCAGCAGGAGGCGCGGCTGGGCCTTGATGCCAAGTTCGCGCAGGCCCGAGCAACTGTCGTGATAGGTGACGCGCCCGTCATAGCGCGCCGCGACCTGCGTCAGGCCGCGCACATCCACCAGGAAGGAGACGAGTTCGAACACCTTCGCGCAGAAACGCTCGACACGCGGCATCCAGTCGGGCTCGCCCACGAACAGTTCGGGATAATGCGCCTTGATCATGCCGGCGCAGGAGCCGGAGGGAACCACCACATAATCGAAGGTCTCGAAGGCGGCGATGGTCTGCTCGGCGAGGGCCCGCGTGGTGACACGGTCGCCGGAATTGAAGGCCGGCTGGCCGCAGCAGGTCTGTCGGGGCACCTCAACCTCGCAGCCCGCCGCCTCGATCAATGTGGCAGCGGCAAAGCCGACGCTAGGGCGGATGGTATCGACGAGGCAGGTGGCAAACAGGCCCACCAGGGGCGGCCGCTGAGCGGAGGGTGCTGGCATCGGTCGTGCGTCTTTTTTGTGCGGCTCGCTGGCGTGGAGCCTTGACGGACGAGCCGCGCGGCGCGACGCCGTCCTTGGCCCGACCTATAACATGGAGCGGTTCAAAAGAAACGCACGGCCCCTGGAGCCTGATCCGATCAGGTGAAATCGACGATCGGCAAAACGTTCTCTAAAGGTCGATGCGCACGCGCGTTCCGGGGCGCAGGCGCGCCACCAGCCGGCGCAATTCCGCCTTGGGCATGGCCACGCACCCTTCGGTCGGCGTCAGCCCGGCGCGCGCAATATGGATGAAAACTGCCGAGCCCCGGCCCTTCGTGCGCGGGCGCTGGTTGTGGTCGATGACGATGACAAGATCATAGAGCGCATCGTCCCGGCGCAACCGCTCATGGCTCGCGGCAAAGGGCAGCCGGACGGGGCGGTTGTAGTTGCGGTGCGCGGGGTCGTCGCACCAGCCATCGGCCGGGCCGATGGGGTGGGCGGGAAGCGCGGTGCGCGGGCGCGGCCCATGGTCGGCGCGGTAGAGCAGGCGCTGCACCCGCCATGTCCCCGCCGGGGTGCGTCCGTCGCCCTCCCGCTTGTCGAAGGCGATGCCCGACCGGCCGAGCGCCACGGGAAATGTGCGGCCCGCGACGGTCAGCAGGCCCGAATGCGGCGCGCCGGGACGGCGGCGGACCCGCAAAACGGCGCACCCCACAGGAGTTTGATCCATGACGCCCCACAATTTTACCGTCCGAGAGTGAAATCCTTGCGGAAATTTGCACCAATGGCCCCTCATGCTGTACTTGCGCGATTCGCCTGTCCGCAAGGGCAACGGAGGGATTGATGACCAATGCGTGGAAAATCCTGGTGGTCGAGGACGACCCGGAGCTGCGCGAGGCGTTGGTCGAACAACTCGCCTTGCAGGACGAGTTCGAGCCAATCCCCGTGGGCAGCGCCGGCGAGGCCATCGAGAATGCCAAGAATGGCGCCATCGACCTCGTGATCATGGATGTGGGCCTGCCCGACATGGACGGGCGGGACGGCGTGCGCCAGATGCGCGCCAACGGCTTTAAGGCCCCCATCATCATGCTGACCGCCCATGACACGGACAGCGACACGATCATGGGCCTGGAGGCGGGGGCCAACGACTATATCCTGAAGCCCTTCCGCTTCGCGGTGCTGCTCGCCCGCCTGCGCGCCCAGATGCGCAGCCATGAGGCGAGCGAGGATGCGGTCTTCGCCATCGGCCCCTACAGCTTCCGTCCCGGCGCCAAGCTGCTGGTGACGGAGCGCGGCTCGAAGATCCGCCTCACCGAGAAGGAGACGGCGATCCTGCGCTATCTCTACCGCGCGGGCAAAACACCCGTGGCGCGCGAGACGCTGCTTCAGGAAGTGTGGGGCTACAATTCCGGCGTCACCACCCACACGCTGGAGACCCACATCTACCGCCTGCGCCAGAAGATCGAACCCGATCCCTCTTCGCCCACGCTCCTGGCCACCCAGGCGGGCGGCTACAAGCTCGTCCCGTGACCGGCGCGGGAGGCCTTCGAGCGTGAGCGAGCAGAGCGTCGCCCGGCTGCGCGAAGTGCCGACCTTCGAGGCGCTTCCCGACGCGGCCCTGCACGCTCTGGCCGAAGGCGCGGACGAGGTGGCGCTGAAAGGCGGGGAAATGCTGTTCCGCACGGGCGAGACCGCCGAGGGCGGTCATGTGGTGCTCGCCGGGCGGCTGGAACTCTTCACGGAACAGGGCGCGCGGCGCAAGCGCCTGTGTGAGTTGCTGCCCGGCGCGCTGATCGGCGAGAAAGCCCTGCTGATCGCGGCGACCCGCCCCTGCAGCGCGCGGGCGCTGGAAGCCTCGCGGCTGCTGCCAATCCCGAGACTCCTGTTCCTGCAGCTTCTTCAGGATTTTCCCGAGGCCGCGCAGGCGCTGCGCGCGCTGTTCGCCTCCCGGATCGCCGAGACCATGGGGGCGCTCGACGCGTTCCGCGCCGAGAAGCTGGACGGGCCGCCGCCCCGGCGGCGCTGACGCGCCTCAGACCTCGAACGTGACCGCCACCGGCACGTGGTCCGAGGGCTTTTCCCAGCTGCGCGCCTCGCGCAGCACGGTCATGGCGCGCGCCTTGGGCGCAAGCGCGGGATTGGCCCACACATGGTCGAGGCGGCGCCCGCGATCATTGGCGGTCCAGTCGGGCGAGCGATAGCTCCACCAGGTGAACAGCTTCTCGTGCGGGGGAACGAAACCGCGCATCACGTCCACCCAGGGCCCCGCCGCCTGGAAGCGGGTGAGGCGATCCACTTCGACGGGCGTATGGCTGACCACGGTCAGAAGCTGTTTGTGACCCCACACATCCGCTTCCAGCGGCGCGATATTGAGGTCGCCCACGAGCACGCCATGGGCCTCGGGGTCGCGGGCGAGCTGCGGCAGGCGCTCCCATGCGATCATCTCGTCGAGGAAGGCGAGCTTGTGCGCGAATTTGGGGTTGAGCTCGGGATCGGGAATGTCGCCCCCGGCCGGCACATAGAAATTATGCACGGTGAAGGGTGTGGCGAGGCCCGCCGCCGCGCCGAGCGTGACCGCCACATGGCGCGCGTCGCCCTTGCCGCAGAATTCCTGCTTTTCAACGCTCTCGAACGGCAGGCGCGAGAAAGTGGCGACCCCATGCCAGCCCTTCTGGCCATTGAGGGCGATATGCTCGAAGCCGAGGTCCCGGATGGCCTTGAGCGGGAACTTGTCGTCCTGGCACTTGGTCTCCTGGAGGCAGAGCACGTCCGGCTTCAGGCGCTCCACCGCGTCCTTCACGATATCGAGGCGAATGCGCACCGAATTGATGTTCCAGGTGCAGACGGTGAGGCTCTTGGACAAGGCGGCACCCCAGATGGCGGGAGGCCAGACTTACCCCCGCCGCTCCCGCCTCACAAGGCCGCCCGCCCCGAGGTCTGCGCCCGGCGCGCGCGCGCGCCCGCCGACATGCCCGATTGCGCCTTGCCAGCAACCCCTTGCGCCCGCGATAAGACGGGCCACGCACACAGCGAGGGAGGCTCCCATGTATCGTGACGTTCAGCTCCACATCGACGGACAGTGGCGTGGCGCGGAAGGGGGGCGCACCATCCCCGTGCTCAATCCCGCCACCGAAGAGGTGATCGGCACCGTCGCCCACGCCTCCAAGGGTGATCTCGACGCCGCCCTCGACGCTGCCGCGAAGGGCTTCAAGCTGTGGTCCAAGGTCTCGGCCTATGACCGCGCCAAGGTGATGCGCAAGGCCGCCGACCTGCTGCGCGAGCGCGCCGGCGACATCGCCCGCCTCATGACCCTGGAACAGGGCAAGCCGCTGGCGGAAGCCAAGATGGAAACGATGGCGGCGGCCGACATCATCGACTGGTTCGCCGAGGAAGCGCGCCGCGCCTATGGCCGCGTCATCCCCGCCCGCGCCCAGGGCGTGTATCAATTGGTGGTGAAGGAGCCGGTCGGTCCGGTCGCGGCCTTCACCCCCTGGAACTTCCCCATCAACCAGGTGGTGCGCAAGCTCTCCGCCGCGCTGGCGGCCGGCTGCTCCATCATCGTCAAGGCGCCGGAAGAGACCCCCGCCTCCCCGGCCGAGCTGATCCGCGCCTTCGTGGACGCCGGCGTGCCGGCGAGCGTCATCGGGCTCATCTATGGCGTGCCGGCGGAGATCAGCGAATATCTCATCCCGCACCCCGTCATCCGCAAGGTGACCTTCACCGGCTCGACCCCGGTGGGCAAGCAGCTCTCGGCGCTGGCTGGCGCGCACATGAAGCGCATCACCATGGAGTTGGGCGGCCACTCCCCGGTGATCGTGTTCGAGGATGCCGACGTGGACGCGGCGGCCAAGCAGATCGCGGCGGCCAAGTTCCGCAATGCCGGGCAGGTCTGCGTCTCACCCACCCGCTTCATGGTGCAGGAGAAGGCCTACGACCAGTTCGTGGAGCGGTTCGTCGCACATGCCAAGACCATCAAGGTGGGCAACGGCCTGGAGGACGGCATCCAGATGGGCCCGCTCGCCAATGAGCGCCGCGTGCCGGCCATCGAGGCGCTGCTGGCGGATGCCCAGCAGAAGGGCGGCGAGGTGAAGACCGGTGGCAGCCGCATCGGCAACAAGGGCTATTTCTTCGAGCCGACCGTGGTCACCGGCGTCACCCGCGAGATGCGGATGATGAATGAGGAGCCGTTCGGCCCCCTCGCCATGATCTTCCCTTTCTCCGACTTCGACGAGGCGGTGGAAGAGGCGAACCGGCTGCCCTATGGCCTTGCCTCCTACGCCTATACGCGCTCGGCCAAGACCGCGAACGCCATCGCGGCGTCGGTGGAAGCCGGCATGATGACCATCAACCATCTCGGCCTCGCGCTGCCCGAAGTGCCGTTCGGCGGCGTGAAGGATTCGGGGTTCGGCTCGGAAGGCGGTTCCGAGGCCATCGAGGCCTATCTGAACCCGAAGTTCGTGTCGCAGGCCGGCATCTGAAGACCCAGGGTGGAGCCGGCGCGACCGGCTCCACCCGCGTCACTCGCGCGAGACGCGCGGCAAAATATCCCTTTCCTCCATCGTCCGCCTATCGTTATGTAGCTCAGCTACACGACGAAGGATCCGGTCGGTGCCCATCGAAGCCCTGGTCAGTCTGAAGGCCGAAAGCCTCTCGCCCATCGGCCGCGAGCGCATCCGCCTGCTGGAGGCAGTGGCGCGGGAGGGCTCCATCACGGCGGGCGCGAAGGCGGTGGGCCTGACCTACAAGGCCGCCTGGGACGCGCTCGACGCCATGGCCAACCTGTTCGGCCAGCCCTTGCTGGAAACCCGCGCGGGCGGCAAGGCGGGCGGCGGCGCGCGGCTGACCCCCACCGGCATCAAGGTCATCGCCGCCTTCACCCGCCTGGAGGGCGAAATGGCGCGCCTCGTGCGCCTGATCGAGCCCGAGCTGGCCGGCACGGGCATCTCCCCCCTCAACCTCATGTCGGGGTTCCTCATGAAGACCAGCGCCCGCAATGCCTTGCGCGGCACCATCTGCGCCATCACCTCGGACGCGCTCGCCGCCGAAGTCGCGCTGCGCGTGTCCGCCGACAAGGTGCTCCATGCCCTGGTGACCATGGAGAGCGTGCGCGATCTCGGCCTGTGCGTCGGGCGTGAGGCGGTGGCGCTGGTGAAGGCGCCGTTCGTCGTGATCGCCCCCGGCGAGATCGCGCCGCGCGTCAGCGTGCGCAATTGCCTGCCCGGCACCATCGCGCGGGTCGAGACCGGCGCGGTGAGCGCCGAAGTGGTGCTGGACATCGGCGAGGGCAAGACCATCGCCTCCACCCTCACGGCCCGCAGCGTCGAGACGCTGGGCCTGGAACCGGGTCGCCCCGCCTTCGCCTTGGTGGACGCGGCCCACGTCATTCTCGCCATCGATTGAGGGTTTCGGCCATGACGCATCTCACCCGACGCAGCCTTTTGGCCCTGACCCTTGCCGCCATGGCGGCCTTCGCCGGCCCTGCCCGTGCGGACGAGATCAAGGTGGCGGTGGCCGCCAATTTCACCGAGCCGGCGAAGCAGATCGCCGCGTTGTTCAAGGCGAAGACCGGCCACGAGGCCGTTCTGAGCTTCGGCTCGTCGGGGCAATTCTATACCCAGATCACCCAGGACGCGCCGTTCGTTATTCTGCTCTCTGCGGACGATGAACGGCCAAAGAAGCTCGTGGCCGACGGCCTTGCCCAGGCCGACAGCCGCTTCACCTATGCGGTGGGCAAGCTGGTGCTCTGGAGCAAGACCGAGGGTTATGTGAAGGGCGAGGAGACGTTGAAGGCCGATGCCTTCAGCAAGATCTCCATCGCCAATCCCACCGCCGCGCCCTATGGCGCCGCCGCCATCGAAACGCTGAAGGCGCTGAAGCTCTACGACATGCTCCAGGCCAAGATCGTCCAGGGCAATTCCATCGCCCAGGCCTTCCAGTTCGTGGACACCGCGAATGCCGAACTCGGCTTCGTGGCGCTCTCGCAGGTCATGAAGGCCGGCGGCTCGCGCTGGCTGGTGCCGCAGGCCCTCTACACGCCCATCCTTCAGGATGCGGTCCTGCTGAAGAAGGGTGCCGACAGCGCCGCCGCCAAGGCCTTCCTGGATTTTCTCAAGGGACCGGAGGCGCGGAGTGTGATCGAAGCCTACGGCTATGGCCTCGCCGCAGGCTGAGCCGGAATGGAAACCCCACTTGGAGATCTGTGGAGCCCCATTCGCCTCACGCTGGAACTCGCCGGCCTGACCACCCTCTTCCTGCTTCTGGTGGGCACGCCGCTCGCCTGGTGGCTGGCCCGCACCCGCGTCTGGTGGAAGGAGGGTGTGGCGACCCTCGTGGCGATGCCGCTCGTCCTGCCGCCCACCGTGCTCGGCTTCTACCTGCTCATCGCGCTCGGTCCCTCGGGCGCGGGAGCGGTGACGGGGCCGCTGCTCGGGCTGCGCACCCTCGCCTTCACCTTTGAGGGGCTGGTCATCGGCTCGGTGTTCTATTCCCTTCCCTTCGTGATCCAGCCCATCCGCAATGCGTTCGAGGCCATGGGAGAGCGGCCGTTGGAAGTCGCTGCGACCCTGCGCGCCGCGCCGTTCAAGGCATTTTGGACCGTGGCGGTGCCGCTCGCCCGTCCCGGCTTTCTCACCGGCGCGGTGCTGGGCTTTGCCCACACGGTGGGCGAATTCGGCGTGGTCCTGATGATCGGGGGCAATATTCCGGGCGAGACCAAGGTGCTGTCGGTGGCGATCTATGATTTCGTGGAGAGCGCCCAGTGGCGCGAGGCCCATATCCTGGCCGCCGGCATGGTCGTGTTCGCCTTTTGCGTGATCCTCGCCATGACGCTCATTCAGTCCCGCGCCGCCAGGGCCGGCGCATGAGGATCGCCCCGTCCCCCCTCGACGTCACAGCCGAGCCGCTGATTCGCGCGGCCTTCACCGGCGCGCTGGGGCGGTTCACGCTCGACGTGTCGTTGCGGGTGCCCGCGCGCGGCGTGACCGCCCTGTTCGGCCCCTCAGGCTGCGGAAAGACATCGGTTTTGCGCTGCATCGCCGGACTGAACCGCATGTCCGGAACCTGCATCGTCGGAGGCGAGACCTGGCAGGACGAAACCCATTTTCGTCCCGCCCATCGGCGGCCGGTGGGATACGTGTTTCAGGAGGCAAGCCTCTTTCCCCATCTCTCGGTGCGCCGAAACCTCACCTATGGCGCGCCGCGTGATCCTGCGCATCATGCGGTTGCCTTCGACGACGTCGTGCGCCTGCTGGGTCTCGCCCACCTGCTGGACCGCGCGCCCCGGCATTTGTCCGGTGGCGAACGCCAGCGCGTGGCGGTGGGCCGGGCCTTGCTGTCCCAGCCGCGCCTGCTGCTCATGGACGAGCCCCTCTCCGCCCTCGACCGCTCCACCAAGGATGAGATCCTCCCCTTCCTGGAGCGTCTGCACGCGACGCTCGACCTTCCCGTGCTCTATGTCAGCCATGACATGGCCGAGGTGGAGCGGCTCGCCGACCATCTGGTTCTGATGATGGACGGACGCGTGACGGCGAGCGGCCCCCTGGCCGAACTCCAGAGCGATCCGCGCCTGCCGCTGGCAGCGGCGCGCGAGGCGAGCGTGAGCCTGGACGCCACCATCACGCGCCACGACCATGGCCTCACCGAACTCGCCGTGCGCGGCGGGCGGTTCCTGGTACCGGGCACGGTGGGACCGGTGGGCGCCCGGCGGCGTCTCAGCGTGGTCGCGGGCGATGTCAGCCTCGCCCTTGAGCGCCCCTCCCCCAGCACCATCCTGAATGTGCTGGAAGGCCGCATTCTCTCCGCCGTGCCGCTGCGGGAGGCGGAAATGACGGTCGTTCTGGGGCTCGGCACCTCGGGCGAGGGCGACCGGCTGCTGGCCCGCGTCACCCGCCGATCCTGGGATCTGCTCGGCCTCGCGGAAGGCAAGTCCGTCCATATCCAGGTGAAAGGCGTCGCCCTGGCCCATCCCGTCCCGGCGGCCGCTCAGGCGATCACAGACTGAGCCGGCGCGCCGCGCGCAGCGGGTTGGTTGCCGCGATCCGCGCCAAGGCCGGCTCCAGCGGCTCGCGCGCCACATTCATGTGGAAGGCATTGGCGTGCAGCAGCGTCTGCGGCGCCTCGACGATGGCCACATGCCCGGGCCAGAACAGCAGATCGCCGCGCGCGAACGGCCCATCCAGCGACACCGGCGCGCCCAGCGCGGCCTCCTGCATGTCGCTGTCGCGCGGGCAGGCGATGCCGCAGGCCGACAATGCCGTCTGCACAAGCCCGGAACAGTCGAAGCCGAAAGCGGAGCGTCCGCCCCACAGATAGGGGGTGCCGAGGAAGCGGCCGGCCACGTCCACGAAATCGGCCTCCCGCGAGTCGAGCGGCGCGAGATGGGCCGCGAAGAGGAATCCGTCCGGGCCGCGCAGGAAGGCGCCCCGTTCCTCGCTCAGCCTCAGTCGCGCGCCGAACGGAAGCGTGCCGAGCGGCGGCAGCTTGATGTCGGGGCCCGGAAACAAAAAGGTGCGCGGCGCGCACACAAGGTGCGTCGCCGGCCCCTCCGCAACGCGCAGCGCGTCGCTCGGCATGTAGCCCACATAGGAATCGCCGGCGAGCTGAACAAAGGACCAGCCCTCCGCGTCGCTGTCATAGACAGTGACGGCTTCTCCCATGAGCGCCTCGGTGTCCAAGGGCGCGGTTGGGTGCGGATCGCGCCGCACCGGGGCCACCGGCACCGCCACGACACGCGCCTCCCCCGCCACATAACGCTTCGCCTCGAAGACGCCCCGCAAGGATTCGGCGGCAAAGTCCGCACGGGCGGGCGTCAGGCGCGGATCGCGGGTCATGCGCCGTACCGTTCTGCCAGCAGCGCATCGAGGGCACGCAGGGTCTGCGCCTCGCCGCCTTCCGGGCGGCCGGGTCGCGCAGACGGGTTCCAGGCATAGATGTCGAGATGCAGCCACGCCTTCGCCGCTTCGACAAAGCGGGACATGAACAGAGCGGCGGTGATGGAGCCGGCGAAGCCCCCGGCCCCCGCATTGTTGATGTCCGCGACCTTGGAATCGAGCATGGAGAGATAGGGCTTCCAGAGCGGCATGCGCCACAGGGGATCGCCCTCGTCCTGCGCGTGGCGGGCGAGGTCGGCGGCGAGCGCCTCGTCATCCGTATAAGCGGGAGGCAGATGGGGACCGAGCGCGACACGGGCGGCGCCGGTGAGCGTCGCGAAGTCCACCAGAAGCTCGGGCGCCTCCTCGTCCGCCAAAGCGAGCGCGTCCGCCAGCACCAGCCGGCCTTCGGCATCCGTATTGCCGATCTCCACGCTGATGCCCTTGCGGCTCGTGAGGATGTCGCCGGGGCGGAAGGCATCCCCCGCAATGGAATTCTCCACCGCCGCGATGAGCACCCGCAGGCGCACCTTCAGGCCGCGCGCCATGATGAGCCGGGCAAGGCCCAGCGCATGGGCGGCGCCGCCCATGTCCTTCTTCATCAAGAGCATGCCGGCGGAGGGCTTGATATCGAGCCCGCCCGTGTCGAAGCACACGCCCTTGCCCACCAGCGTCACCTTGGGATGGCTCGGCTCGCCCCAGGTGAGATCGATGAGGCGGGGCGCGCGGGCGGCGGCGCGGCCCACGGCATGGATCAGGGGGAAATTCTCGGTCAGCAGCGCCGCCCCTTCCACGGTGCGCACCTGCGCCCCGAACGTGCCGGCCAGGGCGCGGGCGGCGCTCTCCAGCTCGGCGGGACCCATGTCGTTGGCGGGCGTATTGACGAGATCGCGCACCTGGAAGACGGCGGACAGCGTCCGTTCCAGGGCGGCGCGGTCCTCGTCGGCGCCGAGCTTCAGACGGGCGAGCTCGCCGGCCTTCTTCGCCTTGTAGCGGTCGAAGCGATAAGTGCCGAGGCCGAAGGCGAGCGCCGAGCGCGCCGGGAATGCGCCTTCCAGATGCACCACCTGTCCCGCCGGCAGAAGGGCGGGCAGCGCGCCGGCGGCAAAGCCGTCGCCGCCGGTCGCGGGAAGGCCGAACAGGAAGCCCGCGATCCCCCCCTCGCGATCGGGGAGCGCGAGCAGCTTCCCCGTCTCCCCGGTAAAGCCCGCCGCCTGCGCAAAGGCGCGGGCGCCATCCGGCAGGTCAGCCAGGCCTTGGGCGGTCACGCCGAAAACCGGCAGGCTCGGAGCATCGGGGGCGGCGAAGCAATCGATCATGGCTCATCTCCTGTTGTTGGAGGTAGCACGGGGATCGCGAGCCGGGAATGGATCAGGCCAATGCAGCCATGAGCCCCGATTGGGGAAACAGCAGCAGCCCGGCACCAGCGAGCGCCACCCCGTAAGGGAGCGAAGGAAAGCGCCCCGTCGCGCGATGCTGGTTCCAGGTGGCGATCACCACCAGGACGAGGCCGATGGCGGCGCACAGCAGCGCGAAGGCGGGCAATTGCGCGGGATCGAGCCAGAGCGCGAGCGCACCCGCAAGCTTCGCGTCTCCCGCGCCGATAATGTCCTGCGCGAACAAAGTGAAGCCGGTGCCCAGAACCGCGAAGGCCGCGAGCAGCCGGACCGGAATGTCGGGCACCGCAGCCGTGAGGCAGAGCAAGGCGAACCCCACCGCCAGCAGCGCGACCACCGCATTGGGAATGATCCGCCCGACCAGGTCGCTCGAAATGGCGAGGGCCAGCGCAGCGGGAAACAGCCAATTCACCAGCAGAGCGGGCAGGAGCGCGCTCATGGAACGCCTCAGTTCCCAGCGACCGCGCTTGCCGCCTTCATGCGGACCAGCGCAAACCCGACCTGCGTCAGAACGGTCACGATCGCGATCGACAGGCCGGCCGCAATGAGCCCGTATTCCAGAGCGGTCGAACCGCGCTCTTCCTTCACGAACCGGGTCAAAAGAAGTTTCATCGCCTGTCCCTCGCACCCAAGGCGTCCGGCCCCGGATGCCGCGACGCTAGGGGGTGGGCCTTGCCCACTGGTAAAGATCGGCGGGAGGAGGCGGGCAACGCGGAGTCAGCGTGCCCAAATCGTTAACGCGCGGGGCAGCGGCGCGGGGCGCTGCGGTCCAGAAGCGCCGACCAGGCGCTGAGCCCAAGCGCCAGCGCCGACAGGCCGGCGGCCACGAACGGCAGATGGGCATAGGCGACGCCCGCCGTGATCGCGACCCCGCCGATCCAGGCGCCGGCCGCATTGCCGAGATTGAACGCCCCCTGATTGAGGGTGGAGGCGAGGTTCGGCGCATCCCCGGCCGTATCAACCACGCGCAATTGCAGCAGCGGCACCAAGGCGAAGGCAAGCACGCCCCAGATGGGCAGGACGATAAGGGCGGAGAGTGGGGCGCGGCTTGCCGGGACGAACAACAGCAGGACCGCGATGATGGCGACGAGCGTGCCCAGCAGCGAGGGCATCAGCCGCCAGTCCGCGAGGCGCCCGCCCATCATGTTTCCGGCGGTGAGGCCCGCCCCGAACAGAAGCAGCGCCCCGGTGATGGCCTCCGGCGAGAGGCCGGCGGCAGAGGACAGGAGCGGCGAGATATAGGTGAAGACGCAGAACAGGCTGGCCGAGGTGACCACGCTGATCAGCATGGCCAATCCCACCTGCGGATCCTTGAGCACCCGGAATTCCACCAGGATGCTGCCGGCGGGCTTCGGCAGGCGGGCGGGCAGGAGCACGAGCAGGGACGCGAGCGCGGCGATGCCGATCACCGCCACGCCCCAGAAAGTGGCGCGCCACCCCATCCACTGCCCGAATGCGGTGCCGGCCGGAACGCCCAGCACATTGGCGAGGGTGAGCCCGGCGAACATGAGCGCGATGCCCTGGGCGCGGCGCTCACGCGGGACAAGGTCGGCGGCAACCACCGATCCGATGCCGAAGAAAGCCGCATGGCATAAGGCGGTGGCGACGCGCGCGCCCATGAGAAGGCCGTAGGAGGGCGCCAATGCGCACAGCACATTGCCGGCCACGAACATGCCCATGAGGCCCACCAGCGTCGCCTTGCGGGGCAGCGCGGCCGTCATCACGGCCAGAATCGGCGCCCCCACCACCACGCCCAAGGCGTAGCCGGTCACCAGCAACCCAGCCTGCGGAATGCTCACCGCAAGGTCGCGCGCCACATCGGGCAAAAGGCCCATGATGACGAATTCGGTGGTGCCAATGCCGAAGGCGGCGACGGCCAGCGAGAGCAGCGACAGGGGCATTCCGGCTCCGGGAAGACGAGGGCTGGCTAAAATGCCGCCCCTGCTGCAATGCAGCAAGGGTGATGCCCGCACGGCAGACATGCGTGCAAACTCAGCGCGCTTTGTGGCGCGGGGCGCTTTCTGATTGGATGCGGCGAACGGGAGGCTCGGGGATGGGGCGCTTTTTCAAGGACGAATTGTTCGATGCCCAGTTTCTGCGGGCTCTGGGACACGCCTATTACGGCGGGGCGGATGTGGGGGAATGCCTGGCCCTGGCCCAGCGCCTGGGAACGGGGGACCCGGAGCGCTGGTATGCGCAGTGGCATCAGTTGGCCCAGCGCACCTATGACCTCGGCCAGGCGAGCTTCGTCGCCGGCCAGCGCGTGAGCGCGCGCGAGGCATTCCTGCGCGCCTCCAATTATTTTCGCGCCGCCTACACCTTCCTGTTCCAGACGCCGCTCGATCCGCGCGTGATCGCCGCTTACGACCGACAGGCCGAAGCCTTCGCACGGGCCATGACGCTCATGGACCATCCGGCGGAGCGCGTCACCATTCCCTTCGAGGATCATGCGCTTCACGCTCTGTTTCTGCGCCCCGATGCAGCCGAGGCCCCCCGCCCCACCCTGATCGTGACCGGCGGCTATGACGGACCGGCGGAAGAGAACTATTTCATGAGCGGCCGCGCCGCACTGGAGCGCGGCTATAACGTGCTGCTCTATGACGGGCCGGGCCAGGGCCATGCCTTGTTCAAGGACGGCCTGACGCTGCGCCCGGACTGGGAAGCGGTGCTGAAGCCTGTGGTGGATTTCGCCCTGGCCCAGCCCGGCGTCGATCCCAACGCTCTGGTGCTTCTCGGGGTCAGCCTCGGCGGCTATCTCGCGCCGCGCGCGGCGAGCGCGGAGCCGCGCCTCGCCGCCTTGGTGGCGGACCCCGGCCAATTCTCCGTCCTGGACGAAGCGCGTGCGCGCCTCCCCCCCTGGATGGGGCGCCAGCTTCCCGATGGCAATCGGCTGGTCCTGGGCCTGCTCGGGCGCGTGCTGGACAAGAGAGTGCCGCACGTCTCCCGAGGCTGGGCCTTGCGGCGCGGTCTTCTGGTCAACGGATGCGCGACGGCGCTCGAATTTCTGAAGTCCACTGCCGCCTATTCGAACGAAGGGCGCGCGGAAGACATTGCCTGTCCCACGATGGTGTGCAGCGCGGATGCGGACGCCATCGGCACAAGCGCGCGCCGCCTGTTTGACGCGCTGACCTGCGAGAAGAGGTTCCAGCCCTTCTCCGCCGCCGACGGGGCGGGCGGCCATTGCGAAGCAGGCGCGCGATCCATGTTCAACCGTGAAATGTTCGACTGGCTGGACACGATCCTGAGCCGCGCGGCGCACAGCGTGGCCCACTAAAAAACGCGGAGCGGGAAAGCCCCGCTCCGCGTCCTTGTTCGGAAACGATGTGCCTCAGCGCACGATGATATTCTTGAACTGCCAGGGATCCTCGAGATCCAGCTCCTCGGGGAAGAGACGCACGCGCTCGGTAAGGGGCGTCCAGTCCGTATAGGTGCCGATCACCGGTCCGAGATAGGGACGCTGCACTTCCAGGCAGCGGCGGAAGTCCATCTCGTCCGCTTCGACGATGCCCGCCTCGGGGTTTTCCAGCGCCCACACCATGCCGGCGAGCACGGCGGAGGTCACCTGGAGGCCGGTGGCGTTCTGATAGGGCGCGAGCTTTCGGGTCTCCTCGATGGAGAGCTGCGAGCCGTACCAATAGGCGTTCTTGGCGTGGCCATAGATCAGCACGCCCAGTTCATCGACCCCGTCCACGATCTCGTGCTCGTCCAGGATCTTCCAATCGCCCTGCATGCGCCCGCCGGCGCCGAACATCTCGTGCAGCGAGAGCACAGCGTCATTGGAGGGGTGATAGGCATAATGGCAGGTGGGCCGATAGACCACCTTGTCGCCATCGCGCACGGTGAGATAGTCGGCGATGGAGATCGCCTCGTTGTGGGTCACGAGGAAGCCGAATTGCGGGCCGGGCGTCGGCGTCCAGGTGCGCACGCGGGTATCCGCGCCGGGGCGCATGAGATAGATGGCGGCGCCGCAGCCGCCTTGATGGGTCCGCCCGTCCGGCGGCAATTCCTTTTCATGGGTGCCCCAGCCCAGCTCCGCCGGCTGCAGTCCCTCGGACACGAACCCTTCCACCGACCAGGTGTTCACGAACACGTCCCGGGGTTTGGGGTCGCGGGCGCGCTGGGTGTCGCGCTCGGCGATATGGATGCCCTTCACGCCCAGCGCGCGGGCGAACTGCGCCCATTCCTCGCGGGACTTCGGCTCGGGCCGATCAAGGCCGGTGTCGTGGGCGATGTTGAGCAGCGCCTGCTTCACGAACCAGGACACCATGCCGGGATTGGCGCCGCAGGTGGAGACGGCGGTCGGCCCGCCGGGGGCGCGGCGGCGCGCATCCAGCAATCCTTCGCGCAGCGCATAGTTGGAGCGCGCTTCCGGCCCCTTCGAATCGTCGAAATAGAAGCCCTTCCAGGGCTCGATCACCGTGTCGACATACAGGCAGCCGAGTTCGCGGCACAGTTCCATGACCGCCACCGAGGACACGTCCACCGAGAGGTTGACGCAGAAGCCGCGCCCGCCGCCGGCGGTCAGCAGAGGGGTGAGCAGATCGCGATAATTCTCGGCGGTGACTTCGGACTGGATGAAGCGCAGGCCCCGGGAATCGAGGAGCTTGCGGTCATCATCCACCGGATCGATGACCACGAAGCGCGACCGGTCGAATTCGAAATGGCGCTCGATCAGCGGCAGGGTGCCGCGCCCGATCGAGCCGAAGCCGATCATTACGATGGGGCCATCGATGGTCGCGTGAACCGGCCATTGGGTCATGATGCGTCAAACTCCTCGGCTAGGGCACGCGCTGGACCGCCTGCGCCTCGCGCGCCGGCCCGCCGCCCCCTATCAAAGATTTTGGAGAGCGGATCTCCAGGCCACCGTTGGCGTGGCCGCGGGCACCATGATGAGGCGGGTCACCCGCGTCAACACCCCGCCGGGCCCGCAAAGCAAGAAATCGCAAGGCGCGGCGCGATCCCGGCCCGAAGCGCGTCCTGACATATCAGCTTCACGAACATTTCCCAGAATCAGCCTCGAAAGGTATCATGGTGACGATATGCACTTTCTTGAATGGGTCGAGTCCCTGCCATCGGGGCAAGAGGTCCTCGTCATTTCAGGCTTCATGGTCAGCTACGCGCTGATCGTGATCGGCGCGGTTTACGGCGTCCGGACCCGATGGCCGAAGGCCTTTTCCGGCGTCTCCGCCTCCGTCTTCAGCCCGCTTGGGGCGATCTTCGGCCTGACCGCAGCCTTTCTGGGGGCGGATGTGTGGGACAACGAGTCCGCCGCCTTGCGGGCGGTCAATGAGGAGGCCCGCGCCCTCTCCGAGATCTGGGTCTTGTCCGAGAGCATGGGCTCGCCCATCGGCGACAAGATTCGGGCGGACATCAAGGAATATGGCGAGATCGTTCTGAAAAACGAATGGCCAGTTCTGGAAATGATGAGCGACCCCTATAATGCGGCCAGCATCCGCGCGCGGGAATTGCTGTACGACATCATGCGGCAGGTGGCACTCTTCAAAGCGACCGACGAAATTGGGCTGGCGCAATTCGAGATCGACGACCTCATCCGCCAAGCCTTCGTCAGCCGCACGCAGCGGATCGACATTGCCATCCACCATGTCAGCTATACCAAGCTGTATCAGACCTTGAGCCTCGGCCTGTTGCTGATCCTCGCCATCGCCGTGGTGCATTCCAACGAGATCCGCCTGCTCACCGTCATGACCTTCGGCGCCACCCTGGTGGTCTCGCTGGTGGTGTGCGGCGTCATCGCCAATGACGAGCCGTACGAGGTGGGCACCTCCAGCATCGATCCCGCCAAATTCTATCTGGTGCACCGGGACTTCGCCCGCCCGCTCCCCGACGCGCCTCCCCCGGCGAAGTGAGGCAGCCACTCACTGCCGACAAAGGGGTCGACGTCGCCGGGCCTCGGCACGGCGCGTCGATCTTGACGTGACAGGCTCGCGCGCCCGGGGCGCGTCAGTCGCTTGCCAGGATGTGGTTCTTCACCAGCGGATAGACTTGGCCCGCCCATTTGCGGCCCGAGAAGACGCCGTAATGTCCGACTCCCGGCTGCATATGGTGGCGCTTGCGATGGGGACGCAGGCGCGAACAGATCTCCTGCGCGGCCACGGTCTGGCCGAGCGAGCAGATGTCATCCCGCTCCCCTTCGACGGTCAGCAACGCGGTGCGGCGGATGGCGCCGAAATCGATGGGATTGCCGCGATACGTCAATTCGCCCTTGGGCAGGCGATATTCCTGAAACACATACTGGACGGTCTCAAGGTAGAATTCGGCGGCGAGGTCAAGGACCGCGAAATATTCGTCATAAAAGGCCTTGGCGGTCTCCGCCTTCTCGATCTCACCATTCGCCAGATTTTCATAAAGCTCGAAATGCGCCTTCATGTGGCGGCCGAGATTCATGGAGACGAAAGCCGACAACTGGACGAATCCGGGATAGACTCGCCGGCCCGCGCCCTCGAAGCCCATGGGGACTTTCGAAATCAGGTTCCGTTCGAACCAGGACATGGGCTTGGACTGGGCGAGTTCATTGACCTTGGTGGGATTGATGCGGCAGTCAATCGGCCCCGCCATGAGCGTCATGCTGCGCGGCTGGGCGGGATTTCCCTCCTGGGCCATGACCGCAGCGGCCACCAGTGCCTGGACGCAGGGCTGGCAGACCGCGACCAGATGGGCGCCAGGCCCCATCCATTCCAGGAACTTGATGATGTGCTCCACATAATCGTCGAATCCGAACGGACCATGTTCGAGACTGACGTCGCGCGCATTGTGCCAATCGGTGATGAAGACGTCATGGTCGGTCAGGAGCGTGCGCACGGTGCCCGCGAGCAGCGTCGCGAAATGACCCGACATGGGCGCAACCACGAGGACGCGCGGCTGGGGCACGTCCGCGTCCTTCTTGAAGTGGAGCAGCGTGCCGAAGGGCAGGCGATAGACGGACTCCTCCGTCACCTCCAATTCCCGGTTCCCGGCCATGGTGCTGGCGATACCGAACGGCGGCCGGCCGTGGCTGAGGCCCGCGCGCTCCACCATTTCATAAGCCGCAGCGAGATGCCGCAGCCCGGGGTTGGAGAAGGCCGCCATGAGCGGCGTGTCGAGCATGCGCCTCGCCATCCTGGCCCCGAAACGCACGGGGTCCATGAGGTCGGCCTGGGTCTGATAGGCGAGATACATCATGTTGCCCTAAGCCGGATACGCGGCGCGGTGGAGAAAGGACAGGACGAAAGCATGCCGCAAGAACGGGACGCCTCCGAGATTCGCACGAAGGTCGATGCCACGCTTTCGCGCGCCGAGGGGGCCGCCTGCGCCCCTCCCGATCGCGCGGCCGGCGCGGCCGAAAAATTGACGCGCCCCGCTGCACCGCATGCGGAGATCTGCTAACTTATTGGTGCCGTGGATTTTTCGCGCCATTCCCCGCGCTCGTCGCTCGTCACCCTGGAGAAGATATTGGATCGGGGGGTGGTGCAATGCAACACGGAACAGCTAAGATCACGAAGCGCCGCTCCGAAAATCGGTGATGTCTATGACCACGCTCACCATTTCCAGCAAGAATTACTCCTCCTGGTCGCTGCGCGGCTGGCTGTTGTGCAAGATGGTGGGCCTGGCCTTCGAGGAGGAGCGGGTGCCGGTGGACGATCCGGCGGCCAAGGCGGAGCTGCTTCTGCTCTCGCCCTCGTTCCTCGTGCCCCGTCTGGTGCATGAGGGTGTCACCGTCTGGGACACGCTCGCCATCGCGGCCTATCTGCACGAGCTCTTCCCCGAGGCGGGGCTTCTGCCGCCCGACCGGGCCATGCGCGCGCACTGTCTTTCCATTTCCGGCGAGATGCATTCCGGATTTGCCAATATGCGCTCCGCCCTGCCCATGAACATCAAGGGCAAATATCCGGGCTTCCGGGTGTGGGCCGGCGCGCAGGCCGATATCGATCGGATCCTCGCCATCTGGCGCGGATGCTTCGCCGCCCATGGCGGGCCCTATCTGATGGGGCCGACCTTCACGCTCGCCGACGCGATGTATGCGCCCGTCTGCTCCCGCTTCACGACCTATAGCGTTCCTCTGGATGCCGCCTGCGATGCCTATCGCGGCCGCATCATGGCGCATCCCCTCATGCAGGAATGGATGGCCGGCGCCCAGGAGGAGCCCGAGGAACTCGAAGAACTCGACGTGGAGTTCTGAAAAACCCAGCGGCAGGCATCGCCGGCCGCTCTCAATCCTCGCTCATGGAGAGCGCGTCCAGCGCCTCGCGCGCGAAGGCGGGCAGCCTGTCCGCCTGGCGCACGGCAAGGACCAGCCTCCGGCGGCTCCACGCATCGGCGAGGGGCCGGGTCTCCATAGTGAGATGCGCCGGCAGGCGCTGGCGCTCGGTCAGCGGAAGCACGCCCACACCGACGCCGGCGGCCACCATATCTCCCAGGGCCGCGAAGCTGGTGACGCGGACGCGAATTTTGAGCGCGAGGCCGAGACGCGCCGCCTCGTTCGTCAGCATGTCGTTGAGCGCGATGCCGGCGGCGAGCCCCACGAACGCCTCGTTGGCGAGGTCGGCGAAGGCCAGGTCCTCGCCGCGCGCAAGGGGATGGCCCGCCGGCAGCAGCGCCATCAATCGGTCCTCGCCATAGGGCCGCCTGTCCAGGCCGGTTAGGCCAACCGCTTCGGAAAGCACCCCGAGGTGAATGACGCCTTCGCGCAGGGCGCGCACGATGGCCGTGCTCGGCCGTTCCTCCAGGTCCGCGTCGACTTCCGGGTGCCGCGCCAGGAAGCGCGCGAGATCCATCGGCAGCCGCCCGCTCAAGGCGGCGGTGTTGCTCCAGAGCCGCAGATGGCCTTTCAGGCCGCTTCCGAACCGATCCAGCTCCCCGCGCATGCGCTCGGCCTGTTGCACCAGCAGACGCGCATGGTGGCCGAAGGCCTCGCCCGCCGGCGTCGGGCGGACGCCGGCGCGGGCCCGCACCAGAAGCGGCACCCCCACCTGCCCCTCCAGGGCACGCACGCGCGCACTTGCGGACGCGAGGGCCAGATTTGCCCGCCGCGCGCCCCCCGTGATGCTGCCGGCCTCCACGACCGCGAGAAACAGACGCAGATCCGTGAAATCGAAACGCATGGCCACTATCCTTCGTCAAAGCCGAAGGATAGTGCAGGAAAATCCAGATTGCCTACGGGACTGGCGAAGGCGAGTGTAACGGCATGTCCGTATCCCTTGTTCTCGGCGTCTTTCTCGTCCTGGTTCTGGCCGGCATCGTCAAAGGTGCGTCAGGCATGGGCTTGCCGACGCTGGGAATGGGCTTGCTGAGCCTGCTGATGGCGCCAGCCGACGCCGCAGCCATCATCGTCGTGCCCGCCATCCTCACGAATGTTCTGCAATTCGCCACCGGGCCGCGCCGCCTGCCCATCCTGAGGCGGTTCTGGGGTCTGGGCCTGTTCGCCATCCTGGGAACGCTGGCCGGCGCGCTGGTCCTGGGCGGGCTCGACTCGCACCTCGCCCCCGCCCTGCTCGGCGCGACGCTGCTCGTGTATGGCCTGTTTGGCCTCGGGCGGCTGAATTTTCATACGCCGATCGCCGCCGAACCCTGGCTCTCGCCTCTGATCGGATTCGCCTCCGGCGTCCTCACCGGAACCACGGGCGTCACCGTGATGCCGGTGGCGCCCTATCTGCAATCGCTCGGTTTGGACCGCGAAGACCTGGTGCAATCGTTGGGGCTGGCCTTCACCCTCTCCACCCTGGCGCTTGCCGTCACCCTGTCCCTGGATTTTTCCGCGCTCACCGATGGCTATCTGGCACTGGCGTCCCTCGGCGCGCTCGTGCCCTCCTTCATCGGCATGGAGATCGGCCGGCGGTTGAGGCTTGCCGTGTCGCAGGACACCTTTCGCACCGGCTTCTTCTGTGCCTTGGCCCTCTTGGGCGCGAACACGCTGATCCGCACCCTGACCTGAAGGACCCGGGGATCAGTCTTCCACCCGGTGGATGTCGTGCACCACAACCGCCGTGCTTTTTTCCGGCTTTTTGAGAAATTCACGCCGCCGCAGTGTTTTCAGTGTGTCCTCATAGCCGGACTTCCAGTGATCGCGCATGGAGGTGCCCGAAAACTCATAGTCCTTGAAATCCCGCTCCCAGCTCTTTTCCTGATAAATCAGGTGGCAGATATTGACGGGGCCGGATCGGTCATAGGCTTCCAGAAGCCGACAATCCTCCTCGGTGCGCAGCTGCTCGGGTATTCGCTGGAGTGCCTCCGCAAACAGCGTCCGCAATTCCTGGACGCGCCGAAAGAAGTCGGTCACGGACCGGGTGCGGCTGGAATAGCCGATGTCCTTCTGACGCTCGACGACATCGAACATGTCTCGAGGCAGCTCGCCCCGCGCCGAGAACAGATCCACCTGAAACACCAGGGCGCTCGGATGGTCGGGCTGGTCGAGCAGCCATTGCAGGGGCGTATTGGAGACCACGCCGCCGTCCCAATAATATTCCCCGTCGATCCGCACCGCCGGAAAGGCGGGGGGCAACGCGCCGCTCGCCATGATATGTTCCGGGGCAATGCGGTGGGTGGAGTTGTCGAAATAGACGAAGTTTCCAGTGCGCACGTTCACCGCGCCGACGGAGAATCGCTTCTGGCCGCTATTGATGAGGTCGAAGTCCACGAGCTTCAGCAACGTGTCCCGCAGGGGCGCCGTGTCGTAGAAGCTGGTGGCACCTTCCGCGCCGCGGGGCATCATCCAGGGATTGGGAAACCGCGGCTTGAAAAAGCCGGGCTGGCCCAGATTGATGGTGGCAAAGGCGGAGATCTGGTTGCGCATGCTCCGGTAGGCGTCGCCTTCCGGGGTAAAGGCCCAGAATTTCCGACCCGAGACCGTATTCCAGAACTCCCGTAGCCGGGGCAGACGGTTTTCCGGGGTGTTGCCGGCGATGATGGCCGAATTGATGGCGCCAATGGAGACGCCGGAGACCCAGTTGGGCTCCGCGCCGGCCAGAGAGAGCGCCTCGTAGACGCCGGCCTGGTAGGCGCCGAGCGCGCCACCACCCTGGAACACGAGGGCGACGCGCTCATAATCGGAGACCACGTCACGGATATCGTTTGGAACCTCGCTCAGAAGCGTGCTCATCGTCCCTCACCCCTTCATCCGCAGCGAGCATGGCGCCCGTACCGGCGCCATGCAATGCCGCACTGCGCCGCCTGGGCGCCTCAGGCCTTGTCGGCGAGATAATCGAACATGACCTCGCCCATGCCGAGCGTGAGGTCGGCGCGCAGATGGAGCGCGGAAACCACTTCCAGCACCGGCAGGCGCGCAACATCGCAAATGACATGCGGATAAAGGCCGAGGGCGCCCGGCCCGACCCAGGCTTCCTTGAGCGTGATGTCCTCAAGATAATAGCGCACGAGTTCGCAGATGCGCGGCGTCGCATCCACATGCGGGATGATCTTGATCATGAAGTTCGGCGCCTGGAGCGCCTTCATGACCGTCTCATGATCCGCAGAGACGTGCTTGTAGCCCATGGACGCTTCGGCGCAGAGCGTCTTGCCATAATGCAGGCGCCCGACCAGGACGTCCTTTTCGACTTCCATCTTCGGGTGGGCATATTTCTTCGGGAAACCCCAAAGCTCACGGCCGCCGGCGATGGGGGCTTCGTCATCCAGATACATGGAGTGGACATAGCCGCCCTCCACGCCGTTGAACTTCACCGGAATGACCTGCCCGGTTTCGGTGTAGTCGCCGAACCCGGTCGAATCCGGCATGCGGATGAACTCGTACTTCACCAGCGGCTCATAGACTTCGAGCGGCTCCGGAACCACGGCGCGCAGCGCCTCGATGTCGGTCCGATAGGTGATGATCATGAATTCGCGATCGAAGAACCGGTAGGGCCCACGCGGGTAAGCGGGGTTGGTCAGCGGCATGGAATAGGCGGTGCGACGCACGTCTTCGATCTTCATGGGAGCTCCCCTCGAGCGGCGGGCGGTTCATCTCGCGGATGCGAGATAGACGGAGGTTAGCCCATAGCTTTTGGTGGTGACAGCCCTGCGACGCGCAATCCGGCCCCGACCATGGACTGGGATGAATCCCGCACCATAAGGCGCCGCGCATCCCGGGCCACTTCAGCGACGCCGGCGCTCATGACGGCCGCAAGGTGGCTGATGTCCTGCTCGCTGAACCAGCCCACCTCCAACGCATCGTCCGCCGCCTCGCCCTCGCCGCATCGCCAGGCGCACAGCACGGCGACGAGCAGATAATGGTGCCTGAGCGTGCCGTCGGATCCTCGATCAAGGGAATCCAGCACGCTCAGAATGGCCAGGGGCGTGGCTGTCACCCCTGTCTCTTCCCGCAATTCCCGAATGGCGGCATCGGCGACCGCCTCTCCCCATTCGATGCGTCCTCCGGGAAAACCCCACAGGCCAGCATCCGGGGGATTCGCTCGCCGCACCAGCAGGACGCGCCCCTCGCGCACCACCACCGCAAGGGCGCCGCATCCGGGGCGGGGAGGCGCGTCCGACCTCATGCCAGGTCTCCCCCGCCGGCGGTCGCCTCCAGAACGCGGTTTCGTCCCAGGCGCTTCGCCTCGTAAAGCGCCGTATCCGCAGCCGCCAGCAAAGCGTCCGGCGAGCCGGGAGTCTTCGGCACCAGGGCGGCCACGCCAAAGCTGACCGTCAGGCGACCCATCGGGCCTTTGGGATGCGCAATATCCAGAGCCAGGATCAGCCGGCGCGCCGTCTCGGCATAGTCCACGGCCGTCTCGATATCGGCACCGGGCAGGAGGACCACGAACTCCTCGCCCCCATAGCGTGCGGCCAGCCCTTCCCCGCCGAGCGCCCCCTGAAGCATGCGGGCCACTTCGCGCAACGCCACGTCACCCGCCGGATGACCCATCGTGTCGTTGAATAATTTGAAATTGTCCACATCGGCGATCACGAGGCCGAGCGGCCTGCCGGCGTCGGCACACCGCACCCAGTCTTCCGAGAATTGCACGTCGAACGTGCGCCGATTGGCGAGGCCGGTCAGGCCATCGAGGCTCGCCAGAGCCGCCAGCCGGCCATTTATCGTGCGCAAGTCCCGGGCGCGCTGCTGAAGGCGGTCGCTCATCTCACCATAGGCCTGCAGCACCGGCTGAAACTCTTCTATGCCGACCTCGCGGATATCGACGCGCTCGCCCCTGCCGATCGATTCCACGTCGGCGGCGAGGGTGTTGATCGGCGCGACAATCAGCCGGTGCGCGGCCAGCAACGCCAATGCGATGAACAAAGCGAAGGCCGCCACTAGCCCGCCCAAGGTCGCCATGATCCTGCGGTCGATGGGGCCTGCAATGGCTTCCTTGTTGCGGCTGACGACAACCCGCATGCCAGTGCCGGGAATGCGCATGAAGGCAAAAATCCAGGTGGCCCCATCGGCCCGATCCTCAAAGCTCCCTTCATCCTGGGCCGTGATCTTCGCAAGCTTCGTCGTGTCCCCATAGGGTGTTCCGACCAGTGCGGGCCGCGTCGGATGGTGCGCGATCACCGTCCCTGCCGCGTCCAGGACAACGACGGTAGAGTCGGCTTGCGCGCCGGCCTCTGCCGCGACGCGGGACACCCATTGCAGATCGAGGGCCACCGTTGCGGCCGCGACCGGGTCGCCGTTTACATCGCGCTGCGCTTCGGCCACCACGAGCGTCGGGCGTCCGGTGGCCCGCGGCACCAGGAAGCGGGATATGACGGCGCCGGGCGTGGCAAGGGCCTGCTGCAGGAAGTCCCGCCCGCCGAGGTCGATCCCAAGCAGCACGCGGACGCTCGCGCACGACACGACCCCGGCCCGGTTCAGGAGAGCGGCGCCCTGGACGCCGACGATGTGGGTCGACGCCTCCTTCAGCAGGGCATTGCAGCGTTCGGGCTGTGCCATGAGATCGACGGCCTGCATCGCCAGCAGTTGCGTGATGGAGATGGCACTGCTCAGGGTATCGCGTTGGCTCAGCGCCACCACTTGCGCCGTGCTCTTCAGCTGGGCAACCGCCGAATCGATCTCCGTCTGCCGCTCCGACAGGAGCGACCACGCCCGCTCCGCCATCACAGGAATCGCCATGATAAGCACGAGCCAGATCACGCGGCTGCGGATCCTCACGCGCTTGCGGACTCGGCTTTGGACCGAGGCGGCAACGGGCCGTTCTGGTGCCGGGTCAAGCGCAGACATGCTGGGGGCCCGCTTCGGTCATCCTCTTCCTTCTTACGCGATCGCGGGGCAAAAGTGAGTCCCCCTCCCTGATGCGGGAGCGGTGCGGATCGAAGAGGCGGGCATGAACGGCGGGAAGACGGGTGAGACGGCGACGCAACGCCTCGACGGCGTCCAGCATCAGATCGAGGAAGCGTGTCGCGATGCGGGGCGCTTCAGCGCAGACGTTACGCTGATCTGCGTGTCCAAGACCTTCGAACCTGAGGAGATTGCCCCTGTCCTAGCCGCGGGGCACAGGGATTTCGGGGAGAACCGCGTGCAGGAGGCGCGGCGCAAATGGCCGCAATTGCGTGTCGGCGCCCCGGATGTCCGTCTTCACCTCATTGGACCGCTTCAGTCCAACAAGGTACGCGAAGCCGTCGAGACCTTCGACGTCATCCACACCGTGGACCGGCCGAAAATCGCCGCCGCCCTTGCCGAGGAGATGGCGCGCCAGGGGCGTCACCTTCCCGTATTCGTTCAGGTCAATACGGGTGCGGAGCCGCAGAAGGCAGGTATTCTCCCGCAGGATGCCGATGCTTTCATCACCGCCTGCCGCTCCGACCATGGACTGAACCTCGTGGGGCTGATGTGCATCCCCCCAGCCGAGGACGTGGCGGCGCCGCATTTCGCGCTTCTGGCAAAGATCGCCGCGCGCAATGGACTGGCCTTGCTGTCCATGGGCATGAGCGCAGATTTTCCCGTTGCCATCCACCAGGGCGCGACACATGTGCGCGTGGGCAGTGCCATCTTCGGCACCCGGCCGCCGCCCGGCGCCACACCAGAGCAAAATCCCGCTTGAAGGCGCCCGCAATCGCAGATATACGAGGCGCCTTCCGCGAGCGGCTCCCATCGTCTAGCGGTCTAGGACGTCGCCCTCTCACGGCGAAAACAGGGGTTCGAGTCCCCTTGGGAGCACCACCGCCGCGACAGGCGCCCTCCCTTTCATGCCGTCATGACGACCGCAGCAGCAGCGAGCGCGATCAGAGCAGCGGCGATGAAGCCCCAGGTTCTCCAGGTGGGCAAGGCGGCGACAGGGGCGCGATTGTCCTCTTCGCTGCGCGGCTTGTAGAGTTCGCCGAGACGCGGATCGCCATCTGCGACACGGTCGCCCCGCTCTGGCGGATGGAGGGCGCTCTGTGGCTGATGCCCTCCGGCTTCATCATCTGTGCCGAGAGGCGCGGCGGCGAGATCAGGAAACCTGATCTTGTCCTTGGTTCGCCCGGCGTCTGTGGCATGTCGAACCCTTTGTGCATCGGACATGGAAGCCTCCTATCGTGCGGAACGCCAGCCGCCTCCGGTCGCTTACGACATCGCTGCGCGGTTCTGCCTGGGGTCGTTCTGGTGAAATGCTCTGAAGGGCGCACCCGTTCCACGCAGCGGGCCCTGGCCATCCAATTCAGCAAAGACCTCCCGGTCCCCGGAGACGCTGAACCGATCAGGCTCTCAATTGGATAGAGAATATTTTACCGGTCTGATTGCGATGCAATCAGACCGGAACGGGCTCTAGGCAAGGATGCGCACCGGCACCGCCTTGGCCGCCGGCGTCTTGGACTGGACGTCGTGATACCAGAGCGGAACCAGCGGATTCATTTCGGGATAATAGGCGCCGACGCATCCCTCGGGCAGATCGAAGGGCGTAACCGTCAGGCCGTCCACTCTGCGCGAACGGCCATCGTCGGCGTCGCTTTCCAACGCGACGCTCTGGCCCTCGCGCAACCCGGCGCGCGCCATGTCGGCGGGGCTGATCAGCAGCACGTCGCGCTGGCCCTCGATGCCCCGCAGCCGGTCGCTATAGCCATAGATGGTGGTGTTGAACTGGTCGTTGCTGCGCAGTGTGATCAAGCGGAAGCGACCCGGCACGTCGGGCAGTCCGGCCGCGCTCAGCGTCTTCGGATCGGTGAACATGGCCTTGCCGGTTTGCGTCTTCCAGATCCGCTCGCGTGCCGCATTGCCGCGATAGAACCCGCCCGGGGTAAAGAGACGTGTATTGAAATCCTTGAATTCGCTGGGAAATGTCGCTGCGATCAAGTCTCGGATCAGGGCATAGTCCGCCGTCCAATCGCTCCAGCGCAGCTTCGGATGAGGAGGAAGCGTCGCCCGGGCGAGGCGGGCAATGATGGCGACTTCCGAAAGCAGATGATCGCTTGCAGGCTTGTGGGTCGCGCGTGACCCATGGATGCAGCTCAGGCTATCCTCCATGGACACCGCCTGAGGCCCGCTCCCCTGCCTGTCCAACTCCAGCCGGCCGAGGCAGGGCAGGAGATAGGCGACTTCACCGGGGAAGAGGTGGGTCCTGTTGAGCTTTGTCGCGACATGGACGGTCAGCCGCATCGCGGGCCAGGCACGTTCCATGTCGCGCTGCTCGGGGATGGCGCGCAGGAAATTTCCGCCAAGTCCGAGGAAGGCCCGCACCTCGCCCGACAGGATGTCCTCGCAGGCCTCGACCGTCGTGCGACCCTTGCGCTGTGGTGGCACGAAAGAGAAGAGTTCCCGATACTTGTCCATCGGCGCAAGCTCCGGCTTCTCGGTAATGCCGACGGTGCGTTGTCCCTGGACATTGGAATGGCCGCGGATGGGCGAAATGCCCGCCCCGGGCCGGCCCATATTTCCCTTCAACAAAAGCAGATTGACCAGGGACGCCACGTTCTCGAACCCGTGGACGTGCTGGGTGAGACCCATGCCATAAATGCCAATGGTGCGCTCTGCGGCGATATAGACCTCGGCCGCCGCAATCAGGGCGTCGCGGTTGAGACCCGACTCGCGCTCGACCTCGTCCCAGGAGGTCGCATTCGCCTTGGTTTGGAGGTCCGCGAAACCGACCGTGTGTTCCGCCACGAACGCATGGTCGATCACACGCCGGCCCTCGGTGCGCCACAGGCGATCATCCTCAGCGAATATATGCTTGCACATTCCGAGCATGGCGGCGATGTCGCCACCGGGCCGAACCTGATGATACTGGCAGGAAATACGGGTCTCGTCGGAGGTGAGCATCTGGCCCACTTCCTGCGGATTGGCGAAGACTTCGAGCCCTTTTTCCCGCACCGGATTGAAGGTGACGATCTTCACCCCGCGCCGCACGCATCCCTGCAAGGTGTGGAGGAAACGGGGGCTGTTCTGGCCGGGGTTCTGGCCAAAGAAGAAAATCGCATCGCAGCTGGAGAAATCGTCCAGACCCACCGTTCCGACTGGGGAGCCGATGAGCGCCTTCAGCGCGACCGACGTGGTTTCGTGGCACATGTTGGAACTGTCAGGCAGATTGTTGTGCCCATAGAGGCGCGCGAAAAGCGCATAGAGATAGGACGCCTCCAGGCTCGCATGGCCCGAGGCGTAGAAGACGGTGGAGTGCGGCTCAAGCGCCCGAAGCTCCGCGCCGATGGCCGCGAACGCCTCGTCCCAGGTACAGGCAACATAGGCATCGCGCGCGGGGTCATATCGCAGCGGATGTGTCAGCCGGCCCTCCTGTTCCAGATCATGATCCGGCAGGGTGCGGAGACTGTGAACCGTGTGCGCGGCGAAAAAATCCGGCGTGCACCGGCGGGAGGTCAGCTCCCACATGGTCGCCTTGGCGCCGTTCTCACAAAACTCGAAAGGGTGATGATCCGCCGGCTTGGTCCAGGCGCAGGAGGTACACATGACGCCGCCCGGCTTGTTCTGGCGCAGAAGCGTGCGCGCAATGCCCGGCGAATCCTGCTCTCGCGCAAAAACCGACGCCATGCCGCGCACCGAACCCCAGCCCCCGGCTGGCCCCCCGTAACCCGTCGTATGGCCGTCCTTCCCCATGCGCGCCTCCCGTGCATTCGCACGGCGCCGGGGATCGGCACCGTCGAAGGACAACCGGGGGAGAGAAAAAACGTTCCTTTGGGAGAAGAGGCTTCGTTCAGACGATTGCCGGTGGCCGGCTCGGGCCTAATGCGGCGGCATGGGAATGAAGACGGGCGGGCGGCCGGGAAACGCGTTGCGGGCCTTGATGGCAGCATCGTCCGCCCCGTGCGGCTTCAGATAGACATAAAAACGGTTGTTGCGCGCGACGAGGTCGGTGTCGGGCGTGGCGCTGAGGCTGATCAGCATGTCGCTCTGAATGAGAACATGCATGTAGCCCGGGATCAGTTCGGACCAGCCTTTCGCGGGAGCCTCGAACAAGACCGAGTAGCTCGCGCCGCCATCCAGCTTTACGACGCCCGAGGGGGATTCGGCGGGGGACCGGGAGGAGACTTCCTGCCAGGTGAGACCAGACTGGACGAACACGCGCACCGGATTGAGCATCACATATAGGGGCCGTGCCGCATTCATGTTCTGCATGGTAAGGGTTGCGCGATAGGTGGTCGTCGGGTCGGCCTCGTAGGCGACGCGCTCGAGTTCCACATACAGGCCCTCGAATGCCGCATTGCGCAATACCACGGCGGCGCGCTCCTGCTGCGCGATCAGCCGGCGCTGGTACCAGCCAGCGGCGAAATCCACCAGGACTGCGAGCGCGAGAACGAGCACCAGCCAGTGCAAGGGTGCCCAATTCAGGATCCGCAATCCGTCCCCCAGCCCGGGGACGTCCGGGGCCGAGGCCCGGCCACGCCGGGAGGGCGGGGTTGCGCGGAGGCGGCGGCTGAGGTCTTCAACGCGGGTTGCCCCTTCAACAGCCGCGGGAGGCGTGAGCGGCGCGGACGCGGAGGGCGTGGACGCGGAGGACGTGGACGCAGCGCCCGCCTCCATCGCTTGCACCGTTTCCCAAAGGCTGAGGATAAGCTCGTCCTTCTGGGCATCCGACAGCGCGGACAGATCCGGAAGGCGCGGCAGGGACGCGCTCATGGCACCAGGGTTCCGTCCGCCACCTGGATGATCTGCTCGGCCTCGGCAGCGAGGGCTAGACTATGCGTCACAAGGAGCAGCGTGGTGCCGCGCGTCCGGTGGACGCGTGCCAGCAGCCCCATGATCTCGCGTTCCGTCTGCGCGTCGAGATCGGACGTGGGCTCGTCCGCCAGCAGGAGGCCGGGATCGCTGACGAGGGCGCGTGCGATCACCACGCGGCGCTGCTCACCGGCCGACAATTCGGACGGGAAGGCATCGAGATGGGCACCAAGGCCCAGTTCCTCCAGCAGAGCGGCCGCCCGCGCGCGGGCGCCCCGGCCGCGCCCATCCAGAAGCAGAGGCAAAGCGGCATTATCGAGCGCCCGCAGTGTCGGCAGCAGGCTGGCGAATTGAAACACATAGCCGATGTGGCGCGCGCGGAACCGCGCGCGGGCGTCCGACCCAAGCGCCCAGAGGTCGGTCCCCGCCACCAGGACCCGGCCGCCGCTCGGGCGGCTCAGCCCGCCGATCATCGCCATCAGCGACGACTTGCCCGAGCCTGAACGGCCGATGATCGCCGCATATCGCCCGGACTTCACCTCCAGGTCGATGCCGCGCAAGGCGGCGACCGGCCCGCGGTCGGTGGGATAGGTCTTCGAGAGGGCTTCGCAGACCAGCATCTCAGCCCTCCCCCCGGATCAGGTCATAGGGGTCGCTGCGGCTGGCGCGGATCGCGGGGAAAAGCGCACCCGCGATGCCCACCAGAGCCGCAGCCACGACACAAGCCGCCGCCGCCAGCGCCATGTCGACGCGCTCAAGCCAGAGGAAGGGGACGCCCATCTGCGTCAGGTGAAACACCAACGAGCGTTCAAACAGACGGAGCAGCAGGGCACCGCCCGCAACTCCAAGCAGGCCACCCGCGCCGGTGGCGAGGACAGCCTCCAGGAGAGTGAGCCCGACGATCTGTCGCCGCCGGGCGCCGATCGCCTGGAGCAAGCCCAGCTCAACCCGGCGTTCCGAGACGATGGCTGAAAACAGGACCCCCACCATGACTGCGGTCGCACCGAACATGAGCGCCACGAGTGCGACGGCGCCGCCCATCAGCGCCGACAGGCCCTGGCGGATGCCGGTGAGAAGAGAGGCGCCTGCCACCACCTTGATCTCGGCAAAATGGGAAAGCAGGGAGAAGCGCACCTGGAGTTCGCGCGCACCCGATGCCAATTCCAGCAGGAAGCCGCTGACCCGGTCCGGCCGGAGCATGGGTGGAAGGGATCCGGTCCGCTCCGAAATGGCCCGCGAAAGCCCCAGCAGGCTTTGGGATGTCAGAAAGATGCCCCGCTCATGGGTCCCGACCCCGGTTGAGGACAGCTTCCCGTAGACCCGGAACGGGGCACCGAAGATCACCAATTCGGAGCCGAGCGGAACGGTGCGGGCACTCCCCACGATGACATCCCCGGCCCCAATGGCCCGCGGCAGCCGCTCGGCCAGCCAGGGCTGCACAGTGAAATCCGTCGACGGATCGAAGCCGATCAGATCGACGCTTTCGCCCGCCCCCCCGGCGCCCGAAAGGCTGGTGCGCAGAACCCGCTGGGGCGCCGCGCGGGCGATACCGGGCAGGCTTTCCGAAGCCAGAAGGTCGGCCGGCAGAGTGCTGTCCGTGGGCTCCACCGTCAGCAAAGCGGCGGTCAGATGGGTGAGGGCGTCCCGGGAGACCACCATCAAATCTGCGCCGAGGCGGCTGAACCCCACCGACATGCTGGTTTCGATGGAGCGCATCACGACCGCGCCCGCAAAGGCGATGGCGCACGAGAGAGCCACCGCTGCCACCAGCAGGGCGGTTCTGATTCGCCGGCGGCCGAGATTTTGAAGCGCGAGCCGCGCGAGCAGAAAGCGCGGCCCCCGTGCGTCATCCATGGATCGGCCTCTGCGCGAGGATCGCGCGCCTCATAAGGTGCAGGAGCGGGTGTGTTTCATATGGCCAAGCTCGGTCGGCACGATGACGCAGTCATGGTGCCCCCCTGAACTCGGCAGGATGCCGATGAGATTGTCCGTCGCCGTCTCGATGACCGCGATGCCGCTCGACAGGCGCTGAAACCCGCTGAAGGGCACGATCACATACTTCCCGTCATAGGTGATGGCGGGTGTCTGCAAGTCCGGGCCGATGCCCTGGATTTCCTTCTTGATGGTCCATGTCTCGGTATCCACCACCATCACGCCGCTCGCCGCCGGGGACGGATGGAGGACCGAAAGATAGAGCTTCTTCGAATCAATCGAGAACACCATGTGGAACGGGTTGGGATACTTGCCGCGCCAGAGCGGGTCTTCCACATGGGCGATCTTCCGCCATTTGCGCGGGTCCGGATCCTGCGTGGAGAAGACGGAGCAATTGTTCTCCCGCAGATTGTTCATCATGCACAGGAAGCGGCCGTCGGGCGAGAAGCCGATCTCATGGCCCGGCGAATGGATCTTGTCGAACGTGACTTCCCAATGGTCCTTGTCGATCTGCACCACCTCGTATTGGTCGGGCGAATCCACGTTGAACTGGAGGAAGGCGACCGGATCGAAATTGTTCTCGGCATCCAGAATGACAATACCGCCGCAAAGGCGAACCACGGTCGCGGCCCATCGGCCGCTGGGATGCCAGATGGTGCCGTCGGCACCCGACAGGCCCATGGGGTCATCGCCCGGAAGCGTTCCCTCCTCAACGAACAGTTCGCCCATGGGCACCATTTCCCATTCGATCTTCTGCCCCTTGGTACCGCGATAGTCATATTTTCCGGTGGCGGCGTCGGGATAGATCTTGGAGATCTTCAGCACGCCGCCGTCCTGCCAGGCCCGTGAAAGCTGCGAGGAATTGGCCACCCAGTCGAATTTCAGGGCCGAGATCACCCGCGATGTGGTGCGGTCGAAGCAGGCGGCGATGTCCTTCTGCCCGTCCGTGACGAAATAGGATTGAGCATCCTTGGGATTGATGGTCACGTGCACGCCGAGCCCCAGGCCCGTCGCCTCCGAGACATTCTCCATCAACTGCATCTGCGCCCCGTCATAGCGCACGCGGTAGATGTTGAAGCCGGGCGCCGGGTCGGTGATGTCGGTCGGAATGCCGTAGATCAGGGAATTCTTGCCGCCCTGGGTGCTGTTGACGAACTCGAACGAATGATAGGGGTCGACGCTCGGGAAGGCGCACAGATGGTGGGCGATGGGGTTGAAGTCCCCATAATTCCAATACCAGATCGACGCGAGGACCCGGTTGGTGTTGAGGTCCAGCGCATAGGCGCCGCCCCCCATCTTGGTGGGAAGGACCGCGACCCACTTCCCGAGGCTTCGGCCATCGAAATTGGCCCGGGAATCGATCAGTTCGCGGGTGATGGGCGCGCTCTGCGGTTCCGCGGCCACGGCGCTGCCGATGCCCTGGCTTGATCCGCTGCCGCCGAGCATCCCGCTCTGCGCGGCATGATAACCGAGGACGGCGGTTTCACCGACCAGTGCCGTCGCCGCCGCCATCTTGAACATGTTGCGACGGGTAAAGAGGGAGTCCGTCTCCTTTTCCGCCACGGGCGCAGGCGGCGTGCCCTGCGGCTGAGGCTGGGCCTGGGCGACCGCATGCGCCTGCTTGGCGCGAAGATAGGCCTGGAATTCCTCGTGATCGGAGCGCGCCACTTCCGCGCGCCGGGCGAGGAAGGCGTCCACCGGCGCCCGACCGCCGGACGGCGCGCCGGATTCGGTGAGTTCCAGGTCGAGGCGCTCAGCCTCGACGCTCTTCGTCGGCTTACTGATCTCGTTCATGCCGCAACCCTCCCTAAAATCCCTTGCCGCCAATAAAGCGCGGCGTGAAACAGGCCCCCCGCAACGGAGGGACAATCCTTTCAACATCGAGGCGGCAGAACCCGTGCGGCCTCGATCCTTGCAGCCCTGCGCTTCCGCTCATGCGTCTTCCCAGCCCCTGCTCTAGGCCGCGTCGCCCTTTGAGGGTTTGCGCGGCGCGCGGCGACGGGATGGCGGCTTTCGGGCCGCCTGCGCCAAGAGCACGTCCTTCGCTTGGTTGATCTTGCTCGCGAGATAGGTGGAACCCCCTTTGTCGGGGTGCACCATCTGCATCAGCCGACGGTGCGCGGCACGCACCGCCGCCGCGCCCGGCTCTCCCTCGAGCCCCAGCACATCGAGCGCCTCATCCCGCCCCATCTCCGGCGTGTCGTAGCTCGGCGGGCGGTCGTGCATGGGGGTGGATGCTCCCCGATCAATGCGGGAGGAGACATCTCGATAGCCGGCGTGGACGAGATAATCCTCCAGCACAATCGCCGCGCGACGTGCCAATTCCGGGTCCGGAGGCGGCTGGCCGAAATCCCCCCGCAGCCCCTCTTGCGGGGGCTCGCCCTCGCGCCACATGGGGCGGAATTTTTGGCGGGGAAGCAGAGCGCGCCAATTCAGAAAAGCCGGCACGGCCAGGAGGGCGGCGCCAAGAACCATCGCGCCCGTCCATTGCTGGAACACGAGCAGCAGGACAAGCCCGGGAATGGCCGCCAAGAGCGCGAGCACGCCCACCCATTTTCCGGCCCGCACCAGCGTCGCGGCATCGGACTTCAGAAACCATTCGGCGCACTTGAAGAGCGTGACCAGGAGCGAAACGCCCAATGCCAGCGAGCTCAGGATCATCCCCAGACTCATCCCCGCCCCCTCGACAACATTTTTATGGTCAAGCTTAAGTTAAAACGCTCAGAAAATACTCAACTCTGACGATTGAAATTTTCGAACTTATATTAAAATACAACATGTTTACGTTAGCTTATGGTATTGCGAGTCGCAATAATTTCAAGCACCTATTATTTTATGGGTGAACCATCGGCGGACGAGGGAATGGGATCTGACATGATCGCAGGAAGGCGCCGGTCCCGCGTCATGCTCGCGACCACAGCTGGGGGTGCGGTGGTCCTGGCAGTGGCGGCCGTCTTCCTAGGCGAAGGGCCTACGGGGGGATTTGGCGTGCCGCGTCAACCGGAGTTGGTCGCAACACCGCAAGTTGCACAAGATCCGCTCGCCGAGCGTCTCGATGAATTGGCGGCGCGCGCGCACATCACGCCCGAGCAGAGGCCCGCATGGAGCGCCTTCGTCGGAACGCTCATTCGGCTGGAGGCGGCAACCCTGTCTTTCGAGGCGCGGCGAGCGGATGCGTCGGACATGGAGCAGGAACGGGCCTTTCACGCCCTCCAACTCGGGGCTGCCTTGTCCGAGATTGACCAGAGCCTTGCGCCCGACCAGATGGGGACGGTGCGCCGCGCGCTCGACAGCTTGGTGCCCGGACTGATCTGTCGTGGCCTCGCCAGTCCTTAGACGGCTGCATATCGGGTTCAGCGCATTTTAGGCGCCCATTGCCTTCCACCCATGCCGGTCGCAGCGATCACCCCCCTCCGCGCGACTCTTGCGCGGCGGCATATTTTGGCCACCGGTGCGCGCCCGCTGGACATGGTGGCGCTTACGCTCGAAAATTGGATGCAAGACGGCCTGCGGTCAGGGAAGCCTCCCTGACATAACTCTTTGCGGCTGAACGGGGAGTGCGCCGAAATGATAGCCTCGTCCGCGACCGGCGGGCAGCGTTGGTGGGCTCTTCTCTCGGGTGCGGGCGCGCTCGCAATGATCATGATCGACGGCACCGGAATTGCCGTGGCGCTTCCCTCGATCCAGCGCGACCTGATGCTGACGCATGGCGATCAGCAATGGGTCATCACGATCTATTCTCTCACCTTGGGCGCGGCGATCGCGACCGGCGGCCGGCTGTCCGATGTCTATGGCCGCAAGCACATCTTTCAGGCCGGCGTCGTGACCTTTGCCCTGGGATCTCTCATGTGCGGGTTGGCCGGCAACCTGCCGATGCTTTTGCTCGGACGCACGCTGGAGGGCCTTGGCAACATCATGATGGCGCCGGCCGCGGCGCTGCTCGCCACCGAAGCGTTTGGACCCTCCGAGCGGGGCCGCGCCATGGGCATCTATAGCGGTCTTGGGGGCCTCGCCATGGTGTTTGGGCCTATTGTCAGCGGCATTCTGGTGGAGGTGGGCGGGTGGCGGTGGGCCTTCTTCGTCAATCTGCCCTTTGCCGTGGCGACACTCCTCATGGTGCGCGCCGCCGGCCCCGCCACGGGAAGCCCGCGCAGCGGCACCTTCAGGCCCGCGCACAGCCTGCTCCTGGCGGCGGCACTGGGCCCGATGGTGCTGGGCCTCCAGCAAAGCCACAGCTGGGGATGGACCTCCCCGCTCACCCTCGCTTTGATCGCCTGCGGCGTGGTGCTGCTGACGGCCTTCATTTGGATTCAGCTGCGCGCCGCCGACCCTCTGGTGGATGTGCGGCTGCTCCTGAACCGGCAATTTTCGGCCGATGCGATCGTGCTGTTCTGTGCCCAGTGCGCGATGGTCGGCCAATCGGCCTTCGGTGCCATCTATCTCCAGCGGGTGCTGCATTTCTCGCCCCTATATTCCGGGCTCGCCATGTTGCTGCTCCTGGCGCCGATGATGGTCTGCGCCCCGTTGTCCGGCGTCCTTTATGATCGCTACGGCGCGAAGGTGCCGGTGGTCTGCGGGTTGTCGCTGGCCACATTGGGCTTGTTCTGGGAGACCCAGGTCCTGCCGCTCGCCGACTTCACCTTGATGATCCCCGGCTTGTTGGCGATCGGCGCCGGCATGGGCCTGTCCCTGTCACAGACCTATACGGACGGCACCAGCCTCGTGCCCGAGACCCATCGCGGCCGGGCCTTCGGCGCTCTCGACACCACGCGGCAATTGGGAGGCGCCTTCGGCATCGCCGCCATCGGCACCATCGTCGCCGGCATGGAGCGAGACCGCGTCCTCGCCATCGCCGCCGAGACCGTGCCCTCAGACGCCGCCCGGGCGCAACTCGAGACGCTGATGGCGCAAGCGATCTATGGCCGGCCGGAAGCGACCCAAGCTTTGCTCGCGCAATGGCCGGACGTGGCCGCAGCCCTGCGCCTCAGCGCAGCGCACAGCATCGGTGATGGATATTATGTCGGCGCCGGGATGATGGGGCTCGCCCTACTGGTCTCCATCCTGCTGATGCGACCGAAGAAATCGTTGGATCAGACCGCCAAGGTGGTGCCCTGATGCGCATCGTTTTCGCGACCCTCGGGTCTTTGGGTGACCTTTTCCCTATGCTGGCGCTGGCGCGCGCGATGCAGGCGCGCGGCCATGACCCGCTGATCGCCGCGCCCGCGGCCTATGGCCCGCGCATCGCAGACTTGGGCCTGCCCTTCCACGCTCTTCGTCCGGATTTTTCCGTCGAGGTGCTGGCGCAGATCTTCGGAGACCCGCTGCACGGCGGGAAGCGCCTGTTGGCCGACCTGGTTTTTCCCCATGCGCGGGACACATACACCGACCTATTGGAGGCGGCGCGCGGCGCCGATGCCCTGGTCGCCGGTGAACTCGTCTATGTGGCCCCGCTGGTCGCGCAGACGCTCGGGATTGCCTGGGCGAATGTCATGCTGTCGCCCTCCACCCTGATGTCGGCCCTGGATCCCTGCGTGCTCACGCGGTTTCCCGCCGCCTACCATCTGCGACACCTCGGGCCCTGGCCGCAGCGTCTGTTGTTCCGCCTCATGCGCCGGGCGACCAATGCCTGGGGCGCTCCGTTGCGCGACCTGCAGCACGAACTGGGGACGAGCGGCGGCGACATCATATTCGCCGGCAAATTTTCTCCCCATCTGGTCCTATCACTGTTCCCGCCAGCCTTTGGCGCCGTGCAGGCGGATTGGCCCAAGGCCTCGGTGCAGACCGGGTTTGCCTTTTTCCCGCAGGCCATCGATCCGGCGACCGCCGCGCGGATCCAGGCGTTCGTGACGGCCGGGCCGCCTCCGGTGGTCTTCACCCTTGGAACGACGGTCGTTCATCTGGCACAGGATTTCTACCAGACCGCCGCCGATGCCGCTTTGGCTCTGGGCCGCAGGGCCATCCTGCTGCTGGGCAAGAATCCTCCACCGCGCGCCCCTACCGACCAGATCCTGTCCCTGGATTACGCGCCGCATGCGAGCGTGTTCGCGCAGGCGGCGGCCGTGGTCCAGCACGGGGGCGTCGGGGGATGCGCGGAAGCGTTGCGCGCCGGTGTTCCCGCGCTCACCATTCCCGTGGGCTTTGACCAGCCGGACAATGCCGCGCGGCTGAGGCGTATGGGCGTCAGCGCCATCCTTTCCCATCGCGACGTGAGCCCGGCGACCTTGAAACATGCCCTCGGCAGGGTGCTGGACGATTCGGCGATGGCTGCGCGGGCCAAGGCCTTCGCCGCGGCCATGGACCCTGAGCGGGACATGTCCCACTCCCTGGATGCCATCGAAGCCCTGGTCCGCAGCCCGCCCTCCAAGCGGGCCGCCTAAGCACGGCGCGCACTTTCTTCAGCAAAGACTTGGCCCCAGGAGGCCCCATGTCCACCACTTCCGCCTCTGCCAGCCTGAAAACGATCGAACTGGACCAGGGAACCGCACCCATTCGCGTGGCCTGGTATGCAGGGGCGAGCCGCGAAGCGGTGCAGGACGCGGTGCGCGCCGCTGCAGGGCTCGCACCCGATACTTCCTTTCATGTTGAGACGACAGACGGCGTGACCATCGCGCTGGACGACAGCGTGCCGGACGGCGCGCGCCTGCGACTTGTGGCAAAGACGCAGGCGCAGCCTCTGGGTGGCTCTGCGATTCCCCACCCCAGGGCCTATCCCATCGTCGGCAATCTCCCGCAGATGCATCATGCCGACGGGATCGTGGGAGCGATATCGGAGCTTCACGCCAAGCATGGCGAGTTCTTCGCGTTTCAGGTGCCGGGCGCCAAGGTCTATTTCAGCTCCGACGCCGACATCATCTCGGAGATGTGCGCGGCGCCCGAGGTCTTTCCGAAATTCGTGCACGGTCGCGGCGGCCTTGCCGATCTCGCCGAGAAAAGCGTCGGCAGCGCCTTGTTCACCGCAAGCGACGAAGACCCGCTCTGGCACCAGGCCCATCGCATCCTGGCGCCCGCCTTCGGCGCGACCGCGCTGAAGAATTATTACGGCCGCATCTGCGCGGTGGCTGACGATCTGCTGACCCATCTGGACGGGCTGCGTCCGGGCGAAAGCTTTCTCGCCACCGAACTGATGACCCGGATGACCTTCGAGGCCATCTCCTACGCGGCCTTCAACAAACGCTTCGGCGCTGTCGATGCGCCCCAGCTGCCCGCCTTCGTGGAGGCGATGAATGTCGTGCTGAAGGATGCCATGCAGGAACATCAGCGCGTGCTGCCGGAGATCTTCTACCAAGCGGTGCGCCGCCAGCGGGCCGCGGCGGACGAGGTCATGCTGGAGGAGGTGAATGAGATCATCCGCGAGCGGCGCGCCACCATGGCGAACGGGGGCGCCGTGCCCACGGACCTGCTTCAGATCATGCTCACGACCCCGGACCGCGTCACCGGGCTGAAATTGCCGGAAGACAACATCCGCGGCCAGCTGATCGTGCTGCTGATCGCTGGGCACGAAACAACCAGCGGCATGCTGTCCTATGCCCTTTATCACCTTTGGAAGCATCCCGACGTCCTGGAAAAGCTCCTTGCGGAAGTCGATCAGGTTCTGGGCAGGGACTTTTCCTATGTGCCGACCTATGAGGATTGCGCCAAGCTGGAATATACGCAGCGCGTGCTCAAGGAAACGCTGCGCCTGTGCCCTCCGGTGCCCATGTTCCCACGATACATCGCCCGCGACACATCCGTCGGCCACGGACGCTATGCGGTGAAGGCGGGCGAACATATCTTCGTCTCGCTCACCGCCCTGCATACCAATCCGCGCTTCTGGGGCGAGGATGCCGCGGCGTTCCGGCCCGACCGATTCCGCCCCGAGGAGGAGGAGAACCGCCATCCGAACGCCTATCACCCGTTCGGCATGGGAATGCGCAGCTGCATCGGCTTCCAGTTCGCCCTGATCGAAGCGAAAATGGTGCTGTCGCGCTTCCTCCAGCGGTTCATCGCGCGCCCGAAGGATCCGCACTACGTCCTGCGCCACAAGCAGGCCCTGACGGTGAAGCCCGACCAACTGGAGATGCTGCTCGAACACCGGCCCGAGGTGAAAGGCCGTTTCCCGATCCATGCGCACGCTTCCAAGCCGCAACCCGCGCCAGAGGCGGCGCAAGGTGGCGGGCGGCCCATGGCGGTGCTCTACGGCTCGAATATGGGAGGATGCCGGGACATTGCGCTGGCGATCGCGCAGGAAGCCGGAGCGCGCGGCTTCACCGCCAGCGTCGCGGAATTGGACGATCAGGTCGACCGGCCGTGGCTCACGCAGGGGCCGGTCGTGATTGTGACCTCCACCTATAACGGCACGCCGCCGGACAATGCCGCACGGTTTGCGCAATGGCTGGAGTCCGCGCCCCGCGACGCCTGTGCCGGCGTCCGCTACGCGGTGCTTGGATGCGGCAACACCCAATGGCACCAGACCTTCCAGAAGTTCCCGAAAAGCGTCGCTGCGGGTCTGGCAGCGAAGGGCGCCAGCCCGTTGCTGGAGATGGGCATTGCGGACGCGGACGGCGACTTCGAGGCTGCGGTTGAGCACTGGTCGAGCGCGCTGTGGCAGGCGATCGATGGCGAGACAGGCGGTTCTGCCCGTCCTGAGATGACGGATGATGCCCCCTCGATGAAGGTCGAGGTGGTGAATTTCGCGGGCACCGTTGCCGGTACGGCGGCCCGCTCCGGGACGCAATTGGACCATGGCGCGGGACTCAGCCGGGTGCGGGTCAACCGCGAACTGCAGGGGAACGGCGCGCGCGGCTCCACGCGTCACATCGAAATCCCCCTTCCGCCCGGCGCCAGCTATACCGCCGGCGATCATCTGGCGGTGTTTCCCTCCAACCCGCCGAACCTGGTGGCGGCAGCCGCCGCCTGCTGCGGTCTCTCGTTGGACACGCTGGTCCTGCTGTCTCCGCTGCATCCCGGCCTGGCCAGCGAGGGGGGACTGCCCTTTGGCGTTCCCATCCGCGTGCGCGAGCTTTTGGCCGAGCACGTGGACCTGGCTGGGGCCATCAGCCGTCGCGAGCTGCGCGCCTGGGCCAAGGCGGCGCAATGCCCGCCCGATCAGGCGCGCATCGCCCAATGGCTGGCCGACTTCCCCACAGCGGTTGTCGAAGCCAAGCCGCGCATGGCGGATCTGCTCGCCCAGGTGCCATCGGTGCGCCTTGACCTTGCAACCCTGCTCACCCTTCGGCCGCCCCTGAAGCCCCGATATTATTCCATCTCCTCGTCGCCGCTTCTGGCACCGGACACCTGCAGCCTGACGGTGGGCGTCCATCGCTTCACCTGCGCGGACGGCGCCATTCATGGCGGCCTGTGCAGCGGATACCTCGCGGATTGCGCCGAAGGTGCCCCCGTGCGCGTGCTGGCCAAGGAGACGGGCGGCGCCTTCCGCCTGCCCGCGGATCCCGGCGCGCCGCTCATCCTCGTAGGACCGGGCACCGGGCTCGCTCCGCTGCGCGGCTTCATTCAGGAACGGCACGCCTTGCGCGCCCGCGGCGTATCCGTCGGTCCGATCCTTCTGTTCTTTGGCTGCCGGGACGAGAGCGATTATCTGTATCGCGAGGAATTGGAAGCCTATCGGGACGAGGGCACGCTGACCCTGCTCGCCGTGGCATTCTCGCGCCGGGAGGGCACGCCCAAGACCTATGTGCAGGACCTGCTGCGTGCCCATTCACAGGACGTCACGGACCAGGTGATGCAGGGCGCCAGCATCCTGATCTGCGGGAATGCGCGCACCATGGCCCCGGATGTGCGCGCCGCCTTCACCGATATCCTCGGAGCGCCGCGCATGGCCGAACTCGATGCCGGCTCCCGCTATCTGCAGGACGTTTGGGCGTCCAACTGAGAGGCGAGCCGCAAAGGACGCCCCGGCCGCGTCGAGCCGAACGGCGACGGGGAGATCTGCCCTTTCCAGCGTCCCATCTGCCCGGAGCGGCATCAGTGCCTTGAGCTGGGGGCACCTGAAGATGCGAAAGGTCCAACCGGAGGTCTGCCGCGCCCTCGGGTGTATCGCTCTCCCCATGCCTCCGGGCCGCCATATCTCGGTGCGCTGTTCGGGTTTGATGTCCGGCAGCCAAGGCGGAACTGGCCTCCAAGGGCGGGGCCACACCGGCAAGCGCGCCGGCCGAGACGCCTCCCTGAAGCGAAGCCGGCGCGCGTCCCACCGTCTTAAATGGCGGTCTTGTCCGCCCCTTTCAGTTGCAGGATGTCACGCGCCTCGTCCGGCGTTGCCACCGCAAGGCCCAGGCCCTCGATGATCTTGCGGGCCAGATGGACCTGATCCGCATTCGAGGTTGCGAGCCGCCCACGCCCGGCCCAGAGCGAGTCCTCCAGACCCACCCGCACATTGCCCCCCATGGCCGCCGCCATGGCGGCGATCGGCAGCTGATTGCGCCCGGCCCCCAGGACCGACCAGCGATACTGAGTGCCGAACAGCCGGTCGCAGGTGCGCTTCATGTGCATGACATCCTCGGGATGGGGACCGATGCCACCGAGAAGGCCGAACACCGACTGAACAAACAGAGGCGGCTTCACCAGCCCTCGGTCGAGGAAGTGAGCCAAATTATAGAGATGGCCGATATCGTAGCACTCGAACTCGAAGCGCGTTCCGTTGTCATAACAGGTTGAGAGGATATACTCGATATCCTTGAAAGTATTTCGGAATACGAGGTCGCGCGTGTTCTCCAGATGCTGACGCTCCCAGTCGAATTTGAACTCCTTGTACTTTTCGGCCAAATGAAACAGGCCGAAATTCATGGAGCCCATGTTCAGGGAGGCAACCTCCGGCTTGAACGTGGCGGCCGGCAGGACCCGCTCCTCCACCTTCATGTACGGGCTTCCGCCTGAGGTGATGTTGATCACCGCTCCAGTCGCCTGCTTGATGCGGGAGAGGAAGGGGGCAAAGGCCTCGGGGCGCTGGTCGGGCTGGCCGGTTTGCGGGTTGCGGGCATGCAGATGCAGGATCGCGGCCCCAGCTTCCGCCGCCGCCAGGGCGTCGGTGACGATCTCCTCCGGAGTGATCGGCAAGTGGGGCGACATGGTGGGTGTATGGATCGCACCCGTCACCGCGCAGGTGATGATCACCTTTTGCGCGGTCTTGGACTGGGATTGCGGCTGTGTCTCGGCCATGGGGATCCGTCCTTGTTGGAAATCGGGAAGCAGCGGAAGGCGCCCGGTCTGATCAGGCACCGCAGGGTGCGTCAGCGGCCCATATCGCGGTCGGCTTTGCGCTTGTGCGCGGCGAGGGCCATCAGCCGCCGGTCGCGCCACATCTGGCGGGCGGCCAGCCCGTCCTGCGGAAGGCGCGCGCGGCGCTCCGCCAGCACCGTTCCGAGCACTTCGCCCCGCCAGTCGACACGTCGCCACTGGGTCGGGGAGATCCGCTCATACATCTGCTGGTAGCGCGCCACATAGTCGGCCACGCCGCCCGGTGCGTTCAGATCGATGGTCTCGAAGGGCCCCATGAAGCTCCACCGCAGGGCGAGGCCCTCGCGGATCCCCACGTCGATATCCTCGACGCTGGCATAGCCATCGGCCACCAGCCGGAAGGCTTCCTCCAGCAGCGCCCCCTGCATGCGGTTCATGACGAAGCCGTCCAGTTCCTTCTTCATGACGATGGGGGACTGTCCCGCCTCGCGCATCAAAGCCGCCGCCCGCTCCATGGTGGCGGCATCGGTCCAGGGCGCCGGCACCACTTCCACGGCGGGAACAAGGTAAGGCGGGTTGATGGGATGACAGACGCAGACCCGGTGCCGGCCCTCCAGCGCCTCCGAGAACAACGAGGGCAAGATGGCGGACGTGGACGAGGCAAGCACTGCGTCGCGGGGGGCGAGGCGGTCCAGCTCCGCATAGAGCGCGCGCTTGAGCGCCACGTCCTCGGGCGCGTTCTCCTGCACATGCGCCGCCCCATCGAGGGCCGCGGCGTAAGAAGGTGCCGCCGAGAGGCGGGATCGCACCGCCTCGGGAGAGGACCCCATGAGCAGATCCTGGCCCGCAAGGTCAGGCAGAACGCCCTCGATGTAGGCCAGCGCCGCATCGGGTGCTCCCGACGCGTGATCCGCCAGTGCCACCTCGAAGCCGGCACGCGCGAAGGTGATCGCCCAGGCGCGGCCGATGAAACCTGAACCGATGATTGCAACCTTGGTCATGAACTCAGCCTCGTTTGAAACGGATCTATGCCCCGGGAAGGAACCCGCCGGCGCCGGCGCCCGCGATCCCGCGTCGCCACAGGCGCAATGTGTCCCTCACAGCCACAAGACTTGCCGGCGCAGGTCGAGATCGCGGGCCAGCGGGCGGGCCGGGCCTTCATGCACCACTTCGCCACGCTCCAACACCACCGCTCGGTCCGCGAGGTTGAGCACCACGTCGAGATGGTGATCGACGATGATGAGCGTCAGCGTTTTGCGCAGCGTGTCGAAGGCATCGAACAATTCCTCGGTCACGGCGGGAGACAAGCCCTCGAAGGGCTCGTCCAGAAGCAGCACCCGGGTATCGCCCATGAGGGCACGGGCCACTGCCACCATTTGCTGCTCGCCGCCCGAAAGCAGGTCGGCCGGCTGGTCACGGCGCTCCTTCAGGCGCGGAAAGAGGGCATAAATCTCCTCTTCGGAGAAATGCTGCCCCGCGCCGGTGATGCGCTTCAACCGGCCGAGTTCCAGATTGTGGCGCACGCTCATGCCATGGAACAGCGCACGGCCTTGCGGCACATATCCCACGCCCCGGCGGGCGATGGCGGCGGACGGCTGGCGTGCCAAGTCCTCTCCAGCCAACAGGATCGAACCGGACTGGGGTTTCACAATGCCGGTGATCGTCTTCAGCAGCGTGGATTTGCCCGCACCGTTGCGCCCGAGCAGCGCAAGAATCTCGCCCTGTTTCGCCTCCAGCGAGACGGAGGAGAGGATGCGGCTCTTGCCATAGAAGGCATCCACCCCGTGGAGTGCCAGAAGGGTCGTGTCGGTGGCGGCGGAGGCGAGATCGCGTGCCGCCAGCGCCGCGGCGCCGGAACCGATATAGACCTCCTGCACCCGCGCATCGGATCGCGCATCCTCAACCGTGCCTGCCACCAGAACGGCACCATCGGCCATGACCGTGACGGCGTCCGCCAGCTCGAATACGCGGTCGATGTCATGCTCCACCAGCAGCACCGGCACTTCAGTTGAAATCTGTTTGATGAGGTTCGATACACGCATGCGCTCGGCGGCGGCGAGGCCGGCGAGCGGCTCGTCCAACAGCAGCATGCGGGGCCGCGAGGTGAGCGCGAGCCCCATGTCCAGCAGGCGTTGCCCGCCATAGGAGAGCGCCCCGGCTTCCGCCCGCTCCATGCCCGCGACGCCGAGGAAGTCCATCATCGCGCGGGTTTCCGCATTGATCTCAGCGATGGAATGGGCGTCGGCCCAGGGATTGAAGCGTCGCGCGTGGGTGGCCTGGACGCCGAGACGCAGATTCTCCTCCACGCTGAGGGTGGGAAACAGATTCGTGATCTGGAAGGACCGCGACAGGCCCTTCATGCATACCTGGTGCGGTGCAAGCCCATCGATGCGCGCGCCCGCGAGGCGGATCTCGCCGGCCTCCGGCGCGAACATGCCGGAGATGAGATTGAAGGCTGTGGTCTTGCCCGCGCCATTTGGCCCGATCAGGGCATGGAGCGAGCGGTCCGTCACCGAAATCTCGCCGTTCTGGACGGCGCGAATCCCGCCGAAAGACCGCACCAGGCCCTTTGCCTCCAGGACAGGCCCCTCTGCGGTCCCGCCGGCCCGTGCAAGGAGGCTGGCAGGCAAGGGACGCTCGCTGGCGCCCGTGCGCCCGCCCATCGCGGCGTCCTCGATCCGGCGACGGCGCAAGGGGGCGATCAGCCGGCCGGCGACGCCCACGAGACCGGTGGGTGAGAATACAATGAAGCCCACGAACAGCAGCCCGAAAAAGAACAGCCAGTTGGGCGTCCACATGGAGAGGAATTCTCGGAACAGCACATAGAACAGCGCGCCCAGTGCCGGCCCGAGGAAACTGCGCATCCCACCGATCACGACCATGGCCAGGAGCTCGCCGGAAAAGCCGATGGCGATAGGATCGGCGGAGGCAAAGCGATGATTGAAGCTCATCAAGGCGCCCGCCAGCGCGGTCACCGCCGCCGAGGAGACGAAGCAGGTGAGCTTATAGAGAGTCGTGTTGTACCCGATGAAGCGGGCCCGCTGCTCATTCTCGCGGATGGCAACCAGGACGGTGCCGACCGGTGAGCGCACAAAACGCTGGAGGCCATAGACAACGAGGAACATCAGCGTCGCGACAACCGCATAGAAGGTCATGGAGTCATTGAGGTCCAGTCCCAGCAGTGTGCCGCGCTCTACGCCCCCCAGTCCGTTCTCCCCTCCGGTCACGGCGGTCCAGCGGAACGCGATAGAGAAGAGCAGAGCGGTAAAGGCGAGTGTGAGAAGTGAGAAGTAAACGCCGCGCCGGCGCAGGACGACAAAGCCGATGGGGATCGCGCAAAGCGCCACCACAAGCATCGCGGGAACGGCCAGGACGAGACCCCAGTCCGGCAGAAGGCGCTGCTGAAGAAGGGCGGCCGCATAGGCGCCGAGGCCGAACCACGCGCCATGTCCGAAAGAGACGAGGCCTGTATAGCCCACCAGGAGGTTGAGAGCCATGCAGGCCATCGCCAGCAGCACCACATCCACCGCGGAGGTCAGGGTGAGGCCGAGGCCAAACAGAATTGAGGGCAGGAGCAAAAGGCTGACCGCGGCCGCCATGAGATTCGCATTGCGCTTGATGATCATGACGCCTCCTTCGGCGGCAGGCGGAGGAGAGAGCGCCGCGGTGCGCGAGCGGTTCGGAGCATCCAGCATCATCGCCTCACTCGAACCGCAGGATGCGTTCGCCGAACAGCCCGCGCGGGCGCGTCAGCAGCACGATCAGCATCAGCAGATACATGGAGGCTTCCGCGGCCGGCGGCATGAAGTAGACGGTCATGCCCCGCACAAGGCCCACCAGCAGGCCCGCCAGCACCACGCCCCAGAATGAGCCAAGGCCGCCGATCACAACCACGACAAAGGCGGCCGTGAGCACCTCCGCGCCCATGGCCGGATGAACGCCGGAAATGGGCGCGAGCATCACCCCCGCGAGGCCCGCAAGCCCAATGCCCAGCGCCGCCACTGCGGTCAGATAGGGGGTCAGCGAAATGCCAAGCGCGCCCACCATGTCCGGATTCTGCACGCCTGCGCGCACAACGCGCCCGAAGGCGGTGCGCTGGAGCAAGAGCCACAATCCCAGAACCGCAACGGCGGCGACCACCAGGATGGCAATGCGGTAACGCGAATAGATGAAATCTCCGACGAACACCTGCCCGCGCAGCATAGGCGGGATGGAGAAGGGGATCGGTGTTGCGCCGAATAGCATGCGTAACGCCTGCTCGATCACCATTGCCAGTCCGAAGGTCAGCAGGAGCGAGAGGATCGGGTCGGCGCGGTAGAAGCGTGAGAACAATGTGCGCTCGACCAACATGCCAATGAGCGCCACAGCGATGGGCGAAACCAAAAAAGCGGCGGCGAAGCCGAACCGATTGCCGATCTCGACCGCAAGATAGGCACCGATGGCATAGAAGCCGCCATGGGCGAGATTGACGATGCCGCCGAGCGAGAAGATGAGCGACAGCCCCAGCGCGATGAGCAGATAAGTGACGCCCACCATCAGGCCATTCAGCAGTTGCTCCACGAGGAAAATGAGTTCCAGCGGCATGGGGCCATGCTCCTGCCGCGACCCCAGCCTCCGGAAGACCGGCCAGGCGGAGCCGCGGACAACGACCGAAGGGAATGGGCCGGCGGGCCGGCGCCTCGGGACACGGCGCGGCACATCGGCCGCGCGTCTTCTGTTCGCGCAGTGCGCAGAAGGAGGTGTGCCGCCTCTCAGGCGGCGGGTCAGGCCGGCTGGAAGATGCAGGCGTTCTCTTCAGGCGTCGGCGCGATCGCGGCGAGGGCGGTGTCCGGACCTGGCACGGCCTTACCCAGCTTCATGATGTCCCAGACTTCTTTCACCTCGGAGGCCGGGGCGGCGGTGACCGTGTACATCTCCTGGATGAGCTGGTGGTCCCAATTGCGGAAGTAGCCCTTGCGCTCCTTCAGGATGTCGAGTTCCGGCTCCTTCTCGAAGAAGCCGATGATGTCGGTGCCTGCAGTGCTCTTGGTTTCGGTCATGGCGCGGGCCACGGCCTTGGCGGCCACATAGTCGCCCCAGGCCTGGTTCTCCGGCGGCTTGCCGAACTTCTTGGTGAAGGCAGCGACGAACGCCTTGGAGGCGGCGGCGGGCACGTCATGATGCCAGATCAGCGGCCAGATGCCGCCGAACGTGCCCTTCCCCGCCCCCCAGGCCACCGCCGTATCGAAGCCGAAGCCGCCATAGGGGAATTGCAGGCCGAACTCAGCATATTGCTTGATGAAGTTCGTGATCTGGTTGCCCGCCAGATTTGAAATCACCACATCGGGCCGGGCCTGACGCACTTTCAGGAGATAACCGGAAAAGTCGGTGGCATCGGTGGGCACGAGTTCATCGGCGATCACCTGACCGCCATTGGCCTCGATATAGCGTTTGCCGACGCGCGAGAGGTCATGTCCGAACGCGTAGTCCGCCGTCAGGAAGAACTGCTTCTTGCCCTTGATCAGCCCGTCGCGCAGCATGGCTGCCCCGACAGCTTTCACATATTGCGTGTTGGCGCCCTCCACATGGAACATGAAGCGGTTGCAGTCCTTGCCGCGCAGGGCGTCCGAGTTCCCGCCCGTGTTCACGAACACCACCTTGTTGCGGGCTGCCACCTGAGAAATGGCCAAGGCGGAGGCGGACGAAATCTCGCCGACGATCACCGCAGCCTTGTCGCGCTCGATGTAACGCTGCGCCTTTGAGGAAGCGGTGGCTGGATTGACGCTGTCCTCCATGATGAGCTTGATCTTCCGGCCATTGATGCCGCCTGCCGCGTTGAGCTCTTCGACCGCGAGCTGAACGCCCATCTGGCCGTAGGCGCCGAGCGGGCCGAGAAAGCCGGTCAATGGGGTGAGATGTCCGAAGATGATCTCTTCGGTCTGGGCGCGCACGATCGCCGGCATGCCGACGCCGCCCAGCAGGGCGGCCGCGCCCACGCCCTTTAGAAGGGTCCGCCGGCTCACATGGGCAGACGCAAGGGACGCGCGAAACGAAGTGTCTTTCACGGCGGATCCTCCCTTATACCCGGCGTTTGAAGCGACAGGATTTTGCGCCTGTCTGCACCGGGATGATTGCCGATTGGCTCGGCGATCTGTTATCTGTGATCACACATAGCAGACGACCCAGATGGAAGACAAGACAACCGACGTGGATCTCCTTCGTGTCCCCTCCGCCGAGCGTGCCGGCCCGAGGCCCCTCGACGCACGCATCACCCGCATCGTGCGCCAGACCCTGGCCGACCAGGTCTATGGAGATTTGAAGGAACTGCTGCTGGCGGGCCGCGCGGCCCCCGGGGAACGCTTCACCTTGCGAGGGTTGGCCGGTGCGATCGGCACCAGCGCCATGCCGGTTCGAGAGGCGGTGTCGCGGCTTGTGGCGGAAAATGCCCTTGAAGTGTTGCCGAACCGGGCGGTGCGCGTGCCGCTCATGTCGCGGGCGCGGTTCGAGGAGCTGCGCCTGATCCGCGCCAGCCTGGAAGGGCTCGCCGCCGCGACCGCCGCCGCCCAGGCCAGCGCCGACGAGATTGCTGACATCGTCCGGTTTGAGCGGCTTTTCGCGGCCGAACGCGAAGAAGCGCAGCCCAATGGCCCGCGCGCCATGGACAACAACAAGCAATTGCATTTCGCGCTCTATCGTGCGGCGCACCTCCCTACCCTGTTCCAGATGATCGAGGGGCTATGGCTGCAAATCGGCCCGGTCCTGAATCTCGATTTTTGTGCGAGTCCGGACCGGGTTCGGCAGGGCGAGGCCCATATCCACCATGCGGCGCTGATACGCGCCCTGCAGGCCCGCGACCAGGACGGCGCCCGCGCCGCCCTGGTGGCCGATATCTGGAGTGCCGGGGACTTCATCCTGTCTCGCGGCATCCTTCCGGACTGACCAAATCCACCCGGCCATAGGGAGACACGCCATGGACGTCGGCATCGGCAATCTTCGAACCGTGATCACGGCGGGCGCGGGCGGCATTGGGCTGGAGATCGCCCGTGCCTTTCTGAAGGAAGGCGCCAGAGTCGAAGTGTGTGACGTGGATGAAGCGGCTCTCGCCGCGCTGGGGCAGAACGCACCCGGCGCTCACGGGGTTTTCTGCGATGTCTCGGACCGAGCGGCGGTTGAACGCTTCATGGGCGCTGCGCTCGCCCGTTTGGGCGGGCTCGACGCTCTGGTGAACAATGCGGGCATCGCCGGGCCCACCGGTCGTGTGGACCAGATCAGCCCGGACGACTGGGACCGCACCCTGGCGGTCGATATCACGGGCCACTTCAACGTCACCCGCCTGGCTGTCCCGGCTCTGAAGCACAGCCAGAATGCCTCGATCATTGGCATCTCCTCCGCCGCCGGGCGTTTTGGCTTTCCCCTTCGCTCCCCCTACGCGGCGGCGAAATGGGGCGTTGTTGGCTTCATCAAATCGCTCGCCATGGAACTTGGAGAATTCGGCATCCGCGCCAATGCCATTCTGCCCGGCTCCGTGGACGGGCCGCGCATCCGTTCTGTGTTCGAGAACAAGGCGCGGGAGCGCAATATGTCCATTGAGGAGGTCCAGTCCATGGCGCTCTCGGCAACCTCGCTGAAGCGGCTGATTCCGCCTCAGCACCTCGCCAACATGGCCGTGTTTCTCGCCTCCCCTCTCGGCGCGAGCATTTCCGGCCAGGCGATCGCAGTGGACGGAGACATGCAGATGCTCGTTTAGCGCCCATTGACCCGACAGAAAGCTCGCTCCGCCGACACTTCCGTCCCGCGCCGACCGCGGAATGGCGGACGCGGGTGCCGCGTCCCTCCCCGCCGTCACGGCACGCGATGAAACAGCATCGTCTGCCCGAGCATGGGCGTCCCCATAAAAACGCGCACCTCCATCCGCCCGCCAACCATCTCGGCCTGGGCGGACATGGTCTGCCCGGTCGCGCCGCTGTAGAAGCTTCCGCCTTCCCAGCGGCGGTCGGCCGCGTCCCATTTGAGATCAGTGACGAAGACGATCCCCTCCAGGGAGCGGCTGCGCAACGCGGGATTGGGATTGAGACTGTCCTTCTTGAAGGTCTTGCCATCCTCTTCCACGACAAGCTTTCCGTAGATCATCCGCGCGGAATAGCTGCCGCCGGCATCGAACATCTCCAGCTTGATGTTGCCATTCTCCGCTTCCCAGACGCCGACGATCTCGTTCGGCGCGGAGGCCTGGCCGAATCCGGAGGCGATGGACAACGCCAACACGCCCACGGCAAGCGCGCCGGTATTCAAGGTGGCTCTGATCGTTTTGAGCACGAGGCATTTCCTTGTCGCGAGTGACGCGACGCAGCTCCGGAGGTCTCTCCCAACCGTGATCCTCATTTTCGAGCGGATGGTGGGCGGGGCGCGCCCTGGCTGCATCGCGCCCAAACGGTAGGGAGCGGCCTGGCACAGACGAATGCCTGATGGTGTGAATTTCCTGCCTGATCCCCCGAAGGCCGTGCGGGAGCAACGCCGGGGGATGTGGCATTGACGCGCTTGTGATCTCCCCCGCCGTCTGACAGCGCGCGCGGCTGCAATAAGACGTGCGCGCCCGCGCGACGCCGCCACTGGCCTCGACTTCCCATCTCAGGTAGAAGCCGACACTGCGGGCGTGGCCCGTATGGGCCTCGTCGGACGACAGGACGACGGGGCAATGCCGGCCCCTCCAGCCGCGTGGTTTCCAAAGAGGTTGTCCATGAGCCAGTGCCCCGTCGTGACCGACGAACTGCTGGACGCCGGGCCGGCCCGGCGCAAGGCGACCGTAGGCGTGCCCGTGGGCCGGGTGATGGTGGGTGGTGACGCGCCCGTGGTCGTGCAGTCCATGACCAATACCGACACGGCGGATATCGACGCGACCGTGCGTCAGGTCGCGGCGCTCGCCCGCGCCGGGTCGGAGATCGTGCGCATCACCGTGGACCGGTCCGAATCCGCGGCCGCCGTGCCCCACATCCACGACAAGCTCCTTGCCATGGGCATCGACGTGCCGCTGGTGGGCGACTTCCATTATATCGGTCACACCCTGCTCGCTGAGCACCCCGCATGCGCGGAGGCGCTTGCCAAGTACCGCATCAATCCCGGAAACGTGGGTTTCGGCGACAAGAAGGACCGGCAGTTCGCCGCCATCGTCGAAACCGCCATCCGCCACGACAAACCGGTGCGCATCGGCGCCAACTGGGGCTCGCTGGACAGCGAATTGCTCACCCGCCTCATGGACGAGAATGCCCGCCTGCCGAAGCCCGCCGAGGCGCGGGCGGTGACCCGCGAGGCCCTGGTGCGCTCGGCCCTGCTCTCCGCCGCGCTGGCCGAGGAGATCGGCCTGCCGCGCAATCGCATCATCCTCTCCGCCAAGGTCTCGGCAGTGCAGGATCTGATCGCGGTCTATTCGGAACTCTCGCGTCGCTCCGATTACGCGCTGCATCTCGGCCTCACCGAGGCCGGCATGGGCTCGAAGGGCATCGTCGCATCCACCGCCGCCATGGGCGTGGTGCTCCAGGCCGGCATCGGCGACACGATCCGCGTGTCCCTCACCCCGGAGCCCAATGGCGACCGCACCCGCGAGGTGCAGGTGGCGCAGGAAATCCTCCAGACCATGGGCCTGCGGACCTTCGTGCCGCTGGTCGCCGCCTGCCCCGGCTGCGGCCGCACCACGTCGACCGTCTTCCAGGAACTGGCGCAGAGCGTTCAGGACATGATCCGCGAGCGCATGCCGGAATGGAAAAAATCCTATCCCGGCGTCGAGGCGTTGAACGTCGCGGTCATGGGCTGCATCGTGAACGGGCCGGGCGAGAGCAAGCACGCCGATATCGGCATCTCGCTTCCCGGCACGGGTGAAACCCCCTCTGCACCCGTCTTCATCGACGGCAAGAAGGCCGTCACCTTGCGTGGTCCCAACATCCAGCAGGAGTTCCGCGCGCTGGTGGAGGACTATGTGGAGAAGCGGTACGGGGTGGGCTCAAAAGGGGCGGACGCGGCGGAGTAGATCGCCCCCGCCGCTTCGCTGGACTCAATAGGGAAAGAACGGCCCGCCCCACGGCCCATAATCGAAGCCATAGTCGAAGATGATCGGGTCATCCACAATGGGGGCCCGCGCCGCCATGTCGGTCATGCGCTGCTGGTAGCGCGCCTGCTGGTAGAGGCCATAATTGTCCTCCGTGCCGTAATAGATGCAGTTGCAGCCGCTTGGGTCGGCATAAAGATAGACGGTCTGTCCCTTCTGGGTCTGCCGGACGAAGCTGTTGGAAGGCATCGCATTCATCGAGGCGACCTTCGCCGGCGTGTCGGCCACGCGCTTATGGAAGCCCGCCGTGGTGAGGGCGTCCTGTTTTTCCTGGGCAGGCGTGGTCGTGGAGCAACCGGCGGCGGCAAGGCTGATACCGGCCGCGAGCAAAACGAACGTCGTCTTCATAAGAACAGCCTCAGGTTCAACACCGCAGCCTGGAGCAGTTTCAGGCGGACGGCCGGCGTGCGGGAAGAGCATGCGATCGAAGGTCAAGATAGCCCGCTTAAGCCTTACGGCGAAAGGCTGAAATCCTGCACGGCCGGATGGGACTGCAAGGCGGTGCGGGGGAGGCTGGCCACGGACGGCGCCGCGTCCTTCGCCCGCCTTTCTCCTGCCGTTTCGCGGAGGCATCACAGCCACCCCTGACCTTAGGAGAGGCTCCCATGAAGCATCTGCCGCTTGCCGCCTTCGCTGCCGTCCTGTGCCTCGCGTCTCCCCTGACGGCCCAGGAAATGACGACGAGCCCGCTTCAGGTTTCGCCGGGCACCTATCAGGCGGACCCCGGCCACACTCGGGTCACCTGGAGCCTCAGGCATCTCGGATTTTCCACCTATAGCGGCATCCTGCCCGCCATTACCGGCACGCTCACCCTTGATGCGAAGACGCCGACGGCGAGCCGGGTCGAAGTGACGATTCCCATGGACAAGGTGGGCACGCTCGATCCCGCGCTCGACGCCACTCTCAAGGCGCCGGACTTCTTCGACGTGGCGAAATTCCCAGCAGCAACCTTCAAGTCGACCCGGATCGAGGCGACCGGACGCAAGGCGCGCATCACCGGCGACCTGACGCTGCGCGGCGTCACGAAGCCCGTGACGCTGGACGCGACCTTCAATCAGGCCGGCTTCGGGCCGGTCGACAAGGTCTACACGGTCGGCTTCGATGCGACTGCGAAGATCAAGCGCTCGGATTTCGGCATGACCGCCTATTTGCCCATGCTCGGCGACGAGGTGGAACTTCGCATTGAGGCCGAGTTCAAGAAGAAGTAGGTCACCCGACCGTCCGGCGATCCTCGATCGTCTTCGCATCCTCGTTGAGGGTGCCGGGCGTCACCAGGCTAAGGCGCCCGCGCAGCTTGGTGGCGGCCCTGAGGTCGTCGAGCAGCGCATCCTGCGAAAGGGCGGAGGCGTCCGCCACTTCCACCTCCAGCACCATGTCGTCGCTGGTGCCGTCATGGGTGACGACCAGGCGCGCCTTCGCCACCGCCGGGTGCTTCTTCACCGCCGCGCTCACCTGGACGGGGTGAACGAACATGCCGCGGATCTTGGTCACCTGGTCCGCGCGCCCCATCCAGCCGCGCAGCCGGGCATTGGTGCGTCCGCACGGGCTGAGGCCGGGCATGATGGCGGACAGATCGCCCGTGGCGAAACGCACGAGGGGATAATCGGCCTCCAGCAGCGTGACCACCACTTCTCCCACCTCGCCCTCGGTCTCCACCGGATCGCCGGTGCCGGGACGCAGGATTTCGACGATGACATGCTCGTCGAGGATCATCCCCTCCTCCGCCTCGCTCTCATAGGCAACGAGGCCGAGATCGGCGGAGCCATAGCTCTGGCGGGCCACGATGCCGGCGTCGCGGAAGGCGGCGCGCTGGGCGGGAAGGAAGGCTTCGCCGGTCACCAGCGCCTTCGTGAGCGAGGAAATGTCGGTGCCCTCCTCCCGCGCCTTGTCCACAAGGATCCTGAGGAAGGACGGGGTGCCGGCATAGCCGTGGGGACGGATGTCCGCGATGGCCCGCAATTGCAGGTCCGTCTGGCCCACGCCCGCCGGAATGACGGCGCAGCCGAGCGCATGGGCGCCGCCCTCCATCATGGAGCCGGCGGGGGTCAGGTGATAGGAAAAGGTGTTGTGCAGGATCTCGCCCGCGCGGAAGCCGCAAGCGAACAAGGCGCGGGCGAAGCGCCAATAATCGGGGCGCCGGCCTTCCGGATCATAAATCGGCCCGGGCGACATGAAGATGCGGGCGAGGTCGCCGGGCTTTGTCCCGTTCAGGCCGCCGAAGGGCAGGCTCTTGGGCTGAAGGAAGGGCAAGTCGGACTTGCGGGTGACGGGCAGCGTCGCCAGAGCGGCGCGGCTCGTGACCGCGCCGGGGTCTACATCCTTCAGCAGGTCCGCGAAATAAGCCGAGCGCGTCTTCGCCGTAGCGATCTGCGACGGCAGAGCCGCCATCAGCGCGCCTTCCCGTTCCTGGGGATCGCGGGTTTCGAGGGCGTCGTAGAAGCGCGTCGTGTCGGTCATCTTGCCTCTCTGCGAGTCTGGTCCGGCTGCTCCCGGCCTTCCCCCTCTCCAACCCTTGCCCGCAGGCGGAGAGGGAGCACTGACCTGCGCGGCTTCGGGGCTGCCAGACCGTCATGCCCGGACTTGATCCGGGCATCCACGGGCTTCCAATGTCGCACCCGGCGGAACCCCGTGGATGGCCGGGTCAAGCCCGGCCATGACGGCCACCGGGTGCCTATGCGTCACAGCCACCGTTTGCGGCGCTTGAAGGATTTCAAGTTCTTGAAGGACTTGCGCTCCTCTCCGCCGCCCTGGCCGAGATAGAATTCCTTCACGTCCTCGTTGGATGCCAATTGCTCGGCCGTGCCGTCCAGCACGATCTTGCCCTGCTCCATGATGTAGCCGGTATCCGCCACCGAGAGCGCGACACGGGCATTCTGCTCCACCAGGAGAATGGTGACGCCAAGGTCCCGGTTGAGCTGCTTGATGATGGAGAAGACCTCCTTCACCAGCAGCGGCGAGAGGCCCATGGAGGGCTCGTCCATGAGGATCAGCTTGGGCCGGGCCATCATAGCGCGGCCGATGGCCAGCATCTGCTGCTCGCCGCCGGAGAGATAACCGGCAAGGCCGGTGCGTTCCTTCAGGCGGGGGAAGTAGCCATAGACGCGCTCGATATCGTCCTTCACGGCATTGTCGCGCCGGGTGAAGGCGCCGAGGCGGAGATTTTCCAGCACCGTCATGTCGGAGACGATGCGGCGCCCCTCCATCACCTGGAAGATGCCGCGCCGCACGATCTTGTCCGGGTCGATGCCATTGATGCGCTCGCCCAGGAAAGAGATGTCGCCCCGCGTGATCTCCCCATCCTCGGATTTCAAAAGTCCCGAAATGGCCTTGAGCGTGGTGGACTTGCCCGCCCCGTTCGAGCCGAGCAAGGCGACGATCTGGCCTTGCGGGACCTTCAGCGAAAGGCCGCGCAGGACGAGGATGACGTCGTTATAGACCACCTCGATATTGTTCACGGCCAGCATGGGCGGCGCCTCCTCCGCGAGGGGTGCGGCTTCGCGGTCGATCTTCAGCGCGGCGTTGGACATGGCGGCATCCTGCTGATCGGCATTGTCTTGCGTAAATCGCCTCCAGTCTCCGCCGCATTTCTCCTGCCCACCCCTCCCCCGCAAGCGGGAGAGGGTGTTTGGAAGTACCGGCGGAAAAGCCCTCTCCCGCGTGCAGGGGAGGGCCGGGAGGGGGCCGCCCTTCGGAAAGAACGGCCCTGGCGCGCTCTCACCAGCCCTGAAGTTCGCTCTTGCGGGGCAGTTGCACGGTGGCGACCTTGTCGAGGGCGACGGTGCCGCTCTTCACGAGGTCGGCAAGCGGGGCGTCCGTCGGACCCTTCACCACGGCGCGATAGAGCTCGACGGTGGTGGTCGGGCGGTGATCGGACGTGGTCCAGGTGGAGGGCACGCAGACCCCTTCCGTGCCCTTGGGCACCCAATTGGTCTTCTGGTACATGCCGTCGCGGATCTTGACGCCGGTCACGCCGCCATTCTTGTCCGCCCACTCCATGGCTTCCTTCATGTACATGACGGTGCAGACGGCGGCCATGTAATGCACGGTGCGATAGGCGTTGCCGCTCGGATCGGACATTTTGGAAATGTCCTTGAAGGTCGCAAGGCCCGGCGCGCTGCCGGTCCAGGTGACCGCCGTGCGCAGCGGGAAGACAAGGCCGTTGGCGGCGGAGCCGGCGGCCTTCATGGCCTCTTCGCCCATGCCCCACACATTGCCCAGGAACTGCACCTTCACGCCGGCGGTTTCGCAGGCCTTCAGCACCGAGATGTTGGAGCCGGCCGTATTGCCGAGATAGGCGTAATTGGCGCCGGACTGCTTCAGGGTGAGGCACTGGGCGGTGTAGTCACCGGGGGTCAGCGCGAAGGTGATGGGGTCCAGCACCTCGAAGCCGAGCTCCTTCGCATAGGCTTCCGCCGCCGCCTTGGGCGAGTTGGGATAGGGGTGGTTGGCGCCCATATGGACCCATTTGGGCTTGCCCTGCCCGCCCTTCGCCTTCCAGTCGTCGGCGGCCCACTGCACCATGGCGCGGGCGGCGTCGGAATAGGACGGGCCGTAGAAGAAGTTGAACGGCGCGGCGCGCTCGCTCTTCTCATTCACCTTGCCCTTGGGGTCGGTGAGGGAGGCGGAGTAAGAGCCCGAATAATAGGGAATCTCTTCCTTGGTCACCATGGCAACCAGCGCCTCGGTGTCGGCGGTGCCCCAGCCCTGGATGGCGACCACCTTCTCGCTGCCGACCCACTTCTTGAACGCCGCCAGCGCGCGCGGCACCTGGTAGCCATATTCGACGAAGTCGGAATTGATCTGCTTTCCGTTCACTCCGCCATTCTTGTTGATATAGGCGATAGTGTCCTGCACGCCCTGGCCATAGGGCTGGCCGACGTCCGAGGTGCCGCCGGAATAGTCGGCGAGATGGCCGATATTGATGGACTGGGCCAAGGCCGGCGCCGCGGTGGCGAGGGCGAGGGCCGAGACCAGGGACAACGCGATCTTCTTCATGGATCTCTCCTTGGTGTTTCCGTCAGGTAACAGGCGGTCTGTGCCGCCCTTTTTTTTGCGTCAGTACGAGAAGGGATAGAGTTTCCAATAGGCCTTGATCTGGCGCCAGCGGTGGGCAAGCCCATCCGGCTCGAAGATCAGGAACAGGATGATGACGGCGCCGATCAACATTTCGCGCATATAGGTCACGCCATCCTTCAGACTCAGCGCCTTGTCGATGGCGCTGCCCTGCAGGGCGCTGGCCAGCGCCTGCGTCACCTCAGGCAGAAGCACCATGAAGATGGTGCCCAGCAGCGAGCCCATGACCGAGCCGAGCCCGCCGATGATAATCATTGCGAGGAACTGGATGGAGAAGAGGATGTCCAACCCCTCCACCGACATGAAGCCGATATAGTGGGCGTAGAGCGCGCCGCCGATGCCGGCATAGAAGGACGAGATGCCAAACGCCATGGTGCGGTATTTGGTGAGGTTCACGCCCATCATCTCGGCAGAAAGATAATGGTCGCGCACCGCGATCAACGCCCGACCATCGCGAGTGCGCATCAGATTGGTGGCGAACAGATACATGACCACCACGAACACCAGCACCACGTAGAAATAACGTTGGTCGCCCGACATGTCGTAGCCGAAGATCTCGAAGGCCGGCGCCATGGCCCCGTGCGTGCCGCCGGTGAACCATTCCGCCCGCACGAAGAAATCCTGCAGGATGAACTGTGCGGCGAGCGTGGCGATCGCGAGATAAAGCCCTTTTACGCGGGCGGCGGGGATGCCGAACAGCAGCCCGACCGCCGTTGTCCAGACGCCCGCCAGCACGATGGCCACGGGCACCGGAATGCCGTGATTGGCGAGGAAGGCGGAGGCAAAGCCGCCGAAGCCGAAGAACACCGCATGGCCGATGGAGATCTGGCCGGAAAAGCCCACCAGTATATTCAGCCCCAGGGCGGCGATACCCAGATAACCGATCTGGATCATGAGGCTGAGGTAGTAATTGTTCAGCACCAGCGGCGCGCACGCGGCGAGCGCGATACCGGCCACCACGCTCAGGAAGGTGAGGCGCGTGGCGAAGATGGTCTGGTCGGCCCGGTAGCTGGAGCGGAAATCCCCGCACGGGCGCATCGTGGTCAAGGCCATGTCACACCCTCTCGATGTCGCGGGTTCCAAACAGCCCGTAGGGCTTGATCATCAGAATGACGATCAGGACGTAAAAGGGGACGATCTCGTAGAGGTTTCCCCATTTGAGGAACTGGCTGTCGAAATAATGGGCGACATTCTCCAGCACCCCGATGATGAGCCCGCCCACCACCGCGCCAAGCACACTGTCGAGACCGCCGAGGATGACGGCCGGAAAAACCTTGATGCCGAAGAAGGAGAGCGCCGAGGATACGCCGTTGACGATGCCGACCACGACGCCCGCCACCGCCGAGACCGCCGCCGAAATACCCCAAGAGAGCGCGAACACTTGGCGCACCGAGATGCCGAGCGACTGGGCCACCTGCTGGTTGAAGGCGGTCGCCCGCATGGCAAGCCCCATGCGGGAATATTTAAAGAACCAGGCGAACCCGGCCATGATGGCCAGCGAGACGCCCGTGGACATGAGATAGGCGGTCTGAACCTGGAGCCCCAGCACATTCACCTTCTGCACCGAGAAGATGGGCGGGAAGGGCTGGGCGAAGGTGCCGAACATCCACTTCATCAAGGCCTGGAAGAAGATGGACAGACCGATGGTCACCATGATGACCGAGATCACCGGCTCGCCGATGAGCGGCCGCAGCACGACCACCTGAAGGGCCAAGCCGAACAGCATCATGAACGCGAGCGACACCAGGAAGCCCCAGAAGAAGGGGATCTGCCAATAGGTGAGAAGCCACCAGCAGGTCCAGGCGCCGATCAGCAGGAACTCGCCCTGGGCGAAATTCACCACCTGCGAGGCCTTGTAGATCAGCACGAAGCACATGCCGACGACGCCATAGAGGCAGCCGATGATGAGCCCGTTGACGACAAGTTGGATGAAAAGCTGCGTGTTCATTGTGGCGCCCGCAGAAGGCCTCTCCCGCTTGCGGGGGAGGGTCGGAAGGGGGAATGGCACGATGTGACGAGGAAGGCGCCGGTCGAGCGGGACACCGCCCCCCTCCCCAGCCTTCCCCCGCAAGCGGGGGAGGGAGTCATTTGGTGCGCGAGGCGATCCCTGCTCATGCCGCCCTCCGTTTGTCGGAAGGCGCGGCCACGCCGGTGTCCAGGGCCACCACGTCCAGCACCGTCTTGATGCGCTGCTTGGTGCCGTCCTGGAAGGTGATGGTGGTGTCCACGTCGATCTTTGGATCGCCGCGATACATGGCGTCGATAATGTCGCCATAGCGTTCATTGATGACGCCCCGCCGCACTTTGCGGGTGCGGGTCAATTCGCCGTCGTCCGCATCGAGTTCCTTGTAGAGAAGGAGGAAGCGGGCGATGCGCTGCTTTTCCGCCAGGGTCTTGTTGACCTGCTCCACCTCGCGCTTCAGCAGCGCGATGACCTCGGGCCTGGACGAGAGGTCGGTATAAGTGGTGAAGGCGATGCGGTTCTTCTCCGCCCATTTCGACACGATGGGGAAGCGGATGCAGATCATGGCCGCGAGGTGGTCGCGCCCGTCGCCCAGGATGACGGCCTCCGCCACATAGGGCGAGAACTTCAACTTGTTTTCGATGTATTGCGGGGAGAAGCGATCGCCGTGGGCGGTCGCGGCCATGTCGCGCACGCGGTCGATGACGACCAGATGCCCCTTCTTGTTGATGAAGCCCGCATCCCCGGTCCGCATCCATCCGCCCTCAGCGAAGGACTTGGCCGTCTCTTCCTCATTCCGGTAATAGCCGGTGAACACGTTCGGATGGCGGGTGACGATCTCGCCAAGGCCGTTGGGGTCGGGATCGTCGATCCGCAGTTCCACCCCCGCCATGGGCACGCCCACCGTGTCGAAATCCACGTCCTTCTCGGTATGGATGGTGTAGGCGCCAAGCAATTCGGTCTGCCCATAGAGCTGTCGCATGGGGACGCCGAGCGCCAGGAAGAAGCGGAACGTATCCGGCCCCAGCGCCGCCCCGCCGGTGGCGGCGGATTTCAGGTTGGTGAAGCCGAGACGGTCGCGCAACGCGCGGAACAGAATGGCGTCCGCCAGCCAGGAGCGGCGGCCTTCATCCAGCGCCCGCAGCCCCATCTTCAATCCGAACTCGAACATGACCCGCTTGAAGGCGGAGGCATCCATGATGCGGGCGCGCACGTCGGCCGCGATCTGCTCCCACACGCGCGGGGCGAACAGGACGAAGGAGGGGCCGATCTCCCGCATGTCGGCCATGGTGGTCTCGGACTCCTCGACGAAATTGACTTTCATGCGGGAGATGAGCGCCTGACCGAAGGCGTAGATCTGCTCCATGATCCAAGGCATCTGGAGCACGCTGACATATTCGTCCTGCGGCCCGCGCGGATCCACCGCGAGGTAGGAGGCGCAATGGTTCAGCAGCGCACCGGAGGTGAGCATGGCGAGCTTGGGATGGGACGTGGTGCCGGAAGTGGTGCACAGGATCGAAACGTCACCGCCTTTGCCCTGCGCCACCAGCGCGCCGTAACGGTCCGGCTCGGCAAGGGCGCGGGCGGCGCCCGCTTCTTCCAGCGTCGCGAGCGAGACGAGGCGCGGATCGTCATATTTGCGCAGGCCGCGCGGGTCCGCATAGATGATGTGGCGCACAGTGGGGATGCGATCTTCAAGCTGGAGCAGCTTGTCCACCTGCTCCTCGTCCTCGGCGAAGATCACGGCGACCTCAGCATACGTGACGAGATAGGCCACCTCGTCCGCGAGCGCGTCGCGATAGATGCCCAGACTCATGGCGCCCGCGGCATGGGCGGCGATCTCGCCCATCAACCATTCCGGCCGATTGTCGCCGATCAGCGCGACCACGTCACCGCGCGCGACGCCAAGCGATTCCAGACCCAGCGCGATGGCCCGCACGCGCTGCGCCACATGCCGCCAGCTATAGGCGTTCCAGATGCCGAGGTCCTTCTCGCGCAGCCAGATGTCATCGGGATGAGACCGCGCATGCAATTCGAGCAGCTTGGGAAGGGTGTCGTGGACAGAAAGATCGGGATAGGCGTTCATGCTCATTCCCCTCACCGTCACGCCGACAGCGCCTGAGGCGCGGCGTCGGGATCCTCCAGCGCCTCGTCCTCTTCGCCGAGATAGGCCTTCTTCACATGGGGATTGGCGAGGATGGTCTCGGGCAGGCCCTCGGCGATCTTGCGCCCGAAATCCAGCACCATGACGCGGTGGGAAATGTCCATGACGACGCCCATGTCATGTTCGATCATGATGATGGTCATGCCCCATTCCTCGTTCAGATCGACGATGTAGCGGGCCATGTCCTCCTTCTCTTCGAGGTTCATGCCAGCCATGGGCTCGTCGAGCAGGATGAGCTTGGGTTCCAGCGCGACCGCGCGGGCGAGTTCGACGCGCTTGCGCAGGCCGTAGGAAAGGGTGCCGGCGGTGGCCTTGCGCACATGCTGGATATCGAGGAAGTCGATGACGTCCTCCACCTTGCGGCGATGCTCCAGTTCTTCCTTCTGCGCGCCGCCGATCCAATAGAGGGCGCCGGTGAGGAAGTTGTTCTTCAGCAAGTGGTGGCGGCCCACCATGATATTGTCCAGCACGCTCATATGGCTGAACAGAGCAAGGTTCTGGAAGGTGCGGCCGATGCCGATGGCGGCGCGCTTGTTGGGCTTGAGGCGCGTGATGTCGCGCCCTTCGAACATCACCGCGCCTTCCTGCGGCGAATAGCGGCCGGAAATGCAGTTCAGCAGCGAGGTCTTGCCCGCGCCGTTCGGCCCGATGATGGAGAACAGCTCGCCTTTGTCGACCGAGAAGCCGACCTCGCTCAGCGCCCTGAGGCCGCCGAAACGCAGCGAGATGTCGCGCACGTCCAGGAGCGTGTCGCCCAAAACTTTCCTCCCCTCGTCCGGGAGGCGTGGCGCGCTCCCTGGCGATTTGTCGGCCCCGGCTTTTGCCGGTGGCCGTTTTGCCCGATCATGAGTGCCGGGCTTTTCAGGAAACAATCGAACGTTCTTTTTTTACGCGGGTCAAGGCTCTTTTTCGCGGCTGGCCGCTTGCCTCGCCGGATCGGTACGCTCACTGTAGTCCGGTTCGTCGCCCGTGCGGCGGCTTTCATCCAATACCCGTCATAAGGGTCAGGCAAGACCGATTGCAGGTCAAAGGGCGATGGCGCGCACAGTGGGATCAAACGGCGCCCGGACGGCGAAGGCCATACGTGAAGCCGGCGTCCACCTCATTTATAAGCACGGCTATGAGGCCATGAGCCTGCGCCAGCTCGCGGCGGAGGTGGGCCTGCAATCGGGCTCGCTCTACAAATATTTCGAGAACAAGCAGAGCCTTCTGTTCGACATCGTGCGCGATCACATGGAGGATCTGATCACCAAGGCGGCGGCGGCCATGGAGGGCGTCGAAGGCCCGGTGGAGCGCCTGAAGGCCTATGTGGATTTCCACCTGCGCTACCACATGACCCGGTCTGCCCATGTGTTCATCGCCAATATGGAGATCCGCTCCCTGGACGCACCGCACCGCGCGACCGTGGTGGACATGCGCCGCCAATATGAGGGCCTGCTGGAACAGGCCTTGCGCGACGGCGCGGCGGCCGGCCTGTTTCGGGTGCCCGAGCCCAAGGTCGCGACCTACGCCATCATCTCCATGCTGACCGGCATCTGCATGTGGTATCGCTCGGACGGGCGGCTCAGCCAGGATGCCCTGGTGCAAATCTATACGGATCTCGTGCTGGAAGGCGTGTCCCGTCCCGAAGGCGTGGCGCTTGCGGAGGCGGTCGCCGTCCTGCCAGCCGGCGGGAGGCGGCGGGCGCGGGCGTGAATTCGTCCTTGCGCCGGCGTTAAAAAAACGTACGATCGTTTCTAAGCCGGCCTGGATCGGCACTGGGGAGGATGGGGCGCGGGATCACCGCGCGGCCGCTCGGCCATACGCCCGTCTTGCATGCACAGAGAGGTGAGGCATCATGGCCATCATCGAGGATGCGGTCGACCGCCGCTCCGACGCCTATGCCCGCAATCGCGAGGCGCTCGCCGCCAGTGTCGCGGAACTGCGCGGCCATGTGGAGCGAATCTCCGAAGGCGGAGGCCCGGTGGCGCGCGAGCGACACCTAAAGCGCGGCAAGCTGCTGCCGCGCGATCGCATCCGCACCTTGCTGGACACCGGATCCGCCTTCCTCGAACTCTCCCAGCTCGCCGCCTTCGGCATGTATGACGACGAGGTGCCGGCTGCCGGCATCATCACGGGCATCGGCCGCGTCTCGGGACGCGAATGCATGATCGTCGCCAATGATGCGACGGTGAAGGGCGGCACCTATTTCCCGGTGACCGTGAAGAAGCATTTACGGGCGCAGGCCATCGCCCGGGAAAACCATCTTCCCTGCCTCTATCTGGTGGATTCCGGCGGCGCCAACCTGCCGAACCAGGACGAGGTGTTCCCGGACCGCGAGCATTTCGGCCGCATCTTCTTCAACCAAGCCAATATGTCGGCCGAAGGGATCGCCCAGGTGGCGGTGGTGATGGGAAGCTGCACCGCAGGCGGCGCCTATGTGCCGGCCATGGCCGACCAATCCATCATGGTGAAGAACCAGGCCACCATCTTCCTCGGCGGCCCGCCCTTGGTGAAGGCCGCGACCAGGGAAGTGGTGACCGCCGAGGAATTGGGCGGGGCGGACGTGCACACCCGCGTCTCCGGCGTCGCGGACCATATGGCGGAGAACGACGCCCACGCGCTCGGCATCGCGCGCACCATCGTCGCGAACCTCAACACCTCCAAATCCCACGCCCTCGACATCGCCCCGCCGCGCGCGCCGCTCTACGATGCGGAGGAGATTTACGGCATCGTCTCGCAAGACCCGAAGAAGCCCTTCGACGTGCGCCAGATCATCGCCCGCATCGTGGACGGCTCGGAGTTTGACGAGTTCAAGCCGCTCTATGGCCAGACGCTGGTGACGGGCTTTGCCCGCATTTTCGGCTATCCGGTGGGCATCATCGCCAATAATGGCATCCTGTTCTCGGAAAGCGCGCTCAAGGGCGCGCATTTCGTGGAATTGTGCTGCCAGCGGAACATTCCCCTCGTCTTCCTCCAGAACATCACCGGCTTCATGGTGGGCCGCAAATATGAGAGCGGCGGCATCGCCAAGGACGGGGCGAAGCTGGTCAATGCGGTGTCCTGCGCGAGCGTGCCGAAATTCACCGTGGTCATCGGCAATTCCTTCGGTGCTGGCAATTACGGCATGTGCGGCCGCGCCTTCGATCCGCGCTTCCTGTGGATGTGGCCCAATGCCCGCATCTCGGTGATGGGCGGCGAGCAAGCCGCCAACGTCCTCGCCCAGGTGAAGCGCGACGGCATCGAAAACAAGGGCGGCTCCTGGCCCGCCGAGGACGAGGCCGCCTTCAAGGCGCCCATCCAGGCGCAATATGAGCGGCAGGGGCATCCTTATTATTCCTCCGCGCGGCTTTGGGATGACGGCGTGATCGACCCGGCGGACACCCGCATGGTGCTCGCCCTCGCCCTCTCCGCTTCTCTGAACGCTCCGGTAAGGGAGACGCGCTTCGGCGTGTTCCGGATGTGATGGGCTTGCACCATTTCCCCCTCCCCAGCCTTCCCCCGCAAGCGGAAGAGGGATCTTGCGACCGGCGCAACCTACACGCCCTCTCCCGCTTGCGGTGGAAGGTTGGGAGCCCCGCTCAGCCGCGCCGGAGCGCCCCATGAGCCTCCTCATCTCCCAGGAGAACGGCGTCGCCGTCCTCACCCTCGATCGCCCGGAAGTCCACAACGCCTTCGACGACGCGCTCATCGCGGCGCTCACCGCCGCCTATGAGGCCGCAGGCCGGGACCCTGGCGTGCGCGCGATCCTGCTGCGCGCCAATGGCGCCTCCTTCTGCGCCGGGGCGGACCTCAATTGGATGCGCCGCATGGCGGCTTATTCGCTGGAGGAAAACCAGGCCGACGCGGAGCGTCTCGGTGCCCTGATGCGCACCATCGACACATGTCCCAAGCCCACCCTCGCGCGCGTCCACGGGTCCGCTTTCGCGGGCGCCATCGGGCTCATTGCCTGCTCCGACGTCGCCGTGGCGGTCCCGGAGGCTCTGTTCGCCGTGACCGAGGTGCGCATCGGCCTCATCCCCGCAGTCATCAGTCCCTACCTCGTGCGCGCCATGGGCGCGCGGCAGGCGCGGCGCTACTTTCTCACCGCCGAACGGTTCGACGCCCGCACCGCCCTCGCCCTGGGGCTGATCCATGAGGTGGTGCCGACGGAGGACCTGGACGGAGCCATCGCCCGGCATCTGAAGGCGCTTGCGCTGGGCAGCCCCGCCGCGATTGCCGCCACCAAGGACCTGGTGGCCGCCGTGGACCGCCCCTTGAGCGACGCGGTCATTGCCGACACCGCACGGCGGATCGCCGAGCAGCGCGCCAGCCGCGACGGACGCGAGGGCCTCACCGCCTTTCTGGAAAAACGCAAACCCGACTGGGGGCAGTCATGACCCGTCCCATCCGCACGCTGCTCATCGCCAATCGCGGCGAGATCGCGGTCCGGGTCATGCGCACGGCGCGGGCCATGGGCGTGAAGACGGTGGCCGTCTATTCCGAGGCGGATGCCCACGCCCTTCATGTGGAGAGCGCGGACGAGGCCTATCCCATCGGCCGCGCGCCGGCGCGCGAAAGTTATCTGCGCATCGATGCCATTCTCGACGCGGCGCGCAAGGCGGGGGCGGACGCCATCCATCCCGGCTACGGCTTCCTCTCTGAGAATGCCGATTTCGCCGAGGCCTGCGCCCAGACCGGCATCGTCTTTGTCGGACCGCCTGCGTCTGCGATCCGGGCCATGGGCTCCAAGAGCGCCGCGAAGGCGCTGATGGAAAAGGCCGGCGTGCCGCTCGTGCCCGGCTATCACGGCGAGGACCAGGATCCGGCCCTGCTGGCCCGGGAGGCCGAGCGCATCGGCTATCCCGTGCTCATCAAGGCGTCCGCCGGTGGCGGCGGCAAGGGCATGAAGGTGGTGCGGGCTCCCGGCGAATTCGCAGACGCTCTTGCCTCCGCGCAGCGGGAAGCCAGGAACGCCTTTGGAGACGACCGGGTTCTGGTTGAAAAATATCTTACCAAACCGCGCCACATCGAAGTGCAGGTCTTTGCCGACTCCCATGGCAATTGCGTCTATCTCCACGAGCGCGACTGCTCGATCCAGCGCCGGCACCAGAAGGTGGTTGAGGAAGCCCCCGCGCCCGGCATGAGTGCGGAGCGGCGCGCACGCATGGGGCAGGCCGCCGTCGACGCCGCCAAGGCCGTCGGCTATGTGGGCGCCGGGACAGTGGAATTCATTTCCGAGGGTGACGACTTCTTCTTCATGGAGATGAACACCCGCCTCCAGGTCGAGCATCCCGTCACCGAAGCCATTACCGGCCAGGATCTCGTGGAATGGCAGATCCGCGTCGCGCGGGGCGAGCCCCTGCCCCTGGCGCAGGCGGATATTCCGCTTCAAGGCCACGCCTTCGAGGTGCGCCTGTATGCGGAGGATCCGGAGCGGGACTTCCTGCCCCAGGTGGGCCGGCTCGATCATCTCCTGCTTCCCGAGGACAGCCCAGGCGCGCGGGTGGATTCCGGCGTGCGCGCGGGCGATGCCGTCTCCATCCATTACGACCCGATGATCGCGAAGATCATCACCTATGGCGCCGACCGCGCCGAGGCTGCGGGCCGGATGGCGGCGGCGCTGGCGCGAACCGAGGTGGTGGGCCTTCCCACCAACCGCGCCTTTCTCCAGGCCATCGTCACGCACCCCGCTTTCGGTGCGGCCGAGCTGGACACAGGCTTCATCGAGCGTCATCGCGCGGATCTGCTGCCGGGGCCTGCCCCGCTCAGCCCACGCGATCTCGCGCTTGCCTCGCTCTTCCTTCTGCTGGACGAGGCCCGCGCCGCCTCGGCGGCGGCCGATGCCGCTGACCCCTATTCGCCATGGGGCCTCGCGCCGGGCTGGCGGCTGAACCGCTCCGCCTTCGTGGACCTCACTTTTGCCGCGGGCACGGATCGCATCGCAGTGCGCGCACACTATATTCCCGGCGGATTTCGCCTGGACCTGCCGGACGGCGGCGTGCTGGCCGAAGGCACCATGGCGGAAGACGGAACCCTGGAGGCCCGGCTCGACGGCGTGCGTATGCGGGCGCGCGTGGTGCGCGCCGGCCAACGGCTCACCGTGTTTGCCGCCGGGACAGAAACCAGCCTCGACCATGTGGACCCGCGCCTCGCCTCCATCGAGGCCACCGGAACCGCCGGCCGCCTTGTCGCCCCCATGCCAGGCACCATCACCCGCGTCGCGGTGGGCGCGGGCGACAGGGTGAGCAAGGGCGACGCACTGGTTGTGGTGGAAGCGATGAAAATGGAGCACACCGTTGCAGCGCCGCGCGACGGGATCGTCGCGTCCGTCCGCTTCGCCGTGGGCGACCTCGTGGACGAGGGCGCGGAATTGCTGGTGTTGGAGGAAAGTGCATGAGCCGCCCCGCCGAAGTGCGCATCGTCGAGGTCGGGCCGCGCGACGGACTCCAGAACGAGCCGGGCCGCGTGCCGCTCGCGGCCAAGGTGGCGCTCATCGACGCGCTTGGCGCGGCCGGCCTTCCGGTCATCGAGAGCGGCAGCTTCGTCTCGCCCAAATGGGTGCCGCAAATGGCCGACACCGCCGAGGTGCTCGCGGCGCTGACCCGGCGCGAGGGCGTGCGCTATCCCGTGCTTGTGCCCAATCTCAAGGGACTTGAGGCGGCGATGGCCTCCGGCGTCGAGGAGATCGCGGTCTTCGCCGCCGCCTCCGAGGCCTTCAGCCAGAAGAACATCAATTGCTCCATCGCAGAAAGTCTGGAGCGGTTCGAGCCGGTGGTGGACGCCGCGCAGGAGGCCGGCATCGCCGTGCGCGGCTATGTGAGCTGCGTGCTGGGCTGCCCCTATCAGGGCGAAGTCCCCATCGCGGACGTGGTGCGCGTCTCCACCGCCCTCGTGGCCATGGGCTGCTACGAGGTTTCGCTCGGCGACACGATCGGGGTCGGCACCCCCGACAAGGCAAAGCTGATGGCGGCGGCGGTGGCGGACGAGATCGGGGTCGCGCGCACCGCTTTGCATTTCCACGACACCTATGGCCAGGCGCTCGCCAACGTGCTGGCCTGCCTGGACCTTGGCGTTTCGACCTTCGACAGTTCCGTCGCGGGGCTTGGCGGATGCCCCTATGCCAAGGGCGCCTCAGGCAATCTCGCCACCGAGGATCTTGTCTATCTTCTCGACGGTCTCGGCGTGGAGACCGGTGTCGATCTCGCGGCGCTGGCGGCGGCGGGGCGCGCCATCACCACGTCGCTCGACCGCACTCCCGCCTCCAAGGTTGCGCAGGCGCTGGCGGCGAAGATCGTGTGAACGCCGAGAGGGGTCAGAGCGCGCGGGTCGTTACCCGCGTCCGCGCCGCGCGCGGGTGGGAATGACCTGGTGCTGTACCCAATTGCGGATTTCCAGTGTCCGCAGGTCCTTGGAAATCACCGCGCCATCCACCCCGTTGCGCCAGACCAGCGCGTGATTGTGGGGATCGCGCTCCAGGGCTTCGAGATCGCCGATGAAGCAGGTCTCCTCCTCCTCGTCGCGGAAAAATCCTTCCGCGACCAAAGAGGGGCTCAGTCGCCGGAAGATGGCCGCCATTTCGCGGAACGGATATTCCGGGTGGTACTGCACGCCCCAGGCCACACCGGTCTGACCCACCGGGATTTCCGCGGCCTGCACGACAGAATGGTCGTTGCTGGCCAGCAGCCGTGCGCCTTCCGGCAGTGTCTCCACCTCGTCCAGATGCACCGTCATGGCTTCGAAGACGGCCGGCTTTCCCTCGAACATGGGATGGCCCGTGCCGTGCTCGGTCAGGCGGATGCGCCGGCCGAATCCGACTTCGCGCCCGCGCGGATTCTTGCGCACCACGCCGCCCGCCGCGACGGTGAGGAGCTGGAGACCCCAGCAACTGCCGAACACCGGCGTCCCGGTGGCGAACGCAGTGCGCAGCAGGTCGATCTGCTGCTCGATCTCCGGACCGCGATTATAGATGTTGAGGGAGGAGCCTGTGATGGCAATGCCGTCATAGCCCTCAAGCCCGCCCGAATCGGGCAGGTTCGCTCCCGCATCGGCCGGATAGCAAATGTCCACGACAGCGTGGGGAAACAATTCCCGCAGCAGCCGCGCATAGCCCTCGCTGGCGGCTTCCCCGCCAAATCGGACCTGGCGGGCACGGGCTTCGGCGGTATTTCCTTCGACGACGAGCAGACGAGCGGGAGACATGGGGCAGCGTTCGGTGCGAGTGGATTTCGCCTTGCACCATAGCGCCCATTTTGACGAAAGCGAGGAGATCTAAAGGATTACCGCGCCATCCCTCAGGTCGGCGGTTCGGGCGGCAGGGCACCGCGCAAGGCTTTTCGCTCCTGCAGCAAAAGATAAATGCCCGATGCCACCACGATCGCCGCGCCCGCCAGCGTCCAGAGGCTCGGCACATCGCCGAACAGTGCCCAACCCAGAGCGACCATGGCGAGGATCTGAATATAGATGAAGGGCGCGAGCGTCGCCGCCGGCGCCCGGGCATGGGCGAGGATGAGCAGGAAGTGCCCGCCGCCTGCCACCGCGCCCAGCGCCAGCATGGCCGCATAGACCATGGGCTCGGTGGGCGTCACCCAGACAAAGGGCAGCGGCAGCGACGCGACGATGGAACCGACCAGGGCGGAATAGAACAATGTGGTGGGGGTCGGATCAAAAGGCACGAGCATGCGCGTCGTGATGGCATAGAGCGCATAGGTCACCGCCGCCGCCAGGGAGAGGAGCGCGGCGGGATGGATGCCGGTGCCGGGCTGCGCCACCAAAAGGATGCCGGCGAACCCGACGATGATGGCGCCCCATTTGCGCGCGCCGATCCATTCCCCCAGGAGCGGCCCCGCGAACAGCGCCACGAAGAAGGGCGCCGAGAACATGATGGAGACAGTCTGGTCCAGTTGCAGGAACTGGAGCGCCAGGAAGTTGAGCCCCGTGGTCGCGAACAGAAGCGCCGAGCGCAGGATCTGGAGCCCGGGCCTGCGGGTGCGCAGCAGTCCCGGAACGGTCCAGGGATTGAAGACCACGAGCGACAGAAGGAAGTGGACCACATAGCGGGCCCACACCACGATGAAGACACTGACATGCCCACCGAGCCATTTCGCCGTCGCGTCGGTGACCGAGAAGGACATGACGGCGAGACACATGAGCCCGATGCCGACCAGAGTCGCCCCGCCCGGCGGGGGCGGCGGCCGGGACGGGTGGGACGCGGGCGCAGGCTGCGCCCCGCCGGGCTCGGGAGAGGGGCACATGGGACCTCGATGCGCCGCCCTCAGTAGGTGGCGCGCCCGCCCGAAATATCGAACACCGCGCCGGTCGTGAAGGAGCAATCGGCGGACGCCGCGAACGCCACCGTCGCAGCCACTTCCTCCACCTTCACGAAGCGCGCGCGCGGAATTTTCGCCAGCATGTAGTCGATATGCTCCTGCGTCATCTGGTCAAAGATGGCCGTCTTCGCCACGGCCGGCGTCACGCAATTGACCGCGATGTCGTAGGTCGCCAATTCCTTGCCGAGCGACTTGGTGAGCGCGATCACGCCGGCCTTGGAGGCGGAATAGGCCGAGGCGTTGGGATTGCCCTCTTTGCCGGCAATGGACGCCACATTGACGATGCGCCCGTAATTCTGGGCGACCATGTGGGGCACGACCGCGCGGCAGCAATTGAACGGCCCGGTGAGGTTGATCGCCAGCACCTGTGCCCACGAGTCCGGCGGATACTCCCACAGCTTGGTGTTCGGACCGGAAATGCCGGCATTGTTCACCAGAATGTCGATGCGCCCGAACGCGGCCTGGGTGAGAGTCGTGGCCATCTCCACCGCCTGGAGGCTCGTCACATCCACTTCCACCGCGATGACCTTGTCCGCATCGAGTTCCGCCGCCGTGCGCCGCGCAAGATCGAGATCGCGGTCCCAGATGGCGACCCGTGCCCCGGAGGCCAGGAAACGCTCGACAATGGCGCGGCCGATTCCCTGCGCACCCCCGGTGACGATGGCGTTGCGACCGTTCAGATCAATGGCGTTGGACATGGCGTTCCCTGCTCTCCCTGCATGGCCCACAAAACAGGGGCCTTAATCGTTTAGATGAAGGGATAGCGCGCCCGCGTGCACTTGGGAACGCGCAAAGAGCGCATGCGGGGCGGATGGCCGCATGCGCTCTCGGAATGGGACAGGAACGCGGGCGTCTGCTCAGGTCTCGTCGTCATCCTCGCCCGCTTCGGCGTCGTCGTCCACGCCGCCGTCGGCGCCAAGGCGCTGGGCGAGATTCTTCTCCACCTTGCGCAGCAGCTTGCGCAGCCGCTTGCGCTCCTTGTTGTCGAGGCCGGTGACCATCTCGGCTTCGAGCGTCTCCCAGATCCGATCGATGGAGCCGCCGCGCTCGCGCCCGCTGTCGGTGAGATATACCCGCACCAGCCGTCCATCTCCATCCGTGGCGCGGCGCTCCACGAGGCCTTGGGCGGTGAGGCGGGCGATGGTCTTGGACGCAGTCGGGGGTCGCACCCGGAGCGCGCCGGCGAGGTCGCCCATGGTGCGCCCGTCCTGCTCGACAAGCATTTTGAGCACCGCCTCCTGACCGGGGAAGAGGCCGAGTTCCGCCAGAAGGCGGGCCGACAGGGCCTTTTGGAGACGCGCCGTATGCGTGAGGCGATAGCCGATGGTCTTAGCAATCGGGTCCTTCATCCCACCCCCCTCGGCGGTCGGGCGAAGGCCCTGAACCCGCCATGCGCAACCGCGACCTTTCGCGATGCAGCGTACTTATCCACGCGCCGGCTTACAATTTTGCGAAGGTAGGACACGATCTTAACATTTCCCGCCCATGACGCAGCGGGGGCCAAGGGGATGGGACATGATACGGTTCTGGGCGGACCTCACCTCTTCCGAGCTGGCGGCGCTGCGGGGCGCGGACGCCATTGCCATTTTGCCGGTCGCCGCCATCGAGCAGCACGGCCCGCACCTTCCGCTTGGTACGGACCTCGCCATCGCGCAGGGCTATATCGAACGCATCGCGCCGCGCCTGCCCGCGCGCCCCGTCCTGTTTCTTCCGGTCCAGGCCGTGGGGGCGTCCGCCGAGCATCTGTCCTTTCCCGGGACCCTCAGTCTCTCGCCGGAGACCGCCCTTGCCGTCTGGGGAGACTTATGTGGCCAGGTCCAGGCCGCCGGCGTGCGGCGGCTGATCCTTTTCAATACCCATGGCGGAAACGTCCCGGTCATCGATTTGCTGGCGCGCCGCCTGCGCGCGCGCCACGCCATGCTGGCCGTGACCGCCTCCATGCACCGCTTCGGCTACCCGGACGGCCTGTTCAGCGCGCAAGAACGCGCGCATGGCATTCATGGAGGCGACATCGAAACATCGCTCATGCTGGCGTTCCGCCCGGATCTCGTGCGCATGGACCTCGCCCGCGACTTCGTGCCCTTCAGCCGCGACATGGAGGACCGGTTCGCAGAGCTGCGGGCCAACCATCCGGTGGGGTTCGGCTGGATGAGCGAGGATCTCCATCCCTCGGGTGCCATGGGCAATGCGCGCGCGGCGAGCGCCGAAAAGGGAGAAGCGGCCATCGCCCATGGCGTTTCCGCATTCCTCGCCCTGCTGGAAGACGTGGCCCGCTTCGATCTCGACGCTTTCCGGCCCGCGCCTCTGGAGAGCTAGAGAACGTTTTACCGATCAGGTTCAGTCAACCTCATCGGATCGGGCTGGAACGGGGCACATGGCCACGCCGGAAAATCAGAGGCCCAAGCGCGCCCGATTGAGAGCCAGCCATTGCAGGGCGGTGATGAGATAGCCGTTCATGCAGCGGTCCCCCTCAAGGAGGCGCAAGGCGGCATCGATCGGCACAGCGAAGGGATGGGTCACCTCGGTCTCAGTGTCGAGGCCGGCGCGCGCGGGCAGATCACGCGAATCCACCTCCGCAAAATAAAGCGTCGCATTTTCGTCCAGGACGCCCGGAGCGGGCATCACCTCGAACATCAATTGCATGCGCAGCGGCGACAGGCAGGTCTCCTCCAGGCATTCCCGGCGCGCCGCCGCCTCCGGCTCCTCGCCCGCCTCAACGCGCCCGGCCGGCAGCTCGATCATGTCGCCGCGCCCCGTCACAAGATGGGCCGAGAGGCGGAACTGGCGGATCAGGACGAGGCAGCCGCGGGCGCGATCGACACACAGGACGCCAACCACCTCGCCGATCCGCACCAGGTCGCGAGTCATCCGCGGAAATGTGAAACCAGCCTGGGTCAGGGTAATCTGATAGGTTTCGTAGCCGACAAAGCCGCTGGCCCGCACCAGCGGCGGACCAAGGGCCACTATGGCGGGGACGTCACCCACATCAGCATCGAAGGTCATTGAGCCACCGCACCGGCATGGGCGGCTTCCAGATTGAAGGCTGCCGCGAACAGGGCCTTTGTGTAATCTTCGCGCGGGTGCCGGAAGACATCGGCCGCGGGCCCCTCCTCCACCACCTTGCCGCCCCGCATCACCAGGATGCGGCTGGCCAGCGCCGAGACCACGCGCAGATCGTGGGAGATGAACATGTAGGTCAGATTGCGCTTCTTCTGGAGCGCGCGCAGCAGATCGACGATCTGCGCCTGGACCAGCATGTCGAGGGCGCTGGTGGGTTCGTCGAGCACCACGAATGAGGGCTCCAGGGCCATGGCCCGGGCGATGGAGATGCGCTGGCGTTGGCCACCGGAAAATTCATGCGGATAGCGGTGCCGGCTCTCCGGGTCGAGCCCAACGTCGCTCAGGGCCGTGATCACGCGGGCCTCGCGCTCATCGGCGGACAAGTGCCTCTGGTGAATGCCGAGACCCTCGCCGACGATGTCCTCAACTGACATGCGCGGGGACAGCGCGCCATAGGGATCCTGAAAGACGACCTGCATGTCGCGGCGGAGCGGACGCATGCCGGCCGACTTCAGGGCGTCGATACGCTGGCCGAGAAACAGGATCGGCCCTTGGCTGGAGATCAAGCGCAGCAACGCGAGGCCGAGCGTGGTTTTGCCGGACCCGGACTCCCCGACGACACCGAGCGTCTCACCCTGGTGGATGGAGATGGAGACCCCGTCCACCGCCTTCACGTGCCCCACCGTGCGCCGCAAAAGTCCGCGCTTGATGGGGAAGTGAACCTTGAGGTCCTGCGCCGCCACCACGACGGGCGCGTCCGGACACGCCGGCGCGGGGTCGGGCTTGGGCTCGGCACGCAGCAGGGCCTGGGTATAAGGGTGTTGAGGAGCGAGGAAGGTGGCTTCTGTCGCGCCTTGCTCAACGATTCGGCCCTTCTGCATGACGCAGACCCGATCCGCGATCTTGCGCACGATACCCAGATCATGGGTGATGAACAGCATGGCCATGCCGAGGCGCGCCTGGAGTTGCTTCAGCAGCTTCAGGATCTGCGCCTGTACCGTCACATCGAGCGCGGTGGTGGGCTCGTCGGCGATCAGCAGGTCCGGCTCGTTGGCAAGCGCCATGGCGATCATCACGCGCTGGCGCTGGCCGCCGGACAATTGATGCGGATAAGAGCCAAGGCGGCTTTCAGGCTCCGGAATACCCACCTCGTGCAGCAACTCAATGATCCGCGCGCTGACCGCCCGGCCCGTCAAGGCGGTGTGGAGCAGCAGCATTTCGCCAATTTGCGTCTCGATGGTCTGGAGCGGGTTCAAGGAGGTCATGGGTTCCTGGAACACCATGGTCACGTCATTGCCGCGCACGGCGCGCAAGTCCCGATCCGGCAGGGCGAGCAGGTCACGGCCCTTGAAGAGGATGCGCCCGGACGGATGGCTCGCCGGAGGATAGGACAGCAGCTTCAGCACCGAGAGGGCCGTCACCGATTTGCCCGAGCCCGACTCGCCCACCAGTGCGACAGTCTCGCCGGCTTTGACGTCGAACGAGACGCGATCCACCGCCAGGGCAGAGGCGCCTTCCTCGCGGCGGAACGCGACGGAAAGGTCCTGGACGGAGAGGAGCGGTTCAGAAGTCATGCGGGCCCTCACGCGAACGTCTTGCGGGGGTCGAAGGCATCGCGGATCGCCTCGCCGACAAAGATGAGGAGGCTCAACATGAGCGCGACGGTGAAGAAGCCCGTGAGGCCCAGCCAGGGCGCCTGCACGTTGGCCTTGCCCTGCGCCAGCAGCTCGCCCAGGGAGGGCGAGCCCGGCGGCAGGCCGAAGCCGAGGAAGTCCAGGGCGGTGAGGGTCATCACCGAGGAGGACAGGATGAAAGGCAGGAAGGTGAGGGTCGCCACCATGGCATTGGGCAGCAGATGCCGCAGCATGATGGTGACATTGCCGACCCCCAGCGCCCGCGCCGCCTGCACATATTCGAAATTGCGCGCCCTCAGGAATTCTGCCCGCACGAGGCCGACCAGCGAGACCCAGGAGAACAGGAGCAGGATGCCGAGCAGGACCCAAAATCCCGGCACCAGCACCGAGGAAATGATGAGCAGCAGATAGAGCGAGGGAATGGAGGTCCAGATCTCGATGAAACGCTGGAACAGAAGGTCCACCCAGCCGCCGAAATAGCCCTGGACCGCGCCAGCGGCGACACCGACGATGGAGGAGACCACTGTGAGCGCGAGCCCGAACAGGACCGAGATGCGGAACCCGTAGATCAACCGCGCCAGCACGTCCCGGCCCTGGTCGTCGGTCCCGAGCCAGTTGTATTCCAGCGCCGAACAGCCGGAGACCCCCTTCTTTTCCGCGACGCTCTGGCATTGCGCCTCGCTGAGCATCCAGGTGGGCGGCGAGGGCGCTGGGGTTGGCAAGTCGAGATTGTGGGTGGAATAGGAAAAGCGAACGGGGGGCCAGATCATCCAGCCGCCCTTTTCGGCGATGAGCTTTTGCAGATAGGGATCGCGATAGTCCGCCGTGGTCTCGAAATCGCCGCCGAATGTGGTCTCGGGATAGTCCTTGAAGACCGGCAGGTAATAGCCGCCGTCATACGCGACCAGGATCGGCCGGTCGTTCGCGAGAAATTCGGCGAACAGGCTCAGCACGAACAAGATCATGAAAATGACGAACGACCACCAGCCGCGACGGTTGCCGCGGAAATTGCGCAGCCGGCGGCGGTTGAGGGGAGAAAACCAGCGCGCCGCGCGGCCGGGCTGCGCCAGCGGGAGGGTCGAGGTCGTATCCACCGCTCAGACCTCCCGCGTCTCGAAATCGATGCGGGGATCGACCAGCATGTACGTGAGGTCGGAGAGCAGGCCCACGATCAGGCCCGCGAGGGAGAAGATATAGAGCGTGCCGAACACCACGGGATAATCGCGGTTCAACACGCTCTCGAACCCCAGAAGCCCCAGGCCGTCGAGCGAGAAGATGGTTTCGATCAGCAGGGATCCGGTGAAGAAAGCCGAGATGAAGGCACTCGGAAACCCCGCGATGACGATCAGCATGGCGTTCCGGAAGACGTGTCCATAGAGCACCTTGCGCTCGCCCAGGCCTTTCATGCGGGCGGTGGTGACATATTGCTTGCGGATTTCCTCCAGGAACGAATTTTTCGTGAGCAGCGTCATGGTGGCAAAGGCGCCGAGCAGCATGGAGGTCAGCGGCAGCACCAGATGCCAGCCATAATCCAGGATCCGCTCGGGCCAGGACATCTGCGCCCAGTTGTCGGAGGTGAGGCCGCGCAGCGGGAACCAATCCAGGAACGACCCGCCGGCGAACAGGATGATGAGTAGAATGGCGAACAGGAACGAGGGCACCGCATAGCCGACGATGATGATGGCCGAGGTCCATATATCGAAGCGCGAACCGTCGCGCATCGCCTTCGCGATGCCCAGCGGTATCGAAATGGCATAGGTGAGGAGCGTCATCCACAGGCCCAGCGAGATCGAAACCGGCAGCTTCTCGGCAATCAGGTCAAGCACGCCGATATCGCGGAAATAGGAACGGCCGAAATCGAACCGCGCATAGTTCCAGATCATCAGAAGAAACCGCTCGTGCGCCGGCTTGTCGAAGCCGAACTGTTTTTCCAGTTCGGCGATGAATTTCGGGTCGAGTCCCTGCGCACCCCGATACTTCGAAGCCGAAGCGTCCAGCCCGCCGCCGACCGAGGGCGCGCCGCCGGCAAAGTCGCTGCCCGATCCCGAAACGCGCGCGGTGGCGGAGACGTCGTCTCCACTCAATTGCGCGATCACACGCTCAACCGGCCCGCCTGGCGCGAACTGCACGACCACGAACGATACCAGCATGATGCCCAGAATGGTGGGCACCATGAGGGCGATGCGGCGAAGAATGTAGGCGAGCATCGGTTCTCCGGTCTCGGCGGGATGCGGCGAAGTCACCCGCCCTTTGTGGCGGCGGGGCGGGTCCACCAGGTATCGAGGACACCGGTTCCATACAAAGGCTGAACGCCCGGGCGCTCGAACACGTCCCAGAAGGCCAGCCAATGGGATGGCTTATACCATTGCGGCACCCAATAGTGACCGGCGCGCAGCACGCGGTCGAGCGCACGGCACGCTGTGATGAGTTCGGCGCGGGTCTGGGCGGCGAGTGCAGCGTCGATGAGCGCGTCCACCGCCTTGTTTGAAATGCCCGACAGATTGTTCGAACCCGGCATTCGGGCCGCCTGGCTGCCGAAGTAAAAGCGCAGCTCCTCGCCCGGATTGAGCGAGACCGAATAGCGGCGCACCAGCATGTCAAAGTCGAAATCCTTCAGCCGCGACTGATATTGCGCGGGATCGACGATGCGGAAGCTGGCCTCGATCCCGAGCAGCTTCAGATTGGAGATGAAGCGCGAGGTGTGGCGCTCGAAGGCGCCGTCATCGTCCAAAAATTCAATGGTGAGCGGCTGCCCCTTCGCGTCGAGCAGCCGGTTCTGCTGGATCTGATAACCCGCCTCCTTGAGCAGCGCGGCGGCGCGGCGCAATTGGGCGCGATCCTGCCCCGAGCCATCGGTCACGGGCGGGGTGACCGGCTCGCCGAACACATCCGCCGGGAGCGTGGCGCGGAAAGGGTCGAGAAGGGTCAGTTCGGCGGGCGAAGGCAAACCTTGCGCCATCAGGTCGGAGTTCTGGAAGAAGGAGACGGTGCGGTCATAAAGACCGTACATGAGGTTCTTGTTGGTCCATTGAAAGTCGAACGCGAGACCGATCGCCTCGCGCACCTTGCGATCCGCAAACTTCGCCCGGCGCGTGTTGAAGAACCACCCCTGCGCGCCGGACGGGGTGTGGTCGGGCATGACTTCGCGCTTCACCCGACCGTCGGCAACCGCCGGAAAGTCATATTGCGTCGCCCAGGCGCGGGACGTGAACTCTTGCCGATAGAGATAGGCGCGCGCCTTGAAGGCCTCGAAGCCCACCTCGCGGTCACGGAAATATTCGTAGCGCACGGTATCGAAATTGTACCGGCCCCGATTGACCGGAATGTCCTTGGCCCAATAGTCCCGGACGCGGTCGTATTCCACGAACCGCCCCACCTCGAAGCGGCCGATGCGGTAGGGGCCGGAACCGAGCGGCGGATTAAGGGTCGATTCACCGAATGTATGGGTGCCGTAATAGGCCTTGGAAAAAAGCGGCAGACCGGAGAGAAACAGCGGTACATCGCGCGGTTTGTCCGGCGTGAAGCGCACCAGCAGAAGGTCGGGCGCTTCCGCCTGTGCATCTAGAAAGGTCTGGAGACCCTGGCGGATCTGGGGGTGGCCCTCCGCCTTCAGCAGATTGAGCGAAAAGGCCGCGTCCTCGGCGGTGAGCGGCGTCCCATCATGGAAGCGGGCTTCGGGACGCAGGCGGAAGCGATAGGTCTGCCCGTCCGGCGCGATGGTGACGCCTGCCGCCACCAGGCCATAGACGGAGTCCGGCTCGTCGGCGGCGGAAGCCATCAGGGTGTCGAAATTGAGCGCGAGGCCCTGCGCGCCGTCGCCGCGCAAAATATAGCCGTTCAAGGAGTTGAAGGTCTGGAAGGATTGGTTGAAAGCGGCGGTGGGCCCGATCAGGGAGAAGCTTCCCCCCTTTGGCGCGGTGGGATTCACATAGTCGAAATGGGTGAAATCAGCCGGGTATTTCAGATCCCCGAACGAGGACAGGCCGTGGCGCTGACCCCCCGCGCCTTGTGCCCGCGCGGGGAAGACTAAGCCGGGCTGGAGGGCGCAGGCGCCAAGCCCGGCTGCAATCTTCAGGACCGTGCGCCGCGGGAGCGACATTCCGCTCATTGCGGCGGAGTCCCGATCTTCGCGGCCCTGGCCGCGTCCCACCACCAGATGGTCGGGAATTCATAGCTGTATTGCGGGAGCTTGGCGGGGCGGGCAAAGCGGTCCCAGCGCGCCGTCCGCGTGAAGCGCAGCGTCCAGGCGGGAATGACATAGTCGTTCCACAGCAAAACCCGGTCGAGGGCATGGGTCGAGGCCACCAGTTCCTCGCGGGTGCGGGCATAGATGACCTTGTCGATCAATGCATCCACGGCGGGGTTCGAGATGCCGGCATAATTGCGCGAGCCGTCACGCTTGGCGCTCTCCGAGCCCCAGAAATCGCGCTGCTCATTGCCCGGCGAGAGGGACTGCCCCCAGGCGGCGATGATCATGTCGAAGTCCCGCGCCCGCACGCGGTTGATATATTGCGAGGAATCCACCATCCGCACGGACACCGCGATGCCCAGGCGCTCCAGGCCCGGCTTGTAGAACAGCGCGACGCGCTCGAAGGCCGGGCTGTTGATGAGGATCTCGATGGTGAAGGGCTCCCCCTTCGGGTCCACCAATTGCTTGCCCTTCACCTGATAGCCGGCCTGCTTCAGCAGGTCGAAGGCGGCGCGCAGATTGGAGCGGCGGGCCTCTTCGGAGGCATTGGTCGGGTTGTTATAGGCCTTGGTGAAGACCTCCGGCGGAACCTTGTCCTTCACCGTGTTGAGGATTTCCAGTTCCAGGCCCTTTGGCGTGCCGGAAGACGCAAGTTCGGTGCCGGAGAAATAGCTGTTGATGCGGGTATATTGATCGAAGAACAGCGTGCGGTTCATGCCCTCGAAGTCGAGCGCATAATTGAGTGCCCGGCGCACACGCTGGTCTTGGAATTTCGCGCGCCGCAGGTTCGGCACGAAGGCCTGCATCACACCGGAAGATTTGTTCTCGAACGTTTCGAGCACCACCCGCCCCTCGGCCTTGGCCGGGAAATCGTAGGCGGTGGCCCAGTTCTTGGCCGAGGTCTCGACACGGAAGTCATATTGGTCCGCCTTGAAGGCCTCCAGCTCCACCGTGTCGTCGCGGAAATATTCGTAGCGGATCTCGTCGAAATTGTTGGATCCGACATTCACCGGCAGGTCCTTGCCCCAATAATCCTTCACCCGCTCATAGCTCACCGTGCGGCCCGGGACGAAGGATTTGACGCGATAGGCACCGGAGCCGAGCGGCGGCTCAAGCGTCCCCTGACTGATGTCGCGCTTGCGGCCGGCGCCGTCCATGCCGGTCCACCAATGCTTGGGCAGAACCATCATCTCGCCCACGATTTGCGGCAGTTCACGGTTTCCTCCCTGGTCAAAGGTGAAGGTGACCTCCCGCTCGCCGGTCTTCTCTACGTCCTTCACGTGCCGATAATAGAAAGCCTGGCCGGGGCTGTTCTTGGTGATGACATCGAAGGACCACACCACATCGTCGGGCGTGATGGGGGTGCCGTCGTGCCAGCGGGCATCCTTGCGCAGGCGATAGGTCACCGAGGAAAAATCGTCAGGGTAAGACAGGCTCTCGGCGATCAGACCGTAGGCGGTGGCCACTTCATCGCGCGACTGCGTTGTGAGCGTATCGTAGATGAGGCCGATGCCCGAGGCGATGGCACCGCGCGGAATGATGGCGTTGAAACTGTCGAAGGTTCCAGACTCCGCGAAGCGCACCAGGCCGCCTTTGGGCGCCTGCGGGTTCACATAGTCGAAATGCGCGAAATCCGCCGGATATTTCGGCGTCCCCAGCAAGGACGTGGCGTGCCGGAAGGGAGCGGTTGCGGAAGCAGTGGGCGTCGCCTCGGGAGCCGCCGGCGCCTGCTGCTGCGCCGCGGCCGGCGAGGCCCCCGGCAGAAGTCCGGGCAGGACGGCCAGGGCGAGGGCAAGGCGGCAGAGCGTCAGACGCATCAACGGGCTCCGGATGAACGGCGCGGCAGGTTATGCGCCATAACCGATAATGACCCCTGAGGCGACGGCAGAAAAATGGCGCGCGTGGCGAAAGCGCGCAATTTCAGGTGAAAACGCCGCCCTTTTCCCAAAAGCAAAGGGCCGGCGCAGGGCCGGCCCTTTCACAACGTTCGCCTCGCCGGACCGCAATCACGCGGCCCAAATCACTTCAGCGCATCTCATTTCGGCGCAGTGGACTGTCCCGCATCCCCGGTGGGCGGCGCGGCCGGCGCGGCCGGCTGGGGCTTCTCGGCGGCCGGCGCGGCGTCCGCCGGCTTGTCCGCCGGAGCGGCGGCGGTCGCCGTAGGAAGAGGCTTGGGATCTTTGGAGAGCGAATTCAGATAGGCGATGAGGTCAGCCCGCTCCATCTCCTTGGGAATGCCGGCGAACGCCATGGCGGTTCCGGGAACGTCAGCCTTCGGATTGGTGAGGAAGGTGTTGAGTGCCTGGGGCGTCCAGTTGCCGCCGTGCGCCTTCATGCCAGCGGAATAGGCAAAGCCCGGCGCGCTCGCCACGGGGCGATCCACGACGCCATAAAGATCCGGCCCAACCTTGGGTCCGGCCCCTTCCTGGAAATTGTGGCAGGAGGCGCAGCGCTTGGCGATATTGGCGCCCTTCTCAATGGACGCCTTCGCGAACAGTTCCTCGATCGGAACGCTCACGGCCGCGGCGGGCTGGGCCTCAGCCGGTCCATCCGGAACCGCGATCTCATAGCCCGGCTTGGCGGGCGCCTCGGGCGCGAAGAGGATTTCCGAGAAGATGCCGAGGCCGAGGGTCAGCGTCAGGGTGCCAAGCACCGCCCCTGCGATCTTGTTTAATTCAAAACTATCCATCGGCGCTTCGCTCCTGGGAGCCCCACTTTTTCTATCCGGCACAGCGCGCGTCCGCGTCACCGCGCCACCGCGGGCACAGACTGCCGGACAGTAATCACGTTGTCGGAAGGGGTGCAACCCATCGGGGGCGCGCCCCAATGCCACGCACCGGGCGAACGGGCCGGGTTCCTCCGGGCGGCTGGACAGACGGGCGTTCAGGGTGGATATGCGCGGTCAGCATCAACGAGGAAACGAGGCCGATGAGCCGCCGCATCGTGTTCCAGGGCGAGCCGGGCGCCAACTCCCACATCGCCTGCCGCGAAACCTATCCGGACCATGAGGCGGTGCCTTGCGCCACCTTCGAGGACTGCTTCGCCGCCGTGGAAGGCGGGACCGCCGACCTCGCCATGATCCCCATCGAGAATTCGGTGGCGGGGCGCGTCGCGGACATCCACCATCTGCTGCCCAAGGCGAGCCTCGCCATCATCGGCGAATTCTTCCTGCCGCTCTCCCATCAATTGATGGCGGTCAAAGGGGCGAATCTCTCCACCATCAAGACCGCGCAGAGCCATGTGATGGCGCTCGGGCAATGCCGCAAAGCGATGCGCACGCTCGGCCTGTCCGCCGTGATCGGCGCGGACACCGCCGGCTCGGCCCGCGAGATCGCGGAGGCCAAGGACGTGACGCGGGCCGCCATCGCCTCACGCCTCGCCGCCGAACTCTACGGGCTTGATATTCTGGCTGAGAATATCGAGGACGAAAGCCACAACACCACGCGCTTCGTCATTCTCGCGCGCGAAGGGGACTGGGCGCCGGCGGGCAACGGGCCGGTGGTGACGAGCTTCGTGTTCCGGGTGCGCAACGTTCCCGCTGCGCTCTACAAGGCGCTGGGCGGCTTTGCCACCAACGGCGTCAACATGACCAAGCTGGAATCCTACCAGATGGACGGGGCCTTCACGGCCACGCAATTCTACGCCGACGTGGACGGGCATCCCGACGACCGGGGCCTGAAATTCGCGCTGGAGGAATTGGCGTTCTTCTCGCGCGAAATGCGCATTCTGGGCGTCTATCCCGCCCATTCCTACCGGCTCGGCCTCGACCAGGGCGCGTGAGCGCGGGAGACCGGAGGGGGAGGCCGGGACACACGGTCCCGGCCGAAGCACGCCTCAGCGCGCGTCCTTCTTCGCCTGGGCGGTGGCGACGAACTTGGTCACGCGGCCCGCTTCGCCCGAGCGGCTGCCGAGGCGGTCGAGACGGGTCTTGGGCTTGGCGTGCATGCCGTCATTGGCGTGCTTGCCCGCATCGGGATGACCCGCAGGGTGGGCAGACTGCTTCAGAGCCAGCGCGGCGCGGGCATTGGCGATCAGCGTCGCACGCGCCTCGGCGTCCTCGCGACGGGTCATTTCGCGGCGCGCGCGCGTCAGCGCATCGGTGAGCACCGAAGCCTTCTGGCGATTGCCGACATCCGCCTTCTCGAAGGTCACTTCGCCACGTCCGCCCTTGCCGCGCAGCGCGCGGCGCTGATTGTTGGCGATGGTCTGGGCGCGGTCGCGACGGTCGCGAAGGTGATGGATGAGCGCGTGCAGGTCCGCATGGCTGAGGTCGGTGAGGACGGGATGGCGCGCCTTCTCCACGAACTCCATCTCGTCGGCGGTGAGCAGGCGCTGCTCGGTCTTTCTGGTATGGGCCATTGCGGTTTTCCGATAGACTGGCAAACAGATCAAACGCTTGTGACACGGCGATTATGACGCTCGTGCGACATCCGCGCTCCCGGTCCGGACGGCCCCGTTGATGCTTCCCTCTTCCGCCTTGCCCTCCCCTGCCCTGCGCCCCGAAGAGGAGGAGATCCTCGCCCGCGTCCTGCACCGGGACGGGATGACGCTGATCCTCGACAAGCCTGCGGGGCTGCCTGTCCACCCTGGCCCGAAGGGCGGCATCACGCTGCACGATCTGCTGGATGCGCTGCGCTTCGGTTTGCCGCGTCGGCCGGAACTCGCGCACCGGCTGGACAAGGACACGTCCGGCTGCCTGGTGCTGGGGCGCCACCCGAAGGCGATCGCACAGCTCAACGCCCTGTTCGCCCAGGGCCGCGCCCAAAAGACCTATGTGGCGGTAACGCGCGGCGCACCGGCCGCGGACATGGGGCGCATCGAGCAGCCGCTCGCCAAGCGCTCGCCCCATCGCGGCTGGTGGATGCAGGCCGTGCCCAAAGGGACGGCTGGCGCGCTTGATGCCGTCACCGACTGGCGCGTGCTGCACCGGGGCGAGGGGCTCGCCGTCATCGCCCTTTCGCCCCTCACCGGCCGCACCCATCAATTGCGCGCCCATCTGGCGCATCTCGGCGCGCCAATCCTCGGCGACACGATCTATGGCGGCGCCTCGCGCCTCCCGGGCGGGCCGATCCTGCACCTGCATTCCCGCAGGATCCTCCTGCCGCTGGCAAAGAATGGCCCGCCGCTGGCCGTGTCCGCGCCCTTCCCTCCCCACATGGCGGAGACCTTCGCGGCGCTCGGCTGCGAACAAGCGGGGATCGGCATGGGCGCGGACGCCGCCTTCAGCGGGTAACCAGCCAGATGCCGGCGGCGATCGGCACGATGCCCAGGATATCCAGGAGCGGCACGGGCTCGTCCAGCAACACCCAGCCGAACAGCAGGCCGAGGGGCGGCATGAGGAAGTGAAGGGCGGTCGCCTCCGTGGCGCTCGACCGGTTCAGGATGAAGTACCAGAGCGTATAGCCGCCCACGGATACCGCCACCACGAGATAGGCGAAAGCGGCCAGGAAGCCGGGCGTGAGGTGAACCGAGGATGGGGTTTCCAGAAACGCCGCGACGGGAATGAGCGCGCAGGCGCCGGCAAGGCATTGGAGGCCGCTCGCCTGGAGCAGATCGGCGGAGGTGCCGAACCTCTTATAGGTCAGCGTGCCGGCAGTGAGCGCCACCAGGGCGGCGAGCACCAGCAGGGTGCCCGAGAGGGCCTCATGCCCCCCCGCGAGGCGCGAGCGCAGGACGATGATGACACCGGCAAAGCCCAGGACAAGCCCGAGCACTTTGCGCGGGGTCAGTCGCTCGCCCAGGATCGGCCCGGCGACCATGGCGGTCAGCAGCGGATTGGCGGAAATGATCACTGCGGTAAAGGCCGAGGAGACCGTCGCGAGGCCGCTGAAGCTCAGGCCGAGATACAGTGCATTGTTCATCACCCCCGCAAGCGCGAGCGCCGCCCAATCCCGGCGCGACAGGGGCTTGAACCGGCCGAGCGCGACGCTCGTGCCCACGAGCAGCGCCCCCGCGAGCAGAAACCGCGCGGCCAGCAAGGTCAAAGGCGGGCAATCGGCCACCGCGATCTTGCCGGCCGCGAATGCGGAACTCCACAAGATGCAGAACAGGGCGATGAGGCCAGGTATGGCGGCAAGACGCGGGGCGGCGCCGCGCGGAGCGTGTGGCATCGGAGCGGCTCCTCCCCGAAGCCCTTTTGTCCCTGGGTAGGTCATCACGCGGTTCCTTGGAAGCCCTGTGCATCGCCGGCGGCGGCATCGGGACGAAGAAAGCACGTGACATTCCCATTCGGAAATTCGATCTTTTCATCTATGACAGTTGATTTTCAAATACCTCGGGCCGACCTCGACCTCGCCTTGCTGCGGGCCTTCGTGAGCGTCGTGGACGCGGGAGGCTTCACCCGGGCGGGCGAGCGGGTTCATCGCACGCAATCCACCGTGAGCCAGCAGGTGAAGAAGCTGGAGGAGAGTTTGGGCTGCGCCCTGCTGGTGCGTGAGGCCCGCAGGGTGCGGACCACGGAGCAGGGCGAACGCCTGCTCGGTTATGCCCGGCGCCTGCTGGCCTTGAGCGCCGAGGCGCGGTCCATGGTGGGCGAGAATGCAATCGCCCTTGTTCGGCTCGGCATTCCGGACGATTTCGCGCTCGGATCCCTGACCCGTGCGGTCGGCGCCTTCGCTCAGGCCCACCCGCATGTCCGGCTCTCGGTGCGATGCGCGGTGTCCTGCGACCTTGCGGCGGATCTCGCGCGGGGCGTGCTGGACGTGGCGCTGTTCAAGCGCGAGCCCGGAAGCGGCCCGGCGTTGGCCGCATGGCGGGAGCGTCCGGTCTGGATTGCCGGCGCCTATCGTCCCTTGCCGGACCTGGAGCCGGTGCCGCTGGTCGCGTTCACGCCGGGCTGCCTCTACCGCAACCGCGCCATCCAGGCCCTAGAAACGGCCGGGCGCGCATGGCGCATTGCCTATGAAAGCCCCAACCTCATGGGACTTCAGGCGGCCCTGGCCTGCGGTCTCGGCGTCGCGTTGCTGGAGCGGCGCAGCGTCACCACCGAGCACCAGATCCTCGAACATCACGGCCTGCCGCCCGTCGCGCCCACCGAACTGGCACTTGCGCTCGCGGCGGGGGCCGCACCGCCCGCCCGGGATCTGGCGGAAACCCTCCGCAGCTTCTGCGAGGGGACGGTGGACGCGGAAGCGGCCTGAACTCAGCTGGCCGCCTCGGTGGCCACCAGCTTCCAATTGGGATCGCGTGCCCCAAGATCGCGCGCGAAGGTCCAGACATCGGTCACGTCGGCCACCGTATCCGGGCTGCCGTCCACGACGCTGCCGTCGCGACCGCGCGTGACCGTGATCAGCTTGGAGACGAACCGCACGGTCACCTGGGCCGCGCGTGCGCGCACGCTGGCGTCCACCAGCTCCGCCGCCTCGATGGAGATGAAGCGCGATTCCATGGTTTCACCGCGCCCTTCGCGGTCCGAAATGGCGGAGACGAAGCCGTCATACACATCCTTCGACAGCAGATCCTTCAGCGCGCGGCGATCGCCGCTGGCAAAGGCGAGCACGATCATCTCATAGGCGGACTTGGCGCCGGCCAGGAAATGCTTGGCATCGAAACCGGGCTCGGCCTGCGCGATCTGGTCAAGCGCGGCGGCGACCGGTGTGCCCTCCTGCGTGACGCCCTCCCAACGGAACCGGGCGGGCGCCTCATCATCCACGCCGACCGGCGCGGCGGGATCCACATTGCGCTGGGGCAGCGTCACTACCTTGTCCGAGACCGGCGGCGTCGGGCGGGCGGCGTCGCGGGAATAGGGATCATAAGGCGGCCGTTCGCGCCCCGTCCGCTGACCGAGCACGCTGCGCAGCCGGATGAAGATGAACACGGCCAGGGCCAGGAAGATGATCGTGTAGATATCGAGCACTGCGCTTCGCCATGCCTGCGGCGACGCGGAGGGCCGCGACCGCCAGTTTCGCTCCTGAAGCCCGGATATGCCGTTACCGGCCGTCCGCAGCCTCACACATGATGCGGCCTCTCTCGGTGCGCAGGCCGGCCGCTCGCCACTCCCTGCGCTTCCCTTATGTACGATGCGCGAGCGCCAATTCCAGCCCCGCGATCCATTCCCAGCCTGCGCAATGCACCTTACGGCAGGTCAGACACGGATTCCACCGCCGCAGGGCGGGGGAGCGATCCTGTGATTGACCTGTGCAACCCGCTGCCCTAGCCTCATTCAAAACGATTAGATGAGCCGCAAACAAGCGGCCCTTGGGAGAAACGCCAATGAAGCGCCTCTTGTTCGCGGCGGCGAGCCTTGCCGTCTGCGCCCTTTCGTCCCTGTCCCCCGCCAGCGCCGCTTATCCTGATCGACCCATCACCCTCATCGTGCCCTGGGGCGCCGGCGGCGGCACCGACGCGGTGGCGCGCATGATCGCCTCGCTGCTGGAGCGCGACCTCGGCCAGCCGGTTGCCGTGGTGAACCGGACCGGCGGGCAAGGCGTCGTTGGGCACCAGGCCATCGCGGACGCCACCCCTGACGGATACACGATCGGCATCCTGACGGTGGAAATCGGCATGATGCATTGGCAGGGCCTCACCAAGCTCGATTCCACGTCCTACACGCCCCTCGCCATGGTCAATGAGGATCCGGCCGGCCTCCAGGTGCGCGCCGACGCGCCCTACAAGACGGCGCGGGATGTGATCGAGGATGTTCAGAAGTCGCCGGGCAAATACAAGGCATCCGGCACCGGTCAGGGCGGCATCTGGCACTTGGCGCTGGGCGGCATGCTGTCGTCCCTCAAGGTGGCCCCCGCCTCCGTTCCGTGGGTGCCGAGCAACGGCGCCGCGCCGGGACTTCAGGATCTCGTGTCCGGCGGTGTCCAGATCGTCACCTGCTCGCTGCCCGAAGCCCGTTCATTGATCGAGGCGGGCCGCGTCAAAAGTCTCGCCATCATGGCCAAGGAACGCTCCAAGCTGTTCCCGGACGTGCCCACGCTCAAGGAGGCGACCGGCTCGGACTGGACCATTGGCGCGTGGCGCGGCATTGCCGGCCCCAAGGGCCTGCCCAAAGAGGCAGTCGACAAGCTCATCCCCGCCCTCAAGAAGGCCTACGAGAGCAAGGAATATCAGGACTTCCTCTCCAGCCGCGGCTTTGGCGGACGTTGGGCGGAAGGGGCGGCGTTCGCCACCTTCATGGCCGAGAGCGACGCGTCGCTCGGCGCCGTCATGAAAGAGGTCGGCCTCGCCAAATAAGGGGGCCGGCGCCATGAAGGTCAATGATCTGATCCTGGCGGCCCTGGTGATCCTGGGGGCGGTGGCGCTCGCCACCGTCTCCCTCACCTTGCCGCCGATTCCCGGCCAAGCCTATGGCGCCGATGTCTTTCCCATGGCCATCGCCGTCGGACTGCTGCTGTGCGGCTGGGTTCTTGCCGCGCGCTCCGTGAAGGCGGGGGCCGGGCGCGCCGTGACCCTGACGTGGTTCAAGGAGCCGGGCGCGCCGACGCGCGTGCTCGGCACTCTGGCCCTCGTGGCGCTCTATATCTGGCTTTCGCCACTGCTGGGCTTCGTGCTCGCCTCCGTTCTGATGCTCATGGGGCTGTTCGCATTGCTGCGGGTGAAGATCACCCTCGCCCTGCCGAGCGCCGTCATCTCGGCCCTCGCTCTGTATTACGTCTTCGCCTACGGCCTGCGTGTTCCGCTGCCGCGCGGCCTGATCGAGGGATGGATCTGATGGGCACCTTCGAAGCGGCTGCCGCCCTGGTGCTGCGGTGGGATGTGATAATCACCATCCTCGCCGCCTCCGCTTTTGGCATGGTGGTCGGCGCCATTCCGGGCCTCACCGCCACCATGGCCATCGCGCTGCTGGTGCCCATCACCTTCTTCATGGACCCGATCCCGGCAGTCGGCGCCATGATCGCCTGCTCAGCCATGGCGATATTTGCGGGCGATATCCCCTCGACCCTGCTGCGCATGCCGGGCACGCCGGCCTCCGCCGCCTATACGGATGAATGCTACGCCATGACCCGCAAAGGGCAGGCGGAGACGGCGCTCGGCGCCAATGTCCTGTTTTCCGCTCTCGGCGGCCTGTTCGGCACGGCGGTTCTGATCGTCAGCGCGCCGCTTCTGGCGGAGATTGCGCTCGGATTTTCGTCGTTCGAGTATTTCTGGCTCGCCTTGCTGGGCCTCGCCTGCGCCATCTTCATCGGGACGGGATCGCCGCTGAAGGGGCTGATTGCCCTGTTTCTTGGCCTGTTCGTCGCCTCCATCGGGCTCGACAATCCCGGCGGCATTCCGCGCTTCACATTCGGCAATACGGAATTGATGAGCGGCATCGACTTCATCCCCGCCATGATCGGCCTGTTCGCCGTCTCCGAAGTGCTGCGATCCATGGCGTCCGGCGCCAAGGACTGGGAGGTGAAGCAGACCTCCATCGGCAATCCGCTGCGCGGCTGGGGAAAGATGTTCGTGACCTGGTGGCCCCAGCAGATCCGGGGCAACGTCACCGGTACTGCCATCGGCATCCTGCCGGGCGCGGGCGCCGACATTGCCGCCTGGGTCGCCTATGCCATGAGCCGCAAATTCTCCAAGACGCCGGAAAAGTTCGGCACCGGCCATGTGGAAGGCATCATCGAGAGCACGTCGGCCAACAACGCGGCACTGGCGGGCGCCTGGGTGCCGGCACTGGTCTTCGGCATTCCCGGCGACAGCATCACCGCCATCGTCATCGGTGTGCTCTATCTGAAGGGCCTCAATCCCGGCCCGACCCTGTTCCTCAACAATCCGCAAGCCATCTATGCCGTGTTCGGCATCTTCATCATCGCCAATCTCGCCATGATCCCTCTGGGGCTTCTTGCGCTGAAGGCCGGCACCGCGCTCCTGCGCGTTCCGCGCCGCGTGATGATGCCGGTCATCCTCCTGTTCTGCATCGTCGGCGCCTATGCGGTGAACAATTCCCTCTATGGCGTGCTGCTGATGCTGGTGTTCGGCGTGCTCGGCTTCCTCATGGAGGAGCATGACGTGCCCATCGCACCCTGCGTGCTGGGCATCGTTCTCGGCAAGATGCTGGAAGAGTCCTTTGTCACCTCCATGATCAAGGCGGATGGCAATCTGCTGGCCTTTTTCGAGCGCCCGATCGCGGCGGGTCTCGGAGTGTTGACGCTGGCGGTGCTGTTGATGCCGCTGTGGGCTGCGCTCGGTCGCCGCCGCGCTGCCGCTTGACGAACCGGGCGCGGCTTTCGGAACCTCTGACGGCGTCGCTGCATTTTCATGGGGTTGAGGCACGCTTTGCCTCGATTCGGCCGTGGGAGTCCCCGACGCCCCGCGACTCCACCATTGGAAGGTCCATGCCCCCCACCATCCTGCTGGCCGATATCGGCGGAACCACCACCCGCATCGCCCGGGCCGGGCTCGACGGCGCCGTCTTTGACGTGCGCGTTGAACCCAATGACGGCTATGCCAGCCTGGAGGAGATGTTCTCAGCCTATCTCGGCAGCCTCGGCGGCGAGCGGCCGCGAGCCGGCGTGCTGGCCATTGCGGGTCCGGTGGACGGCGACCATGTGCGCCTCACCAACCGGGCCTGGAGCTTTCACCGCCCGACGCTGGCTGCGGCCCTCGGGCTGGACGCCCTGGCGGTGCTGAACGATTTCGCGGCCCTCGCCCACGGCGTGCGTCATCTCCAGAGGGCGGACCTCGTGCAGGTGGGCGCCGGCCATGCCAAGGCGGGCGCGCCCATCCTGGTCTGCGGGCCGGGCACGGGCCTGGGCACCGCGACGCTCATTCCCCTTCCCGGAACAGATGCCTATGACGTATTGCCCGGCGAAGGGGGCCATGTGCGCCTGGGTGCTGTGACGGCGGACGAGGCGCGCATCGTTGCCCATCTGGTCCGCGAGCTTGGGCCGGTAAGCGTCGAGCATGTGCTGTCCGGTCCCGGTCTAGTCCGCCTCCACCGCATCCTGTCGGGGGAGACAACCACCTCTCACGCCATCATTCAGGGGGCGCTCGGTGGGCATGCGCGGGAGGTGGAGAGCTGTCACGTCTTCCTGCGCCTGCTTGGGCGAATCGCCGGTGACTATTGCCTGCTGGTGCGCGCGCTTGGCGGCGTCTTCATCGCCGGCGGTGTGGGTGCCGCGATGGCGCCGCTGTTCGCGGGCTCGCCCTTCCGTGCCGCCTTCGAGGAGCATCCGCCCTTCAGCGACCATCTCGCTTCGATCCCGGTCCAGGTGGTGGTGCATGCGACGCCGGGGCTTGTCGGCGCGGCAGCGGTGGGACGTGGGCTGCTGGAACAGAGCTGAACCCTTCTCCTCCCCCGCGCTTGGATACGCGGCGCGCACTTGACCCGGCTGGCGGCTGCCGCCAACTCTCCGGGGGCCGAGGGTTCGGCTGCGGAGAACGGAATGGTCCATTGGCTGCGTGCGCTTGCTGTGCTTCTGGCGGTCTGCGCGCCCGCGCAGGCAGAAAGCCGCGCGCCGCTCGCGCCGCCGCCTTTGGCGGGGGCGGACCTGCAGGCGGTGCCTTTCGCAGACCTTCCCGGCTGGGCCGACGACGATGCCGGCGCCGCCTTTTCGACCTTCCTCGCCTCCTGCCACGCCCTCTCCGTGCGCCCCAAGGAAACGGGGCCCGCCTCAAACGCCGCCTTGGTGCCTGCCCTGCGCGTCGCGTGCTCCGCAGCCGAGGCGGTGGCGCGGGCGGCAGCGCCCGCGCGCGTGTCCGAACGGGTGGCGCGGCTTTATTTCGAGGCCAATTTCCGCGCCTATCGCATCGTTCCCGCCGCCTCTGCGCTTGGATTCCTCACCGGCTATTACGAGCCGGAGGTGGAGGGATCGCGGGTCAGGACCGACCGCTTCACGGTGCCCATCTATGGCCGACCCACAGATTTGATCGCACTGCGCCCGCCAGCCGACGGCAATCGCGGGCAGGTGGTGCGCAAGGAGGGGGACGCTCTCGTCCCCTATCATGATCGCGCCGCCATCGAGGATGGAGCGCTCGCAGGCCGGGGGCTGGAGATTGCCTGGATCGAGCATCCGGTGGACCTGTTTTTCATGCAGATCCAAGGCTCTGCGCGCATCCGCCTCAGCGACGGCGCCGCGCTGCGGCTCAATTACGATGGCCATAATGGCTATTCCTATCTCCCGGTCGGGCGGCTTCTGATCCAGCGCGGTCTCGTGCCACGCGAGGAAATGAGCATGGCGCGCATCCGCCGCTACATCGAAGACGACCCGCAGGCGGGCCGCGCCCTGATGCGGGAGAACCGCTCTTTCGTGTTTTTCAAGGCGGTGCCGCTTGCCGGGAGCGACGGCGCGCTGGGCGCGCAGGGCGTGCCGCTGACGCCCGGCCGCTCGATCGCCGTGGATCGCGCGCTGCATGCCTATGGCACGCCGTTTTTCATCGCGGCCGAGCTTCCGCTCCAGGGCGAGGGCGCGCAGGATCCGTTCCGCCGCCTCATGATCGCGCAGGACACCGGGTCCGCCATTGTCGGCCCCGCCCGCGCGGATCTGTTCTTCGGTGCGGGGGAGGTGGAGGGCGAAGTGGCGGGGCGCATCCGCCATCCCGGCGCCTTTGTCATGCTGGTTCCGCGCTTTTCCGGCGATCCCCCGTGAAGCGCCGCCGCTCCCGCCCCCTGAATGCCGAAGAACATGCGCTGTGGCAGCACGTGGTGCGCTCGGTCAAACCGCTGCGCGCCGCGCCGGTCATGCCCGAGCCGCCGCCCGAGCCCGCAACGCTGGATGTGGAGGCGAGCGTCCCGCCAAGGCCCACGCTCGGACCTGCCCCGACGCCGCCAAAGGATCGTACCAAGTCCCCCCCGCCGCTTGCCGCGCTTGAGCCGCGCATGCGCCGCCGCCTCGGCCGGGGTGGAGAGGTGGATGCGCGCATCGATCTTCACGGCCTGACCCAGGCTGCGGCCCACCGGCGGCTGCACGGTTTCATCCTCGACGCCCAGCGCCTTGGCCATGGTGTGGTTCTTGTGATCACGGGGAAGGGGGATGGCGCGCCCGCCGCCCCCGGCCAGACTGAGCGCGGGGTACTGCGCCGCGCGGTTCCGCTCTGGCTGGCCGACCCGGTGCTGCGGGCCTGCGTGGTCGGGTTCGAGCCGGCGTCCCGCCGTCATGGCGGCGAGGGCGCGCTTTATGTGCGCATCCGCCGCCGGCGCATGGACGGCGAGCCATGAGCGGGACTCTCACGCCATGACCCCATTTGGCCGCCGGCTGCGAGATTTGCGGGCCGAACGCGGCGTAACGCTTTCGCAGATGGCCGCGACCATCGGGGTGAGTCCCACCTATCTCTCCGCCCTGGAAAACGGCAAGCGCGGACGGCCGACCTGGGCCATGGTCCAGCGCATCATCGCCTATTTCAACGTGATCTGGGACGAGGCCGAGGAATTGCAAAGGCTCGCCGAACTCTCCCATCCGCGCATCGTGGTGGATACGGCGGGGCTTTCGCCGGAAGCCACGGAACTGGCCAATCTGCTGGCGCGGGAAATCGCGGTCCTGCCGCCGGAGGCGGTCGCCGAACTGCTCGGCCGCCTGAAAATCCTGCGGCGCCGGGGATAAGCCCGCGCGGGAACCGGGGCCGCTCCAGCGCGGTTGGTTCGGTGCCGACCGCAGGGCGAGAATATCCGCCCCAACAGGAGGGCACCGCGATGACGCTGAATTCCGACACGATGGGCCGCGTCGCCACCGAGGAAATCCGGGGCGCGGATGTCTATGACACCGAGGGATCCCATGTGGGCATCATCCACGATCTGCTGATCGAGGGCCGAACCGGCCACGTGAGCGCCGCGATTCTGACCATCGGCTCGATCCTCGGCATGGGCGGGGAACACCAGGAAGTGCCCTGGTCGAGCCTTGCCTATGACGTGACACAGCGGGGCTTCGTCCTTGGCATTCCCTTGACGCAAATGACCAAAGCGCCCGAGGAGGAAGAGGATGCCCCCCTTATCGCTCCCGCGACCGGACTGACATAAGGCAGACCTCGTCCCGTGGACGCCTCAAGCGATTGAGGCGGCGGCCTCGCGGACGTCTGCGGTGGCGCGCTGCACGTGGCTGGTTGAGCCCGCGATCGCGTTCATGTTGGTCATGACCGTTTCGACGCCCGATGCGGCGCCCTGCATGTTCGACGACACCTCGCGGGTGACAGCGGTCTGTTCCTCCACCGCGCCCGCGATGATCGTTGACACCTCGTTCAGGTTGATGATGGTTGTGTTGATGGAATTGAGGGCAGCCACCGCCTCCTGCGTCTGACCCTGCACCTCTCCGATCTGAGCCGCGATCTCGCTGGTGGCCTTCGAGGTCTGGGCCGCGAGGCTCTTGACCTCCTGGGCCACCACCGAGAATCCGCGTCCTGCCTCCCCCGCGCGGGCCGCCTCGATGGTGGCGTTCAGGGCCAGCAGATTGGTCTGGTCGGCGATGGAATTGATCAGCGAGACCACATCTCCGATCCGCTGCGCGGCGCTCGCCAGTCCCGATACAATCGTGTTTGTGCGCGCACTCTCGCCGGCCGCCTCCTGTGCAAGGGAGGTGGACTGGTGAACCTGCCGGCGAATTTCTTCAACCGAGGACGCCAGCTCTTCGGCCGCAGTGGCCACGGACTGAACGTTGCTTGCAGTCTGACTGGCCGCAGCGGAAGCGGAAGCCGCCTCGGCGGAGGCCTGCGTCAGATCCAAGGTTATGCCGTCCAGCTTGAAAGAGATTTCGGTCTGGACGCGCTGGCGGTGCTGGCGCTGCTTGACCGCCTCCGTGATGTCCGTGGCAAATTTCACAACTTTCACCGGCGCGCCATTGGCACCGAGGATCGGCGAGTACGTTGCCTGGATCCATACTTCCCGGCCGCCCTTGGCGACCCGCCGGTATTCCGCCTGTTGGAACGTCCCCGCGCGCAGCGCCTCCCAGAATGCCTGGTAGGCGGGGCTGTTTTTTTCTTCGGGGGCGACGAACATGGAATGGTGCTGGCCCTTGATCTCCTCGATCCGGTAGCCGAGCGCGTTCAGGAAGTTGGCGTTGGCGTCGAGAATCCGGCCGTCCATGCTGAACTGGATGACCGCTTGGGAGCGTGAAATGGCGGCGATTTGTCCTTCGAACTCCGCTGTCGCTTGTTTGTGGGCTGTGATGTCCGAGGCGAGCTTCATCACTTTCAGAACCCGCCCACCAGAATCCACGATGGGATTGTAGGTGGCTTCAAGCCAGATCTCTCGATGGTCCTTGCCGATGCGGCGGACCTCGCCGGAATAGAATTCTCCTCGGGCCAGCCCCTTCCAGAGCTTCTGGTATGACTCCGCCTTCGCCTCGGCCGGGTCGATGAACATGGAATGATGTTTGCCGCGAATTTCCGCGAGGGTGTAGCCAATCACCTTCAGAAAATTTTCGTTCGCCTGAAGAACGACGCCCTCCGGCGTGAATTCTATGGTTGCGGATGATCGATTTAACGCTTTCATTCGCAACACATCGATATTGGCCCCACCAAACATTACACCCCCCAACGGAAGTCACGTTCTCAACGCGATCATCATGGAAATCTGGAAATAGACTAAATATTAGACCAGCGCACGACAAGTACATCCAAATTCATGCCTATATGCTTGCCTTACGAAGGCAAATTATGTTCACCGGGCGTGGTATGAAGTCCGACACCTGCTCAAGCTCACGCTTTGGGTGACGCAACAGTAATGAATGCGCCATTCCGGGCGGTCTCAGCCCCGCCGGATGGAGCGGGCGGGACACTCCAATCCTGACCAAATCGTGAGCCGCGGGGTGTCCCGCCCGCGCTGGCCTCCAGGCGAAGGCGTGCTAGTCTGCCGAACTGGCGGGCGAAAGCGGAGGGCGCGTGAGCGCGACACCCCAACGGACACGGCCGCACGAGGCGGCGGGCGAGGCGGCCTTCTCTCTGGACCGCGCGGTGTCCCGCGCCGCTTGGGTGCTGCTGTGGGAGCGAACCTGGCCACCGCTCGCCATCATCGCCAGCGTCGTCGGGGCCTTCCTGGCGGTGTCATGGGCGGGCTTGTGGACCCATCTTCCCGCCATCGGCCGAATGGCTGGCGTCGGCGTTTTCGCCTTCGCTTTCATTCTCAGTTTCATTCCGCTTCTCAAGGTGCGTCGACCAAGCCGGGCCGAGGCCCTGGCGCGCCTTGACCGCCAGAGCCGTTCGGGCCACCGCCCGGCCACCGCGCTCGCGGATTCCCTGGCGACGCGCCCCGACGATGCCGTCGGCGCCGCCCTGTGGCGGGCCCATCTCGCCCGTACCCTTGCCGCCGCCCGCGCCTTGCGACCGGGCCTTCCCGCCCCCGGGCTTGCGGCGCGCGATCCGCGCGCTTATCGGGCGCTTGCCCTGCTGGCGGTGGTCGTCACCTTCCTGCTCGCGCCGGGTGAGCATCTGGCACGCCTGAAATCCGCGTTCGATTGGCGGGGCGTCGTCACGCCGAAGGCGTATCGCCTTGATGCCTGGGTCGATCCACCCGCTTATACCGGCCGGCCGCCCGTGGTTCTGCCGGGCCTGCGCTCCGACGATCCCAACCAGACCCAGGCCGCGGCCCTCTCCGTGCCGAGCGGCAGCACTCTGATTGTGCGCACCGTGGGCCTTGACGCGGACGATCTCAAGATCGAAGGCGGCATCACTGTGCAGAAAGCAGCCCCGGAAGGCGAGCGCCCCGCTCCCTCGCCGGGTGCTGTCGAGCGCCGCTTTGTGATCTCGGACGCGGGCAGCGTAAGCGCGGCGGGACCGGATGGGCGCTCGGTGTTCTGGCGCTTCTCCGCCAGCGCCGACCACGCCCCCGCGATCTCCTTCGTCCGCGATCCGCAGACTGGCCCGCGCAATGCACTCGTCCTGACCTACCGGATCGAGGACGATTACGGGGTGAAGGAGGCGCAGGCGACCTTTGCCCCGCTGCCGGCGGAACGCCCGCTCTTTCCCCGTCCCGGCGCGCCGGAGCCCGTGGCTGGCCAGCCGCTTGTGCCGGCGCCGGACTTCGCGCTGACCATTCCCGCGCCGGGTGCCAAATCCGGTACCCATGCCTCCAAGGATCTCATCGCCCACCCGTGGGCGGGCGCGCGCGTTGCCATCACCCTGAAGGCGCGCGACGAGGCAGGGCAAGAGGCGGTCAGCGAGACCAAGATCTTCCGTCTTCCGGCGCGCAGCTTCTCCAAGCCGCTGGCCCGCGCCCTGGTGGAGGAGCGCCGCCGGCTCGCCCTGGACGTCGCGGCCCGCCCCAAGGTCGAAGGGGTTCTCGCCGCCCTGACCTTGGCGCCCGACCAGTTCGGCATCGCGCCCAACGAATATCTCGGCGTGCGCTCCGCTTATTGGCGCTTGCGCAACGCGCGCAGCGACGCGGACCTCAAAGGTGTCGTCGATTATCTGTGGGACATCGCGCTCGCCATCGAGGACGGCAATCTCTCCGACGCGCAGAGGGATCTGCGGGCCGCCCAGGAGGCGCTGCGCGAAGCCCTGGAGCGCGGGGCGAGCGACGAGGAGATCCAGCGGCTGATGCAGGATCTGCGCGCCGCCATGGACAAGATGATGCGCCAACTGGCGGAGGAAGCGCGCCGCGATGGCGGCACCGATGCCCGCCCGCTCGATCCCAATACCCGCGTCCTGCGTCCGCAGGATCTTCAGCGCATGATGGATCGCATCGAGAACCTCGCCCGGTCCGGCGCACGCGACGCCGCCCGGCAGATGCTCGATGAGCTTCAGGCCATGATGGACAATCTGCGCCCCGGTTCGCGCCAGGCCGGCCGCCAGCAGGGCCAGCAGCAGCAGGGCGAGCTCGGCGCCATGATCCAGGAGCAGCAGCGCCTTAGGGATCGCACCTATCGCCAGGGGCAAGGTCAACAAGGGCAGCAGGGACAGCAAGGCCAACAGGGGCAGCGCGGCCAGCAGGGGCGCGAGGGCGAATATGGCGACCTCCAGCAGGGGCAGGGCGAATTGCGCAAGCGCCTTGGCGAGATGCTGGACCAATTGCGCCGCATGCAGCCCGGTCAGCAAGGACAGGGACAGCAGCAGGGTCAGAACGGCCAAGGCCAGGATGGTCAGGCCCAAGCCGGGGAAGGTGAGGGCGAAGGCGGCGCTGCCGGCCGCGCTGGAGAAGCGTTTGGGCGCGCCGAGCAGGCCATGCGGGATGCCGAGAGGGCCCTGGGGGAAGGCAATGGCCAGGGCGCGCTCGATGCCCAGGGCCGCGCACTCCAGGCCCTTCGCCAAGGCGCCCAGGCCATGGCGGAGGGCCAGCCCGGCGGCTCGGACGGCCCGGGTCCGGGAAATCCGTCCGGAGAACAGGCGCAGCGCACCGACCCGCTGGGTCGCCCCATGCGTAACCAGGATTATGGCGACGACTATTCCGTGAAGGTGCCGGAGGAAGTGGACGTCCAGCGCGCGCGCCAAGTCTTGGAAGAGTTGCGCCGGAGGCTGGAACAGACGACCCGGCCCCAGATCGAGCTCGATTATATCGAGCGCCTGCTGGAAAATTTCTGATCCGGCGCACCGCGCGGGCGCACCCTTGACGCTTTGCCCGCCGCCCCCTACCGGTTGGCGATGCCGAGGCGCGCCATCGCTCATATTCTGCCCTGGGGAAATGTCGGGGGCACGGAACTCGCTACCCTCCGCCTGGCCGAAGCCCTGCGCGCTGGCGGGTACGAGAATGTCGTCTATGTCCCCCGCCTGCCCGGCGCGGAGAGCGTCGTGGATCTCGTGCGCGAAAGCGGCTTTCCCTTCGCCCGCTATGCGCAGGTTGCGCCCCGCAAGGCAAATCCTCTGCCCTTCCTGGCCAACATCACCCGACTCGCCCTGGATTTTGCGCGGCGCGGCGTCGGTCTCGTCCATGGGGCGGATCTCGCCGGAGCTTATTTCACCGCGCGGGCGGCCCGTCTCTCGGGAGCGCGCGCCACGAGCCATGTGCGGTGCGCCCATCCCCGCCTCGCGGCGGTCGAGCACTGGCTGCTGAAGCCCGTGGAGCGGTTCGTCTTTGTCTCGCACGCCACCGTGGAGGAACAGGATTTCGCCTGTCCCCCCTCGGCTGCGGACGTCCTTTACGACGCTGCGCTTCCCCCCGCGTCCTATGCGCGTGCGCAGGCCCGCGCGCACTATGGGTTGCCGGCGGACGCGCTGGTGCTCGGAATGGCGGCGCGCATCCATCCCCAGAAAGATCATGCAAGCCTGATCCGGGCCGCAGCCCTGCTGAAGCCGTACCATCCCGGCCTGCGCGTCCTCATGGTCGGCGACCACCGGGACACGCCGGCCCACCGGACACGCTTCGCCGAGCTGGAATGCCTCATGGCCGAGACCGGCACGCGCGATATGTTCGTGTTTCCCGGCTTCGAGGCGCAGATGCCGCGCTTTTATGCGGCGCTGGACGTGTGCCTCCTGGCGAGCCACACGGAAGGCTTCCCCCTCGGCATCCTGGAAGCCATGGGCGCCGGTCTGCCGGTGATCGCCTCCAATGTCGGAGGCGTGCGGGAGGCGGTGGAGGATGGGGTCACCGGCATGCTCGTGGGCGATGCGGACGTCCCGGGATTCGCGGCCGCGATCCGCCGGCTCGCGGAGGATCCGGCACTGATCGCCCGCATGGGCGCCGCCGCTCGCGACGCCGCACTGGGTCGGTTCGGCCCGGAGCGGTTCGCCCGCGAGGCGCAGGCCTTCGCGCGGCGGATGCTCGGCCCGGCCGTACCGTGAGGACGGGATCCATGCTCTCTCGCCTTGCCGCTCGCGCCTCTCATCTCTGGACGCCTGGCCCCCTGCGGGAAAGCCTGTTCTATGCGCTCGGCCTGATCGCGGCGCGCGCCGTCAGCCTGCTGATGCTGCCGGTCAATACGCATTTTCTCTCCGTCAGCGAATATGGCCGCCTCGAAGTGCTGCTGGCGCTCGCAGATGTCGGCGCAGTGGTGTTCGGCCTCGCGCTGCCCACGACGCTGAGCCGCTTCGTCGGCACCGCCGAAGGATGGGACAAGCGACGCGAGGTCTGCGCCCATATCTATGCCGTCTCCCTCATCACCACTGTGATCCTCGCGGCTCTCGGCTTTTTCGCAGCAGGCGAGATCGCTCGGCTCCTGCCGGGGGACCCGGATGCAACCGAGGTGCGGCTTCTGGTTGTGACCCTGTCCATGGAGGGCATCTTGGGCGTCGGGCTCACATGGATGCGGATCCGCGGCCAGGCGGGGCTGTTCCTCTCCGTCTCTATCGTCCGCGCCGTGCTGTTCGCCGCGCTCTCAGCGAGCCTCCTGGTCTCGGGCTTCGGATTGAAGGGCGTTCTGGCGGCGGGCGCCATCGCGGCAGTGGCGCAGGGGATCGCGGTGTCGGTCATCGTGCTGCGCGAGACGGGGGTGCGGGTGCGGGGCATCGACTGGTGGCCGCTCACCATTTTCTCGGGGCCGCTGCTTCTGTCGGCACTGGCCATGTTCGCGCTCGGCAGCCTCGACCGCTGGTTCCTCGCCGATGCGGTCGGTACGGCGGAACTCGGGATCTATGGCGTGGCGGTGCGCATCGGCGCCATGACGGCGGTGCTGCTCCAGCCATTCCACATGTGGTGGTTTCCCAAGCGATTCATCGTGCTGTATGAGCCCCATGGCGTGCCGCGCAGCGCCCATGTGGTCGGCATCGGACTTGTCATCATCATCGCGAGCGCCGTGGCGGTCTCGCTTGGCGGGCCGCTGGTGATCCAACTGCTCACCCCCCTCGCCTATCATCCGGCGATCTATTTCATTCCTTGGATCGCCCTGATCTATGCCGTGCAGGAAACCTCCAGCCTGCTGGAGCTTGGCAGCTATCTGCGCAAGGACGGGATGGTGCCCCTCGCCACGAACGCATTCGGCGCGGTGGTGGTGGTTGCGCTCTATTGGCTGTTGATTCCGCGCTATGGCGTGAAAGGGGCCATCGCGGCGACCCTCGTGGCGCAGGTGGCCCGCACCATCGTCGTGCATCTGGTGTCGCAATATTACAAGCGCCTGCCCTATGCCTTCGGGCGCCTGTCCCTTGTGCTGGCGGTCGCGGCGACCTGCACCGGGGCGTCATTCCTGCTGCTGCCCAGCTATTGGGTGTTCCTGGGCGGGTTTGTCGCGCTGCCGGCGACGGCGGCGACGGCCTATGCGCTCGGACTGCTCTCGCCCTACCGGCCGCCGGCCGAAGAGGCCGTGCCGGGCGCAGCCTGAGCGGGCGGCCAGGCCGCCCGCGCCCCGTTCAGTCCAGGGCCTCCACCACCCCGATGAAAGGCAATTGGCGGAACGCGTGGGCGACATCCATGCCATAGCCCACCACGAACACATCCGGGCACTCGAACCCGACAAAGTCGGCATCCACCTGCACGGCGCGCTTGCCCGGCTTTTCCAGCAGCACGCAGACCAGTACACGACGCGCGCCGCGCGCCGCCAGCAGATCCTTGGCAAAGGCGAGGGTGCGGCCCGATTCCAGGATATCGTCCACCAAGAGGACGTCCCGGCCCCGCACGTCGCTCTCCACGTCGCGCAGAATGTCCACCTGCCCGGAGGACACCATGGCGTCGCGATAGGAGGACAGGTGCAGGAATTCGACCTCGGGCGCCTGCCCGGAGGCGTGCAGCGCGCGGATGAGATCGGCGGCGAACACGAAGGAGCCTTTCAGCACCGCCACCACCAAAAGCTTCTCGGGCTGGACAGAGGCGATTTCCGCGGCGAGCGTGTGGTTGCGGGTGGCGATGCGGTTCTCGTCGAACAGAACCTTGACCGGGGGAAGGGACATCGTTCCTCATCTCGTTGCGCGGCGAGCATGAACCGCGCCGCGCCCGCCGTCCAGCAGCCGGCCTTAACCACGGCGGCGCATCACGTCCCCAAGTCGGGGCGCAAGGTTTATGGTAACGCGCCGGCGCGCGTCCGTGCCCATGGCTTCGATCTCCGGTGATCGGGCTTTGCGCCTCACTTTCAACCCCTGAGAGGGTGATTTTTCACTCAGAGCGAGGTCATCTGAGCCAATCACCGTCCAAGACCGATTCGGTGCAGGAAAAGGATGCTGGTCCGCTTCGAAAATGTCGGATTGAGATACGGGATGGGTCCCGAGGTGTTGAAGGACGTCACCTTCGACATCGCGCCCAGCTCGTTCCAATTCCTGACCGGACCGTCCGGCGCGGGCAAGACCACGCTCATGCGCCTCTTGTTCCTGTCGCTGCGCCCGACGCGCGGCCTCATCACCCTGTTCGGGCGGGATGTGTCCTCGCTCGATCCCGACGAGGTGGCCGTGATCCGGCGGCGCATCGGCATCGTGTTCCAGGACTTCCGCCTGCTGGATCATCTCACTACCTATGAGAATGTCTCCCTGCCCTTGCGCATCCTGGGCAAGGAAGAAGCGACTTATCGGGCGGAAGTGTCGGAGATCCTCCATTGGGTGGGACTCGGAGACCGCATGCATGTTCTGCCCCCGGTGCTGTCGGGCGGCGAAAAGCAGCGCGCCGCCATCGCCCGCGCCCTGATCGGACGGCCGGAATTCCTGCTGGCGGACGAACCCACCGGCAATGTGGACCCCACTTTGGCCCGGCGCCTGCTGCGCCTGTTCATCGAACTCAACAAGTCCGGAACGTCGGTGCTGCTGGCGACCCACGACATCGCCTTGATGGACCAGTTCGACGCGCGCCGGCTCGTGATCTCGGATGGGCGGCTCTATGTCTATGACTGACGCCCCCCGCCTGCCGGAGACCCGCGTGCGCCCCGCCGCCAAGGCGCGCGGGCTCACCCCCATCGTGCCCCGCGCGACCGTGGCCGGCCGGGCGCTGGTGGCAGTGGTGGCCATCATGACCTTCCTGGCGGGGTTGACGGTCGGCACCGTCATGGGCATTCGCACCACGGCCCAATCCTGGCGCGCGGATGTGGCACGCGAGGTCACCATTCAGATTCGCGCGGGAGACGCCGCCAGCGTGGACACCCAGGTGAAGATCGCGAGCGATATTGCCACCCAGACCCCAGGCGTCAGCGCCGCTCATGTGCTCACCACGGACGAGACATCCCGCCTTCTGGAGCCCTGGCTCGGCACCGGGCTCGATCTGTCCGACCTGCCCGTGCCGCGCATCATCGTGCTGCGGCTCGCCCCGTCCACCCCCCCGGACCTCGCCCGCCTGCGGCGCGTACTCACGGACCGCATCCCGACCGCCACCCTGGATGACCACCGCACATGGTCGCGCCGCCTCGGCGCCATGGCGGAAGGCGTGATGGTGGTGGGCCTCGGGCTTCTCGCGCTGGTCACGGCGGCGACCGTGCTCTCCGTCGTGTTCGCGACGCGGGCGGCGGTCGCCACCAACCGGACGGTGGTGGAGGTGCTGCATTTCGTGGGCGCGCGCGACGGTTTCATCGCCGCCCAGTTCCAGCGGCACTTTCTCAAGATCGGGGCCCAGGGCGGGGTCGCCGGCGGGCTGCTCGCGGCCCTGGTGTTTGTGTCGCTGACCCTGTTGCCGCGCATCGGTGCCGGCAGCGACCCGGAAAGCCCCAGCGTCCTCAGTTGGCTCGAACCGGGCCTGTGGGGCTATGCCGGCATCCTGCTCGCGGTGCTCGTGGCCGCGGGCGCGACCGCGCTCACCTCGCGCATCACGGTCTATCGTACGCTGCGGACCATACAGTGACCGAGCCCCCGCTCATGACGGTGCGGTTTTTTCCTCGCCCGCGCCGTATTCTGGAGCCATCTTAAGGTGATGGAACCGAAGACCGACGCGGCGGATCCGTTTTCGGGCGGCCCAGCCGGGGCAGGAGACACACAGTGGGGACGGCGTCGCTGGCTGCGCGTGGTCGGCGTCGTGGCGGCTGGCGGCATGCTTGTCGCGGGCCTCGCCTTTCTTGCCGGATTTGCCCTTTTCACCGCACGCATCGCGAGCCGGGAGCCCGTGGCGCCCAAACGCGCCGACGGAATCGTCGTCTTGACCGGCGGCGCCTCGCGGGTTGCCGACGGTGTCCAATTGCTCGCCACCGGGCATGGGCAGCGCCTGCTCATTTCCGGGGTCAACCGGACCACGTCCGCGGAAGAGCTGCGCCGCACCCTGCCGAGCGGCGAGGCCCTGCTCGATTGCTGCGTGGACCTCGGCCGAAAGGCACTGAACACCTGGGGCAATGCCATAGAGGTGGCGGAATGGACCCGCAGCCGCAGGTTCCGCTCTCTGGTGGTGGTGACCTCCACCTGGCACATGCCGCGCGCGATCTTCGAACTCGGCCGCATGATGCCGGAGGTGGAATTGATCTCCTATCCGGTGGTGACGGACCGGATGCAGGATGCCCATTGGTGGAGCGAACCGCAGACCGCCAAGCTGCTGTTCAAGGAATATGTGAAATATCTGCTTGCCCACGCGAAGATCCGTCCGCTCCAGGCCGTCGCCGCCCCGGAGGAGGAAAGCGAGCCGCAGAAATCGCCGCCCGGCAGCGCAAACGGGCCGCAGGCGTCCGCCACCCACTGACGGGTTCGCAGAGCCGCATGGCCGCGCGGTCGGATTCGCGCTATGGACGCCCCCGGACCTGCTGGCTTTTCGGGGACCGCCTTGACCCTGCTGCGCACCTTCCTGTTCCAGATCGCGTTTTATGCCGTGACCATCGTGTTCGGCATCGTGCTCCTGCCATTCCTGGTGTTGCCCCGGCGCATCCTGTGGAAAGGCATCCGCACCTGGCTGTCTGCCTGTCTCCTGGTGCTGCGCACGGTGGGTGGCGTGCGGGCAGAGATCACCGGGCGGCAGAATATCCCCAAGGGGCCGCTGCTGGTGGCCGCCAAGCATCAATCGGCCTGGGAGACGCTGGCGCTGCTCCTGCTGTTCGATGACCCCACCTTCATCCTGAAGCGCGAACTCACCTGGATTCCCATCTTCGGCTGGTATCTGTGGCGCGCCGGCATGATTCCGGTGGATCGCGGGGCGGGCGCTGTCGCCCTGAAGGCCATGGCCGAACGGGCTGCGGCGGAGGCCGCCAAGGGGCGCCAGATCCTGATCTTTCCGGAGGGAACGCGCCGTCCCGCCGGGGCGCCGCCGCAATACAAGTTCGGCGTGGCGCATCTTTATGCCAGCCTCGGCGCGCCCTGCGTGCCCGTGGGGCTGAATTCGGGGATCTTCTGGCCGCGCCGCAAGCCGCTGCGCCAGGGCACCATCCGCGCGGAAATCCTGCCGCCCATTCCAGCCAAGCTGCCGCGCGGGGTGTTTGCCGCCCGGGTGGAACGGGAGATCGAATCCTCCAGCAACCGCCTCATGGCGCTCGGCTGGGCGGAGCTTGGGGAGACGCCGCCCCCGCCCCAGCAGCAGACGGGTAAGGTTACGAAATTATCCCCGCAATCCCGCACTGTGGAAAAGTCTTGATCCGGCGAATCGTCCTGTTCTATTTTCGTTCTCATGAATGCGACTGATTCGTTCCTCGTTCCCCTGGTCGATGCGGGTCGTCTCTCCGGTTTGAAGAGCGGTCCGCTCGGTCCCCGCTTCCGTTTCTGGCGCGACCAGGACGGGCGCAGGCACGTCTTTTCGGTCTATGAGACCGATACGGCGCCGGATTATTCCGACGCCCTCGCCGTGGTGGCACGGCGCACCCCGGCCGGCCCCATCGCCTTGTGGGCCGGGCCGACGGGAGAGGCCGCGCGGGCGGCCGCCGCAAGGTTCCTGGCGGAAGAAATCCACATCCATGTGATGGGCGAGGACGCCCCCGAAAGCCTGCGCGCCCTCATGAGCCCCCCGGCCCCTCGGACGCGGGCGCAGGGCAAGACCCGCAGCACGGCACTTTGCGGTCCCGCCAACACCCCGGACCTTCGCCCCATGCTTCGTCCCGGCCGGCGCGCGGCCTGAGCGCGTCAGTCGTGCCCCTCCTGGAGGCGGTGGGCGATCCAGGCAAGGCCCGGATCGACAATGCCCATGGCCTTCAATTCCGCCACGGTGGCGATGACATAATCCCGGTTCGGCCCCGAATGGCCGTGCGCGCCGCGCACCAGATGAAGCTGGGCCGCATGGTCGAGGCCCTTGGCATATTGGGAATGGCCGCGATTGACGAGATAGACCACCGCCGCCGCATCGCGCCCGGACCCGTCCAGCAGACGGATGCGCCGGTTCGCTTCCCGGTAGACCCCGGAAATCTGCTCACGCGCGGTCAAATAGGCGTGGGTGTCGGCCCATGCCGCGCCCGCCACGCGATAGGCGATCCCCCGGCAGGAGCCGCCCACATCGAGGCCCAGGACGAGGCCCGGCTTCTCCGGCGTTCCCCGGTGATGAAACGAATAGATGCACAGCGCGCGATGCGCACCGATGAGCCGGGCTTCCACCCGCTCGGCGAAGGGAAAGCCCGGATTCCACATGAGGGAGCCGTAACCGAAAACCCACCGGTCAGGCTCAGGGGCGGAAGGCGCGTTCACAAGGGCACACATTGACAAGATGGCCGTTCCCGTCGCCTAACAGCGCCTTCCCTCCCCTGCAAGCCGAGATGGATCCGGAAGACGCATGAGCGAGACGTCCCCAGCCCCGCGGCGGCGCAAACCCTGGATCATCGCCGTTCCCCTCATCCTCGTGGTGGTGTTCGGCCTGTGCTGGAGCGGCCTGTGGGTCTATGCCTCGGCACGCGCCGACGGCGAGATCGATGCCTGGATCGCGCGCGAGGCGAAGCTCGGGCGGGTCTGGTCGTGCAAGGAGCGAAGGCTCGGCGGCTTCCCCTTCCGCTTCGAACTGCTGTGCCGCGAGCCCACGCTGGCGACGCAGGGCACGGGCGATGCGCTGCGCATCACCGCCGCGCGCGCCCATCTGGTGGCGCAGGTCTGGGCGCCCAACCATATCGTCGCGGAGTTCGACGGGCCGGCCAAGGTGGAGGATCTCGCCACCGGCCATGTCTATGGCGCCACCTGGTCGCTGCTCCAGATGAGCGCCATCGGGACCATCGATGGCGTGCCGCAGCGCTTTTCCATGGCGATCGACAATCCCGCCATCCAGCGCGCGCCGGGGGATGCGGCGGAGACGCTGTTCAGCGCCAAACACTTCGAAGCCCATGCCCGGCGTAGCCCGCCGGCCAGCGGCTCCGGGCCGGACGGGGTGGATTATGCCTTCGGCCTCGTGAACGGGACCAATCCCGCCCTTGGCGGAGGCGGCATCGCCGGGCCCATCGACCTTGTGCTCCAGGGCAGCGTGACGGCCATCGACAATCTCCAGCCCATGTCCCTGTCCGAGCGCATCCGCGCCTGGGCGGCGGCGAACGGCACGCTGAAGGTGGACACGTTCCGCCTCACCACGCCCAAGACCGCGCTCACCGCCAATGGCGCGCTGGGCGTTGACCCGCAGGGGCGGGTGTTCGGCGCGGTGAGCGTGGGATTTGCCGGCATGGACGAACTCACCAAGGCGCTCGCCCAAGGCGGCATCATCAGCCCGGAAATCGCCTCCATCGCCAACGCCCTCGCCCTCGCCGGCCGCCCCGGCGACGTCGCGGGCCGCAAGGGCACGACCTTCTCCATCTCCCTCAAAGAGGGCGCGGTGCAACTGGGCAAGGTCCCGGTCGGGATCATTCCGCCGCTGTTTTAGGGGGTCGGGGGCGTTGCGGCCTCTCGACTGGCCCTGCAGCGGCATCCGCTTTGCGCCCCCATCTCGGCCGTAGGGATTGAACTTGAGATTTCCCGAAATCAGACGTTTCGTTTACGGCTCTGAAAGTCATGGTTGCACCAGAATCCGACCTTGGATGAAAGCCGGAAAGCAGTCATTCGCCTTACGTCCACCGCCGTCTTTTCCAGGTTCGATCGCACCTTCAACTTGGACATGAGACCGCGCGTGTTTATTATCGATCAATTGAGCCTGACGTGCAGTCGCTCGCCGGGCGAAGACGGTCTGACGCCTCAGACAACACAACCCTTCTCGTGGAACATCGGACAGCATGCTCTTACCGAGATCGACAGGTCCCGTAACCGCTCTCACCGAACACGATGCGCTTGAGAGACACGTCGCCCTCGTCCAACTCGACGCACTTGGCCTCGAATACAACAGAATCTCGGACCGTCTCGTCTATCACTATACCGATCTTTCCGGCCTCCGTGGCATCATAGAAAGTGAGGGGATCTGGGCTTCGGACTACCGCTTCCTCAATGATCGGACGGAGTTCACCTTCGGCCTTGAGATCCTGGAGATGGTGCTCGCTTACGGAGAGGGGACTGAGACCTGGTCGGAAGACCTCCGGCAGAGGGTGCTGTTCTCGATCGCGCTGATGAAACGCGGCCAAGGGAGCTGGTACGTCCTCTCCGCGTCCTTCTGCCGGAAGGGGAACGTGCTCTCACAGTGGCGAGCCTATGGCCGACGAGACGGCGCGATCGCGATTGGCTTCAATCTCAATCACCTGATGGAGCGGGCTCGCGAACAGGCCTTCATATGTGGCCGAGTCCACTACTACTGGGCCGAAGCGTACGGCCGGCCTGAGGACGAGCGGTTTTCGTCTTGGCTCAAGGAGCGCTGCCGGGAGCTCCCGACGCGTCTTGAGCAAGCTGCACAGCTAGAGCTTGGCTCAGAGGACGAGACGCTTAGCGAAGAAGTGAGGGGGATGTTGATTTCCGGTCGTCACACTTCGGCTGTTGACCGTTGGATCGCCGAGGTAGCAGCCTTCATCAAGCACCCGGCATTCTCGGAGGAGGTCGAGTGGCGCTGCGTCACGGTCGAGCAGCCTCGCGGCATCGTAGGGGATCAGCGCCAGATCCTAGACCGGCCGGCCGGGGCGAAAGTAATCCCCTATGTCAACTTTGGCCTGCCGGCAGCCGAGGACAACTATCTCGGTATTCGCCAACTCGTGATCGGGCCAACTGCCGATCCGGAAGCCATAGGGCATGCCGCCGCTCACCTCATGAGGCGCGTCAGTACGCGGGGCGAGTTCTCGATCGCCTCGCCCTTCCACCCCTTGCGCCCGCCGCCGTGACTCAACCCTCGGCCACTATAACCTTCGACGTTGCGCCGAGAGCAGAAACTGGATCGTCGTCGGATAGCGGCATTCAGCTTCGCGCCCCATTGCAGTCGTCCAACAGCCCAATCGCTCTTGCCAAAAACCGCCGTTGGCTATGCAAGTCCATACGAGCTAATCATGGCCTATGGACGAGGAGAATGCTGATACCGACCCACTGACCGCTATGTCTCGCAGCATAGCCGATAAACGACAGCGGCTGGCTAACGAACACGCGGCCCTAAAAGCTAGCGACTCCTACATAGGAGCTATGCGACAGATCGATCACTACATTTTGGACTACGGCCTTGGCGTTAACGCCATCGAGCTCATGGCTACCCGAAACCCGATGTTTTTCGACAAGTTGATATCGCTCCGGATCAAGCCTCACTTCGTACAGTCGATGATTTCAGCGAGCCATATGATAAAGGAAGGATTTCATGATCCTGCAAAGCGCGAGATGCGTTTCCTCGTGGAAGCATCTGTGAAGGCGTTATGGCTTGATCAGGGCTCGCCTCCCCTTCGGCGAAACGGTCGTCGTGAGGACACGACGACGCCTCAAACCGTGGCCGAAAAAGTCGTCGCGCTTGACGGGCTCGGTCGTGAACGCTTCGAGGAGGTAGTGAATAGCCTTCGTTTTAGAAGGCTCGATGTTGAGGCGGCCCGTCAATATCAACAGATCGCCAAAGGTCTCTATGGCACTCTTTCAACGATGACCCACATTTCGTCGCGCAACGTCGAGCGCGATATCGCCAATTTTGAAATGGGCAAGCACTTCACGCTCTACACTGTATCCGATGTCAATTCGATTGCGCGGCTGCTACGCCAAGTCCTCGATCTGGCGCTCGCGAGTCACTTCGAGGCGTTCGACCACTGGCTCGTTGGAGACCTCTTCGAGCCGCACTTCGCGCCGGGTTGGTCATTTTTAAAGATGCCGCTTGTCGCGGCGATCGATCGTCATTTCGACTACAAGCACGAGAGGCGTGTCCGGCGAGGCGAGATCGACTGACCATCATTGCGAAAGACCCCCATCGCGGTGACAGTTTACCCCCTGAAATCGGCCAGAAGGCCCGTCCAGCCGAGGGGTGGGCCAAGCTCACAATGGACCAGAACTAACTTCAAACTTGATTACATCAGTGGCGTAACGTCAGAGCCTCTCAGCATTCAGCACCGACCAATTGCAGGTAATTTAATACCTGATTTCCAATGCGGACGGCCACAATGGGGTTGGAAGCCGCTGTCGAGATCAGTCCGCTTTCAATGGAAGCTATTCGATACTTCGCACTCAAGAGCGGCCGGGCGTGATACGCCCCCAAACCGGACGTCAAACTTGTATCTGGCATGATGAGCTTCCGACGCTTCCCGGACCTCCCGGAGCGGCCCGCCCGTTAACGAACGCGGCGCCCCATCGGCGAGCTGCCGCACCCCTACACCGCAATATTGCGAATAAAGCGCAGCGGGGCGGGCTCGGCGTTGACGAAGACATAGGGGGCCGGGCTGCGGAAGATGAGGAAGTCGCCGGCTTCCACCTGGCGCGCGCCGCCGTCCATCTCCACGGTCAGGCGGCCCTCCAGCACATAGACCATCTCGCTCCAGCCGGAGATTTCGGTGGCTTCCCCCTCATAGCGCTCGCCGGGCGCGAGGGACCAGGTCCACATCTCCACTTCGCTTGTCGCCGGCGCGCTGCCGAGCAGGGTGCCGCGGCTGTCCGCCGTCTCCCCCTGCCAGAGCACGGAGCGGATACGCGTGCCGTCCTCCGCCTCCGCCGGCCGCACGAGGCGCGAGAAGCTGATGCCGAGCGCGGCGGCGATGCGGTCGAGATTGCTGAGGCTGATATTGGCTTCGCCCGATTCGATGCCGACAATCATGCGCCGGCTGAGGCCCGAGGCATCCGCCAGCGCCTGCTGGCTGAGGCCGGCCAATTGGCGCAGATGGCGGACATTGTCCCCGACGCAGGCGAGCACATCGGGGCGCTCCGCCGACTCACCCTCTTGACTGCGCACTATATTGCTCATAAACCCTGCGCACTATGTTGCACACGTCCCCTCCCGTTCCGGTCGCCCCCCTGAAGGGCGCGCCCCCGCCTCCGCGCGGCGTCTTCGCCCAGCTTAAGGGCAAGCTCGCGGGAACGCGAGGCAGCGAAGCCGCGCTGGTCGGCATCACCATGATCTGGGGCACCACCTTCCTGGCGGTGCATACCCTGCTGACCCAGACCGGCCCGCTGATGCTGACCGGCCTGCGCTTCGGCTTCGCGGCGCTGGTGCTGGCGGCGATCTTCGCGCCCCACCTGAAGGGCATGACCCGGCGCGAATTGATGGCGGGCGCCATCGTGGGCACCGCGATCTTCCTTGGCTACGCACTCCAGGCCAAGGGGATGGAGACCATCCCCTCCAGCAAGTCGGCCTTCATCACCGCGCTCTATGTGCCCCTCGTGCCGCTGCTGCAATGGGCTTTTCTGCGGCGCCGGCCCCATGTCATGGCCTGGGCCGGCATCGCGCTCGCCTTTTCCGGCCTCGTCCTGCTGGCCGGCCCGGACGGCGCCGCGCTGGGCCTTGGCGCGGGCGAAATCTTCACCCTCGTCGCGACTGTGGCCATCGCAGCCGAAATCCTGCTGGTCAGCGTGTTCGCGGGCAGCGTGGACGTGCGGCGGGTGAGCCTCGTCCAGCTCGCGGTCGCCTCCCTCCTGAGCTTCCTGTTCATGCCGCTGACCGGCGAGGCCGTTCCGGCCTTCTCCTGGACGCTGGTGTTCGCGACCCTGGCGCTCGGCGCCGCCTCCGCGCTCATCCAGGTGACCATGAACTGGGCGCAGAAGCGCGTTTCGCCCACCCGCGCCACCCTCATCTATGCCGGCGAGCCGGTCTGGGCGGGCATCGTGGGGCGGCTGGCCGGCGAGCGCCTGCCGGGGCTCGCCATTCTCGGCGCGGTGCTGATCGTGCTCGGCGTCATCGTCAGCGAACTGCGCCTCTCGCGCCGCAAGGCCGACTGACACGCGCTATTTCGTCTCCGGCGCGCGGCGCCCGAAGTCCGGCGCCGCCGTTTCCTGGCCGATCTCGATGATGGAGCGGCGGATGGCGCGCGTGCGGGTGAAATGGTCGAACAGCGCCTCGCCGTCGCCATAGCGGATCGCCCGCTGCAGTTGCGACAGATCCTCGTTGAAGCGGCCGAGCATTTCCAGCACCGCCTCGCGATTGTTGAGGAACACGTCGCGCCACATCGTGGGGTCGGAGGCGGCGATGCGGGTGAAGTCGCGAAAACCGCCGGCGGAGAATTTGATCACCTCGGAGGTGAGCGTCTCCTCCAGATGCGCCGCCGTGCCCACGATATTGTAGGCGATGAGATGGGGCACATGGCTGGTGATGGCGAGCACCAGATCATGGTGCTTGGGCGTCATGGTCTCCACATTGGCGCCCATGCCGCGCCAGAGGTCGCACACCCGCGCGACGGCGTCCGCCGGCGCCGTGTCGGTCGGCGTCACAATGCACCAGCGATTCTCGAACAGGCTGGCAAAGCCCGCGTCGGGACCGGAAAACTCGGTTCCGGCCACCGGATGGGCGGGCACCAGATAAGCGTGGGCGGGAATGTGGGGCGCCATGGCCTCCACCACGGCGCCCTTCACCGAGCCCACGTCCGAGACGATGGCGCCCGCCTTCAGTTCCGGCGCGATCTCGCGCGCGACGGCGCCGGACGCACCGACGGGCACGCAGGCGATGACCATGTCGGCCCCCCGCGCGGCGTGCGCCACCGTATCGGGAACCTCGTCCGCAAAGCCGAGCGCGCGCACCCGCGCGCGCACCTCGGCATCGGCGTCCGCCACCACGACCTGCCCGGCCAGCCCCTTCTCCCGCGCCGCGCGGGCGATGGAGGAGCCGATCAGGCCCGCGCCGATAATGGCAAGGCGCTCGAGCTGACGCCCGCTCATACCGGCGCCTCCGCCAGCAAGTCGGCGAGCGCCTGCACGGTCAGCACATTGGCTTCTTCCGAACCGATGGTCATGCGCAGGGCATGGGGCAGACCATAGGCGCCCACCGGGCGCAGAATGAGCCCGCGCGCGGTGAGATAGGCGTCGGCCGTCGCGCGGCATTCGGCGTCGGGGAAGTGGATCAGCACGAAATTCGCCACCGAGGGCGTGATTTTAAGGCCGAGATCCACCAATTGCCGCGAGACCTTCGGCAGCCAATGGTCGTTATGGGCCACCGAAGCCGCCACATGCTCCTGATCCTGGATGGCGGCAATCCCGGCCGCGATGGCGGGGCCTGTCACATTGAACGGCCCGCGCACCCGGTTCAGCGCATCGATCACCGCCGCCGGACCCACCGACCAGCCGAGCCGGAGCGCGGCGAGGCCGTAAATCTTGGAGAAGGTGCGCGTCATCAGCACATTCGGCGCTTCAAGCGCGAGCGTGAGGCCGGGATCGTAATCGGGGCGCCGCAGATATTCCGAATAGGCGGAATCCAGTACCAGGAGCACATGGCGCGGCAATCCCGCATGCAGCCTGAGAACCTCGGAATAAGGCAGATAGGTGCCCGTGGGATTGTTGGGATTGGCGAGGAAGACAACCCGCGTGCGGGGCGTCACCAGCGCCAGCATCGCGTCCACGTCGGCGGTGTGGTCGCGCTCGGGGGCGACCACGGGGGTCGCGCCCGCCGCCAGCGTCGCGATGCGATAGACCAGGAAGCCATATTGCGAGAACAGGCATTCATCGCCCGGCCCCAGATAGGCCTTGGCGGCGAGCGCCAGCAATTCGTCCGACCCTGCGCCGCAGACGATGCGGTCCGGATCGATGCCATGGACCGCGCCAATGGCCTCGCGCAGCAGCACGGCGCTGCCGTCGGGATAATCCGCCAGATAATGCGCCGCCTCCAGATAGGCCGCCCGCGCATGGCGGCTCGGGCCATGGGGCGTCTCGTTGGAGGAGAGCTTGAACACCTTGGCGACGCCGGGCGCCTGGCTGCGGCCGGGCACATAGGCGTCGATGGCCAGCACGCCCGGGCGGGGCATGGGCACGGCATGGATGTGGCGCTCTGGCGCGTGGGCGGACATATCTGAACTCCCAATCCGGCCCTGTCGAACCGACGGGGTCGGTGAATCAGTCTCTAACGTTCCGATAGAGAAGGTTTGACCGCTCTAGCTCCGGGCGGTTCCGTCCGAGCCGAGGCGATAAGGCGCGGCGTGGCCGCCGACGAAATGGAAAGCCGCGATGCGCGCGCCCGCTTGCGTGAGCGCATCAAGGCCGGCGTCCCGGCTCCCCGCAGGTATGCTCATGAGCAGCGCGGCGGCGTCGGGGCGTCCCTCTACCGCAGCGGCGAGCAATTCCCCCCGGCCGGCAAAGGCAGCTGCGGCCTGCGGCACCCAATGGGACGCGTGAACGCTCCAGACCTCGATCTCGGTCACGGCGGCATCGGCGATGGGATGGCTCACCACGAAGACCGGCAAGGCGGCGGGGTGGTCCGAACGTTCCACGAAGGGCAGGCGGGCGATGATCTTGGGCGCCTTCTCCCCTTCCAGCGCGCTCCACCAGGGATCGCCGCCCGGCAGCACCACCGCCGGCAGCAAGCCGAGATCGCCGCTGGAGACCGCCACCGCCTCCACGACGGCGCGCGGGCCGATATGGGACACGAAGGGCGTGGTGAAGCCGAAATGAAAGCGCGCGCTGTCGCGCATGGGCGCTTCGCCGACCGAGAGGTCGGCATGCACCGCATAGGGCGCCTGGACATAGGTGAAAGTGGAGATGATGACGCGCCAGATGCTCTCCACCGTGTCGAGCGGCAGAAGCCCGCCATGGCGGTCCACCAGGCGGCGCATCATGGCGGCCTCGCGGGCGGGGCGAAAGGCGGAGCCGCCCTCGCCGCCCTGCAGGCGCTTCACCTCGACGAGACGATCGATAATCTCGCCGCGCTCCATGAGGAGGCGGTGCATGGCTTCATCGATGCGGTCGATCTCGGCGCGAAGCGGGGCGAGGTCGGGAATGGGTGTGGTTTTTGTCATGTCTTTCACCGGCGCCGGTTCCTCTAGCCCTCTGGCGACCGGAGATCAAAGGTTTGTTGCGCAGGGCTGGGCGCCGCCTGCGTTGACACACCCCCTCCCCCCACACAAAACAGCGGCCGTTCGCAACCCGCATGCAAGGAGCGCCCATGTCGCAGCACCAGGGGGAAGACCCGGCACCGGCGCCGCGCTGGACGCCCGTGCTCGCGACCCGGGCGGACCTGCCGCAGATCCAGGCGCTGCACGAAACCATCTGGGGGCCGGGCCATTCGGTGGATTATTTCGGCTGGAAATATTTCGATCCGCCGGTGGACCCGCTGCCGCCCATGCTGGCGAAGGACGGGGATCGCTGCGTCGGCGTCTATGCCGTCATCTCCACCCCGCTCCTGCTGGATGGGGAACGCGTGATGGGCTGCCAGTCCGTGGATACCATGACGCATCCGGACTATCGCCGGCAGAACATGGCGGTGACGCTGGCGCGCGCCTGCTATGCGGAGGCGGAGCGGCGCGGCTTTCGCCTCACCTACGGCACGCCGAACGCCGAAGCCTATCCCCTGCGCATCAAGCATCTGGACTGGACCCATGTGGACGAGATCCATCGCTGGGTCCGTCCGCTCGCCGCCCCCGCCCGCATTCCCGGCCCCTTGGCCGCGCCGGTGACGCGGGCGCTCCAGGCGCTGGCGCGGCGCGGACGCCTGGACGGGGTGACGGTTCGGCCCATCACCGCGCAGACCCCGTTTGTCCTGCCGGCGCCCATGCCGCCCTCCGCCCGCTGCACGGTCGAGAAGTCGCCGCGCTGGTTCGCCTGGCGCTATGGCGCCGAGCCCGGCGGGGCCTATGAGCAACTGACGCTCGGTGACCCCGACGCGCCCGAGGCGCTCATCATCTTCAATCTGGTCCGCGAGGGGGGTCAGCCGCCCATCCTCCTGGTGCAGGAATGGCTCGCCGCCAGCGCCAAGCTGCGCCTCGCCGCCATGCGCGCCCTCGTGGCGCTGGCTGCCGAGCGCGGATGCCAGTCGGTGACGCTCTACACCAACGATATCGCCGCCGGCGTCCTGTTGCGCGGCGCGCTGTTCTTCCCGCGCCCCGGTCTGCCGCTCGGCCTCACAGCCTTCGGGCGCTACAAGGCCAAGGCACCGCTCAAAGCGGGCGAATTGTCCGTTCTGGGGGGCGACCGGGACTGACCGCGCGCTATTTCAGGCGCAGCAGGCGGAGCGCATCGGCAGCGGCGGATTTCGCAAGGCGTACGGAGGGGGCCGCCGCGAAGGCCGCAAGGTGCCAGCCGAGCGCCCGGCCATGGTGGCCCGCCATCATGGCCGCCTCGGCATCGGCGAGCCGCACCCGCGCCAAGGCGACTCCGCGCCAGGGCTGGGGGATGCGCGCGGCGTCCTGCGCATGCGCCTCGAACACCTGGCGCATGGTGCGGGCCAGCTCCGCGAAATTGCGGGAGGTGGAACCCGGCCGCACCAGATAGCGCGTCGCCCGATGGGTGGAGCACCAGACCGGCCCGCACTTCGCGAGTTTCAGCCAGAGATCCCAATCCTCGGAAATGCGGTAGCGCTCGTCGAACCCGCCGACGGCGGTCAGGGCGGATTTGCGGGTCAGGACGGCGGACGTGCCGCAGACCATCTCCGCAAGCAGCATGGCGAACGCGTCCGGCCCCAGCGGCACCAGCCCGGCACGTTTGGACAGGAACGCGCGGAACAGCGGCCAATAGTCGAACTGGTAGCCGACGAGCCGCCCCTGCGGATCGACGGACATGATGTCGGCGAAGGTGAGGGTGATGTCGCCTTGCGCCTCCATGAGCGGAAGACGATCCGAGAGCGCGCCCGGCAGATATTGGTCGTCCGCATCGAGAAAGGCGATGAGGTCGCAGGAGGCGCGGGCAATGCCCAGGTTGCGCGCGGCGGCGACCCCCTTTTCCGGGCCACGCAGCGGGATCAGCAGCGGATCGGCGGCCGCCGCCTGCGCCAGCCATTCCCCCGTGCCGTCGCGGGATCCGTCGTCGATGACGATGATCTCGGCCGGCCCCACCTCCTGCGCGCGAATGCTGGCGATGGCCTCGGGGAGATAAGCGAGGCAGTCCCGGGAGGGGATGACGACGCTGAAACGGGGAGCGGGAGGAGACATGGCTTTGGTCTAGCCGAACGCCAGCGCGATGCGGTCGATGAGGCGCTGCACCAGGTCCGCCTCGTGGCCGAGGCGCATGGCACAGGCCCGCCCCGCCGCGCCCGTGCGGGCGCGCAGGTCGTCATCGCGCCACGCGCGGTCGATGGCGGCGGCGAGAGCGGCCGGGTCCTCCGGTGGGACGGTGAGGATTTCGTCCGTGAAGATGTCGCTCATGCCCGGCCCCTCGGACCCGATGACGCATTTGCCCAGCGCCAGCGCATTCAAAACGGTGGAGATGCCCGAGGCGACGATGCTCGAGCGGGTCACGGGCACGACGACGAGCTTTGCCCGTCGCAGCATGTCCAACTGCGCGCGGGCCGAGCCGTCATCTTCCAGCACCGTAACATTCGCCGGCAAATGATCCAGGTCACGGGTGAAGCGCGCCCCATGGGCCCGCAGGCCCGCGACGTCCGGGAGGGGGATGGCGCCGGGATAGGGCAGGCGCTCCATGGCGGCGAAGAAGGTGTCGAAATCCCGCAAGGAGCGGCCGAAGGTCAGGACATAGTCCTCGCTGCACACGGCCTGCGCGATCGCGTCGGGCTCCAGATTGACCTTGAACGGCACATAGGCGCAGCGCGCGGCCGGGATGCCATACACCTCGCTCACGCCGCGCGCATCGGAGAAGAAGTTCAGATAAAGGTCGGCGCCCGACAGGAAGGGTCGCTTCAGCCCATGAAGCGCGCGCCCCTTCAGCCCGGCGGGCCGGCGGAAAATGATGTCGATGGCCACGATGGGACGTTGAAAGCCGGGCAGGAACCGGCGCGCCGCAACGAGACGCATCAAGGCCCGCGCGTCGCCATTGATGACGAAGACCGCATCCGGCCGCGCCCCGAACGCTCGGAAATCGGCGAGGCTGCGGGCGAGCCGCGTTTCCCCGGTGATGCCGGTCGCGGAGCGCCAATTTGCGGGCAGCGCCTCGTAATTGGTGACGATCAGCATGCCGCCTCCGCAGTCCGGGACGGGCCTGCGCCGCACAGGCGCGCTTTGGCGGGGCCAGTGCGGCGGCGCGTCTCGAAGGCGCCTCCCGCTCCGCTCAATTCGCCCCGCGCGTGTCCCACCGCATCGTCCCCCGGCATTCCGTTTCCTTCCTAATTCCCCTTCCAGAGCGAAGAAACCGAAATGTGCCGCGCAGACCGCGCCCTCCGGCGGCAATGCTTCCCCTAGGAGAGGCAAGGCGATTCCCCTCGCCCCGCGCGCGCCTTAAGCTTGGGGCGTGATTCGCGTGTCGTGTTTTCCCTGGTCTTCGCCGGCGCTGGAGACAGCCATGCCGAAGAAGCGGTCCTTGCGCTTGGGCCTGTCCGCGCTGCTCTGCCTCGCGGCGGGCGGCTGCGCGACCACGTCCTCCGACCCGACCGCCCTCATCCCGCCCCAGATCCAGGCCTCCGTCATGGCCGAGGAGCGGCTTCTGGGCGGCGGCAATAGCGGCGTGACGGTGGAGCAGATGCTGGCGAGGGCGCGCCAAAGCGGGGACGGCCCCGGCCCCGCGGCCAGCGCCGCCCAAACCCAAACC